>REDI01000053.1 GCA_007693595.1 Deltaproteobacteria bacterium | reverse complement strand
GCCCGCGAACAAGCGGGAGACTTCGCCGATGCGGAGCCGGTGACGGCGGCGCTGAGCGCGCTGTCGGAGGCGGTGGAGGCGATCGCGGGTGCCGAGGATCCGGCCGAGGCGCTGGCTGCGGCGACGTCGGAGGCCGAGGCGCTTTCGGAGGCGGTTTCCCAAGCCCGTGCGGCGAAGGAAGCGGCCGAGGCCGCCGCGGCGGAGGCCTTGTCGCAGGCTGTGGACGCCGGCGCCTCCCTCCTGTCGAGCGCCCGCGAACAAGCGGGAGACTTCGCCGATGCGGAGCCGGTGACGGCGGCGCTGAGCGCGCTGTCGGAGGCGGTGGAGGCGATCGCGGGTGCCGAGGATCCGGCCGAGGCGCTGGCTGCGGCGACGTCGGAGGCCGAGGTCCTTTCCGAGGCGGTCCGACGCGAAGCGCATCGAGCCCGAACCGTCCAGGAAGCAGAGGCCCTGTTGGCCTCTGCGAGATCAGAGGCAGGTGCGTTCGCCGAGCGCGGCGGGGTCGGAGAGGCCATGTCGCTCCTCGCCGATATGGTCGCCTCGGTGCGGGACTCCGACGAGCTCGACGAGGCGCTGGCGTCGGCACGCGAGGCCGCCGAGATGGTGGCCTCCTCGGTCGCGGAGGCCCGCGAGGCCGCGCTCGCACGCCTGCGCGAGGAGCTGTCCGACAGAGCCAACCGCCTTGAAGAGGGACTCGCGAAGCTGAACGTGAGCCTCTCCACCACATCCGAGGCGGTGCTTGAGGCCGATCTGCCCGAGGTCTTCGCGGCGCACGAGGCCGTCGAGGCTCAGGTCGAGGCGCTGCGCCAGAGCCTCCCAGCCGCGATCGACACCCTCCGCGCCCTCCTCGAGAAGGATCTCGACGCCGCCCAAGAGGGGGCGACAGAGGCCATGAGTGAGGCGTCGGAGCAGCAGGGGGCGCTGGAGCGCGCGGCCTCTGCCACCGTGGACCTGCTCGCGCAGGCACGCCAAGCGGTCGCGGCCAAGGCCAGCGCGGCAGAGGCGGCGGAGAAGGCTGTTGGCGCGGCGGAAGCCGCCCAGGAACGTGCGGCGGAGGCCACCAGCGCACTCTCCGGGCTGCGAGATCTGGTGGACTCCATCGAGGATCCTGAGGTCCAAGAGGGGCTACGAGCCGCGGAGCAGGCGGAACATGCGGCCCGCACCGCGGCGGCTGAGGCGGCTGAGGCGGCTGAAGCGTCGAGGGCGGCGGTCGAGCCCGAGGCGGCGCGCCAGCACGTCTCGGCGGCGATCGACGCCGAGGGGAGGGCGTCGGCGTCGGCCACGGCCCTCCTTGAGCACCGGAACGCCGTCCAGGCGCGCCTCAAGCAGCTCGAGGAGCAGGCGGCGGCACGGCGGGAGCTCGTCGCGAAGACCCGTGACGCGCTCGGAGCCGAGGCCGCGAAGGCCGAGCGGCTGGCCGAAGAGGAGGGCGCTCGCCTCCAGGCGCTCACCGCGCGGACCGAAGCGGAGCGGATCGAGGCGACCGAGGCCCTCTCGAGCCTGAAGTCTCACGTCGAGGCCCGCAGGGCCCAGGCCGCCGGGATCCGAGCTCTCCTCCAGGCGCTCGAAGACGGCGAGCCCCACGAGGTCCACCAACAGGGTCGAGACCTGCTCGCGGCCGCTCAGGCCGATCATCGGGAGGCCGTGGCGATCGCGGCCGATCTCGAGGCGCGCATCCAGTCCGAGGTGGATCATCGTGGGTGGCGAGCGCGCCGTCGCGCCGAGATCGAGGAGATCGCGCGGTCCATCGGCGAGGTGGTCGAGTCCGCTCAGGCCTCCGTCCAGGGCCTTCCCAGCGCCCTGGAGGCGCCGAGGGTGGCCCTGGCGGACCTCGCCGAGCTCCCCGCTCAGGCCCGCGCTCTTTTGCAGCGTCTCGAGTCTTCGACGGTCGAGATCCGGGTCGATCTCGACGCCGAGATCGACGCCCTCCTCCGCTCGCGACCCGATCGCGTCGCGCGGTGGGAGAAGGCCCTGGGGCGGGCTCAGGAGGAGCTGGGACGCGCCCGAGGTGCCCTCGAGGGTGCGCTCTCGGAGCAGTCTGAGGCGATCCGAGTAGGGATCGCCCAAGCTGAGGAAGCCTTGGGAGCCTCCGCCTTCGACGACGAGCCCGTGGCGCAGGCTCGCGCCGCGCTCCAAGCGGCGGTGGCGCGGGGACGCGAGGTCTTGGCGGGGCTCGATCCTCTCGCCGCGCGCCTGGAGTCCGCCGATCCCGAGGCTCTCACGGCCTCGCTCCTGGAGCTCGACGCCTCCGGCGCTCGCGACGAGCTCGCCAGGTCCTCCGCCGCCCTGACCCAGGCCGCAGCGCAGGTCCGCGACCAGCGCGCGCTCGCCCTTCGCGATGAGGTCGCGGGTCTGCTCGCCTCGGCCTCCGAGGCCCTCTCCCTGCTCGAGGCGCAGCTCGCCGAGCACGTCGAGGGACCCGAAGAAGAGCTCGCAGAGGCTCGCACCCACGTCGAGGCGGTGCGGGCGGCGCGGGGTGAGCTCGCCGAGGCGGTGGAGCTGACCCAAGCGGCCTCGGATCTGGACGAGATCGAAGAGGCCACCTCCATGGCGCGCGGTCTCGCCCAGCGCTGCCTGGGGGGGATCGAGACGGCCCGGCAAGCCCTCGAGGAGCTGCAGGCCCGCATCGCGGCCGACGCGGAGCGCGCGGCTGCTGCGCTCGCGGAGGCGAAGGAGCAGGCCTCGGAGCAGCGTGCGGGACTGGATCAGGCCCGCGTCTCCCTCGGCGCACTCCGAGAGGAACTCTCGGCTCTCGCCGAGCGGGGGGCGACGGATCTCGGAGCCCCTGAGTCGGCTCTCTCAGAGGCAGAGCGTGGGGCCAAGGCGCTCGCGTCCGCGATCGAGCAGGTCGCTCAGCTCGAAGACATCGAGCGCCTCCCTCAGGCCTTGACGGATCTCCGGGAGCGCCAGGGAGCGGTGTCGCCAAAGATAGAAGCGGCGGAGCGCGCGATCGCGGCAGCCCGCGAGGCGCACGCCCAAGCGCAGCGACGGCGCGCGGAGGCGATCAAGCAGGAGATCGCCTCGCTACCCGACGCGGCCTCGATCGCGTCCGAGCGCGCGGAGCTCCAGAGCCTCACTCCGTCTTCCGACGAGGCCAAGGCGGCGTGCGAGCGCGTCGTCGCGGCGATCGAGCTCTACGACGCGGCCCTCACGGGGCTGGGAGAGGCGGTGGCGCTCGCCCAGGCCGGCGAGACCCTCGCCGAGGTCGAGGAAGCGGCGGCGCTGGCCCGAGGCGCGGCCGAGGGGGTCCAGGCCCAGCGCGAGGCGGTGGCCCTCGCGATCGAGGAGGCCCGGACACAGATCGCGACCGATGTCGAGGCGGCAGCGGAGGCCCTGCAGCAGGCACGGGCGCGCCTCGAAGCCGATCTGAGCCGACTGGTGGAGGCGCAGGATCGGGCGGATCCGCGCCGAGCGGCCCTCCAGGCGCGGGCCTCCGCCTTCGAGGAGCCTCCGGCGCTCGACCTGACCGCCTTCGATGCTGCGACCGCGTCGCTGCGAGAGGCAGTAGAGCGTGGCACGGTCGCGAAGGAGGCGGCCCAGTCCGCCGAGCACGCCGGGTCGGTGCCCGCGCTCGACCTGGATCTCGATGCGCTGATCGATGCGGTGGAGGCTGCTGATCGCGAGGTGACCTCCGTGCTCGACGATCACGAGCGTGGTCTGTTGATCGTCCAGACGGAAGAACGGATCATGGCGGTCCGTGACCAGAGTGCCCCGGCGCTCACCCAGGCGGCGGAGGCTGCCGAGTTCGCGGCGCCCCATCAGGGGAAAGAGCCGATGAAGGGCCCGCTCGATCGCCTCGCCCAGGCGCGCCAGGCCCTCGAGGATCGGCTCCGTGAGGCGTCGGAGCGCTTCGAGAGCCTGATCGATCTCCGCCTCGATGAGGCGCGCGAGGCGGCGGGCGCGATCGTGTCCATGGACGTGAGCGAGCCGATCTCGTCGCTGGTCGATGCGGCCGACGCGGTCCGCTCGGCGGTCGAGGCGCTGCCCGTCGAGATGAGCGCGGCCGAGGCAGAGGCCGAGATCGACGCCCTCATCGCGGAGCTCGAGCCCATCACCGACCGAGTCCACGAGCTCCGGCACGCCCTCGACGAGATCCCTAAGGAGGCCCACCCCGAGGGGGCGAGGGCGATGCTCCGCCGGGCCGCGAGCGCGATCGAAGACGCGAAGTATGCACGGGATCGGCTGGTCGCCGCCTATGACGACGCCTCCCGTGCGGCGCTGGTGAAGGAGGCGCGAGCCGCCTCGTCCGAGGCCTTCGGTCCTCTTCAAGAGATCGCGGCGGCGATCGAGGCCCACCAGGTCGCGGTGCAGACCGCAGCGGCCCTGGCGGCCGCGCGAGAGGCGGCGGCGGTCGAGATCGGGAGGATCCTCGAGGCGTCGGTCGAGCTAGCGGGGACCCAGGCCGAGGACGAGGGGGTCGCCCAGGCGCTCGCCGCCTTGAAGGAGCGGGCGGTCGGGGTGGAGCAGTCCGACGAGGTCGAGGCCTTCCTGGAGGCGGTCCGAGCGGCCGCGTCGGGGGTGGCCGAGGCGGTGGCCGCCGCCCAGGCACGGGCTGCGGCGGTCGAGGAGGGGCTGCGGATCCGCGCGTCTGCCTCAGCGCGCGCGGCGGAGTTTGCCGACGCCCCGGACGTCCAGGCGTCGCTGGCGTCTCTGTCGGAGGCGGTGGAGCAGATCGCGACCGCCGAGGATCCGGCACGCGCCCTCGACGCGGCGCGCGCCGTGGAGGAGGGCCTGGACGGAGCGATCGCGGCGGTGGTCGCGCTGAACGAGGCCCGTGAATCGGCGAGCCGTGAGGCGCACGCGCTCCAAGACGCGGCGCGCGCGCTCGCGGAGGAGGTTCAGGAGGTCGAGGCGGTGTCCGAGGCGCTCTCCCAGCTCTCGGCTCAGGTCGAGGCCATCGCGACCTCGGCGTCCCCCGAGGAGGCGTTCCAAGGGGCACAGCGCGCCGCCGAGGGGGTGGCGGCGGCCGTCGCAGCGGCCGTGCAGGCGGTCGAGCAGGCGGCGGCGGAGGCCCGTGCGGCAGCGGTGCGACAGGGCGAGGAGCTGCTCGAGGCGGCCTCGGCCCAGGCGGTCGAGCACGGGTCGGTGGACGCGGTCGCCGAGGCGCTGACCGCTCTTCGCGAGGCGGTCGCCGCGATCGCTGCGGCCGAGGAGCCAACAGAGGCCTTGGTCGCGGCTCGCGAGGTGAGCGAGGGGGTGGCCACGGCCGTCGAGGGGGCGGTCCAGGCAGCGGAGGCTCGCGCCGTCGCGGTACGCGAGGGCGAGGCGCTGCTCGAGGCGGCTGCGTCCGACGCCGGAGAGCACGAGGCGGTGGACGCGGTCAGCGAGGCTCTGACCGCCCTACGCGAGACGGTCGCGGCGATCGCCGAGGCCGTAGCGCCGTCGGAGGCCCTGGACGCGGCTCGTGGCGCCGCCGAGGTCCTGCGCGCTGCGGTGGCTGAGGCCGAGACGCCACCTCCGACCGAGGGGACCGACGAGGTGCCAGGGGCCGCCGAGGCCACCCCAGACGCCGTGGAGGAGCCCACCGAGGCGGCCGAACCTCGCCGGGCGCTCCGCGGCTCGGGGCGGGTGCCTCGTCGGGGTGGGGAGTCCGGTCGTGAGCGACTCCGTCGGCTGCGTCGGAGCGCGCGAGGCGAGGGGGAGGCCGACGAGGCCGCTCCGTCCGAAGAGTCGCAGAGCGGTCGCCGCCGCTCGCTGCGCTCGGAGGGGGAGGGCTCCTCGCGCGAGCGCCTCCGTCGGCTGCGCCGGAGCGCGCCGTCCGAAGGAAGCGGCGAGGAGCCTCGGCGCCGCCGCGCTCCGCGGTCCGAGGGTGAGGGTGAGTCCGCGAGAGATCGACTGCGTCGTCTGCGTCGGAGCGCCTCGTCGCAAGAAGAAGGCGAGGAGCGCCCCCGTCGCCGTGCGCTGCGCTCGGAGGGGGAGGGCTCCTCGCGCGAGCGCCTTCGTCGCCTCCGTCGGAGCGCCTCCGCCGAAGAGGGGCTCGAGGGCCGCCCGCGCCGCCGCGCCGCCCGTCCCGAGGGCGAGGGCGAGGGCGAGGGGGAGTCCGCACGGGACCGTCTCCGTCGCCTCCGACGGAGCGCCTCCGCCAAAGAGGGGGCCGAGGACCGCCCGCGCCGCCGCGCCGCCCGTCCCGAGGGCGGGGGCGAGGGCGAGTCCGCGCGGGACCGTCTGCGCCGCTTGCGCCGGAGCGCTCCTGCCGATGGCTCCCAAGAGTCGCTCGCGCCAGAAGGGGAGTCGGCCCGTGATCGGCTGCGCCGCCTCCGCAAGGGCGCCTCCGGCGAGAGCGGTCGCGAACGGCTGCGCCGCCTCCGTCGGAGCGCGGAGGAGGCCTCCACCGAGACCTCCGAGGAAGGCTCGGATCGCATGAGTCGCCTTCGCCGTGGCCGATCCGGGGGGGGCGATCGGCTCGGCAGGCTGCGTCGCGGGCGAGCCGATCGGGAGGACAACGCCGACGATGAGGGCTGAGCGCTCCGCAGGGGGCGCCGCTCGAGGGGTAGAGCCTCAGCCTCCCGGCTTGCAGTCGTCGTAGCTGACCTGGGGCTGCCCCTTGAGCTCGCAGCTGTCGAGCTGGCGCTGCATGCCGGGGAGCTCGGCCGGACGGTCCTCGAAGAGATCGCGGCGCCCCTCGACGATCCCGTAGAGAGGCGCTTGGCCCCAGGAGTTATTAGCGTAGTACCAATAGCCTTGCAGTCGCCCAGATCCCTGCCGCAGCCAGAAGGTCATGTCGGTGCGGTCGCCCCCCGCGCCCACGGCGATCGGGACCTGCCACCAGTTGTTCTCTTGGCGGATGTTGGTCCGCCCTTTGAGGCTCTGCTGGGTGGACAGGGAGCCTCGCCCATAACCGCGCTTGAGAATCTCGACCTGTGCCTCACACGGGACGTCGCGGGGGCGGATCTCAAGGGTGTAGAAGCCGTTGATCCCGTCCATGCCGCGGGCCGCGCCAGGGCTGACCTGGGTGACCAGGTACCAAGTACCCACGAGCGCATCGCGGGCGGGGCAGGAGGGAGGTGGCGGTTCGGGCTCGGCTTCGACCACCGGCTCAGGTTCCGGCTCGGGCGGGGGCTCGGGCTCGACCTTCTTCTTGCAGGCGACCGCGAAGCTCAGCGAGAGCACGAGGGGTAGGAGCAGGGTGCGCACGGGGACCTCCAGCGTGGACCGCAGCGTCGCGCTTGGGAGGCCGCTTGTCAAGATGGGTCGGGCGTGTGGGGCGATGCAGGCGGTTCTCGCGAAGCTCCAGGGCGCTCCCCCGCCGTGCCGGAGGAGCCCTACCACGGTCCAGGATCGTCGTCGTTGGGGCCGATCGGGACAGGCTCCTCGCCCTTAGAGCGGCGAAGATCGAGGTTGTGGAAGGCCCAGAGGATGAGGGTGTGGTTCATCACGAAGCGATCCCCGGCGGGGAGCTGCACGAAGCGGTTCATGTAGCCGAGCTGAACCGAGAACCCGCGATAGGAGACGCCCCCCGCGGCGCTGACACGGTTCTGGTCGAGGTGGTTGAACACGACGGAGGGCCCGAAGTTTAGGAGGGCTTCGTTGCTCAGCACGACGTAGGGGAGCACGTCGGCGGTGCGAAGGTACTCCATATTGTGCCGCAGCCCGACCATGAAGCGCACGCGGTGCGTCAGGCCGAAGCCCTCAGCCAGCGCGCCATCGGCGACGTTGCGACGGAACCTGGCGTCGTATCGCACGCGTTGGATGAGCTTGACGTGATCGATGACCCGCGCCGTGTAGACCCCCTGGGCCCAGGGGCGGTGTTCGGTCCGCTTGAGGTCCGGGGTGAGCCCGCCGACGGGGAGCCCCAAGTAGGCGTAGCCCGCCGTGACGTGCAGCCGATCGGTGAGCCTGTAGGTCAACCCTAGGCGAAAGACGTAGAAGGCGCCGGGGACGAAGTGGGCGTCGGCCCATAGCGCCACCTTGTCCGAGATCCGGGTCTGGCTCATGTAGCCGAGCCAGATCTGGCGTTGGTGAAAGATCTCTTTCTCGGGCGTCTCAGCTTGGGCCGAGGCGCTCGAGGCCCAGAGTGCGGCCAGAGAACATGCAAAGAATAGTCGGCGTATCACGGTCATGGAAGTCGTGGGGAAGTGGGGACGAGCCGGCGGTATCCCGGGAACCATGGCCCGTCATGGAGGTCTGAGTCGGAGAGGGAACACGAGGAGATCTCGACGTTCTCCCTTCGTACCCAGCCCCAGGTGACCCCACCTTCGCTCCCCGGAGCGGGCTCGGGGCGCACGCCTGGGATAAGGGCCGCGCCTCGGAGGACGGGGGCGCCCACGCCCGGCGCGGAACCCTCCTCCCTCTCGCCTGGAGCTCCTATGTCCCTGCCCGTGGTCGCGATCGTCGGGCGCCCCAACGTGGGCAAGTCCACCCTCTTCAACCGCATCATCGGCTTTCACAAGGCCGTGGTCCACGACCGACCCGGCGTGACCCGTGACCGCCTCTACGAGCTCGCCGAGGCTCATGGTCGACGCTTCATGCTCATCGACACGGGTGGCCTCGAGCCGCGGCCCGACACCACCTTGCTCCAGGCCATGCGGGGACAGGTGCTCATCGCCCTCGACGAGGCCGACGTCATCGTCTTCGTGGTCGATGCGCGCGCGGGCTTCACGCCCGCCGATCTCGAGGTGGCCGATCTGCTCCGTCGCACCGACAAGGCCGTGGTGCTCGCCGTCAACAAGGTCGACGGTCCCTCCCACGAAGACCTCGCCGCGGACTTCTGGCAGGTGGGGATCGACGAGCTCTTCACCTTCTCCGCCGCTCATGGGCGCGGGATGTGGGAACTCCTCGACGCGGTGGTCTCGCGTCTGCCCGAGCGAACCGCCGCCGAGGACGACGAGGACTTCGACGATCCCGACGCCCTCCTCCCCCAAGACCTGCCAGCGATCCTCCCCGAGAGCCCCAGTGAGCTCCTCGACGGCGAAAGCGAAGCCCCCACCCAGGCTCCGCTCCCCCACGAGCTGCGCATCGCGGTGATCGGTCGTCCGAACATCGGCAAATCGACCCTTGTCAACCGCTTGCTCGGCGAGGCTCGCCACCTGGTCCACGACATGCCAGGCACGACCATGGATCCGATCGACAGCCCCGTCGAGATCGACGGTCAGCGCTACTTGCTGGTCGATACGGCCGGCGTCCGCCGCAAGAGCAAGATCGACGACCGTCTGGAGCGCTCGGTCAGCCTGCGCTCGATCCGCTCCATCGAGCGATGTCACGTCGCGCTGCTGGTCGTCGACGCGACCGAGGGCCTCACCACCCAGGACGCCAAGCTCGCCGAGCTGGTCATCGACCGAGGGAGGGCCTTGATCGTGCTGATCAATAAGTGGGACCTGACCCCCGATCTCGAAGAGGTGAACAGCCGCAGCATCGAGGAGGAGCTCCGCATCAAGCTCCCCCACGCAATGTGGGCGCCCCACCTCTTTATCTCGGCCAAGACCGGCAAGGGGGTGCACCGCATCCTCCCCATGGTGCACCGGGTCTTCAGTAGCTTCAACACCCGATTGTCGACGGGCCGGCTCAACCGCTTCCTGCTCGACGCGGTGAACGCCCACACCGTACCCCAGCGCTACCATCGGCCCGTGCGGCTGTATTTCGCCACCCAGGCGCGGGTCCGGCCTCCGACCTTCGTCTTCTGGTCGAACACCCCCGAGGGGGTGCCCGAGAGCTATAAGCGCTACCTCCAGAACAACCTTCGGGAGCAGTTCGACTTCGAAGGGACTCCTCTCAAGCTACACTTTCGTCAGCGCCGCAAGCCGGGTGCCCCGAAGGACTGACCGAAGCGTCGGCGTCGGGGGGCCGGTCGAGCAAGGGCAGAGCTTGACCGAAGTCCAAGAACAACGGACTGCTGTCGTCTAAGCCCTGCGTCGCGAAGCCTGCCAAATCGCGGGCCACCTATCGAACGTCAGTCGCCGGTGGAGCTCTCGGCAGGCTCGCTCGCAGGCTCGGCTGGAGGCGGCAGATCGGGATCGAGGCCACGCCAGGCGCGGATCTTTCGGACGAGGGGCGGAGCGATCACCGCGGCCAGGATCCACCGAACCGGCGCGAGGGGCCAGACCAGCGCCCAGGCTGCCACGAAGAGCCCGGCGTCGGTGGTGCCGAGCTGTTCTTCGAAGGCGTAGCCCAGTCGGAATAAGCCCAGGACGATCGCCGCCATGATCAGCCGCAGCGCCATGGCGGTGAGGATGACGGGCACGCCGTAGCGGTTGACGGCCTCGGCGTAGCGCGACTTGTGCCGGAGCCAGAAGTGTTTGATCTTGAGCCACATGCGAGCGCCTCTAACGCGATCGAACCAGCGGGCTTCCCCCGACCTGTGCTCCGCGAGGCTCGCCGGGCCTCCGATCGACGCCCGACACGACGTCAAGCCTACACGCTGTCGAGGAACTGCCGCGCCGTATTGGCGATGAGGCTGTCCGGGTGCTCTTGGAGGTCTCGGGCCCGCTCGATGACCTCGTCGAGGGGGCGGACCCGAAGCAGGTTGAGACACATCGCTACTTTCCGGGGGTCAAAGTGGCTTGAGCCGCCCTCGAGGGCTAGGTCGATCACCTCGAGGAAGGGGGCGGGGGTCCAGGCGGGATCGCGCAGGAGCGCCCGAAGCCGCGGCAGTTTCGAGGTCCATCGCTCGCTGCGGAGGAGGGCTCGGATGCGCTCATCGTTGACCTCGGTGAGCATCGGGTCCATGGTGTGAGGCGCGCCGATCCGAAGCCGAGGTTGGGGGATCTCGACGAAGCGCACATCGTCGAAGCAGGGGTGCTCTTCGGGGGGCTGGCGCTGCCGGGTGCTCACCATGGGCTTGACGATCTGCCGGGCATAGGCATGAACATTGGGGGCGAGACCGCCCAGGGCCATGGTGGTCTGAAGCTCGTTGCAGACGTCGAGGTGGCTGGGGCGATCTTCGGGTTCGTAGGCACACATGGCTTGGACCAGAGCCCGGAGGCGCCGCCGTGCCCGGAGGTTGAGGGGATCCAGGGGGAGCGCGTCGAGGATCTGGGTGAGCATCTGCTCTTGCTTTCGTGGGTTCAACGAGAGCTTGACGGGCCTGCCGATCAACAACTCGGAGAGGACCAGGCCCATGGCGTAGACGTCGGCGCTGGGATCGTCTTCGGCACCGTCGAGGCGCTCGGGCGCCATATAGGCGCGGGTGCCCAGCACCATGCTCACCGTGTCGGCCTGTTTCTCGTCGAAGTCTCCGTGAGCCAGGCCGAAGTCGACGATCTTGATCTGACCGTCGATGGTGAGCAGCATGTTGGAGGGCTTGAGATCGCGGTGGACGAGCTTGAGCGGGCGAGGGGGGTGGCCCTGGGTCGTGTGGTAGGCGTAGTCGAGGGCCTGGCTCGCCTGGGCGACCATCTCGCAGCTCACGTCGATGGGTAGCCCGGCTTCGTGGCTATCGATCAGATCGGAGAGGGGCATGGCCTCGAGCCACTCCATGACCATGATCGGGCGACCGAGGCTCTCGTCGAGGCTGTGCACGCCCACGATGGCCGGGTGCTGGAGCCGGGTCAACATGATCGCCTCGTCGCGGGTGCGGCTGAGGACCCTGGGGTTGTCGATGTGGTCTTCGCGCAGGATCTTGAGGGCGACGAGCCGCCGACCGTGCCGTAGGTCGCGGGCCTTGGCCACCGTCCCGTAGGCGCCGGAGCCTTCGATGGCGAGCAGCTTGTAGCTCATGGTCGGCCCTCCGCAGCGACCGCTCCAACATGGTCGATCCTACCCTTGCGCGCAAGCTTTGTCGTCGACTCGTGCGGAGACACGTGGAGAGTATGTGGGTATAGCCAGCCTATTTCGTGGGCTATTGGCCGATGACTCCTAGGAGTTGGGCGAGCCAGAACACCCCGAGCAGCGGAAGGTAGGCTACCCGCAGCAGCTCCAGCCCTCGGCGGACGAGCCCCTGGTCGTTGTGCATCTCGAGGGTCAGCGCGGGGGGGCCGAAGGCTCGTGGGGCGCCCTGGAAGTCTTCGGGCACGAAGCCTGTCGAGAGCCGCGTGACGGTCCGATCGAGCCGATCCACCCCGTGAAGGAGCACCATGACCGGCAGCAACACGATCGAGCCGAGGACCCCGGTGAAGGGGACCAGAGCAGGGATCAAGGCGAGGATCAGGGTGAGATCTCTCGCGGTGGATGGGGGGAGGAGCAGCGCAGCGATCACCAGGGCGGTGGCGGCGAAGCCTCCGGAGAGATCGCTGGCGTTCTCGGCCATCATGTGGGGGCCGAGCTCCGAGAGGCGCGAGAGCCTGCGCGGGCGCACGACCCGGTAGAGGATCCGGGCACCGCGCGTGAGCAGGGGAGCGCTGAGCAGTGCGAGGGTCACCAAGACATACCAAGGCAGGTCTTGAGAGAGGGAGGGCGTGGGGCGCAGCAGGGTGGCAGCGACGAAGGGGGCAGCGAGGAGCACGGCCAGCTTGCCCAGGAAGCCTCCGACGTAGGCGCCCAACGCGGCGATGAGCGAGGCGATCGCGCGGGCGACCTGACTCTTGCTCAGGTCTCCGCCTTCGCGGAGCAGCCGAAGCGCGGTGAGGCTCGCCCAGCCCTCGTCCAGGAGCACCACGAGGTTGGCTGCGAGCGCGAGCACCAAGGCGATCGCGATGGCTGTGGCGACCCAGGGGCCACCGACCAAGGCACCGGCGAGGAGGGCGGCGGCGAGCAGGCGGTCGAGGCCGAGCGACAGGCCTCGCCCCATCGTAAACAGCGGGCCCCAGAAGGGGTGCCGGGCGTGCAGGGCGTGGCCGATCTCGTGGGCGCCGATGGCCCAAAAGGTGGGGTCGCATCGGGTGAGGGTGGCGGGCTTGAGCGCGATGTAGCGCGCGGACGGCCAGAACGCGTCGACGCCGGGGCTGCCCGGTGGGACGGGGCCGACGCGGACGTGGGTCAGGCCTTGCTTGTGCAGGGTCCGCTCCACCCAGGCCTCGGTGGTCATCGCGAGCTCTTCGGGGCGTCGACTCGCGACCGCGCGGTGCACGACGAAGAAGACCGTGGTCACGCCGGCGGTGAGCAGGAAGGGTAGGGCGGCGAGCAAGACCAGCGGCCATCGTGCGCCGATCTCTATCAACAGCCATGGCAGCCAGTCGCTCACCGAGCGTGCCTCCTATCGAGCGGCGGTGGATGCTACTTTAGTGCATCGGCGTGTCGTGCGGTTCCCGATCGGTGAGCTCGGGCGCACGCGAGGGTCCGGTTGGGATAGGGCGACCGACGTGGCCCCTCTCTCGCTCCCTCCACCGTTGTTCTGGATCACCTCCCTCGGGGTGGCGGTGGGGCTGGTGCGGCTCGCCCTCGCAGCGCAGCTCGGCCTTCTCGCCGATGAAGCCTACTATCTCATGTGGAGCCGGGACCTGGCCTGGGGATACTACGACCAGCCCCCCCTCATCGCCGCGCTGCTCGCCTGGTTACCCATCGAGGACCCCTCTCGGCTGCTCGCGCGCGCCCCGGCTCTGGTCTGTGGCTTACTGGGCATGCTGGCTATGGCTTGGGTGAGTGAGGATCGGCTGGTGGCGATCGGGTGGTGGCTCGGGGTGCCCGCCCTCTTCGGGCTCACCCTCTTCTCGACCCCGGACGCCCCCCTGCTCGCGGCGTGGGCGGGGGTCATGGCGGCGGCCTCGATCGGTGGCAGGGGGTGGCTGCTGGCGGGCGCGCTGGGGGCGGTGGCGGTGCTCAGCAAGCACACGGGTCTGCTGGCCCTGCCTCTGGCCCTGCTGGCGCTGGGTCCCAAGGAGTGGCGAACGCCGTGGCCTTGGCTCGGCCTGGCGCTCGCCGTGCTCCTCCTGCTTCCCCACCTCGGCTGGCTCCTCTACCACGACGGGGTCACCGTCCGCTTTCAGCTCGCCGAAGGCTTCGTCGCGCGTCGGCCGGGCTGGCTCGGTCCGGTGCGCTTCGTCGCGGATCAGCTCTTGGTGCTCGGCCCTCTGACTGCGCTGGGGGTCGTTTGGGGGCTGCGGCGCGGCACGTGGACCCGGCCGGCGCGGATCGGGGCGGGGACCGCCGTAGGCGTGCTGGCGCTCTTCCTGGTGGCCTCTCCCTTCGGCGAGCCCGAAGCCCACTGGCCTGCGCCCGCCTGGGTCGGACTCGGGTTCCTCGTGGCCTGCCGCCCGGCGGGACGCCTGCTCTGGGCGGGCCTGGGGCTGGGTCTCGTCGGGGCGCTCGCCCTCGGGTTGGTCGCGGCCGGGCCGCTCGATCACTTCAGCCCCGAGCTTCGGGCGCGCTTCACCGAGGCCGAGGAACTTCGTCGGGCGCTCTCCGAGCTCTCCGAGGGTCCGCTGCTCTGTGAGCGCTATCAGGACGCGGCCCTGGCCCATGTGTTGACAGGCCGCGAGGTGTTCCGACCGCAGGGGGTGGGCCGCGACGATCAGCTTCAGCGCTTCGGGCCCGCGCCACCCCGCCAAGGCTGGTGCCTGCGGCCTCGGGCCCCGGTCGGTGAGCCCTGCCTTGAGGCGCCGTACCTGCCCCGCGGATCGGTCCAGGACCTGGGTCGGTGGCAGGCCGTTTGGGTGGAGGTGCCATGAGGGGGCCCATCCGCCGTGTCTTGAGGATCCTCGGGGCTGAGTTCCGTCGTTCACCCGCTTCCCTCGTGGGGCTGGTGGGCGTCGTGGTCCTGGCCGGCGCGATCCCCGCGGCCACCGTATTGCTCCTCGAGCGGACCTTGAACGCGACCCTCGACGGTGAGCCGACCCGCGCCTGGCCTTGGGCCCTGGCCTTTTCCCTGTGCGTGTGTCTCAACGGGGTCCTCCACGTCGGGCGGACCGCGCTGGTTCAGCGGGTTTCGTTCACCTTAGCTGCCGATCTTCGTCGGGCGCTGCACCAGCGACTCCTGGGGCGCGTAGGGCCCGGGGATACCGGCGCCCGGCTCGCGGCGCTCACCACCGAGATCGACGAGGTCCAGTTCGCGATGGCAGGGCTCGTGGGGCTGATCCGCGACCCATGGTCGGTCCTGGCGCTGCTCTTGACGGCGGCGTGGCTGGCGCCGGGCCTGCTGGGATGGGCGGCAGCCCTCGTCCCTCCGGTGCTGCTGGTGTCGTGGCTCGGCGGAGGCCTCGCTGCGCGCACCAGCCGAGCCTGGATCGGGGCGCGGGCGGACCTCAGCTCGATCGCTCAGGAGCAGCTCTCCGGGGCCCAGCTCCTGCGCGCTTTCGGAGCGGAGCCCGCCGAGGCACGCCGCTTCGCCGCCCTCGTCCAGCGCGACGCGCGCACGCGGGTCTGGCGCGACGCCGCCGCGGTCCTGCCAAGTGCGGCGACCCAGGCCGCCATCGGGGTGGCGGTCGCCGTGCTCTTGGGGCTCGGGGCCGTCCAGGTCGCCCACGGCCAGCTCGAGGGATCTTCCCTCGCGGGCTTCGCGGCCGCGTTGGCACTACTCGCCCGCCCTGCCGGTCGCCTGACGGAGGTGCACAGCCTGCTGAAGCGGGCGAGCGCGGCCCTCGAAGGCGTCGAGGCCGAGCTTGCCAAGGGACCTGAACGCCCCGCGCCGATCGCCCTCGGGCCCGGTCCCCTCTCCGTCGAGCTCCGTGGGGCCGTGGTCGACTATGGGGAGCGTAGGGTAGAACTTCCTGATCTCGACCTCGCGCCGGGGAGCGCCCTCGCGGTCGTTGGCCCCACCGGCGCGGGCAAGACCAGCCTCCTCCGCGCCCTGCTCGACGAAGCGCCCCTCGGCGAAGGCCAGGTACGGGTCGGGGGGCGCCCGCCTCAGGGCCTCGGCGGCTCGGAGCGGGTGGCGATGGTGCACCAGCGCCCGGTCCTCTTTGCGCGCTCGATCCGCGAGAACCTAACGCTCGGGCGCCGGATCCCCGACGAGGATCTCCGCGTGGCGCTCGACGCGGCCGGGGCGGACTTCGTGGACCGGCTGCCCTGTGGGCTTGAGACCTCCCTCGGCGAGTCCGGCGCCAAGCTAAGCGGGGGGGAGGGGCAGCGCCTCGCCCTGGCGCGTGCCCTGTGCGGACGGCCCGGGCTCCTGCTCCTCGACGAGCCGACCAGCCACGTCGACGCGGAGACCCGCGACGCCATCCTCCAGAGCCTCCGCCGGCTGGAGGGCGAGGTGACCGTTCTGTGCGTCACGCACGACCCCGTCCTCGCGGCCGGCTTTGCGCGCACCCTCGCGCTCGGTCACCGGGCGTAGCCGGTCCTGCGATCGCGGCCCGGGGAGGCCTCGGTCTGTCGGACCCTACGCGCGCCTCGGCGCCGAGGTCTACCCCGATCGCCACCCGACCCCGATCCAGGGCAACCTGCTGCTCGGCTTGTCGGTCGATATCGGTCCGCGTCGCCCCTCCTGGGGGGCCGGCCGGGAGGAGGAGAGTCCGGCCGCGCCAAGCCCAACTCCTTCGACCGAGGACTAGAATAGATCTGAGATGTCGCGGATTCAGATGCACCCCGCTCAAGACTCGGACAGGGCCTCGGTTCGAGCCCTGATGACCGCGCAGGTCTGGGCGAGGTTGGTGCCCAGCCACGCGCCCCACACGATCATCTCCGACTCGGGACCTGCGTGGCCTCCGGCGGCCGCGAGGCGTTCGGCGGCGTCGGCGAAGGCTCGGGCATAGGCGGGCCGGATCTCGCCGTCTTCATCGAAGAGAGGCCCCGCGTCTTGGAGGGGCTCCTGCCAACCACAGTCCTCGAGGTAACCCCACGCGGCCTGGGACATGAGCTCGAGATCCGCTTCGTAGCCGGCGCTGACGAGGGGGCCTAGCCAGCGGATGGGGATGCCCTGCAAGGTGAGCACGACCGGAAGGCGCTCACAGGCAGCACCAAAAGAGCGATCGGAGGAGGAGGGCATCGGGGCTCCTGGGCAAGGGGTGGGGAGGTCTATCGTCCCTCCACGTCGTGGGCGAGCTGGCGACCGCGTAATCGGTGGACGTTGAAGGGGCGGTAGAGCGCCTTCAACACCGAAGACTTCGCGTTCGAGCCAAGCCATGTGGTGGGGTCTCCCCTCCCGCGTGGGGCCGAGTTCGTGCAGCCTTGCCCTCACCCCTGCGTTAGACTTGGAACATGCTCGGTCATCGTCTGCTCTGCGGTCGTCGGAACCCCGCCTTGGCCCCTGTCGCTCTCTCGTGGTTTCTCGCGGGGTGCGCAAGTACCGCCGTCATCGATCCGCCCGTGGTTGAGGGCCGCGTCAGCGAGGGCGAGACCCAGCCGCCTTTCGATGCGGGCCCGGCGCCACAGGCGCGCCTCTGGCCGAGGCGGGGGGAGCTGAGCGTGTACCTGCTCGACCTCTCCATCGGCACGCTGGTGCCACGCCACGGCGAGGCGGCGGTGATCGTGGGGCCCCGTGGTGACATCGCGCTCCTCGACGTGGGGGCGAGGCGCCACCACCAAGAGGTCGCCCGGCTCGTGTATCAGCTTAATACGGAGCACCTCACGCCGGCCAACGGCTATGGGGTGCGGGAGCCCATGCAGGTGGAGTGGGTTGTTCTGACGCACTACCACGGGGATCACATCGCCTCGTTGCCCGCGCTCGTCGACGACGACGGGCTCGTCATCACCCGAGGCATCGTCCATCGCGGCTTCGTCGAGGTCGGCTCGGGCGCGAACACCAACCACGGCGAGACGGTCTGCGAGCTGCTGGGGCGTCCATCGTTTTCCGATCTCGATACTCCGATCTGTCGAGCGGGCGAAACGGTGAGCTGCGCGCAGGTCTCCGCAGGCGATCCGGTCGCGGCAGCGGACTGCGACGCCTTACCTCTGGCGCTCGACCTGAGCGACGACGCGAGCCTGCTCGTCCTCGCCGCGAACGGCTACATCTACGACGGGCGTGAGATCCAAGCGCCGCCGCCGATGCCGACTGACCAGAACAACGAAGAGAACGCGCGAAGCCTCGTCGCGTTGCTCTCGCACGGCGCGTTTCGCATGCACTTCGGTGGTGACCTCAGCGGCGAAGGCACGCCTGGGGTGCCCGACGTCGAGAGTCGCTTGGCCACCCACGCGGCCCCGTACTACGAAGGCGTTGGGGTCGACGTGGCGGTGGCGCATCACCATGCGCGGCGCACCAGCTCCAACGAGGCCCTCGTCGAACTCTTGGCCCCACGCGACGGTCGCCAACGTCACGTGGTCGCGGGAATGAACCCGGTCTACCTCAACTCACCCCACGCCGAAGTCTTGCACGCCTGGCTCGATGGCGATCGACTCCGGGGCGGCCGGTTCTGGATCCCCCGCCTCCCTCCCGCCGGTGCCACCCACGACCACCTGATCGTCGCCGACGGCGATCTCATCGTCCAGACGGTGCAGGGTGGCGAGGGATACTGGGTGCAGGCAGATGGCCCCTCGCCTCAGGCGATGGCGAGCCCCTCGATTCGCCGTGATACGAGGTAGAGTCGATCGCGACCTCGAGAGGGGTAGGGCACATCGAGCACGCGCTACGCTTGTCTTGCCTTCGTGGCCCCGGGGCGTGGGCCGAACAGGAGCTTGAGGTGAGGCCGCCCAGGCTAGCGGACCTCGCCTCCGTGGGGTGGTCACCACCCGACCGAGCGGCGTCCTAGGGGGCCAAGCCCTCTCCCTGGATCGATGGCCCACCGCGCGGTCCGTCAGTGGACCGGATCGTCGATCAGCATGAGCTTGATCACGACGAGGTCCGTTTGACGAGCCTCTGAGCTCTCCTCGAACTGATGTGGGTAGGGCCGGTTCACCGCTCGGAGTCCTTCGACATGGATCCAGCGGCTCACGAGGTGCCCTCGGTTCGTGTCGAAGACCGACTCCGAGAACATGACGCCGCGCTTCAAGCTCTTCACGGCCTTGGACGTCCAGGGAGCAGCGCCTGGTGTGTTCGTCCCCTGCCGTGAATGTTTATGATACCAGCCTTCCCCGGCCCCGATGGAGGAGATCCGAAGCAGGTCCTCACGCTCGTCCTCGATGACGTGCCTCGCTTGGATCTCCTTCACCGAAGGGCCCGTCTGCATACTCAGGGACGTCAAGACGCGGGGCCTCTTCTGGACCCAGCTCAGTCGAGAGCGGCCATCTATCGAGGCCGTCTTGTTGGGGAGCTCCAAGTCGAACGCAGAGAGGATGGGCAGCAGATGGGACCGCATCGTGTCGCTTGGAAGGCGGGTGGCCCGTGCCCCGGTCCTGCTAAGCGAGGTCGGCAGGGAGATCCTGCGTAGTTCACCGCTCCTGGCCCACCGATAGGTGATGTGATCGCCGGTCAGCACCTCGGCCCATCGATCGAGCGTCTCGTCGAGCGGCTGTGGCGGTAGGAAGTCCTCTGGGGAGGGTGGATCGATCTCGCTCGCGTCGAACTGTGCCCGATCAATCGTGCAGCGAACTCGCGCCACCGCCCGGGAGCCACCGAGGATGCGACAGGTCAGGTCGAACTCGACGGTGAGGTCTTCGCCTTGGGTGTATCCCCCGTCGGGGTGGGCGACGGTAAACGTCTGCCCAACATGGCGACCCATCAACTCATAGGATCGTTCCTCATCGCCGAAGGTCCACTGGAGCGACGCGTCAGAGGCGTTGGCCACGCCTAACAATAGGGCCGACATTCCTGCATAAAAAGACTTCATCGGACCCATTCGTCCGCCCCATACTTCGGTTGTCAACGACGCCCGCTTAGACGAGATCGTGCTCCTCTCTATCCGCGAGCGGTCGAAAGTTGATTATTCGGGGGTCGGCGGCCCTGGGATGAGTCTATAGAACTGCTGTGTGGCGCGGAGGGAGGGTGATGCATTCCTGCGACAAGTCGGTCGAAAATGGGGCACCTTGACGAGCGGTCCGGCGCAGGGTAGATCGCCGGATGATCGACCGATTCCTTCTCCGATTTGCTCTCTTCGCCTTCCTTAGTCTGACAGGCTGTGATGGCGACTCCGTCTCGTCCACCTTCACGGACACCGACACCGACACCTGCGTGATCTACGTCGACCCATCGGGCGATGACCATGGATCAGGACTCTCATGGGCGGACGCCAAGGCCACGCTCTATGCTGGGCTCGGCGCGGCGGTCGACGAGAGCTGCTCCGAGGTCTGGGTCACGGCGTCCATTTTTTATCCCTCGGCAGAACACGAAGCCACCTACGCCCTGTCCGAGGGCCTCGCGCTTCGTGGTGGCTTTGAAGGGGGCGAGACCCATCCCGATCAGCGAGCGTCGGGGTCCTACACGACCCTATCGAGCCCCATCGATGGGGATCCCAGCGAGCGCTCCGAGCGCATCGTGACCGCCGCCGATGGGGTGCTCCTCGATGGGGTGCACATCCGAGATGGTGCGGGTCGGACGGACATGGGTCGCGGAAGTGCCCTCTTTGTAAGCGAGGTCTCCGTGACGGTGATCAATAGTCGCTTCTCGAATAATGGGGCGGGCAGCGTGCTCATCGACAGGGGGCAGGCGACCTTTCGAGACGTCATGTTCGTAGAGAACCTGGACAGCGCGGTCGTCGTCGCCGACAGCACGGCAACCTTTCGTGATGTCACGTTCTTGAACAACGGATTCGGCGAGGGTCTTGAGGACACCGCCTATGGTGCGGGGATCCAGGCAGCCGGAGACTCCGTGGTGACGGTCCGAGACTGCCTGTTCACGGGAAACCGCGCCGCTTTCGGAGGGGCCCTCAGGATCTCGGGCGACGCGAAGCTGATCGTCACCGACAGTACCTTCGAGCGCAACCGCGCGTCCGAGGGCGGAGCTGTCTACGTAGGGCCGGGTGCAACCGTAGAAGATGGGCTTCGCGCGGACCTCCTGCGGAACACCTTTCGCGATAATCAAGGTTATTTCGCGCTGTTTGGGTCCGGTATGGGAGGGGGGATGGTTGTGGATCGAGCCGTGCACGTGCGAATGTCTGCAACGACCTTCGAGCGCAACTGGGCGGGATTTGAGGGCCACGCGCTTTTCGTGCAAGGCGATTTTGGATCGTTGAAGATCCAGAACAGTGTCTTTCTTCAGAACGTCTCACCTCACGGAGGCGGAATCGAGGTCGATCTCCAGAACTCCGAGGCGGTCCACATCGATCATAGCTGGTTTGGCGTGGAACCCGAGAGCTCTGGATCTTCGGACATCCTCATGCGTACCCGGTCCACAAAGGGCTACGTTCATATCACGAACTCGATTCTGTGGAACCAAGAGGCGACCACCTTCCACGGCGCATCCGAAGACCTCTGGATCGAGCGGAGCATCGTCCGCGGTGGCTGCCCTGGGGAGCCAGGCGTTGTATGTGGCGATGGCGTGCTCGATGTCTCTCCCGAGATGTGTGTTGGCACGCCATGCGCTGGCTCCCCCCTCATCGACGCCGGACGGACCTCCATTGGGACCTCAGACTGGTTCGACCTCAATGACAACGGCGACACCGAAGAGCCGCTACCCTTCGACATGCTCGGTCGCGACCGGGTCATCGGAGATGCCCCCGACATCGGTCCTTTCGAGAGGCTGTAGGCCGCTACACGGCCCTGCCGAATGGGGGGATCGCCCACAGAGTGAGCGAGAACGTGGCGCTGGAGTCCCTTGCGGCTCAAGACGCACGCGGCGGGATCTCGAGGCCCCGCTCTCCGTAGACCGCGTCGCCTGGATCCCGCCAGATCCCGCGACGTCACCCACAATCTTGGTGATCGGGTGTAGTCCATGCTACGATCGATGGAGCGAGGTCCCGCGATGATTCGGTATATCGTCCTCTTGTTGCTGTGCGCGTCGTGCACGATCGCGGTCGAGAACTTTCCCGATCGTGGCGCCACCGCGGTCTGCGACAAGCTGCTCGAGTGCGATGAGCTCGAGCTCGCGTACAATAACTGCCACCGAAACTGGCGCGCCGTGATCGAGGCGTGGATCGAAGGAGCCCAGCTTCTCGGCTATGAGTACGACCCGAGCGGGGCGCGGAGCTGCGTGCGTCGCGTGGAGGACCTCTCGTGCGACGATCGCGACGACTGGGACCTCACCGAGCACTGTGAGGAGGTCTTTCGCTAGCCCGGGATGCCGTCTGAAGGGCAGGCTCCCGTCGCCCAACCTGTCGCAGCGTTCGTGGGCCTAACGGATCTCGGTGACGCTGACCGTCAGATCGTAGGCGCCCGACGTGAACATCTCGCCGTCGACGATAAAGTAGGTCTCTTCGCCGGCCTCGGCGATGAAGGTGAGCTCTTCGTGCACACCCGGCCCGTTGAGGATGGTGCCACCCAGGCAGGACGCGGCGTCACAGTCTTCCTCGAAGGCGTAGATCATGGGATCGAAGGTCTCGTCGATGGGATCGACGCGCACGGTGACCTCGAGGTTGAGGGGGCCGGAGGGGCGGAGCACGTAGGCGCGATCTGGTCCGGTCGAGGCCCAACCCCCGACGCAGCCCGAGGGGGGAGCGTGATCCTCGCCCGCGCCGACCGTGGTGTCTGAGAAGGTTCCGCCTTCGGTGACGTCGATGGCTTCCTCGCAAGTCTCGCCCGTAGGAAGCTCGGACCCCTCGGACCCAGTCTCGATCACGGTGTCGTCGGACCCGGTCTCGATCACGGTGTCGTCGGACCCGGTCTCGATCGCGCTGTCGTCGGACCCGGTCTCGATCGCGCTGTCGTCGGACTCGGTGCGGCTGCCGGACTGATGCTGAGAGTCGGAGGAGGTGTCGGAACCCGTGGCGGTGCTGGTCGAGTCGTGCTCGCTCGAGCTCGAGGTGACGCTTTCGTGGGTCTGGATGGGGTCGTCCTCGCCACAGGCGAGCGAGAGTAGACAGAAAAGGGTGATCGGTCGCATGGGGTCCTCCTCGGGGCGGATCCTAACCGATCTGGAGTCGAGGGAGGGCCGCGGCGTGGTCGTCCTGCCCGAAGGGCGGATCGGGGGCCATCAGGGCTCCTGAGTGGAAGCCTGAGACTCAGGGCGCTACCACCGAGATCCTCCGCTCCTTCCGCTGGAACGGAACGACGACCCTCCGCTCCGTCCGCTGGAGCTGAACGACGATCCCCCGCTCCGTCCGCTGGAGCTGAAGGACGAGCGACTGCTGCGGCTGGAGCTCCTGGACGAGGAGGAGCGGCTGGACCAAGAGGAGGTGCTGGACGAGGAGGAGGGGCTGGACCAAGACGAGCGGCTCGACGACGTGCGCCGGCTCGAGGAGCGCGAGCTCGCTCGTGGGGTAGGACGCATCTCGCGAAGGCGCTGACGCTCCCACGAGATCACCGCCTGCTCCCACATCCGAACCACCTTGCTCGACTCCGCCTCCACGGCGCTCCAGTCCATCGGCTCCCCAGACCGGAGGCGTTCCTCGATCCGCGCGCGCTCCGCATCCCCCCGGCTCAGCACGGTCTGAGGCAAAGGAATCGGGAGGAGGGGTCGCGTAAGGGCGTCCTGACGGCGTCGGTCCAGCTCTTGGAGAGAGGCTTGGGCCTGGGCGTAGTCTCGGTCGAGCGCATCGCTGGCCTCGGTCACCGTCGCAGTGGTCTGCTCGCACTTCTCGAGGGTCTTGGAGAGAGCTCGGACCAGGTGAAGCACATCGACGCGCCGCCGCTCCTCGAGCGCGGTCTGGGCCCGCTCGACCTCGAAGGCGGCGTCGGCCAGCTCGGGCTCGATCGTGCGAAGCTGCTCGTGCAGGGCCTGGGCGCTGACGTGCAGCCCCTCGAGCTGGAGGAGGCGGAGCGTGAGGCTCCCGTAGCCTTCGCGGACGGTTTGGAGTCGGGCCTCGGCCTGCTTCAGTGCCGACTCGGCGGTGGCCATGGCGGTGTCGATCTGGCTCCGTCGTCGGACCACCTCGCGGTAGGCGTTGGCGGCGCTCACGAGCTGCTCTTCGACGCGGTAGGGCTCCTCGTTCGCCATGAGGGCCTCCAGCGCCTCTCGCTCCATCGACTGGGCCGTCCGCAGCGCCTCTTGCGGGTCATCACAGCGGCGAAGGACGAGATCGGGGCTCTCGCGCTGGAGCACGCGCTCGGCCGCCGCCTTGCTGGTCTCGAGCGCTCGTCGCTCGCGGAGGAGGTCCTCGAGGGCGCTCGTGATGTCGTTCGCCCGGACCCGGAGCGCCTCGAGCCCCTCGACGTAGGCGACGGGATCGCTCCGTCGAAGCTCGTCGAGTCGGGCGAGCTCTTCGGGCTGGCCCACGAAGGGGTGGCGCTCTATCCAGGCCACGGGGATGCCGGACTCGCAGAGCTTGCCCCGCAGGGCGTCGAGGTCCGCCTCTTCGAGCTCGGCCGAGAGGGGACGGTTGGTGTGGTTGGCGGCTTCGATCAGCCGGTCCCAGCCCGAGGTGACCAAGAGGTAGCTGTCTTGAAGCTCCTGCATGAAGGACTCAGGGCTGATCTCACGCGCGTGTTCTATTGGGGCGAAGAGCACTTTATCGGTGGGGGAGGAGCGGATCTGCAGGTCCGCATGGAGGCGCTTGGTGGCGCGCGTCCAGATAGGCGGGAGCAGGATCCCCAATAGCGATTCGAGCGGACTGAGGTTGCGCTTGAGTCGCCGCTCCAGGACCCTCAGGCCCAGCTCGATCTCATCGAGCTTGGAGGTGACGTCTCGGTAGAGCGCGCTCGTCGCCTCGCCCCGATCCTTGATGAGCCCGACCTGTCGCTCGAACTCGGTCCCCAGTCGGAGCGAGCCGTAGCGGAAGCGCGCCCCCTCGACCGCCGACTCCAGATCGTCACGAAAGACCCGGTACCGCGTCTTTCGGTCGCTCGACACCACGAAGAGCAGGGTGAAGAGGCCGATCAGGACGAGTCCCGCGAGGATGACGCCGACCGCGATCTGCGCCACGCGCTCGTTGCGACGCTGCTCCTCGGCCTCTTGGAGGTAGCGATGGTGCTGGGCGTTGATCTGCTGCAGCATCGTCGCGAGGTGAGCGGCGATCGTCTCGTCGAGCGTGCCGTGGGGCTCGGCGTTGCGAAGGGGGTAGGAGCCTCCGCGGATGCGATCCCCCTCGGGTGTCTGAAGGGGTCGGCTCTCAAGGTAGAGGCTTGGCGGGTGCTGGATGACGACGAGGGTCGGCCCCGCGGAGTTCGATCCGAAGCGCTCTGCGACGACCTCGGCCCAAGGCTCCCCGCTGGGGGCCGTCGAGGTTGGGTAGGTGTCGGCCTGGCTCATGGCGACCACCTTCACCGGGACCCAGGTGTCGAGCAGGAGCGCTTGGGTCTTGGGCAGGTTGAGATCGGAGGGCCAAGTGTGGAGCTTGCCGTCGAGTCGCGCGGTCGGTGATCCGGCGAGGCGCTCTAGGGTGAGCTCGGCCCGCGCCCGACGGATCTCGCGGTCGAGGCGAGGGAAGAGGGTCTCGGGGCTGAGCTCTCCGTCGGGACGTCCCTCGTGGAGGAGCCGGTCGAGGTGAGCTGGGGGCCAGCCTTCGTTCCCCGCGATCCCGAGCTGATCGGTACGGACGTCCCAGACGATCGCCAGGGCATCATGGTCGTCGGAGAGCAAGCTGTCGGCGAGCGCGTCGAGCTCGGTGCCGGGGGGGAGCTTCTGCGCGACGAAGATCTGCGCGCGCTGGCTGTGGAAGGGCGTGTTCCGAAGGCCCTGGCGGATCTTGGGGAGGATGGGTCGCGGGGGCCAGACCGAGACTGAGGCGCCGACGGGGCTCGGCGTGCTCTCGGGCATGTCCCGCAGCTCCGAGAAGGTCCGATCGATGGCCTGCACCGTCGCCGCGATCGCCCCGTAGGTGTCGCCCGCTCGGGCGCGGGGTACGAAGGCGCTGTCGGTGATCCGGGTCAGCTCATCGGTGTGGATACCGTACTCCGCATCCCACAAGGAGCCCGCGCGGATCCGAACCTCGCGCTCGTCGAGCCCGACGAACAGAATCACGTCGTGGGCGACGTCGAAGCCCGGGCTCTGGCGCCAGGCTGAGAAGGTGTCTTCGATGGCGCGTTCGGTGAAGCTGGACCAGGGGGCGGGCTTGTCACCCGGCTGGACCACCTCGTCGCTGATCACGACGAAGGTTCGGACGCTGGACTCGCGAAGGGCCCGTTCGACCTGGGCGCGGCCCGCCTCCGGGACCGGATCGCTGATCTGAACGCTCAGGCGCGTCGAGGTGGGGACCGGCGGCGGCTCGAAGGCGCTCGCTGGCAGCGCGAGGAAGAGCGTGAGCAGGAGGGTCAGAAAGAGAGCGTGCACCGGCGGGCCTCGGAGTGGGGAAGAGCTGGAAGCGACTCTCGTATAAGGCCGCCGCAGGGTCAAGGCCCGTCGTGGTGCCGTCGCGGCTCCGAGCGGCCGATCTCACCCCTTTGCACCGCGTCGGGGCAGGAGGTCCGTCGAGAGAACGGAGGGGAATCTATCGCCTCCTTCAGGGGCTAGCAGCTCTGGTGCGGTGGGCGCGGTAGACGTTGAAGGTCTGCCGGGATCGGATCGTCTAAGCGCGTTAGGTGGAACCTATGCAGGCAGGAGGAGTGATGCGTCGAAGCAAGATGGGTGTGCTCGTGGCGGCGAGCTTGCTGCTCGCGGGATGCGGCGAAGACTGGTTGGCCGATCTCACCGGGCTCGACATGTATATCGTGCAGTTCTCGCCCAGCGTGACCGACTCGGTGGCGGAGGCCAACGAGATCAGTGACATCTTCGGCGTCGAACCCACCTACATCTACCGCCATCTCTTCAACGGCTTCGCCATGCCCATGACGCCGCGCATGGCCGAGCGGGTCCAGCGTCAGCGCCACGTCGAAGAAGTCATCCTCGACCCCAACCGGCCGCAGCTCCCCGACATCCCGTCCGATGAGCTGCCCATGCCCGACAACCCCAACGATCCTCCGCGGGATCCTCCCCGCGACCTTGAGCCGTTGCTGGGCGACAACGAGGTCCCGAGCGCGCTCGCCCGGGTCGGCGGGCCCTACCTGACCACCCCCGACGACCCTTGCCACATCGCGGTCTTCGACACCGGCATCGACGCGAGCCACCGCGAGCTCAACGTGGTGGCCGAGCTCGATCTGGTGGCGCGCTCGGGGGGCACCCCTGCTCCGGGTAGCGATCCCCACAGCCACGGCACGCACGTCGCGGGCACCATCGCCGCCTCGGTCACGGGCGACGGGGTGGCGGGCATGGCGCCAGGCTTTCCTCTCCACGCGATCCGCGTCCTCAACGAAAACGGTAGCGGGCGGGTCTCCGACACGATCGCCGGCCTCGAGTACGTCGTCGAGAACCCCGAGATCTGCGTCGTGAACATGTCGCTCGGCGGGCGCGCGGATCTATCCCGTCGTCACCCCCGCCAGGACGTCATGGAAGAGCTTGAGCGGCGGGGGGTGGTCATCGTCACCTCGGCCGGGAACGACGGCTCCGACACCGCGAGCTACGCCCCGGCGGGCTATGGCTTGGGTCTGGTGGTGAGCGCTTACGACGCCTCCGATGGCACCGACAAGGGCTTCGCCTCCTTCTCCAACTTTGGCGACGCCGTCCACGTCACCGCGCCCGGCGTGCGGGTACGCTCCACCATGCCCGGCGGGGGGCATGGCCGGAAGAGTGGGACCTCCATGTCCGCCCCCATCGTCGCCGGGGCGGCGGCGGTCTTTCTCACCCTCAACCCCGAGGCGAGCGTAGAGGATGTGCGCCGCGCCATGCTCTCGACGGGAGAGACGGGCTATTCGGGTCAGACGGGCGCTTCGGGTCGACACCCCGAGCCCATGCTCAACGCTCCGGCGTTCTGGGCTCGCGCCCCACGGTAGGGTGCTTGTTAGGGTTGCCCTTCGTCCGCCCATGCTCAACGCTCCGGCGTTCTGGGCTCGCGCCCCCTAGCAGGCAGGAGCGCACCGAGGCGCGAGCGAGCGCTACAGGTTGCTGGGGCTACCGGCTACCGTGTACGGGGAGGTCGGACGATAACCGTGACGCGGTTGGGGCGAGGCGCTGGCTGGTTGAGCGCATGCTGGGTGACGATCGGGTGCAGATCCTCGGGGCAGCCGCGTACCACACGGGCCTCGGGGCCGGCGGAGGGCTCGCGGACGACGATGCAGCGAGCGCCGCTGGCCGGGGCCAGCTCGGAGGTGAGGGTGAGCCGATCGGGGCGAGAGGTCGAGGTGGCGTCGGAGGAAGCGGTGGACGGCGTGAGGTCACCTCCGAGGCCCCCGACCGTTCCGGTGCCGCTGATCGCTGCGAGCACGCCGATGCCCTGGGCCCCCTCGCCGCGGGTAGAGCCCGCTGCCTCGCCGCCGCGGCGCGTCCCGAGCACAGCCTGGTCCCCCAACGTCCCGCTCAGGGTCATCTGCGCTTCGAGGTCGCCGAAGGGATCGCTGCGACCGTCGACGGTCAAGGCCGTGTCTGAGAAGAGGCTGTCGAGGGAGCCGTTCGGATCTCTGCCAGAGTCCAAGGCGCTCAGGAGGGTCAGGACCTCTGCACGACCCTGCGCTTGGGCCTTCATGGATGCGTAGAGGGGGGCTGAGGGTGGCGGGTTCCAGGCTGGCGGGGCATCGCCGAGGAAGGCCTCGGGCTCGGGGACCTCCAGAGCGGCCTCGTCGAGGTAGGGGGCGTCGATCTCGACCTTCAGCAACGGGGGGGGATCCGGGGGAGGAGGCAGGCTCCTATCGAAGAAGGGGAGCAGCAGCTCCGGCGCGATGAGGCTCCCCAAGAGGGTGCGGAGGAGCTGGAAGAGCCACGCGACAGACCAGGCCGAGAGGCTCGCGGCGCAGGCCGCCCCCCACAGGACGATCAGCGTCGCGCAGGTCAGGATCCACCGAAGTGGGCGGTCGGGATCGGGCAGTCCAGTGGTCGCGAGGAACATGAAGACTCTGGGAAGGTTCCCTATTCCGGGGCAAGGGTGGGGACGACGAGCTCGAAGTTAGCCTATCCCATTCGGAGGAGCGGTGGCGGGGAACGACCGCGGCGTCCGCCTGGGCTGCGCGGCGTCGAACCTGCTACCATGCAGGCCCCGCCGCCGTGGAGTGCCCATGTCCGCCGACCTGATCCTCGCCATTGACCAAGGGACCACGGGGACCACCGCGATGCTGATCGATCGCGACATCTCGGTCCTCGCGACGCGCACCGTCGACTTCCCGAACCACTACCCCGCCCCGGGCCTCGTCGAGCACGACGTGGTCGAGATTTGGCAGTCCGTCCGCGGGGCGATCCGCGGGGTGCTGCACAAGGCGGGGGTGAGCGCGGACCGGGTCAAGGCGATCGGCATCACCAATCAGCGCGAGACGAGCCTCTTCTGGGACGCGTCCACGGGGGAGCCGCTGGGCCGGGCATTGGTCTGGCAGGACCGACGGACCGCCGACCGCTGTGAGGCCCTGCGGGAGGCAGGCCACGAAGACGAGGTCCGCCGTCGAACGGGCCTGGTCCTCGACCCTTACTTCTCGGGAACAAAGGCTGCGTGGATGCTCGACCATCACCCAGGGGCGCGGGCGCGCGCCGAGCGAGGCGAGCTGCGCTTCGGAACCATCGACACCTGGCTCGCCCATCGGCTCACCGGGGCCCATGTCACCGATCCGAGCAACGCCAGCCGCACCCTGCTCATGGATCTGGCCTCGACGAGCTGGTCCGACGATCTGTGTGAGCTCTTCCAAGTCCCACGCGCATGCCTGCCCGAGATCGTGGACAGCTCCCAGGTGGTCGGGCACACCCGCGGGCTCGAGTGCCTGCCTGACGGCATCCCTGTCGCGGGTCTGATCGGCGATCAGCAGGGGGCCCTCTTCGGCCAAGCTTGCTTTGCTGTGGGGCTGGCCAAGTGTACCTATGGCACCGGGGCTTTCATTCTACTCAACACGGGAGATAAGCCCGTGCCCAGCGAGCATGGGATGCTCACCACCGTCGCCTGGAGGCTCGGCGGCCGGCCCACCTTCGCCCTCGAGGGCAGCGCCTTCATCGCGGGGGCGGCGGTCCAGTGGCTCCGCGATGGCCTGACCCTGATCGAGCACGCCGCCGAGGTCGAGTCCTTGGCGGCCTCCGTGCCCGATGCAGGGGGCGTGGTCTTCGTTCCGGCCCTCGCGGGACTGGGGGCGCCCTACTGGAGGCCTCACGCACGGGGCCTGGTCCGTGGGATCACCCGAGGCACCACCAAGGCGCACTTGGCGCGGGCCGTCCTCGATGGCGTCGCCCACCAGCTCGTCGACATCCTGGGCGCGATGGCGGCGGATTTGGGGGGGGCCCTCCAAGAGATGCGCGTCGATGGGGGCGCCTCGGCCAACGCGCTCCTGATGCAGCGCCAGGCGGATCTGTTGGGTGTACCTTGCGTCCGTCCCGTCGTCCGCGAGACCACCGGCCTGGGCAGCGGCCTGCTCGCCGGCCTCGCGACGGGGTTCTGGGGCTCCCTCGACGAGGTCGCCGACTCCTGGAGCGTCGACCGTCGCTTCGAGCCCAGCGGTGATGCCGATGAGATCGCTCGGGCCCGCGAGGCCTGGCTAGCGGCGGTCGAGATCGCGTGAGGTCCGACGCGCCATCGACTCCGATCTTCGATCTGCCACCCCGCGAGCGGAGGATCCTGCTGGAGCGGGGCACGCCGGTCTACCTCCTGGTGAACCCGGTCGAATACCACGGGCCTCACCTCTCGCTGCACAATGACCGCCTCGTGAGCCAGGGGCTCGCTGCAGATCTGCACGAACGCTTGCAAGGGCCACTGGGGGAGCATCCCCTGCTCATCGCCGACGATCTCGAGATGGGGGTCGATCCTTGCCCCGGCCCCGGCTCCCGGCCAGACTCCCTGCGGGCGGTGCGGCGCCGGGTGGTGGCCGCCTGCGAGGGGCTCGCGGACCTCGGGGCCCAGCGGGTCTTTCTGCTCTCGTTCCACGGGAGCCCCATGCACTCCATCGCCCTTCAGGCCGGGGTCCATGCCCTAAAGGCGCGGGGGGTGCGGGCCTTGGTCCCTCTCAGCCTGGCCTTACACGAGCTGATCGATGGACGTACCCAGGCGATCGAGGGCGCTTTTCAGACCATCGAAGATCCCCGCGCCCGCGAGGCGGTGCGCGCTGCTGCGCATCAGGACTTTCACGCCGGGTTCTTCGAGACGTCCCTCTCGCTGCACTACGCCCCCCACACCGTCGATCCTCGCTGGCGCGAGGTCCCCGCTTGCCCGGCCTGGCGCGCCGATCCTACCCTCCAGCGCCTCTCCAAGATCGCCGCAGATCTAGGACGGGAGCGTCTCTCGCGCGAGCTGGCTTTCGCCGCCGAGGGCACGGGGTGGTACAGCCTGCGCCCCTTCCCCGGCTACTCGGGTCGCCCGGACCTCGCGAACCCCGACGCCGGCGCGATCTTCGCCGAGGCTCTCCTCGACCGCTACACGGCGCACGCGCTCGAGGTCTTCGAAGGCGCGCAGCCCGTCGGCGCGATCCTCCCATGGCTGGCGCCGCTGACCCTCGATGGCCGCCTGAGTCGCTCCCATGAGCTCCCGATGGCCGAACCTCCGTGGGCCGAACAGGAAGCCCACCATGGGCCTCAGGGACCGTCGTGAGTCGCACCTTCACCGCCTTCAGCTATGGCTCGCTCATCGAGGAGCCTTCGTGCCCGGAGCGGGTGCGCAGCGTGAAGCTGGCCTGGGTCCACGGGTGGTCCCGCGGCTTTCACCTGACGAGCACCTACCGAGGTTGTCCCGGCCCGCGCGCCCGCTACCCTCACATCGTCGAGCCCCTCTTGGCCGAACCCGACTTCCGTCGCTCCTTGGTGTTGGGCGCTCGACCCAAGCCTTCTACGGTCATGGCGGGGGCCCTGGTCACCTGGGACGATCCCGATGGCGAGGTCGCGCGGGCGGTCGATCGGCGCGAAGGGGTCGACCCGGCCCATCCCGAGGCGGGTCCCTACCGCCGCCGCACCTGCGAGGTCGAGGTCGATGGGGAACGCCACGAAGCGCTGATCTACGCGACCAACCCGGACCACCCCCGCTACATCGAGCTCGGGCTACCCCAGCAGGCCCGCGCCTTGCTCCACGCCACCCCGACCAAGGCCGATCGGGATCGCGGTGCGCTCTACCTGCTGCCTCTGGTGTTCTATCTTCGGCGTCACGGGATCCAAGATCCGTACCTCGAGTCCCTCGTCGAGACCATGCGGGCCCTGGTCGGGGAGCTGCCGCAGCCCGTGCGGCGCTCCGGCCCCTATAGCGGTACCTGATCCCGCTCCACGATCGCTTACTCGATCTCGACGACGAGGCCGACGCTCTCGTGCCCGTCGCGGTGAACGGCGGTGACGGCCCACCGGCCGGGCGCGAGGTCGAGGTTGTGGTTTGAGGCTGGCACGATCTGGTGGAGGTCCCAGCCTGCGTCGGTCGGGGCGTAGATCCCGAAGGCGCGGAGGGGATCGTCGTGATCGAGGCTCAAGGTGGCGCCCTCGAGGACCAGCCGGGGAGGCTCGACCGGGCTGGAGCGGTCGCCGAAGGCCGGGGTCAGGGCGGGCTGCGGATAGATCCGAGTGGCTAGGAAGTCTCGTACCTCCTGCCGATCGGTGTGGATCGGGCGGTACGAGAACCAGATGTTGCCCTTGGAGCCGCGGCTGCGGTGGGCGGCGGAGAGGGTGGTTTGGATCTCGAACTCGTCGAGGGTCCAGGCGGAGGTCTCGCCGAGCTGCGAGAGGTAGAGCCCTGCGAAGGTGTGGTGCCGCCCGTCGCCAAGATCCGACCACCAGTCGATGAGCGGGGAAAAAGCCTGGTTAGTCTGAGTGGAAGGCCAGTAGAGCTGGGGGGCAAGGTAGTCGACCCAGCCTTGCTCGGACCAGTGGACGGGGTCGGCGTAGAGGGCGGCGTAGGCGTCGAGGCCGAGGATCCCAGGGGGCTGGCCCGGCCGGTAGATCCCAAAAGGGCTGATGCCGAAGCGCACGGTAGGATCGAGATCGCGCACGACCTCGTGCACCCGCTGGACCATGATGTTGACGTTGTCGCGGCGCCAGTCTTCGAGCGAGAGGGTGCCTCCGCCGGACTGGTAGGCGCTGTAGGTCGCGCTGTCGGGGAAGGGGGTGCCGCTGATGGGGTAGGGGTAGAAGTAGTCGTCGAAGTGGATGCCGTCGAGATCGTAGCGGGTGACCAGATCTTCGATGACGTCGATGAGCCGATCCTGTACCACCTCCTGCCCGGGGTCCATCCAGGCGTTGTTGCCGTACGTCACCACCGCTTCGGGGTGGGTCACGCTGATGTGGCCCGCCCCCATGGTCAGGCTCGCCGTGACCTTGGCGCGGTAGGGGTTGATCCAGGCGTGGACCTCGAGGTTTCGGGCGTGGCCTTCTTGGAGGATCAGCTCGAGCGGGTCGTAGCCTGGATCCTGGCCGCTCGTGCCCGAGAGAAAGCGACTCCAGGGCTCGATCGACGAGGCATAGACCGCGTCGCCTTCGGGTCGTACCTGGAAGAAGATCGCGTTGAAGCCGGCGGCCTGGACGGTATCGAGGATCTCGAGGAGCTCCTCGCGCTGGGCACTCTGGGACATCGACGAGCTGGTGGGGAAATCGATGTTCCACACCGTGGTCAACCAGATCCCGCGGAGCTCCCGCTCGTGGCCGACCTGAACCTGCTCGAAGCCTGGGTCGCTCTGCGAGGCGTCGCTGCCGGACGGGGCGGGGGGCTGGCGGAGCGGCGGGGCTTCGCTACAAGCGGCGAGAAGGAGCAGGCTGGGCAGCAGTCGCATCGAGCCTCCGACCCCTTTGATGTAGCACGTCGCGCTGCGCGGTGGGATGTCGGGGGAGCCAGCCTACGAAAAGCGGTCGAGATCCATGACCTTGGTCCAGGCTGCGATAAAGTCGCGGGCGAACTTCTCGGCGGCGTCGTCGGCGGCGTAGACCTCACACAAGGCGCGAAGCTGAGAGTTGGACCCGAAGATCAGGTCCACGCGCGTTCCGGTCCAGCGCAGCTCCCCCGTGACGCGGTCGCGCCCCTCGAAGGTCTCGGCGGCCTGGCTTGTCGGCGCCCAGACCGTTCCCATGTCGAGCAGGTTCACGAAGAAGTCGTTGGTGAGCGCGCCGGGGCGGTCGGTGAAGACCCCGTGCTCCCGACCGCCGGTGTTGGCCCCGAGCACACGCAGGCCTCCCACCAGCACGGTCATCTCGGGGGCGGTCAGGGTGAGGAGCTGGGCGCGGTCGACGAGGTGCCTCTCGGCGACGCCGGCCAGCTCGGGCTGGGCGTAGTTGCGGAAGCCGTCGACCCGAGGCTCCAGGGGCTCGAAGGAGGCGGCGTCGGTCTGCTCGACGGTGGCGTCGGTGCGGCCAGGGGTGAAGGGCACCCGCAAGTCGAACCCGGCCAGCGCTGCGGCCTTCTCGATGGCAGCGCAACCTCCGAGCACGATCAGATCGGCGATCGAGACCCGCTTGCCGTCGGATTGGGCGCTGTCGAAGCGATCCTTGATGCCCCCGATCACGCCAAGGACGCGCTCGAGCTGCTCAGGGTCGTTCACCGGCCAGCTTCGCTGGGGAGAGAGCCGGATCCGGGCGCCGTTGGCCCCTCCTCGCTTGTCGGAGCCGCGGAAGGTCGAGGCTGAGGCCCAGGCGGTCAAGACCAGCGCCGTGGAGCTCAGGCCCGAGCCCAGAAGCTCGGCCTTGAGGCTGGCGATGTCGGCATCGTCGACCAGCGGGTGGTCGATCGGGGGGATCGGATCCTGCCAGATCAGGTCTTCGTCGGGCACCTCGGGCCCGAGATAGCGAGCTTTGGGTCCCATGTCTCGGTGGGTCAGCTTGAACCAGGCGCGGGCGAAGGCGTCGGCGAAGGCTTGGGGATCGCTGTGGAAGCGCCGGGCGATGGGCTCGTAGAGGGGATCGAACCGCAGCGAGAGATCCGCGGTGGTCATCATGGGCGGGTGCGTCTTGGAGGGGTCGTGGGCGTCGGGGATCCTATGCTCGGGGGCCACGTCTTTGGCGTGCCACTGCCAGGCGCCCGCCGGGCTCTTGACCAGCTCCCACTCATAGCCAAAGAGCATGTCGAAGTAGCCCATGTCCCAGGTGGTGGGGTTGGGCTTCCAGGCACCCTCGATGCCGCTGGTGGTGGTGTCGGCGCCCTTCCCGCTGCCGTGGGCGTTGATCCAGCCGAGCCCTTGGTGATGGATCGCCGCGCCCTCGGGCTCCGGGCCGACCTGTTCGGGATCGCCCGCGCCGTGCGCCTTGCCGAAGGTGTGACCGCCGGCCACCAACGCCACCGTCTCCTCGTCATCCATCGCCATGCGGGCGAAGGTCTCGCGCACGTCGAGGCCGGACTTGACGGGGTCGGGCTCGCCGTTTGGACCTTCGGGGTTGACGTAGATGAGCCCCATCTGCACCGCGGCGAGGGGATCGTCGAGCTCACGCTCACCCGAGTAGCGCTCGTCGCCTAGCCACTCGGCCTCGGGTCCCCAGTAGATGTCCTGCTCCGGCTCGTAGATGTCTCGGCGCCCTCCTCCGAAGCCGAAGGTGGGTAGGCCCATGGACTCGATGGCGCAGTTGCCGGCCAGCACGAGGAGATCCGCCCAGGACAGGGCCTTGCCGTACTTCTTCTTGATGGGCCAAAGCAGTCGACGGGCCTTGTCGAGGTTACCGTTGTCGGGCCAACTATTGAGAGGGGCGAAGCGCTGGTTTCCGGTAGATGCGCCGCCGCGCCCATCTTGGACGCGGTAGGTGCCCGCCGCGTGCCAGGTCATGCGCACGAAGAGGGGGCCGTAGTGCCCATAATCGGCGGGCCACCAGTCTTGTGAGTCGGTCATGAGGTCGTAGAGGTCCTGCTTGACGGCGGCCAGATCCAGCTCTTTGAAGGCCTCGGCATAGTCGAGCTCGCCCGCGAGGGGGTCCCCAGCAGGGGGGTTTTGGTGGAGCATGGCGAGGTTGAGGGTGTTCGGCCACCACTCGCGCACGGAGGGCGCCTCGTGATCTGCGTTGGGGGCGTGGTGGAAGGGGCACTTGCCGGTCATGGAGCGTCCTGGTCTGAGGTAGGAGAGAAGCCTAGTCGACTCCCGCGATCGCTTCAACGACGGCAGGACGGTTCACGCGGAGCCCTGCTGCGTCACGCGCGCTCCAGGGTCGGGGTCGCGTGGGCTACATTACCCAGGCAGCCCGGCCTCGTCATCGCCCGATGGGCCCCGGAGCGGGGTAGGGGCTCAATAGTTGTAGCAGCGACCGCCGTTGACCTGCACCATGGGATCCGCGGTGAGCAGCTCGAGGTAGTCTTGGAAGGGCATGGCCTTTGGGGCGTAGGGCTCGACGGGCTCGGAGCCCGGATCGTCGCCCCCGTCGATGTCGACCGCCGCGTCCCAGATCAGGTCATCGAAGCCGGTCACCCCGTGGGAGTTGAAGGTCCACCGGCGCCAGTCGTCCCGGCCAGCGGCTCGGGTCATCCAGGTGCGAAAGTTCGTGCGGGCGGTCGGGTGGTCGCGGTGCACGATGGTGACGTACTCCGCCTCGATGCCATAGTGGTTGGCCTGCGAGGCGAGCAGGCAGGCGACGGAGTGGCAGTAGAGGTTGAGCCCCTGGGTGCGGTCCAAGAAGTCGCTCATCTCCGTCCAGATCCGGTTCCAGTAGATGTAGGACCCCGAGAAGCTGCTGTAGGAGCTGTCGTTGGGGTTGTAGATGTACCAGGCGTTCGTGTAGAGGTGATCGCGCAGGGCGTCGAGGGCGGCCACGGGATCGTCGGCAGGGAGGCCTTGTACGGCAGGGCGGACGTCTTCGAGCACGCCGACCCAGGACGCGGGGGGAGAGGCGCCGAAGGCGATGCCGTTGAGCACGGCGGTGGGGCCGGCGAGCACGTAGAGGCGGTGAGTAGTGGTGAGGGATCCTGGGACCTCGACCCAGGCGTCGTCGACCTGGGCCTCGAAGCGCCAGGTGAGCTCGAGCTCATGGCGGCCCAGGGTGGTCGGGAGGGTGTCCTCGAGGCTCTCAAAGGCGATGGGTTCGCCGGGCGCCCAGGTAGGATCCTCGGCGTGGAGCCCCTCGGCGACGACCCTCAGGGTGGGCAGGTCGTCGTGGGTCTCGGCGGGGCCCCGCACGTCGAGAGGGATCTGCGATCGGGCGGAGCGGGCCTGGACTCCGGGGGTGAACCAGACCGTGAATCGCTCGCCTGCGGGGTAGGCGATGGGGAGGTTGCGCGCCGCGAGCTCCGAGGGCTCTCCCGGACCCCAAGGGGGGGTGTGGGGATCGTGCCAAGGCGGGGGAGGGTCCTGCGGGAGGCCGTCGAGGGCGTCGAGGGCGTGCCCGTGAAGGGCCCACTCCGCCCGATCGTCGGGCCAGAGGGAGATCCGGCGGGTGACCAGGTCCGCCTTGTGCCAGGCGAGCGGGACCTTGGCCTCGCCGCGGAAGTCGAGCGCGCTGGGACCGAGGCGCACGATGTGGGTCCATGCCTCGCCGAAGCCGGCGAGTCGCTCGGTGCACCGCAGCTCGGCCGCGATCTGGACGGGCCCCGGATCGGCGGGCAGCCCACCTAGCGTGCCGTCCCAGGTCACGATGGCGCCATCGGGACCTTCGGGGGCAGGGATCTGGGCGAGGGTGCCCGCGTACCCTGCGACCGTGGTGGCGGTGAGATCGACGGTACAGCTCGGGGGGAGGGCGGCGGGGATCGCGACCTGGATCTGGAGCTGTGGATCGCCCTGAAGCTTGGGGTCGAAGACCGGCGCCACCGAGACGTCGACCTGACGCCAGCTCCAGGGCTGATCGGTGTACCAGTCCGCCACCCCGCCACCGCAGGCTGCGATCAAGGGAAGGAGGGCGAGAGATCTCATGGATGCCGCCTACGTCGAGCCAGGCTCAGCAGGATCAGGGTGAGGATCGGGAGGGTGGAGACCGCGCGGGTCGTGTCGCAGGCCACGCCGATCTCGTCGGTGAGCTGCCCCCAGCCCTCGGGGGGTTCGCTGTCGAGGAAGGGCTGCTCATCGGCGACGCCGTCGCAGTTGGCGTCGAGCACGCCGGGGACGGGTGGGGCGCCGGGGTAGATGCGCGGATCGGTGTCGTCGCAGTCGCCCTGGGCGGGGGTGAACCCGTCGCCGTCACCGTCGAGGTGGACGGGATCATCGTCGATCTCGCCGTTGCAGTTGTTGTCTTTCCCATCGGCGAGCTCAGGGGCGCCCGGATAGACCGTGGCGTCGCGGTCATCGCAGTCGCCGTCGTCTTCGGTGAAGCCGTCTCCGTCGAGATCGGTAGCGGTCATGGCGGTCAGGGCACGCTCGTGAGCGACGTCGGGGTCTTCGGCGAGGGCGTAGACGAAGCGCAAGACCAGCTCCTGGCCCTCTTCGAGGTCGACCGGCTCGGAAGCCACGCCGACTACCCGGTCGGCGGTGATGGGCCCCGCTCCCCCGTCGCGCACCTCGGCTGGGGTGACGCACCACTGGCAGACCGCGGCGAAGCCCTGATCCAGGCCCACCGCCAGGGTGTGCCCCAGCTCGTAGCGGCTCGCGGCGATGGCTACGGAGCCCTGGGCGTAGTTGACGCTCGCGTAGCTGCCGTCTCGGAAGTAGTCTGGATCGTTGTCGACGGTGCGGGTGGCCGAGAGCTGACGGATCGGGGTCTGGGCACGGAAGGTGTGGGTCATGTAGACCACGTGGCCCCGGCGCGGCAGGTCGTAGTCGATCTGGATCGTGAGTCCGCCTCCCAGATCAGCCTGGCCGCGGAAGCTGACGAAGTCGGGCGTCTGTCGCCAGGGCTCCCAGTCGAGGGTCGTGGGACCGAGCGCGTCGGGCGCCTGGGCCCGCACCGTGTAGGAGGTGTCACCCTGGCTCCAGCTCGCACCCCAGGCCTCGAAAGGTCGACCCGGCAGCAGCAGGTCGCCGCCGAGGGGGATCGGGCCGTCCGGGCCGTCCGGGTCGTACATCATGCAGAGCCCTCCGCCCGACATGCACAGCGAGCCGTCCGGGTTGACCCCGATGGCGATCCGCTCCGTGACGAGCAGCTCGTCGGCGGCGGCCGGGTGGGAGATCCACAGCAGGGACCACAGCAGGGACATCGACTCTCCAAGGTCGAGTCAGGATAGCCATGGGGGGGGCGCGTGGCTGCAAAGCTCGCGTCAGGGATGGCGCGAGGTTCAGGCCGAAGCGGCCGACGCGGGCCCTGGCGGCGCCGCCGGGCTGGACGCGGGAGCTCGAGCCATCCCGTGCCCGGTCCGGTTCAAGAAGGGCCGCGCGATGGCGACGTGAAGCATCGATGACCCTGCGGCGCGCGCGGGGCCGCTTCGGGCTTGATCGCGCTCGGTACGTTTGTTGCTCGCTGGATTCCTCGCGTTACGTCCTCCTGACTCTCTACGGGCCTGGAGGCCCCATGGTCAAGGTCTGGCGATGTTGTTTCTGTTGAGCGCACTCTGGTTGACTCCTGCCCTCGCTGCCGAGGTAGGGGACTTCTACCCGAACCCCAAGCCCTTGGACCCCGCCGTCTTGAGCCCTTCGCCCACCGTCCTCGCGGAGGGCTGTGTGCACGGCGACTGCAACGCGGATCGGGGCGTGTACCTGGTGGTCGAGGGCACCGACGCGGGCTCCACAGAAGGAGCGCGGCTCACCTACCACTTTCTTGTCGGCACCTTCCGGGATCAGCAGAGCTTCCTGGGCCCGATCCATCGCGCCGAGATCCCCTTGATCCAGCACCTCAGCGGGACGCTCCGCACCTCGACCAAGGTCCGCTTCCGCGAGCGCGAGATCCCGGACCTTCCGCTGGTGCGCGACGGGGGCATGATCCGCTCCGATCGGCCGAGCTCCCGACGTCTCGGAGCCTTTGTGCCCCACGGCGTCGGGACGATCGAGCCCTGCCCCGAGACCCTCTTCCGGCGGTGCAACGGGTGGTTCCACCACGGCGTCCTGCGTGCGGCGACCTACGATCTGGGTCCTCAGAGCATTTATCCGATGCATCCTTATTCCCATTTCGTGGGCCTGGTCAGCCGGGCGGGGCTGCCTCTGCTGGGCACCTGGGAGCCCGTCCGCTCCGGCTCCAACGTGCCGGATAGGATCACAGGCTTTCACCTTGGCAAGGAGCAAGCGGGCCCCTGGCGTCTGCAAGCCCTGCCTCCCCCAGGGGCGCCCCCCATGCCGTCGACCGAGGCCCGTGGGGGGCTCATGCAGGGTGGGGTCTTGCAGCGCGCGGATCTTTACTATCTGCCCCATAGCAAGGCGATCCAGGAGGCGATGGGTCACCCACCTGGCGATCGGGCGCTCACGGTCCAAGCTCCTGGCGAGACAGGCGACGTCGTCGAACATCAACTCACGGGATCGTACTTCGGCCCGTCAGGGGAGCCCGAGCCGGCAGACTTTACGGGCGAGGGCTTTTTTTTGGCCCAGGGGGGGGACCTCTACGTCGGGGCCTTCGCACAGGGAGCGCCGCATGGCCTGGGCGCGCTCTACGTGGCGCAGCAGCAAGACCTCGGCGAGGGGAGGAGCCTCCTGCACGAAGCCCTGTGGACGGGTCGCTTCGATGAAGGGGCGCTTGTCGAGGGAACCTGGAGTGGGGGAGAGGTCCGCATCGATCCAGGTCGAGCGGTCCCTGTCATGGTCGGTCCGCGGATCGAACATCGCGAGATCTGGGCTCCCCTCCCAGGAGCTTCCACCGAGCGGCGCTCCGCCTCCGAGCGCTACACGGCGCTCGCCCCCCTCTCCGAGCAGATCGAGCGCTTTCCCGAGCGTTCCCACCCCTTCTTCAATCGGGTCGAGGCGGATCTGACCCAGCGCGGCCTGGCAACACCGAACCCAGCGCGCCGCGTCGCCTTCTCGACGGGCCACGCCACCACCATCACCCGCGAAAAGAGCGGTCCGGTGTCGTTCACCTCGGCCATGTACGTCGACGCGCCGCCCCAGGGCCCGCTCACGCTTCACTTCACCGACGCCTCGACCGGCGAGCCCATCGACTACGAGCTGCGCTGCGCGGAGCCTCGCGCCGACGAGCCTCGCTGGGTGTACTTCGAGTGCGAGCGAGGCCGACTGCCGGACGTCGCGGCTGGCACCCGCCTTCGCATCACCCTCGGCGACGACAAGGCCGACTTCCGACGTGCGCTTCCGCCGCAGAACCACACGCTGTGGTTGGTCGACTTTCCCGAGGGGATCTAGTCACTGCTCCATGCAGAGCAGGCGCGCTCCGAGGTCACAGTCCCGGTACTCGGCGATGGTCCAGGACCAACGATCCCCATCATGCTCCATGACCCCGGCCGTTCCCCAGCCGTTTTGGCCGTTCGACCACGCGTGGCAGGTGTTGGCGCCCGTCGATCGTCCGTAGTTATCGCTGCCGGTCCAGATGTAGGTGGTGCCCGCCGGGAGGGGACTTCCGTACTCATCGACGAGCACAGGGTGGTCGAGTCCGCGGAGCCACAAGTGGTCGAGGGAGGAGATCGCGACGATTTCGCTGCCGGTGAGCACCCAGGGTGACCGATCGACGAGTCGGTTCACGACATGATCACTCGACGCGGAGATCCACGCGATCCAGTCCCCGTTCAAGTTGGCGAGGTTGGCGTGCATGGTACACAGTGCGTTGGCCCGCTCGGCGGGGGTGTCGCCGAAGGGGTTGTTCAGGTCGCCCGTAAAGACCGTAGAGGTAAGGAAGACTCTTGCTGGCCCGCTGTTGGGGCTGGCGGGTCCCACCCCGTCTTCCGGCAGCTCCTCCTCTTCCCCCTCCGCCCAGCGCTGGCCGTATCCCTCAAGGTCGAGGTCCTGCTCGTCGCCGCAGGCGGTCAAGAGGAAGGCGATGGCGATTGGCGCGAGAGTTCGCATGGGCTCTGCTCCCTTAGGTGGTGGAGAGAGAGACGTTCCCGCTGTTCAGGGCTTCGCGCACCCTGGTCTAAGGTTGTCATTCGGCCGCGCTCTGAGGGGATGCGCCCACAGGCCTCGAGCTCGGAGCTGATGCGCGTGGCCTCGCAGCCGTGATAGGCGGGGGTCGGAGGCGACGTGAGCGCGAAGACACCCCAGAGCAGCTCCAAGTTCAGAACTTTTTCGGGGGTGTTTCGCCCGACCTTCCTCACCATCATGGGCGCGTTGTTCTATCTGCGCGAGGGCTGGCTGGTCGGAAGCCTGGGCCTCGTGGGCGCCCTGGTCCTGATCGGCGTCGCGCATGTGATCACCGGCACGACGGCGGCGAGCCTCGCGTCGATCGCGACCAATACCCGCGTCAAGGCCGGGGGCGCCTTCGCGATTATCTCGAACGCGCTGGGCCTCGAGGGCGGTGGGGCCATCGCCGTGCCCCTCTACATCGCCCAGACCGCCAGCTCCGCGATGTACCTCTACGCCTTTACCGAGGTCTGGGCCTATCTCTTTCCGAGCCATCCGCCGGGGCTCGTGGTGGCGGTTGCCTTCTTGGGGGTGGGGGCCATCGCTGCGGTCGGCGCGAAGTGGGCGTTCAAGGCCCAGGCGGTGATGCTGGTGGTCGTCGGCCTGGCCTTGGCCTCCGCCTTCGGCGGCTTCTTCAGCAATGACCTCGTCACGCCTACCGCTTTCGGTTCGGGAGCGGGGATCGGTCCGCTCACGGCGTTCGCGATCTTCTTCCCCGCGACGACGGGGATCATGGTCGGCGTCGGAATGAGCGGCAGCCTCGCCAACCCGCGCAAGAGCATCCCCTGGGGCACCTTGGCCGCGTGGGGATCGGCCTTCGCGGTCTACGCCGTCGGCGCCGTGCTGTACGCGAGTATCGCCTCCCCACAGGAGCTCGTCGAGAACCGCACCGTGCTCTTCGATAAGGCCTTCTTCGGGCCGTTAGTGATCTTTGGGGTGCTGGTCAGCACGCTCATGGCGGCCATGTCCTCGCTGGTGGCCGCGCCGCGCTTGCTCCAAGCTATGGCGGAGCACGAGGTGGTCCCCGCCTCGGGCTGGCTACGTCGCACGACAGCCTCGGGCGATCCCCGCAACGCCTCGATCTTGACCCTCGTGCTAGCAGCTCTGGCCCTGAGCACGGGCTCTCTCGACGCCATCGCGCCGATCATCACGAGCTTCTTCCTCGTCACCTACCTCGCGGTGAACGGGGTGGTCCTCCTGGAGCAACGACTCGGGATGATCAGCTTCCGGCCGACCTTCAAGGTGCCGAAGTGGCTGCCGCTGGTGGGGAGCCTGTCGTGCTTGGTGGCGCTGGTGCTGACCAGCCCGGGGGGAGGGCTGGTAGAGCTGTTGATCGTCGGAGGGATCTATTACTGGCTGAACCACCGAAAGTTGGCGACGCCATGGGAGACGACGCGATCGGGCATCGGGATCACCATCGCCGCGTCCGTCGCGCGCCGCTTCGGGCAGGCGGAGCGCGGGGAACGAGCGTGGAGGCCGGACCTCTGCGTGATCGTGGAGCGCGCCGATACCTTGGACCGGCTGTCCCCTCTCATCGCGGGCCTCACGCACCAGTCCGGCTCGGTCATGCTCGTGGGGATCGGGGCCGACGAGGCCCTGACCGAGGCCCTGCACACCCACAAAGAGGCTCTGGTCGCCCGCGGTCTCTATGCTCGCTGGGTGCAGCTCAGCGGACTGCCCGAAGACTCGACCGCCCCGGGCTCCCGGGGTCCGCTGCACCGGATCGCCCTCGACGCCCTCCAGGGCGCGCTCTTTCCGCCGAACCTCGTCCTGGTCGACCTGGCGGAGCTCGACGAGCACAGCCTTCAGGGGCTCTTCGCGATGTGCGAGGTCCAGCGAAGGGGGTTGGCGGTGCATGCCTCGGGTGACGAAGCCTGGGCTCCGACCCCGCGCAGCGAGATCGCCGTGTGGGTCAGCGACCGAAGCCCGAGCTGGGAGATCGGCTTGCACTTGGCTAACCTCGATCTACCCATGCTCGCTGGCCTGCTGCTCTCGAGCTTCCGTGGCGGACGGCTGCACATCGCCAGCGCCGTCGCCGATCCCGATCAGGTCGGGCCCGCCCGCGCCTTCCTCGGCGAGCTGGTCGAGCTGGGTCGTCTCCCGAAAGAGACGGTGAAGCACGCGGTCTCCATGCCCTTCCTCGACGCCCTCGGCACCACCGTCACCGCCGACGTCACCCTGCTCGGCCTCGCCCGCGAGCCCAACCTCCAGAGCCTCCGAGCGATGCAAGCCAAGGCTGGCGGCGTGTGTGTCTTCCTCAAGGACTCTGGGCGAGAGAGCGTGCTGGCCTGAGGGGGGCGCGCCAACGCGCGATGCGGCGAGCGAGCGGGCGCCCGAGGCGGGCGACGGCTAAGCGCTGAGCATGTGTGGTCGCTTTCAGCTCGCCTTGACCTGGACACAGCTCGTGGAGCTGTACGGGCTGGCCTCGTCGGGGGCGGATCCGGGCTGGGCGCCTTCGTGGTCGGTCTGTCCGACCCATCGGGTGCCTGTGATCCGAGGGGTGGGGGCGGCTCGGGAGGGGCGCCTCGCGCGATGGGGCTTTCCGATGCCGTGGCTGGCGCGGCAGGGCAAGGATCCATGGAGTCGGGCCCTGATCAACGCGCGAGGGGAGGAGGCGGCGAGCAAGCGCACCTGGGCGGGGCCGCTTCGGCGGGGGCGTCGGATCGTGCCCGCGACGGCCTATGTGGAGTGGAGTCGCCGAGGGGGGCGGAAGCTGCCGGTGTCGATCCATCATGCCCGAGGGGAGCCGCTGCACCTGGCGGCCATCGCCTCGACCTTCGAGCGGGAGGGGGTCTCGGTGGAGGCGGTGAGTCTGTTGACCACCGCGGCGCATCCCTCGGTCGAGCGTATCCACGATCGCATGCCGGTGATCGTGCCCTCCGAACAGCTCGACGCCTGGTTGGGGGAGGGTCCGGTGCCGGCGTTCGAGCGATGGAGCCCTCCGCCGCTCTCGCTTGCGCCCCTTCCGACCTCCATGAACAAGGCGGGACATCTCGCGGAGCCTCCTGGGCCGGCGGACTGGGATCTGGGCACCTGACGGCTCGGGGAGCGGCTGCGTCACGACGGCGAGAGGGCGTGGCTTGTGGAGTTGGGGGCCGACTGCTATGGTTTGCATCCTTCGCGCGATCCACTCCCCGTCCAACCCAGGCGTCTGGGCCCTCCGACCGGCCGCCCTGTCTCGAGCGTTCGATGCCCGCACTGCTCCCCGCCATTTTTCTGGGGCTCTGGAGCCCCCAGGCCCTCGCCATCGAGGTCGAGCAGGGCGTGACGCCCGAGCAGCGGGAGCGGGTTCGCCTGAGCCTGACCATGCGCCGGCCCGGGCAAGAAGGCGTGCTGCTGCGCATGGCAGGATCGGCGATGGGGCAGGGTAGCGAGGGGACGGTCGTGTTCTCGAGCTGGGAGCAAGTCTGTGATCTTCCCTGTACCATCCGCGTGTCCCCCCGCTCCGAGGCCCTCATGGTCAGCGGGCAGGGCTGGTCCGTGCCTCTTCGCATGCACCGCTACGAGGGCCGCGACATCGATCTCGTCGTCCGACGGGGGCGCCCTGGGCTGTTCATGTCGGGGCTCTTGCTGACCTCCATCGCGTCTACCCTGGGGATCATCGGAGGCACCTTCCTGCTGATGGACTACGCGATCGGTGGGGCGGAGGAGGGCATGGGGGCCGGCTGGCGTCGCGCAGGTCGGATCGGCGCCATCGGGGGGGTCGCGGGCACGACGCTCGGCATTGGGCTGATGGTGCGAGGCAGCGGCCGGGCCCGTCAGCGGAGGCGTTAGCGATGGCGGGCGGAGGCAAGCGCGGGGATCCCAAAGCGATCATGCTGTCCTATGTCGGGGCGGGGGCGGTCGGGCTGGTGGTCGGGGCGGTCGCGATCGCCTGGCTCCTGCCTCCGCAGCCCGGTGCTTCGGGGTTGGAGAGGGCGGAGGCCGGCCCGAGGGCTTCGAACTGCGCGGCGGAACCTCAAGCGCTCGACCCCCTCCGGGAGCGGGTCGAGGCGACCGAGCTTCACGCCAACGTCCTGAGGGGTCAGATCGCGCTCCTGGGTGGGATCTCCGAGCCGTGGCCCCCTGGGACGGACCCCGAAGACGAGCGGGCCCAGGTCCTCGCCGAGGCCCACGACGTGCTCGAGGCCTCGCTCGAGGACCTCCCGGCCCCCTTTGAGCTGCGGAGCGACTGCGAAGAGAGTCCATGCATCGTGGTGCTGATCGTCGGGCCTGGCGACGAGCCCCTCGACGTCGTGCTTCCTATGCCGCTCCGAGGCGCGCTGGCCGAGGCCGTCGGTCCGGGCGGATCGGTCAGCGCCGTGAGCTCGAGGGCCGAGCGAGAGGGCCTCTGGTCGGTCACGACCTTCATCCCGACCCCCAAGACCGACGACGTCTCGCGAGTCGAACGTACCCGCGTCCGCGTCGAGCGCGTTCACGATGAGAGCTTTCGATGATCGCCCTTCGGATCGTGCTCGGTGCTTCGGTCGGCCTGGTGCTCGGCGCCGCGGGTTCCGCGTGGGTGCTCGCGTCGGGATCGGCCCCCTCGGTGTCCTCCGATGAGCCGGTCGCCCGCGACTCGCCCTGCCCGGAGCAGATCGCCGCGGTCCGGGAGTCTCAGCAGCTCGAGCAGCGCCTCCAGATCGCCGAAGACCTGATCCGCGGCCTGCGCGCGACCGAGGTCGAGCTGATCGGTGAGCCCCCTCCGTGGCCCGACACGCTCCCCGAAGCGTTCGCCGAGCACCAGGCCCGCGAGACCCTGGAGCGGGCCTTCGCGGGCACACCCTACGAGATCGACTGGATCGACTGCGAAGAGTTTCCCTGCATTTTCGCGACGAGGTGGTCGACCGATCCCGACTCGGACGACGAGGAGGCGCGACCGACCCGTACGCTGAGCGTCGAAGAGCTCGAAGTCAAGGGTTTCGAGTCCTGGCAGCTCCAGGTCCACTACGGCCGCCATACTCATCGAGAGTTCGTGGCCTTCGCCCCGCATGAGCGCGTAAGGGAGCTCTCGCTCAAGCGCTTGCAGCATCGGCAGCGAATCAGCGAAGACGTCTGGCAGGAGCAGCAACGGACCGAGGAGTGAGGCGACGGGGTCTCGGTCGGCGATGGGCGGAATCGCCGGAAAGATGAGGTAGGAGCGCCAGCTTTGGGCAGAGCGGTGGTCTAGGTTGAGTAGAGCATCTGATAGCGCTTGACGAGCGCCTCGATCCACCTCGTGGCGAAGTCTCGATCATGCTCAGGCAGGGCCAGGGATCCCCGAGGACCCGTGCTCATGATCATCGCGATGCCGCTCACCGGCGTGACGTAGGTCGAGGCGGCGGGACGTCCGTAGGTGTTCCCTACATGGTCGACGATCCTGCTCGCGCCGTGGTGGTAGACAAAGGCGAAGGTGGGATTGGCGCGAATGTTCGTCCCGCGGCTCGAGTCGCCTCGTTGGTAGAGGGCGGCGAGCCTTACCATGGCCGTCGGGTTGACGAAGTCGTCCGCCGCCGCGATCATCAGCTGGACGCCCTCGGCAGCCTCTCCGCTGTTGATTTTGGCGGTCGCGAGTCGCTCAAGGGCGATGCTGGCCTTTAGACTGGGGGAGCTGGGGTCGCAGATCACGGCTTGAAGCGCTCGTTCGTCCAGGTTCTCGACCTCCGACCAATACTCGGGGATGTCTTTGTTGTTGGAGGACAGGAACGCGCTGGGGTCGACCTCATGCCCGCAGCCGAGGTCGAGAGCGTTGCCCCCGGTGCCGAAGCCAGCGCAGGCGAGCGCGAGCGCGAGCGTGCCGAGGAGGATGAAGGGTCTGAGTCTCGGGTCCATCGGAGCCTCGTTGGGTGAGTGGGAGGGAGGTCATGAGGGCGTGCTCACGCCGCGAACGTGAAAAGGTGGGTGGAGCGCTCGCACGTAGCGCTCCACCGCCTGTACGAGCTCGGCCCGCGTGCCGATCGCGAGCGTTGCGTAGATCGCCTTGAGGTGGGCGCGCACGGTGGAGGGCCTGACCCCGAGATCTTCGGCTGCCTGCGTCAAGGGCCCCCCGCGGGCGACCCGCGTCGCCACCTCGCGCTGGCGGTCGGTGAGCAGATCCAGAGGGTTGACCCGGACCCGAGCGGGGGAGATGGGGCGGGCCAGCACCGCAGACCCCGCGGGTCCGACGAGCCTTCGAAGGGCGAAGGAGACCTCGCCGAGCTCGACCGTGCACGAACGCGAGCGCAAGGGACCCACCAAGGCACGCCCCACGTCGTCGGGGCTCCCGAGTCGATCGAGGAGAGCCCACGCTGCGGGGGTGGCGTGGAGGAGCTGACCTTCGGGAGCGAACAACAGCGCCTCTTCCTGGAGTCGGTGCTCCGCCCGTAAGACGGAGGCCATCTGTCGGCTCAAGGGGTTGAGCGCTCGCTGGAATCGCTGGATCTCCCGGCTGCCGAACGGGGGACCGACGCTGCGGCTCGTGCTGAGGAAGCCCAAGACCTGATCGCCGACGACGACATAGGCGCGTAGGTAGTCCGAGACCCTGCAAGGGTTGAGGATCTCGTCTTCGAAGAGGGTGCCGATCTCGCCGGTGCGCTCGCGGATCGATGACCAAGAGGCGATCCGGGGCCGCTCCAGAGCCTCGCGCGCCATGTGTCGACGGTAGGCGGGTCCCATGGCGTCGATGCAGCGCGCGAGGAGCTCTGGGGCTCGTGATACCGACGGGTCGGTCATGGCCGAGGCTCCGGGACGTATCCTCTGGCGCTCGGTGCTGCGGTAGGTCCAGGCCACGGCGCTGTCGCCGAGCCCGAGGGCTTGGATCCGCTCGACGATCTCGTCGATCAGGGTGTGGGGGAGTGTCGCGATCATGTCGGTGGGTCTCAGCGAGGATCGATCTGTGGACAAGAGGGTACTACACCTCTCCAGCCCGCGAGCGCTGTGGAGCTCGGCGATGGTCTGCCGTGTGCGCTGGCGCCTGACCTAGCGCTCGCTTGGAGTCGGCGGTGGGCGGGAGATGGGTTAGGGAGTGGGCTGGCGCGCGGGGGGTAAAGATTGGGCGCACCCATCCTCTTTGTCGGCGACCTGCACCTCGGTCGCACGCCACGTCGCCTCGACGGTGCGGGCCTCGAGGTGGCTCGCCTTGGGCCAGCGAGCGCCTTGGATCGAACGGTCGAGGCCGCGATCCGCCACGGCGTGCAGGCGGTGGTCTTCGCGGGGGACGTCGTCGATCAAGACAAGGACCGCTTCGAGGCGTGGTCTGTCTTGCACGACGCGGTCGCGAAGCTCGTTCGCGCGGACGTCAGGGTGATCGGCGTGGCGGGCAACCACGATCACATCGCGCTTCCGCGGCTGGCGGATCGCATCGAGGCCTTTCACTTGCTCGGGCGCGGTGGTACTTGGGAGGCGCTCCCCTTGCAGGGGGTCGACCTGATCGGCTGGTCTTTCCCCGAGCGGCACCACCGGCAGGATCCGCTGCTCTCGCCCGGACTGGACCCGGCACTCGACGCGCGAAGGGCGGGGTCCCACGCCATCGGTGTGCTGCATGGTGATCTGAACGTGCGCGAGAGCCCCTACGCCCCGGTCCAGCGGGCGGCGCTGGAGCAGGTGGGTCTAGATGCATGGTTTCTCGGCCATATCCACCAGCCGGGTGATCTCTTGCAGCCGCGGCCGATCGGCTACTTGGGGTCCATCGTCGGTCTGGACCGCAGCGAGACGGGACCTCGCGGCCCCTGGCTGGTGACGCTTGAGCCGGCCGGCACCCTCCGCGCCGAGCAGCTCCTCCTGGGGCCGGTCGCCTGGACGGAGCTCGCTCTCGACGTCAGCTCGCTCCCCGCCGACGACGGCGCCCTCGACGCGCTGCATGTGCGCATCCACCAAGCGCTCGCCGAGCACGTCGCGGAGCACCACTGGCTCAGCGATGGAGACTATGAGGGGGTCGGGGTCTCGCTGCACCTCACGGGCCGTACCCACGCGCGTTCCGCGGTACAACAGCTCGCGGAGCTGTCACTGGCCGAGCGGTGCTTCCCCGTCGCTGGCATCCCCTGGATCGTGCACGACGTCGTCGACGGGACCCGTCCCGCCGTCGACCTCGAGGCGCTGGCGCGCGAGCCGAGCCCACGGGGCCAGATCGCAGCCTTGCTCAACCAGCTCGAGGCCGGCACGCTCGCGGACGTCCCGGTGCCTTTGGGGGTCGAGGCCTTCGAGTCCAGCCCATGGCGTCCAGACCCCGAGCGCGTCCCCCTACCGGATCGCGACCGGGTCCTGCGCGCCGCCCTCGTTCACCTGCTCGACCAGCTCCTCGATCAGCGCGGCGCAAGGCAGGGGGGCTGATGTTCGTCGAAGCGATCCACCTGCGCGACGCCGATGGCCGTCGACTCGACGCGAGCTTCGAGGGGCTCCGTCCGGGGCTGAACCTCGTCTACGGGCCCAACGCCAGCGGCAAGTCCACTCTCGGCGCGGTCCTGCGCGCCACCTTGTGGCCCGAGAGCTCCGACCGCCTCCTCCACGCCCTCACCTCCTGGCGGTCGAGCGCTGACGGGCCGTCGCATCGCGCGACCCTCTCGCTCCGGCACGTCGCCTGGCACGGCGAGCCCTTGTCCGCGCCGGCTGGGCTCGCGCCCCTCGTCCACCTCTCCCTGTACGATCTGCTCGCCTCAAACCAGTCCGACGCCGACACGGCCCGCGCGATCCAGACCCAGCTCGACGGGGGCTTTGACCTTCGGGCGCTCGAGCCTCCGCACCCGCCGCGTCAGCGACCCCTGCCAAGCAAGAGGGGTCCGTATGAGCAGGCGAACGACGCCTTGGCGACTCTCCTCGCTAACAGCGACGCCCTGGCCCGTCGCGAGGCCAGCCTGGGCCCGCTCCGTGAGCGGCTCAGGCGGATCCAGGCGGCGCCGAGGCGGCGCGCGCTCCTGGAGCGGGCGAAGGAGCGGCTTGAGGTGCTCTCTGAGCTCGAGGAATCCCAGCGCGAGCTCGCAGAGACCCCCTCGGCCCCTCAGGTCTTTCCGAGCGACGCCGTGGACCGGGCGCAGGAGCTCACCCGGCGTATCGATCGGGCAAAGGGCGAGGCTGCGACACATCGCGCCGAGGTGCAGGCGCAGGAGGAGGTGCTGCACCGGCTGGGGATCGCCGAGCTGACCCTGTCCGAGGCGCGGGCCGAGGGGCTGGTGAGGCGGGCCCAAGCCTTGATCCAGGAGCTGAAGGCCCTGCGGCGCGCCGAGGCGCGCCGGGCCGAGGCCGAGGCCGCGCTGCGAGCCTGCGAGGCGCAAGTCCACGCTGTGGGGGCGTCCGAGGCGGGCCCTCCTAGCCTCGAGGACCTCGAGCAGCTCGAGGCGTCGATCGAGGGGGCGGATCGCGAGGTGCGTCGGCTCGAGGCCCTGCCTGAGCCCGAGGCGGGAGAGCGGCCCCAGAGCGCCGACGCGCTGCGCGAGGCTCGCGCGATGCTCAACGCCTGGCTTCGTGCGCCCCGCCCGCTGGTCGAGGCGCCGAGATTTTCCGGGCTGGGGTGGGGGATCGGGCTTGGACTGTCGCTCCTCGGAGGGATCCTGGGGGCGATCGGCCTGGTGCTGCTCGCCCTGTACGGGGTCGCAGGGGGGATCCTGGTCGGCGTGGGCTGCTTGCTCTTCGGGGCGGGGGTGGGAGTCCTTGGGGTCTTGCTTCAGCGGCAGGCGCAGCGCCCGGGGCCCCTCGAGGATCCGAGCGAGGCCATCGCGGCGCGCTACCGAGACGCGGGCTACCCCGCCCCCGACCGCTGGCAGGCCTCCGAGGTCGAGGCCAAGGTGCGCGAACTCGAGCGTCAGATCTTCTCATTAGAGTCCGCTCACGCCGCCTTCCTGCGCCGACAGGAGCAGCGCGGGGCCGCCGCGAAGCAGCGAGAGCGGGTCGCCGTCGCGAAGGCTCGACGCGACGCGCTCGTGGCCCGGCTGGGGATCGAGCCGGGGCTTGCCGATCTCACGGTGCTGCGTCGCGCTCGTCGCTTGCACGCCCTCGACCAAGCCCGCGCCGACGTTGCGCGCGCTCGTGCTGCCCAGACCTCGGCTGAGGCCTCCTTCGACGAGCCCTGCGACGCGCTGCGCGCGGAGCTCATCGCTCTGGGGCTCCCCGGCCTCGAACCTCTCGACCGCCCCGACCATCTGCTCGATGCGAGTCAGCACCTCCGCGACTGGGTTCGACGTCGAGCCGAGGCCCTGAGCACACAGCGCGAGCATCGAGGGCTGCTCGCCGCCGCGGAGCGCGAGCATCAAGAGGCCGCCGCCGCCCTCGACCAGATCCTCCAGCCCTTCGGGCTAGGGCCCGAGGCGCAGGATCGCCTGCCTGAGCGGGTCGGTCATGCCGAGCGCTGCGCGAAGCTCCGCCGCGAGATCGAGCAGGGTCAGGCGCGCCTCGCGGAGCTCGAGCGCGGCCTCCCCGAACCTCCACCACAAGACCTCGACGCCCTCCACGCCGAGCTTCAAGAGCTCGACCGGCTCCTTGATTCCTCCCAGCAGACCCACGCCGAGATCGCCGAGATCGAGGCCGAGATCATCCAGAGCCGCCGCGGGCGAAGCGTCGAGCAGGCCCTCGCCGACCAAGAGGTGGGCCTCGACGTCCTCACAGCCGATCTCTTCGATCAGGCGGTCGCCCACACCGCTCAAGGCCTCATCGAGTGGCTCCGGCGTACTCAGAACGCCGAGCATGCCCCCGCCCTGCTCACCCGCGCGCGGCGTTGGTTCTCGACCTTCACACAGCACCGCTACGCCCTCCAGGTCGACGCCGATCTAGGTTTTCGGGCCCATGATCTGCACCATGACCGCCTCCTGACCCTACCCGAGCTCTCCGACGGCACCCGCGTGCAGCTCCTCCTCGCGGCTCGGCTGGCCTATCTGGAGCACAGCGAGGGCGACCGCCCTGTGCCCCTCTTTCTGGACGAGGCGCTCTCGACCTCCGATCCCCACCGCTTCGCCGAGGTGGCGAGGGCGATCCTCGAGCTCGCCTCGCAAGGGCGGCAGATCTTCTACGCCACCTCCAGCGCCGAGGAGCTCCGGGCTTGGGAAGCTCTCGCCGAGCGGAGCGGTCATGAAGCCCCCAGGCTGCTCCTGCTGAGAGATCGCCCCGATCCCGCCTGGGCACCTCGCCCCGCGCTCCCCGTCGCCCCGCGGCAGCTCCCCCCCGTCGCCGGTCGCGACGCGGTGAGCTGGTGCGACGACGCCGGTCTGACTCGCCCGACCTTGTACGACAGCGCCCGGGTGTGGCCCTTGGCGCTGCTCTTGCACGATCACCTCCCCCAAGCCGCGCGAGCGGCCGAACGGGGACTCCTCAAGGCCGCCCAGCTCGATCTGGCCGAACACGGGGGCGAGCTACCCCTCGCCCCTGCGCTGCTCACGCTGGCGCGCCAGCGCTGCCGCATCGTGCGTGCGACCGTCGACGCCCTGCGGATCGGCCGTGGCCGCCCCTTCTCTTTCGAGCAGGTCCTCGAGAGTGGAGCCATTACGAAAGTCTTCGAAGATCGTGTGCGAGGGGTGTACCTGGCGCATGGTCACGACGCCCGGGCCTTCTTGCGCGGCGTCGACGATCTGAGCCGCTGGCAGAGCGCCAAGCAGCAGGAGCTGACCGAGCACCTCCGCGAGATCGGGGCCCTCGACGAGCGAGCCCGCCTCAGCCCGTCCGAGGTTGTCGCGCGGGTGCAGCGGGCCCTTGCAGGGGAGCAAGGAGAGGGTCTTGGCGAGATCCGCGCTTTCGCCCACTTCGTGCATCGGGTGGTGCTGCCTGCAGATCCGGACCCTGAGGTTCCGTAGCAAAGGGCGATCGCGAGGATCGCGCTGGCCGCTACGTTTGAGCTGTGGCATAGTCCATCGCCGCAGAGGCGCTCGTCGCGGCTCGGCGAACCATTGATTTCACTTGAGGTCTGCGATGCTGGAGATCCTGGCGCTCATCTTTGGAACGCGCCACCTCGCGGGAGTCTTGCGACAGAAGGGGCGGTCCGTCGTGCTGTGTGCCCTCTTTCCGGTCGCGTGGATCCTCTCCGAGATCGTGGCGATCATCGTGGCGTTGATCCTACTCGGAGACGAGGGCCTGGGGCTGATCTGCTGCGGCTTCCTGGGCGGGGCCGTCGGCGGAGGCATCGTCTTTGCGATCCTCAATGCCTTGCCCAGCAAGGTTCAACTCGACTGAGTCCCTTGTCAGCGCAGGTCGGCCCCGTGGGGGCCAAGCCACGCCCCTCGGATGGTCTGCGCAGCTCGGCAAGGCTGATTCTCCCATGCGGTCATCGCGCCCTCGTCGCTGCAGAACCCTTGGTGGTCCAGCGGAGCGTCGAAGGTGTATTCCCTGAGCTGAAGCTCGACCTCCCCCGAGCCCAGCTCGAGCAGACGGTTGTGGACGATCGTCGCGCGGCAGGGAGCGATCGATCCGTTCTCCCAGCTCTCCGTCACGTGGATCTCGAGGTCCTCCCAGGCCCCGGACTCGTGCACCTCGGTGTAGATCCCCAGGATGTCGGACAGCCCGACGCGGTTGGGGAAGCGCTCTAGGCAGTCCTGCTCCCCGTCGCAGACCGCAGCCACCAGCGCAGGACCGTCTACGTCGTCGGTCGACGCGATGAAGAAGTAGTCCGCCGGTGGCTCGACCTGGTGGTCGGGCGCTTCGCAGGCGTCGAGGGCCTCCCCCCACGAAGTGATCTGGTACACACCCGCCACCTCGACGGGCTCTTGGGTGTTGGGCGTGGACTCGTGGTGGGCCGCCGTGAGGTCGTATTCGCAGCCTGTCGTGGCAAGCAGTGCGGCAAGTACGGTCATGAATCGCATGAGGTCCTCCGGACGGTTCGCGGGCCCGCGGCTGGGGCCCCGCGTGGTCTGCTCTTTGAACAGGTCAGAGAGACGCACGACGGCGGGGGTCCATTCGGCCGTTGGATAGCGCAGGGTTATTCATCGGTTTCGGGGCGCGGTCTGCCGGTGAGTTGGTCGGGCGTGAGGTCCGTTCGGGCCGAGATCCCTGCGGTTGGTGTAGACTCCAGCCCATGACGATGCACCCATCCGGCCGCCGTGCGCGGATCACCGCTCTGGGGCGAACGCCCCTCGAGACCGTGGACCATCACCTCCTGCTCGAGCCCCAGCCGCGGCCCGCCGCCTCGGAGCTCGCACGCGAGGAGGTGCTCATCGGGGTGCGGGCTGCCACCGTGGGCTGGGTCGACCTGATCATGGGGAGCGGCCAATACCAGCACGTGCCGGAGCCTCCCTACACCCCCGGCCTCGAGTTCGCCGGCGAAGTGCTCGAGGTCGGCGCCGGGGTCTCTACCGTGTCCGTCGGCGATCGGGTGATCGCCGATGGTCTGCTGACTGGCCCTCGATCCCTCGGCAGCTATCGGAGCCAGGGGGGCTTCGCGAGCTACGCCGTGGCTCCAGCCAAGGCCGCGATCCCCATCCCTGCTGGGCTCCCTTTCGAAGAGGCGTCGTGCTTGCTCGGTGGCGCCGAGACCGCCTACCACGCCCTGGTCCATCGGGCGCGCCTACGGGCGGGAGAGACGGTCTTAATCCTTGGGGCGACCGGCTCGGTCGGCCTCGCGGCGGTGCAGCTCGCCAAGGTCCTCGGGGCGCGGGTCCTCGCCGCGGGTCGCTCTCCCGACAAGCTGGCCCGGGCCCAGGCAGAGGGGGCGGACGCTCTCCTCGACCTTCGCCCCGACGCGCCGCGGCTGAGGGACCAGGTCAAGGGCCTGACCGAGGGACGTGGAGCGGATGTCGTCTACGATCCGGTGGGAGGGGCACTCTCGACCGAGGCCCTGCGCGCGGCGGCCTTCGGGGCGCGCTTCGTCGTGGTGGGTTGGGCGTCCACCCCCTTCGCCGGACGTGGGGATCAGGACCCCAACGTGCTCCCCACCAACCTGATCCTCATGAAGGGCATCGACGTGCTGGGCTCCCCGGCCGCCATCGCGGTCCACCGCGACCCATCCCTGCGGCGGGAGCGCCTCGAACGCTTGTTGGCCTGGGCGGGGGGGGGCCACCTGCGCCCGCACGTCGGCGCCACCTATCCCCTCGACGCGCTCCACGAGGCCCTCCATGCCAAGTGGGAAGGCAGGCACCCAGGCAACGTGGTGGTGGTTCCCGGCCTGCGGAGGTCGGCCCCGTAGGACTCCGAGGCGATGGAGCCCCCCACCCTCGGTCGCGTGAGGGGTCCTGGACTTGCCGCGAAGTGCACGGAAGTCGTTGGGGCGTACCGCGGTCGACCTCTCAAGGGCTGGGGCGCCTCTCTCGGATGCTGTGGAGGCCGCCGATCTGCTCGCTGTGGGCTAGGACCAGGTGGGCGCTGGAGCGGGTACGCTCAGCGGGCGGATCGTGACGAAGGGCGGCACCGGGTGGGCTAGGACCAGGTGGGCGCTGGAGCGGGTACGCCCTGACTTCGAAGCGAAAAAGACACCATGTCGTGCGCTGAGAGGTTATCGTAGGTTGATTGGGTCGAGATCGTCCCGTGTACCTTCACCCGTGAGCCGCGTCCGCGTCGGGCGAAAGGGAGACTCCAATGAGCCGAACCCGTAGGAGTGCCTCCCGGCCCGCGTCGCCCTCCCCGACGAGCTCGCCGAGCGACCTGGAACCTGCCGTGGCAAACTCCGAGGTCCAGGCTGAACTGTCAGGTCAGGATGCTGGTGAGGCCAGTGAGATCGACTGGAGTCTTGTGGCGGAACAGGCGGCAGAGTCTCGTCCCAGGGGGGAGCGAAGGAGCCCTGAAATCGCGATGCGGGAGAACGCTCGACTGCTCGACATCATGAATGGAGGGACCGGCGACGTCGCTGCCCAAGCTGATGGATGGTCTTCGATGCTGTGGGACCAAGAGGGGCGCCTACGGTTTACGCACATGCACAACGGGCGTCGCGCTGCACCTCAAGTCAACTTTGTACGTGGTCAAGACGAGGGTCGAGGGGCCTCCACCCTCCTGCGCTTCGTATCGGGTCGGTACCAAGAGCTGTTGGGCCGTGTTCGAGCATTCGACGAAGTGCAGGAAGAGCATGTCATCACAAGAATGCACGGTGATAATGATACCCGCCACCTCCACCACAAGCTCGCGGATATCCGCAGGGTCATCGGGGAAGCCCGTGGCGTGAGGGCCATCAGGGATCTCGATCTCTTCCTCGATCGGATCAGGGTCGCGGCCGAAAAGGCCGTCGAGGTCGAGGACGGGCTTCAGGGGCTTCACCGGAGCCAGGTCGACTCCCTCGAGAACACCTACGAGACCTCCAGGGACGTCCGTGACGCCTCGATCGCGGTCGGAGTGACCGCAGCCTCCGCGGGCACGGGCACAGTAGCCAGCGCCGTGATCGCAGGTACAGGCGTGGTGGTCGCTCAATCGATCGATGTTGGCGTTCGATGGTCGAGTGGGGAGCCCATCGACTGGGCTGCGGAAGGTCGGTCGCTCTCCATCGACCTTGCGCTCGCCTTGTTCGGTGGACCGTTGGCCGACGCGGTGGCTGGACGCGTGCTCACGAACACGAACCTTGGGCGCTCGCTCGTGAACCGACTGGGTCGAGATACGGCCAAGCTTGTCATCAAGACGTTCGTCAGCTCAAGTGGGGGGGCTGCTGTTGAGACCCTTCGCGAAGCGGTGGCCGCCAACGAGCGGCCCACCCTCTCCCAGTTCTTGTCCAACTACGCCCGCGCCTTCGCTAGCAATGTTCTCGACGAGATCCTCGACCAGTTCATCGAGAACAACTTCACGGACGCGCGGTTCTTTTCAAACTCCACCCAAGAGATCGCCCCTCAGAGAAGGTGGAGGCACATCGCGAGATAGACGAGGATCTTGGAGATGCCGTGGGCTAGTCTGCCTCGGCCTCGAAGGAGACGCCCTCAGGGAGATCGGTGATCCAACGCTGGAGGCCGGGGGTCAGCTCCGCTGCGACCGAACCATTGACTGCCCAGAAAGCAACCCGTCTCGAAGCTGCGGAGTCGGGTGGCGAGGTGACCAAGGTGCCCAGGCGTCGCCAAGAGGACGGCACCTCTGGAAACCAGTGTTCATAGATCATGATGACCTTCACGCCGCGCCGCTCGATCAGGTCGCGCATGGCGGAGGGGCTGAGTTTGGGCGGCAGGCTGGCGTCCCGGATGAAGTCCTTGGTCGAAGGGTTCAACAGGCCCAAGGTCCACGCCTCGCGGAGAACTCCCGCCGTGGGACGCACCCGACTCACCCGCCAGTGACGAACCTCATCGCTTCCGAGTCCTACGAGATCAACGACGCCGTAGGGGTTGTTCCAGGCTACCACCCCAAGGTCGTTGACGGCGACGGGCCCCTGTACCACCGTTGTGGCGAAGCGGTGCATCTGACCGTGTTGGTTTCGAACACTCAACACGTGATGACCCCATCGGGACATCATGGGCGAGAAAGCGATTGCCCCTCCGAGGAGGGCGAGGATCACGCCACGCGTGATGAGGGGGCGGGTCTGTTGCCCCTGGATCGGACGAGAGAGCCAGAGGTGGGTGAGGCATAGAAGAACGAGCAAGTAGCCCTCATATCTCGACCGTTCTCCCATCCCAGAACCCATCAGGTGAAGCGCGGACACAAGGGAAAGCCACAGTACAACCTGGGTGTCTCCCGTCGTCGCGCGAAGCCTGGCCCGGATCCAAGCCACGGCCACACCGAGCACCAAGATGGGCCCTGTAGGCCAGAAGGCGAGGTTCTTCGACAGGGCCTCGCCCGCGGAGCCAGGAAACCAGAAACAGGCTGCCACTATTGAACAACCAAGGGAGCCAAAGATGGAAGCGCGTTCCTTCCCCTAGGGCGAGGAGCCACGGATAGAGCACAGAAGAGGATGCGACGACGTACTCCCCGGCGGTGACCCCGACGCGACCCTGGGCATACTGCTCGGACACCGCGAGCTGAATGTATCCATCGTCCAGGCCGAGCCCCATTTCGCCGCGAGGAGGGGTCCCCGCTCCCCACCCCGATCGCTCAAGGCTCGATCCGTCTCAGGCTCCGCGCAGGGCGTCGAGGTCGAGCTTCTTCATGCCGAGCATCGCCCTCATGGTTCGAAGGCCCTGGTCCTCGTCGCGCGCGAAGAGCAGCGGGACGAGCTCTGCTGGCACGATCTGCCAGCTCAAGCCGTAGCGATCCTTCAGCCAGCCACACTGCTCCGCCTCGGGCGAGGCGGTCAGACCATGCCAGAAGTGGTCGATCTCCCTTTGGTCTGCACACCGAACCACGAGCGAGCCCGCTTCGTTGAAGGTAAAGGGGTGGGCTTCGGGCCCGCCACCCTGTACGGCGATCACCTTTTGACCGTGGAGCTCGACCTCGGCGTACTGCAGCTCGCCGTCGGGGTCCGGGCCGCTGCCGTCGTGCTTCGACAAGAGGAGCGTTCGACCTGGGTCGAAGAGGTCGGTGTATCGCTCGATGGCCTGCTCGGCCCGACCGTAGCTCGGGCCGGTGAACAGCAGGGCAGGGGCGGCTGACGGCGATCCGCTCTCGGTGAGGGTGAGCTGCCAGGACAGGCCGAAGCGATCCTGGACCCAACCATAGAGGGGGCTCCAAGGCCACGGCTGGAGGGGCATCATGACCGTGCCCCCGTCGGCCAAGGCGGCCCAGAGCTCTCGGAGCGCCTGCTCATCTTGCAGGGAGAGGTGCAAGGAGAGGGAGGGGTTGAGCACGAAGCCAGGCGCGTGCCCCATCGCGACCCCGTCGAGATCGAAGATCCGAAAGTCATAGGTCAGCGGCTGCCCCTCGGGTGCGCCGACCAAGGCCGCTTGGGCTGCCGTGAGGGGGTGTGTCGGCCGGATCGAGAAGCCAGGCACCCGACGCTCATAGAACGACAGAGCCTCGCCCGCGGAGCCAGGAAACCAGAAACAGGCTGCGAGGGGCATCGGTGATCACCAGTAGGGCTGCGGGGAACTTCGTTGACCTCATCTCTCGAGTCGAGGATGGCCAACACAGGGTGGTATCAAGTTATACAGCGAGGAGCAAGGAGCCTCGACCGTCGCGCCCGAGACACGATCCCGTCCTAAGCGATCGGTGAACGTCGAAGGGGCGATGGGAGGTCCTGCGCCTCGCGGCTCGCCGCACCCGTCCTCTACCGATCTGCCCGGAGTCCACCTATGAAGTATTTTACCGGATTTGTGCTCCCTGTACCTGCCGATCGCCGCCAGGCATACCTTGAACATGCCCGTACCGCGTCAACAGTCTTTCGTGAACATGGAGTGCTCTTTGCCGTCGAGTGCTGGGGCGACGAGGTCCCACCCGGCGAACTCACCGACTTCTACCGAGCGGTCGACGCCCGCAGTGGCGAGGCCATCGTCTTCGGGTGGATGTCGTGGGCGTCAGAACAAGCTTGTGCGCGCGGGATGGCGGCTGCGATGGCCGATCCGCGCCTGGCAGCCGAGTCCAACCCGATGCCCTTCGACGGAAAGCGAATGATCTATGGTGGCTTTGTTCCGATAGTGAACACCCCTTAGTCTGGCACGAGGAGGTATGATGTTCGCCGATGCCTGGAGCGCACACGCTGACACCTATGAGCGCTACTTTGAGCCGCTGACGTCCCAGCTCTCTGCTGGCCTGTTCCGCCTGGCAAACCAAGAGATCTCCACAGCCCGCGCGGTCCTCGATGTGGCCTGCGGCTGTGGCGCCCTCACCTTGCCGCTCGCGCAGTGGGCGCGCGAGGTGGGGGCGCGCGTTGAGGCGATCGATGCCTCCTCCCGTATGATCGAGCGAACCCAGGCGCGGCTCCGAAGCGCGGATCTCGCCTCCAGCGCGACCTGCCAGGTGGGCGACGGGCAGGATTTGCCCTACTCCGATGCGAGCTTCGACGCGGTCTTCTCAAGCTTCGGCATCTTTTTGTTTCCCGAGCGGCAGGCGGGCTGGCGCGAAGCTGGGCGGGTGCTTCGGCCCGGTGGCCTGTTCGCCACGACGGTTTGGCGCGGTCCAGCTCACAACGACATGGCCCGGGCGCAAATGCAGCCGCTGATGCGTGCACTTCCTGAACGATTGCTGTCCAGACCCTCCCGTTCTTGGCTCGACATCGCCGACGCTCCCGCTCTCCGCGCCGAGGTCGCCCGCGAGGTCGGGATCGGCGACCTGCGCGTCTACGTGCTGAACGCGAGCCTCGTCTTGCCCAGCCCGCGGATCGCGTGGCGCGCGATGCGCGACAATCCGGTCACCGGCACGCTGCTCGGAGCCTGTAACCCCAAGGAGCTGCGTGCCGTTGAAGAGACGTTCGTACAGTCGTTATCGGAGCGTTCGGGCGGACCCGACCGACCGCTCGTGCTCGATGCCTCTTGCCACGCGCTGCTCGGCCGCAAGCTCGGCACCTAGCGACCCGATGCCTTCCATCGGGTTCGTTTCGGGCGAGGCCCGCTGCCCTCGGGTCGCGGGTCGGCGTAGAAGACCCAACTAGGGCCTTGATCGCCTCGTTCAACGCTCGAGCTGTGGCTTTATAGTCGGCGTTGGAGTCGGCTGCAGCCAGCGAGGCCTGGGCGCGGGCGAGGAGGGCCTCGACCTCGTGCGGTCTTAGGCGTGGGCGGTCCCGCCAAGGCTGAGCACGATCATGGAGAGGAGCTGGATCATGGGCATTACTCCCGGGTGGACGGTGTCGTATGGACGAGACCGACGCTCCGGCGGCTCTCGATACTCGAACCTTTGAGGCCGGGGGGCCCAAGACCATACCGTCTCGTGGGTCTGGGGTCGTCGAACGGGAAGCGTGCCCTAACGGGATCGCCGTGCGTCTGATATCCGAAGCGCTGCGCTCGGAAGAACCATCCTCCTGACAGGGCACCGATTGGTCGAGGGCGGTACGGGAGTGATGACCGGAAGGGTCTGGAGGCCTCGAACGATCCCTCGCTGAGGAGGTGACGCAGGCTTCAGAGCGCCGAGGCGGCGGTTGTTCGAGATGTTGCCCACGAGACGACGATCCGTCGCCGTGCTCGAAGGGCCGATTCCCTTGAACGGGGCGATCGCTGTCGCGATGTGCCGCTCGCTGAAGGTGAAGGGAGCGTTCGACGGTAAACCGAGCTAAGGGGGCCGTCGAAGACGATCGACACCTTACGCGGAGATGCTGTGACCGACGACAAGGTCGAGTTCACCATGCCCGCTGCCCGCACCGCCGCGATGGTCTCGCTGCTCCTTCCGGGGGCTGGGCACATGTGGATAGGCATGGCGCTAGGCGATGATCCAAAGTTCGAGGATCTCGTGGGAGGGCTTGGGCTGCGCGCCGTGCTCTACTTCGGGCTCAGCCTCTGCTGCCTTCCAGGGGGCGGCAACCTCTTGGCGGCGATCAGCGCGTACCGATACGTCGTCATGTTGGACGCGACGCTCCTCGCATACGAGGAGCCCTTCGACGAGGAGCCCTTCGACGAGGAGCCCTTCGACGAGGAGCC
>REDI01000062.1 GCA_007693595.1 Deltaproteobacteria bacterium | reverse complement strand
CATTGGTGGCCCAACGACATCATTCCGGAGACAAACAGGATCGCTTCATGATCATTCCGTATCACAGCCCAAGACGCGGCTCAAGCGCGGAAAACCCGAGCGTGGCTTACTCGCCATCCCTCTGCCCGCACCCTCCACCCTCGCACGCGCGGCGGAGCAGAAGGCGGGCCATGCTGGGTCCACCGCCCTCGACCCGACCCATCTCATGCAGGGTCGCGAGGGTGCGGCAGGGCTCGGAGGGGGCGGTCGCTTGGGGCGAGGGCGCGCACCGGGCCTCGAGCGGGGCCGTGTCGTGGGAGGTGAGGACGACGCCGGGCGGGAGCAGGTTCAGGGCGTAGCAGGCGGAGGCGTCGTCGAGCGCGCAGGCCCGCGCGAACCAACGGCCCCCTTGCGCGGTGTAGCCGTGGATATCGGCGAGGTCTACGCAGGCGGGCGCGTGCCCCCCTTGGCAGCCGGTCGCGAGGAGGGAGCGCGCGAGCTGTTCGCTGCTGTTGGGCACCGTTCCGTCGGCACGCGGGGCTCGGAGCACGCGGGCGGCGGAGCGGCAGGCCTCGTGATCGCCGGCGCGGCAGGCGGAGCTCGCCTGGAGCGCCACCTGGGCCTCGGACATGGGATCGGCGGCCAAGGGAGGCGTGGGGGCAGGCCCTCCCTCCTCACTCAAGACGGCGAAGGTGCCCACGCCTACGGAGACGAGCGCGACCAGGGCGACGACCCCGGCGATCCACTTGGCGTCCGCCGAGGACCCATCCGACGGAGCAGAGGCCGTTGAGGACGTCCGCCCCGGAAAGAAGTGCTCGAAGGCTTGGCTCCCACCCGGGACGTAGCTCGCGTGCTGCGGCTTGGGGGCGTCCCCCTTGGAGGCCGACCGCTTGGCAGAGGGGGACGGCCGGCTCGAAGGCGGGGCCCGCGTTGCGCTGACCGACGCCGAACTCGCCGACGCTCGCCGCGCCGAAGCCGGCCCCGACCGCTTCTTGGCCCCGCCAGGACCGGCCGCCGCCCTGCCCTCTCCTGCTCGGCGGCTCTGGGTCGCCGACGTCGCGGGACCGTCCTGCAGCGCCTCAAGCGCCGCGGCCCCGTCGGCGAAGCGCTGGTCGCGGTCGGGGGAGAGGGCCCGCTCCAGCCACCGCCGCCACTCGGGGCTCAGCCGGGAGGCCCTCCCCTGCCAGCGCAGCGTCTGACCGGAGAGCAGCTCACGCGGGCTCGCGCGGGTCAACAGCTCAAGCGCGACCACCCCGGCGCCGTAGACGTCGGAGGCGGGGCACGGATCGCCCGCGATCTGCTCGGGCGCCTGGTAGCCCAGGGTGCCGACCGCCATGGTGTGCAGGAAGGTGCGATCGACCGCGTCGGTCGCCAGGCCGAAGTCGATCAGCGCGATCCGACCGTCGGGCCGCAGGATCAAGTTGGACGGCTTGACGTCGCGGTGGATCACCGGAGGGGCGAGCCGGTGGAGCCAGGCGAGGATGCCGAGCAGGTCCGCCACCAGGTCTCGGACCTCGTCCTGGGAGAAGCGCCGGTCGGCCATGGCCGCGCTCAGCGGCTCCCCCGGCACGAAGTCGAGCACGAGGTGCAGGTAGCGCCGCATGCGGAACTCATCGACGAAGGCGTCGACAAAGCGTGGGATCTGGGGGTGCGTGAGCTGGCCGAGCAGCCGGGTCTCGCGCTCGAGCATGACCTCGTTGGTGGCATTGAGCGGGATGTTGAGCTTCTTGACTGTGACCTCAGCGTTGCGCTGGGTGTCGAGCGCGCGCCAGGTCGTGCCCGCGCCGCCCTCACCGAGGGGCGCGATGATCTGGTAGCGATCATTCAGGAGGTCCATGCTCGCTCGCCTATCCTGGGGAAGCGGGCGCGGCTTGTCCCATCTCGACCACACGGTGGCGCGCTATGACCGCGCCGGTGTCGGCGGCTCACGAGCAGTGGCGTCTTGTGCTCGCCGGTGACGACGATCGCGTCCCCCCTCACCGTAGCCGGGTCCAACAGCATCGGTCGCCGACCGTAGCCGGGGTGAACGCGATCGCTTGCGCCCAGGTCCGCAGTCACGAGCCAGTGCCCCGAACGATAGCTCGCCTTTGCTCGTGACCACATTGGCATCAACGCCCGCCGAGCCCTCCACCGATCGCGTTCGACCCCACTACGGTTCCAGACCGATGCTGTTCGGAGGGGCTACGGGGCCCCGAGCCTCCCGCCACAGCCCTCAGTCCGCCATCTCCCACACCGCCGTCAGCGCCACGGCGTCCTCGCGATCGGCGAAGCCCCAGTGGGCGCCCCTGTCGTGCAGGCCCAGGCGGACCTGAGCGCGCAGCTCCTCCGTCCGACCTCGGCGGCGATCCAGCGCCAGGGGAAGGCGGATCTCGCAGGGTTCATCGGCGACGCACTCCCCCTCCTCGATGTAGCGGACGAGCAGGAACTTTTCGCTCCAGCGGGCATCCTCACGGTCCGTCCTGAAGTTGTAGACGTCCGAGCGAGGCCCGAGCAGCGGGTTCGACCACTGAGAGATCCCGATCGCCTCGTCGAGGGGCGTCACGTCGACCCGGCCAGACGACAGCTCCGACAACACGACTTCGAGCCGCAAGCCCGCCCGGCCGAACCAGTCCTCGCCGCTGTCGACAAGCTCGAGATCCTCGATCGACAAGGCGTCGATCATGACGACCACCTCGCCCTCGACCTGATCGGCGGCGAGAGGAAGGCTGAGGCCAGTCTCGGCAAAGACCGCCAGTGACGGGCTCTCAGGGCAGGCGGTGAGAAGGAGCAAGGGGAGCAGCGCACGGACGTTCATCACGGTCTCCAGCGTGGGTTGAAGCATTCGTATTCAGAGGCAGGTTAGCAGCGGTTACTCACTCAAGCGGCTCCCAATCCACGAGGATCCCCACGCCTCGCTCCACTTCGCGATCGATCGGGCGCTCGTCCAGTCGGCTCCCGTAGGCTCCGAACCGGACCTGGGCGTGCAGCTCACGCGCATCGCCTCGGCGGCGATCCAGGCCGATCGGGAGACGGATCTCGCAGGGCTCGTCGGCGATACAGTCCCCCTCTTCGAGGTAGCGCACGACGAGGAAGCGATCGCTCCACGGGGCCTCGTCGCGGTTGGTAGAAGAGGTAAACCTGTCGGAACGACCCGAGCTCAGCAGCCCATTGCTACTCCACTGGTGGACCTCCATCGACTCGTCGAGCAGGGCCACGTCGACGCGACCCGACGCCAGCTCGGTGAGTACGATCTCCACCCGCAAGCCCCCCCGCTGTGATCCAGCGAGGTCTCGGGATGGCTCTCCGATGTAGTCTTCCAGGATTTCGGCCGACAGACCGTCGATCAGGACGACGACCTCCCCGTCCACACTGTCCGCGTCGAGGGTGAGCTGAAGATCGGCTTCGGAGATGAGCAGAAGCACTCTGCCCGGTGCGCAGGAGGCCAAGGCGAGCAAAGGAAGGATGAAGCGATGGTTCATGGGCGTGTCCTCGGGTTGTGTCACCCACTATAGCAAGCGGCGTGCCATTCCTGCCGAGACGACGGCCCACACCCTATGAGGCGGGCATAGATTCCTTCCAACCCCCACGCGCGCCTCATGCCCGTCCGCTATCCCTCAGACCGGTCGCGACCGCACGCCGCGCCGCGCGTGAAGGATCGTGACATCGACGTCAGGGTGGGCGGCCGTGGCTCCGTTCGGATCGCATCGGGTAGCGAAAGGCGAGCAGGAGGCCCGGCCCGGAGGTCCGATGAGCTCTCCCGCCTTGCGGAGGGGGGCCATCTTCTCCTGGTTGCTCTGGGGCTGTTCGATGCAGAAGACGCCGTTCTCGGACGCTCAGCCTCGAACGCGTCCCTCGCCCGCCCGCTCCGCGAGCGCCGGGTCGCGCCAGAACATCCACAGCGCAGCGCCGACCACCGCCAGCCCAAAGAGGCCCCAGAGCAGCGCCCAGAAGATCGCGGGGATGCCGGTGTAGCTCGCCATATTCGCTGCGTCGGAGTGGCCGAGGCCCACGGAGGTTCGCGTGATCAGCGCGCGCACGCTGCGCAGCCCGTCGAGGGAGACCTGGACCCCGAGCAGGAGCACCACGAAGTGCCGAAGGCCGGGAGGAGCGGCGACCGCCGTGGCCAGGAGCAGGGCGCCGACCCCAAGCCCGACCGCCCAGGTCACCATCGCACCGCTCAGCGCGAGACCACCGAGGGAGAGCAGCACCAACACACCGCCCAGGACCGCGAGCACGGCAGCGAGGGCTACCTGCTTGTTGCGCGCGCGACCGACCGCGAAGCCGATCAACGCGAGCCCGATCCCCGCTCCGAGGGCGATCGCAAGAATCGAGAGGCTGCTGGCGAAAAGCACCGTCGAGAGCAGGGTCGCCGCGATCGACGCGAGATAAAGGTGACAGGCCGACTTCGCCGAAGAGATCCGGCTCTCCCGCCCTCACGGGTCGCAGATCTTCAACCGGCACCAGGCCGCGACCCCGCGCCGAAGAGGGGCCCGCGTCGCACGACACCCGAATTTTGACGAGGGTGACACTTTTCTAGAGATCCGTCACTGCTTTTCATGGAAAGATAGAGTGTAGGTTCATAGATCGCGTTCAGGAGGTTCGAATGAAAACCATGAACGTGACCGCTGCGCTCCTCGCGGCTTCCCTTCCCCTGTCCACCCTCGCCCTCGCTCAGGATCAGCCCGACACGATCGACACCGAGCAGGGCTCGGGCGATGAGACTCAGATCGAGGTCGTTCCGGGCGCGGAGCCTGTGACGGTTATCCTTCGCATCAAGGATGCCCGGCGCGAACGCGCCCCGCTCAACCTGCCTCGACTGCGGCTCCCCAAAGAGGAACGCGAGCTCAGGTGGGCGGACCGAGATCGCCCCTTCGTCTTCACCGCCGGCGTAGGCCTCCAGTTTGTCGACGGGATGTCGCGAGAAAAGGCGAGCGGAGGGCTGATCCCGGTGGTGCAGATGCGCTTAGCCTCGGATCGCTACTTCTGGGTGGCCGAGGTGGGTGCCGGAAGCACATTGGTCCCTGAAATAGGGTCAACGCACCGTTGGCAGCGGGACGTCATGCTCTACGCTCGGACAGGGCCGAATATCCCCCTCTATCGTGGAGCTCGCAGTGATACCCGCTTGCAGCCAACCCTAGGGTTTCGCCACGTCCAAGGGACGAGGGGGCGAAACACCGGGTGTTCCAACATCGTTCCATGGGTTGAGCCGAACTGCTGGCAAGACAGCTCGGAGTCCTTCTCCTTCACCAACCTGACGGGCTCCCTCGGGCTGGAGCGGACCCAGTGGATCACCCCGAAGGTCGGGGTGACGTTCGGCGCGTCGATGGGCTTCATGCATGTCCCAGGGCGTGGCGAGGACGGCACCGAGATCGGCCTCTCCGTCGGCGTCACCCTCTAATGCAGCCAACGCTGCGAGACGCCGCAGCGGCGTCGCGAGGGCGGCGCTCGACAGGAAGGTGTCCTACCGTTCGACGCCGATCTCGGGGTAGCCGTCGCGACTGTGGGTCTCTCGGTCCGAAGGCCGATGTAGTGCCTCTCGGTTTCCCGGACAATCGACATCGCGTATTCACGCGGCGATCACCGCTGGCTGGGTGAGGCGGGTGCGGACTTGTTCAGGTGTATTGAGTGTCCCAGCCCAGATCCCTCGCCGCCGATCGAGCGGCCAGGTCTTTGATTCGGAGGTTTGAAACAGTTTCCCCCGAAATATCACCGAACTTGGGTCCTGACGCGGAGCGCTAGGTTCACGGCTGCAGCCGGCCCGTCAACCTGATCGACATCAAGCCAGGGGGTGGACAGTTCCCCATCATGGCCATAAGGCATCGACCCGGTACCTATTGGCCGCCTAGATGCCTAGATGCGGTGCAGCGGGACGTGCGGGCCAAACGAGCCTAAGAGGACGCTATTGATGAAGACAGCGAAACGGCTGGTGGCCGTGTTTTTGGGGTTGCTTGCCGCGCCGGTCAGCGCAGCCTCTGACGACCCCACAGTCTTGGAGCGCGAAAATGCTGCACTGAAACACGCTCTCCAGCTCCTAGAAGCCGAGGCACAAGAGATTCAACAAACGCTGCAGCCTCTTCAAGACGAACGGGACCGATTGCTTCCCGCCATCGAGGGGCGTCGTGAGGCTGCCGAGCAAGGCTGGGAGCCCGAAGAGACTCCCTGGGAGACGCTGGAGCTGGGCGTGCTCCCCCCTTCCCTCGTCGAGGGAGACGCCCAGGCCGAAGGCGCGCCCAGTCCCAAGGCCGCCTTGTTCCGCTTTCTGGCCGAGTCTCCCTCGGGGTGGTCCAAAGTCGAGGACGGTGGCAAGCCCGCCGAAGTCCCACACTGGATTTACTCCAGGATCTACTATGAATCCACTGGAGCTCAGGGGTACCTGGAGCTCCGGAGCAAAGCCCATGGCTACGCTCAAGGTAAGATCTACCGAATGGCCATGACAGAGCGAGACGGGTCCTGGTACGTCCATAAGGTCGAGCAGCGTACCTTGTGTCACCAGGGCCTGACCGAGGAGGGCACATGTCGATGAGAAGCCTGTTCCTCTTGGGGTGCCTGTTCGCCCTGATCTCCCCTGTCCTCGCACAGGCCGACGCCCCCCCCGCCGACGGGGAGGCAGGGACGACGACAGACCGGACGCAAGACTCGTTGTTTCGCCAAAACGAATCGCTGCGTGTCAGCATCCGACGCACCCACCAAGAAATTCTTCGCCGTCGAGAAGCGCTCGACGACGTTCGCTTGTCGTTGCACGAGGCCCATCACGGCCCCAAGAGCCGTCAACGGCTTGAGCAGAGCCGGCATCGTCCGTCCACCTCTCCATGGCGACCTTCGCGAAACCCTCCCCCGGAGTTGAGCTATAGGCAGGCTCGCCTCGGAGCGAAAGCAGCCAAAGGCGCGCCATCGCCACACGCGCTGGTCCTGAAGTTTCTTGGCGAGCCCAGGGCCCTTCCCAAGGAGCATCGCGCAGAACCAGGGGGATTCGACGTCTTCACGCTAGACGTGACCGGGGAGGATCGCGCCATCGCTACGCTCTCCTCCCGTGGCCAGCCCGACGACTCCGTGGGAGGTGGAGACACGAGGCTTATCCTGCGAAAGCACCAAGGCGCTTGGTACATCCAGACGAGAGAGGGGCGCACGTATTGCTCCCGGGGCATCTCGAAATCAGGCGTGTGCTTGTGACGCTGTCGAAACGAACCGCGCCGCCCTGATCGAATAGTGCACCTCTAGTACGGCGACCCCGAAGTCGTTCTTGTAGTGCCTCTCGGTCGGCCTCGTTCTGATTGGGACATGCTTGAATCTCCTGAGATGCCTTAACGGGTGACCGGAGAAACTCCGGGGCACCCCAGCTTGCGTCAGCTAGGATCGTTAGCATGGCACTTGATCAAGAACCGCCGTCGTCGATCCTTGAAGCCTTGGAGCGCCTGTGTTGACTCACGAAACAGACTTGAGCGGGTTGCTCGCCTTGGAGAGAAAAGTCCGCCGTACGCGCGCAGCGCTTGGACTGCTCATGGCCACCGCGGCGTTGGCCGGTCTCGCACAGTGCGGGAACGCTGGACAGTCCAACGACCGCATCACACTACGATCTACCGATGGTCGGTCTCAGGTGGTGCTCGCGGCGACTTCGCAGGGGCCTGTGATCGAGCTTGAGCGGGGCGATGCTGTGGTTCGCCTGACGATCAACGACCTCACTGGGCCAGCGCTGAGCCTGGCTTCCGAGGACGCCAGGGTCTCGACCTTCGTCAGAGAGGGAAAGCCGGTGCTGAATCTCGAGGCGGGAGGATCAGGAACATTGCTGGGGGCTGGACCCGAGCGTGCCTTCATGCAGTCCTGTCTTACCGATCGCGGCTGCGTCCAGCTCACGATGAGCGAGCAGGCCGCCCAGGTCCTCGTGCAACACGGAGAGGGAACCACCGAGCTGATCCAGGGTGCCTCTGGTGGCGGTCTGCGAGTGGAGCGTGACGGGTCTCGCTCGCACGTCAGGGTGGAGAAGCAAGGGCCAGATCTCAGACTCGAGGGTCCAGCGGGGCTGACCCAGGTTTCGGCTGGGGCGCTCACCATGGGTGGACGGGAACGCGTGACGAGGATCGCCTTGGACGGGGACACAGGGGCCATCCAAGTTGCTGATCCAGGCGGGCGGAGGCTCCGTGACCTACGTTAAGGACCCACCCCTGTGTTCCGTGGCTGTCGCCGTGCGCCCCCCTCGGCTGGACCATGATGGCGGAGATCCCATGCGCGCGCAAGAAGTAAGCCCTCCGCCAAGGTCAGTGCCTTCCACGGGCCAGCCCAGCTACTTGTCCTTCCTGAGCCCCACACCCGAACCCGACACCGCGCCCCTACCCAGCGTTCGCCTGCTCAGCGTATCCACACAGCCCCGGCATCTACCGGGTACCGCCGCCCCGGGCGGCCCGATCTCCCACCCCGGAGATCCCCATGAGTGGTTCACCCGCCAACGAGCGCTGGCTCAGGCTCGCTCAAGAACACGAGCCCTCTGGCCTCAGTATTCGCGAACTCGCCAGACGACATGACTTCAACCCGAGTACCTCCTTCTCTTGGAAGAGCCGCCTGCGAAGGATGGGGCTGCTGTCGTCGATCTCCTTCTTCGCCCTGGAGAGTTCTAGTTGTCGCTGACGGGGCGTTCTAAGGATCGTTGCGCACTCCGGTCCTGAGCTTCAGCGTCAACCGCTTGACCTCCTCGACGCGCGGCAAGGTCATGGTGCTGCGCGCCGAGGTGCGGCCGCCGGCGACGCTGAGGGTGCTGACGCCGATCGGCCGGGCGGCGAAGTGGGGCAGCGCCTCCGATCTCGAGACGCCGCCCTAGCCGATGCCTTTCAGAGCACCGTGCACGGCCGCCACGACATCGTCTCCCAGACCGGATAGGCCGTCGACATGCCACAGACCGTATGTTGAACCTCGCCTTCGTCGCCGCCTTCCTGCTCGGATGCTCCCGCGCCGAGGCCCCGCTCGCTGAGCTGCCTGCCGACGGCTCGCAGCGCCCTTCCACCGAAGGGGAGCTTCAGCCTGACGCACGGTCCACTGGCCCGACCGCCTCCCCCGAGGCTGAGCCCGCTCCCGGCGCCCCCGCTCACACGGAGCCCTCGATGTCTGCCTCCCCCACCCCCAGCGAGATCGCCCAGGCCTGGGCTGCGGAGCGATACGGTGCCCAGGCCACAGTCGGACGGATCGGCACGGCCACAGGATCCACCGCCTATGTTGTCCGGGTGGGCGAGCCGGGCAGCCGCCCCACCACCGAGCAGCCGATCGTCGTCCATGACGGCGACGTGCTCGTCGGCAAGTCTGGCTGGACGACCTTCTTGAAGGCCGTCGGCCGCGACGATCCCTCCAGGCTCGCCGCCGGCTGGCTCGTGCTCTACAAGGGCGATGCGCAAGAGCCCTTCGGCTCCAAGCACCTGTATCGAAGAGAGTCGCTTCCCGATCCCGCTTGGGAGGGCGATCACCTGGTCGCGCTCATCTCGGGCCATCGCGGCGCGCTGACCCGGGTGGAGCTCTCGATCGACGAGCGTGGCCACGTCACGGTGGTCTCCGAGCATCCCTGGAGCGAGGCTCCCAGCCGGCCCAAGCCCCGATGAGCACCGATGAGCACCGAGTCTCCCGTCTTCGCCCCGTGTGGTCAATGCGGGCGGGTCAACAAGCACCTCGTCGCGGACGGGCTCGACATCCTCAGCCGGAAGATCGACGACGCGTGAGGTTCAGGCGGCGCGGGCTCCCGGCCCATCAGAGCGTCGAGATCGAGGCTCCCCTACTCTTCCCGCTCGACCAGGTCGCCGGCCTCATCCACGGTGACCGACAGGGCGCGCAGGGCGGCGAGCTCGCGCTCCGGGATGCCCTCGATCCTCGGCGCAAACCACGAGCAGAAGGGCGGGATCTCTAGGGTTGGACGCTCGACCAGCGCGCCCTCCGTGGCGCGGTCGAGTGACACGCGAACCAGCCGCCCCCGGGCTCCTCGGCCTCGTTGTCGCCGATCCAGATCGGGTACAGCGCCACGCCGACCTCCCGAGGACCCGCGAAGCGCGCTGCGGCCTAGTCTACACAGGTGGACCACTGACGACGCGCGAGGAAGCGGTGCCAAGGCGGCGGCGGGCTAGTCGACTCCACGAAGGCACGCCACCGCCCGTCGCGGCACGCCTCGCGGGCCTGGGCCGCGTGACGCCAGGGCCCATCCAGGATCTGCTGCAGCTCGGCGAGCTCCTCGGCCGAAAGCTCCAGCGCCGTCGTGCCGCCGGACTAGGAGCGCTTGGTCGCGCCGGGCTTCGGCGCGGGGTACGAACCCGGTCGCCAGGGAACGCCTCAACCCGGTCCAGCGCGAGCGGTGGGCTCGGATCGGCGCCAGCCGCGGTGACCCGAGCCCGAGGTCTCCGGCCAGCCTCCGCAGCCCCTTGCGGTCGCGCGCTTCGTTGAGCACGCTCGCGTGCAGGCTGTAGCCTTCGAACGCGGCGCATCGAAGCCCTGTCGCTCCAGTCCTCCGCGAAGGGGTCTCTCTGGGTCCGGTACCCGCGCTCCTTCCGCGTCTGCGACGGAAGGGCCTCGGTTCCCGGTAGATGCCCGGGCTGTGTGGACACAGTGCAGCGTCGCGATCCCCTTGAACCCCACAAGGCCCACCACTTCGCGCGCGCGGTCTTCGAGGTCGACGGCGTGCTACCCAACGCGGGCCGAGCCCGGAGGCCTCACGCCCCGGCCGCCGCCTTCCGTCAGAGTCCGAGCCGCTTCGACTCCACCACCTCTCGCCACGCCGACCGCCACCGTAGCGGTTCGAGCTCCGGCATCGCCGCCAGGTCATCCGCTCGAAGGTGAGGAGCGCGCGCCTTGTCGACGGCCTGACGCACCGCGTGCATGGCCTCCACGGGACGATCCTCGAGCACCTGGTGCACCGCGAGCTGCACCCAGGGATCTGCAGAAGTGGGCAGGTCCCGCCCGCTCCCTGGGCCCGCCAGCAGCTCGGCTGCGCGCTCCAGGTGCGCGAACGCTTCCTCGACTCGACCTCGCCGACGCAGCGCCCTGGCGCGATGGCACAGCAGACGCACGACCTCGATCCGGCGTTCGGGGAGGGGGTCGAAGGCGACAAGGTCGGGGAGCGCCTCGAGCACGACCGCGTCGGCTGCCGGATCCAGCGGATGACCCAGCAGGGTGCCCCCCCAGGCCTCGTGCAGAAGCTCCGGGGCGCGGTCGGTCAGCCCCCGCTCGAAGACACCGGGCCGGGTCCGCAGCAGGTCGCCCAGCAGCCCTTCGTCGGCTCCGGCATGGACGGCGCCCTCCAGCGCCGCCACCGCCTCGTCTACGCGGCCTACATCGTGCAGCGCCACCGCGCGCACCAGACGGCCGAAACCATCGTCAGAGCCGTCGAATACGTCGATAGCCAGGCGAGGATCACCGCTGGCCAGCCGCCGGAGGGCACGGGCCCGGCGCGACTCTGCCACCAATGGGACCGCACGTACCCCCTCCACAACCAGGTCCCGCAGCACCACGGAGGCGTACGGGGCGTGGCCCGAGCCCGTGCGACCGTTCCAGCTCTGCTCGCCGAGCCGCAGCTCTAGCGCGTAGACCCCTGGCTCGTGCCGCACGAGGTGGCGCGGCTTGGGGAGCGAGCCCCGCCACGGCTCTCCGTCGAGCTGCGCCGAGCATGTGGCGCGATCGTCGAGCATGTCGAAGCGAAAGCCGATCTCGATCTCGTCGGCCGGATGGGAGCGCGGGGTGTTGAGCTGCCAGGGGTGGGTTCTGCCGATCGGTGTGCGACAGGTGAGGGCCACCCTGTCGGTGGTGTGGTGGCCCTTGCGGGCGCTCAGGCTGACGCCGAGGCTCTCGCCCGTGTGATCGACCGGCGTGAGGCGGAGCTCGACCTGACTCGCCCAGTCCAACCAATCGGTCCGAGCGACCCCACGCAGGCTCAGCGCGCGGCCGTCCCACCGGACCAGTCGCCGCAGCGCCACGCCGCGGCGCCCCCCTCGTACCACCAGCCCTCGTTCCGTCGTGCGGACGGCGGTCGGATGTACCACCTCCCAGCCCTCGGGCAGCTCCCCGCCGGAGACCACCTCGAGGCGCTCGGGCTTGGGGAGGGCCGCGACCCGCTCCCGCCACCAGGCCTTCTGATGACGGACGCCCCGCTCGAGGCCCTGCTCCGCCACCTCGCGTGCCCTACCGGCCCACCCGCCTTGCTCCAGCAGTCGCACCAGCGCTCTCCGCGCCCGCTCCTCGTCGGGGCGCACGTCGAGGAGGTCTTGCAGGAGCTCCGCGCTCCGCGAGGTGGAGCCCGCCCGACTCCAGTGCTCAGCCTCCGCGATCACGAGGGACGAGGCGAGCGGGGGGGCAGCTCCCGCGGTGAGCCTGGCGAAGTCCAGGGATGCGCGATCCGGCAGGTCGAGCGCGAAGAGCACCTGCGCTCGGGACCACCTCGGACGGAGGGCGTGTGGCAGGCCCTCGGGAGGCTCGGGCAGGATCTGTAGCGGGACCTCGGGGAGCGGCGTAGCGCCGGCACCGAGCACCACGAGCGTGCCGGTGTCCCCCTTGGCGATCAGCTCGTCAGCGCCGTCGGCATCGAGGTCCGCCACCGCGACGACCGGGAGGCCCGCGAGGGGCCGACGCACGGCGAGCCCCGAGGGCGCGTGCCACAGCAGCTCCGAGTGTTCGTTGCACGTCACCACGAGATCGGTGCGCCCGTCGCCGTCCACGTCCGCCGCGTGCAGGTTCATGCAGCTGTTCCCCACCGGGACCACGCTGTGCTGCTGCAGGCGCCCATCGCGCCACTCGGCGAAGTGCACCTCTTGCTCCGACGACGACTTCCACGCGATCATCGGCCGCTCACCCGTCCGCCAGGCTGCGATGGCCTCGGCGCCGGTGTACGGAAGCCTGGACAGCAGCTCGAGAGACTCCCCGTCGAGCACCCGCAGCTCCTGAGTGGGGCCGTGGAAGCCGGCGACGATCTCATCGATGCCGTCGCCGTCGAGATCGATGGAGAGGAGGGTGGCGAAGGCCCTGAGAGCCCGGATGGCGGGATCGGCGGAGACCAGGTGAGGTACGGGCTCCCCCTCGAGGGCGAGGACATCCCGCCCGTAGCCCCAGGTCGAGGCGTAGGTTCGGCGAGGGTGCCGGCCGCGGGCCACGGCGATCGACCGCAGGGGTTGGGGAGGCTTCTCGCCGAGCGGAACCGCACGACCTTCGGACCACGCCAGCAGATGCGGGGTGCCACTGTTAGCGAAGATCGGTGATCCATCTGGACGATCACCCACATGCTGGACCGGCACCACCGTAGGCTCTCGATCCCGTCCGAGGGGTAGCTGCTGTTGAGCGCGGAGCGTCGTGCCGGAGATCTGGTGGAGCGTCGCGTCCTGCACCAGCCACAGGCGCCGAGGCCCCACCACGGCGGAGGTGAGCCGGGCCTCGTTCCGCCAGGGTGTGGGCGTTGTTTCGGTCAGCAGGCCCATGACGGCGCGCGTCGCCGGGTCGTCGTCGCCTGGGTCACGCCGCAGGCTGAGGCTCGCGTCGCGCCCTAGCTCGGGGTCGAGCTCCTCGTTGGGCACCTCCTGGGCGAGCAGCGCGAGGGCCCCCCAGGCCCCCCTGCGACGCAGCTCCCCCCCGAGCTCGGTGATCGCCTCTCGACGCTCCGCCAGGGTGGCCGCCGTAGACCACGCTCCCGCCGCGGCCGCGAGGCTACCGTTCGGGTCACCCCAACGCCGACGCCGCTCGGAGAGCGCCCGCCACCCGTCGCTGCGCACCCTCTTCGATCCTTGAGATTGTTCCCAGGCACCGAAGGCGGCCTCGGCGTCGGCTCGCGAGCCCTCGGCGGCGAGGCGATCGATGTGCGCCAGCAGGTCCTCGAGCCCGGTCTGTGCCTGTTCCTGGGCCCGCCGGTCGGCTTCCAGGATCAGCCCGGCACCGCCGAGGAGAGCCACGAGCGCGCCGACGCCGACGGCGGTGAGCACCCAGGGCAGCGCCGTGCGGAACGGGTGCCGGTCCCGGTTCGCCTGGTCCAGCGCCTCGGCGAACTCGGTCATGGAGGCGTAGCGATGCTCCGCCTTGCTAGCGAGTGCCTTGGCGACCACCGGATCGAGACGCGCGAGGCGCCTCCGACGGGAGGCGCCGGAGTCCGAGGCGTTCTCGCGCCAGCGGCTACTGGCACCCGGCACCGGAGGTGATCGCGTCAGGCACTCGGCGAGGACCAGCCCCAAGGCGTAGATGTCGGCGGCCGGACCCACTTCGTGTCCCGCCGCCTGCTCGGGAGCCATGTAGCGCAGCGTGCCCACGACCTGCCCGGTGCCCGTGCGGTGGGCGTTCGTCGTGTCGCGGGCCACGCCGAAGTCCGAAAGCTTCGCCCGCCCTTGCCGGTCGATGAGGATGTTGCTCGGCTTTACGTCGCGGTGCACGATGCCCGCGTCGTGGGCGTGCGCCAGCGCCCGGGCCACGCTGGCCGCGATCTGGAGGGCCTCGTCTGGGCCGAGCGGTCCATCTTCGAGGCGCCGGGCCAGCGAGCCTCCTGAGACCAGCTCCATCACGAAGTAGGGCTGATCGCCGTGCACGCCGACGTCGAGCACTCGGACGAGGCTCGGGTGGTCGAGTCGGGCGACGCTCCGGGCCTCCGCGAGGAAGCGCTCCCGGGTCTCGGGCTGCTTCGACCGGCTGAGGCATTTCACCGCGACTTCGCGCTGAAGATCGGGATCGTAGGCGCGATAGACGATGCCCATGCCGCCCCGTCCCAGCAGCCCGACCAGCGCGTAGCGACCGACCCGAGCGGCATCGAGGCGCTCAGCGTGCACCGCACCTCCGTCGGCGGTGCTCCCGGTGGTCGACCGGGTCGGTCCGTCGATCACGTGCTCTTCGAGCTGACGCACCGCCAGGGCCAGGGCGAGGCTCCGGGTCTGCACCGCCCGGATCAGCACGCGCTCTTGGCGTCGATGTCCTGCGTGACGCGAGAGGGCGTCGAGCAGCTCCGGGAGCGCATCGAGGTCCCGCTGCTCCGAGGCCGGGTCGAGGGGCCTCACCCCAGCGAGCCCCACGAACAGCACCCTCCCCCGGCGACGCCGAACGGCGGAGGTCGTCAGCGCGCCATGCGCCAGCCCCGCCCGGTGGAGCAGGGCCAGGCCGCGCAGCAGATCGAGTCGCTCGAACGGATCGAGCTTATCTCCTGCCTCCGTCGCTCCCCTCCACATCAACCGCCCCTCCCGGGCCTCGTCTGGTGCCCAGTTGGGAAGCGTAAAGGCGCTCGCCAGCCTCGCCGCCAGGGCGTCCGCCGACTCGCTCCCCTCGGGGACGTGCTCCGCCTCGACGACACCGTGGGGTCCCGTCTCGCGCACCCGGACCGCTCGCCCAACGCGCGCGACGATCTCGCTGGACATCAGAGCTCCAGGGGATGCTCGGAGAGCTCCGCGACCCCCACCCGTAGCTTGCCCGGCCGCCGCTCGAACAGACCCTCTACGCCGAGGACGCCCGCCTCGGCGAGCTGGAGCCGGAGCCTGTACATCTGCACGTTCAGCAGGGGCCGGGCCTGCTTGAGCAGGTCGCAGAGGACCTCTCGCTCCACCCAGCCTTGCTCCGCCTCAGGCAGCGCCGCGTCGCGCATCCGGATCCGGGCGAGGGTAGCCAGGGTGTAGTTGTGTGCTCGGGCGTGCAGTCGGTGGCTCGCGGTGCCGTTGCGGATCTCGATCTCCACCGTCTCTTCGTCGCGGCTGACGTAGAAGCGAAGCTCCACGTCGGGGATGCGCAGCACCCGGGCCGCGCCGATGGTGGTGGACTCGAGGGACATGGGGAGGTGCAGGCGAAACCGTCGGCCTCCGACCTCGATCTCGTCCAGATCGATGACGATCCGATCCGAGGCGTCGCCCTGGGCGACCCACGCGCCGTCTTTCCTCTCGGAGAGCACGATCTGGGGATCCGTCGCCGACGGCAGCGCGAGCACGCCCGCCACCGCGACCGCGTCTGCGCCCCCGTCGAGGGCGATCGCGCGCGCCTCGGGGCCCCGAGCGTCCTCGATCACCCAGCCCGAGACGTCTCCGAACGAGAGGGACGCCCCCTCGGCTAGCCCCCGCGGGTCCCCGGTGCCGACCTGCATACCGTCGGCGAAGGTGCCGTTCCGACTCCCGAGATCCCGGATCCACCACTTGTCGTCCCGCCAGACCAGCGCGGCGTGCTCCCCCGACACGGATGAGTCTCGAAGGCGCAGGTCATTACGACGTGATCGCCCGATGAGGTGCCGTGAGCGCAGGCTGACGCGGCGTCCGCAGGTCTGGTCCACGAGAATGCCCATAAGGGAAAACGTAGCACAGAGTGGTCAAGCGCGGGCGTATAGAGCTACGGCTCAGTTCTGGGTCGGGTCGTCAACGACGTCGATGCGTGCGCGTCGTCACTCGGAGCTGTCACGTCCTGCTCAGTGAGCTGGACGTTCATCTCCTCCCGCCACGACTTGAACTGCACCGAGCCCGCGTTCTGCGTTTGCTGGAACGACTCCTTTGACGAGACGTCCAGCTCGGACTTGATCGTGAGATACGAGTCCACGCCCCTGCCGTAGACCGTTCCGTCGGCCACCCCATAGAGCGTCTTCGTCCCCTTTATCTCGAGGTGAAGACTTCCGAAGGAGGCGAGGAAGCCCGCGATACCCTCGACGTTGTTGTCGACGCCCTCGTCAAGGTAGAGCTGGCGCAGCTTCTCGTCAGCGGCGGTGGAGGCGTTGTGCAGATCTTGGTCGTGGCCGATGTCGATGTCGCCGTCCTGCCCGCTCTCCCACTCCCCGAACAAGACCTGAAGCGGCCCGAGGATCGAGCTCGCTCCCGCATTGAGCACGCTGGCCACGGAACGTGGGTCGGAGGCGCCGAGGTCGAACCCGACCGAGAAGTCCAGCTTGCCCTCGCGGGTCTCGCGGGCATCGAGCCCGAGCCCCTGTTCGAAGGCGAGGTTGAGCTCGGCGGAGACCGGGCCCGCCTTGGCCTTTAGCTTCAGGTACTCTTGCATCTTATCGGAGTACTGAACATCACCCGCGTCGTTGGCCTTCACCTCGCCGACGTAGGCGACGCCCGCCGTGCCCGAGACGTCGATCTTGCCAGATTCGACCAACTCTTTCAGCGCATCGGCGCTGCCCATTTCGTGCGTTGCCTTGTATTCGCCCTTCTTGTCGCTATCCGGCTTGTCCTTGCCCCCGAGGTGTAGCGAGACGCTGCCGTTGGCCTCGATGGCCAGCGAGAAGCCGACACCGCCCCCGCTCTTGACCATCTGCTCCTCGACCATCGCTGCCCAGATCTGGGCCTCGTCATAGGCGCTCTCTCCCGAAGCCCCGTCCATGCCCCACAGCGCTCCGACGATGCGCTTGGCGATCCTGCCCGGCTGGGCCTCCGTCTCGCTCGGATCGTCCATCGACTGCGCCACCTTGTCCTCGGCGAGCTCGTCCTTGCGGGCCTCGAGCTCCTTGCGCATGGCGTTGTCGAACATGCGCATGAAGGCGTAGGAGATGTTGTTCATCACCTCGCCCACGTTCTCCCCGCTCGCCTGCAAGCCGACCTTGGCCGACACGTTGAACGCAGCCTTGATGGGTCCGGCGTCGACGCCCACGCCGAGCCCACCCGAGACGAAGAGGTCGAGGGTCACCTTGTCGCCGCTCACCGATGTGAGGCTGCCCCCGAGGCTGAAGATCGCGAAGGCGTCCTTCCCGAGTGGCGGGATGGGGATCTTGACTTCGGCCTTGGCAGAGATGCCGGACTGGAGTCCGCTGTCCGCCGTAACGTCCCCATCGGTGAGCCCCGAGCCCTCGTCCTCCTGGTCGAGCATGGCGCCCCACGACGCCCCGAGGTCGGTGAAGCCATCGAGCAGGCTCTTTCCTGTGATCTGGTCCATCGTGGAGTTGTAAGCCTGCTCCTGAAGCTCGTCGCTGTGGATGAGGTCCTGGATCGCTGCCGCGGCCGCGATCCCGAACGCGCCGTCCTCGTCGAAGCGGTCATCCTTGCGCACGACCTTCTTCGCGGTGCGTTTGAAGTGCCTTCCGGCCTCGCGCTCGGCAGCGCGGATGGCGGCGCCTTGGTTGTCTCCGAGCAGGCCGTCGACGATCGCGCATCCCGCCATGCCGAGGGCTGCCCACGGAGCGAGTGCAGGATTGGCAAGCTGTGTCGCCATGGCCGCCATGGCCGCGGACTGGGTGGCCGTCTCACCGCCCCCGTCGGTGTAGTTCAGGGAGCGACGGTAGGCCGTGGCTGCCCCGTCCTCGACGCGCTCACGCAGGTCCGGGGAGGCCGTCTGCTCGTCGACCACCGTGCCGCAGGCGTTGAGGGCTGCGGTGCGAAGGGCCATATTGAGGAGCTCTTTCTCGAAGGTGCGCTCCACCTTGCCCTCGCGCCAGCCGTTCTGCAGGGCAGCGAGCTGCAAGGCGACGTACGCGGCCTCGGCGGAGTCGCTGTCCGCGTCGACATCGTCGAGCTCCGAGAGCAGTCGATCGCGCTGCTCCGCCATCGCCGCGCTGGCGAGCGACTCGACGTCCTGCTTCGCCTGTCGCTTCATGCTGAAGCTGATGACCTTGTCGACACAGTAATCCTCAAACTCCTCTCGGAAGGAGGCGATTCCGGCATCGACGGCGTTGTTCAGGTGCTCTGCGTAGGTCTCGTCCATCGCGGAGTAGTGCTCGAACAGGTCCCCTTGCCGATCGATCCGGCGCTCCTCGCGGCGTTGTTGTCGGTCCTCTTGGCGCTGCTCGCGCCCCTCGACGCGCTCGTCCCTTCGGTCCTGCCGTTGCTCCCCTCGCTGATGCTGGCGCTCGTCGCGGTCTTGGGACCAGAACTCTCGTCGTTCCTCGCGCTGGGTCTCTCGCTTGTCGGACCTTTCCTCCTGGCGCCCCGCGCGCTCGGTTCGCCGTGCCTCGCGGTCGCTCTCCCGACCGCTCCGACGGTCCTCGCGCCGATCGTCCGAGCCATCCCGGAACTCTTGACGGTCCTCTCGACGGCCCTCGCGCACGGTCTGCCTGGCGGCCCGACCCTCGGCCATGTTCGAACGCCGATCGTCTCGACGGTCCGTGCGCTCCTCCCTGCGATCGCCTCGTCGGTCCTGGCGCTCCTCCCTGCGGTCGCCTCCTCGGTCCTGCGAAGCCCCGCCTCGCCGCCTCGTGGAACCGAGTTGTTCCCCGTCCGAGTCGATGGGCTGTCCTGAGGACTGTGCCTCGAAGGCTTCGAGGATGCTCGGCATGAGGGGGGTCGAGTGGTCGGCACCGACGCCCGGGGCGAGGTCATGACCGTCGACCTCTCCGGACATGTCGGACCCGAAGTCGGAGTTGCTTGCGATCGATGGTCTGAGGTCCGTCGGCTGGGTGGCTTTCGAGCGGAGGGACGGCGAGGAGAGCCGGCTGGGGCGACGAGACTTCATGAGGGGACTCCCGAACGATGTTGCGTTCCCAACCTAGTCGTCCCCACGGGTGGAGGTCGATAACAGAGCGTGTCAGGGCTCCGCGCCGAGCTCAACGTATCCACACAGCAAACGGTCGTCGTCAGCCCAGCTCGCCCGTGCGACCTTGTCTCGTCGCCGCCCTGTTCGTGGGCGATGACCGAGAGCTGAGCCTAAGAACGGCTCGTCCGCGCATCTGGAGCCGGCGAGGCGTGAGGGACCTCGATCTTCCGAGATCGGAACTCGGTGATGCCGTCGCCGACCTGCTCACCGAGATGGTCCTGGAGCTGCGGGACCGGTCCCCCGAGATCGGACTACCGGGTCGGGAACCTCGAAGATCGCGCTGCCCCTACTGTGCGACGATCTACAAGATCGCACTCGATGAGCGATGCCCCTCTTGTGGCGCGCCGCCCGCGATCCTGGTGGGGGCGTCAGGCACGCAGAGCGTTCCGTAAAGGCACGGTACATTCGGTAGAAGCGGTGGTTCGTTGGCGAGGTCTCGTTGGCTGACGCTCATCGCTGCGACGCTGTCGGACCCAGAGGCCGAGCTCGATGAAGCGAAGAGGGCCTTGGTTGAGCATAGGGTACGCTCGACCTGCCGGGGGCTACCTGCACGCGATGGTCTGCTTCTCCTCGTTGCAGGTGCACGACGGCGCGTCACGCTCGATGAAGCCGGCGCAGATGGGGCGACCCTCTTGGATGAACACGCACGTCTCGCCGTCGGCGGTGAGCTGATGGAAGGTGATGCTCCCCACGTCGACGATCTGCGAAAAGCTCCCATCACCACAGCGTATGGCGCCCTCGCCGGGCACGGTGAACGTGACGCGAACCGGGTCTTCTGCGGTGGTCGAGGCGGGGGGCTCGGGAGCGAAGACGCCGCCACAGGCGAGCGCGCCGGCGAGGAGGGTAGCGAAGATCGACCCGATAGAGAATTGGCGCATAGCGTTCCTCGGAAGGTGGGCGCGCCGGCGGTCCGGCGTCGTACTGGAATGCAGCGTACACGATCTCGGTCGGCGTGTGGGGGCCTTGGTCCTGGGAGGGGCGCTCCCGTCGCCCTCGGCATTGCCATCGCCTCGTCGTTTTGGCGGGTGCCCGCGGAGGCCCAGTTGGCAGCACAGACCTCATCGCGCCTCGCGCCTCGCGCCGAGGCATGGGCGGATCACCGTATCCACACAGCGAACGGTCGTCGAAAGCCAAGCTCGCCCGTGTGACCTTGTCTCGTCGACGCCCAGTTCCTGGGCGTCAGCTCACCCGGCCTGTTCGCGGGGTAATCCTGGATCCTGTCCAGGACATCGCGAAGGTAGAGCCACGGGTCGATCCCTTGAAGGGTGCCGATCCCGAGCAACGCAACCAGGGTCGCCGCAGGGGGGGCGCCCTCGGAGCGCGCGAACAGCCAGTTCTTCCGGCCGACCACCGTCTGCCTCAGCATGAGCTCCGCGCGGTCCAGGCCCAAGGTGCGAACGGCGTCGTTGAACTCCGACCCGCCGTCGACCAGGAGCAGCGAACCCGCGTAGCCATCGAGCAAAGCAG
>REDI01000033.1 GCA_007693595.1 Deltaproteobacteria bacterium | reverse complement strand
TCCGAGGCCGACACGGACAGCGACACGGACAGCGACACGGACAGCGACACGGACACCGACACAGACACCGTGGGCGTCTTCGATCCCCTGGGCGCTTGGGTTGGCGTTGAGAATAGGATGGTCGCGGGCGACCTCGTATACGTCTACGAGCTGGGCGTGGACGGCGTCTATGAGTATGGGGGGCTCACATACCTCTACAGCTTGAACGCGGACCTGAACCTGGAGCTCATGGGCTCGGGTTCCTTCACCGTCGTCGAGCGAGTCCGAACCTACGAGGGAGATGAGCTGCTCTCCGACCATGAAGACGTCGACGTCTTCGACGTGGAGTGGACGCCCTCGGCGGGCCGAAGCTTCGAGATCCGCATCTCGTTGGACGACCGCGACACGCGCTTTCTGGACATGACCTGCGAGGCGACCGAGGAGCACCACGAGGCGATCACCTGTGGAGGCTACATCGTCTTCGAGCACAACACGGATTCCTACGACTCTTACTACTATTACGACTACGTCGCCGTCGAGTTTCGCGTAGAGTTCGACTTCGTGCGGTAACGCCCCGACCCCTCCCCATGGAAGACGCTCGCTCCTCCGTGACGCGGTCTTGTTGTTGCGGGCTGGCGCTTCCTGGGCCACCCTGCACACGAGGAGTCTCCATGCCCCCACGTCGCTTTCTCATCCCTTTGGTCGCCGCAAGCCTCTTCACTCCGGCTTGTGAAGGCGACGATCCCGTAGCGTCCTCGCTCCCCGAGAGCGACACGGACACCGACACCGACACCGACACGGACACCGACACCGACACGGACACGGACACCGACTCCGACACCGACTCCGACCCTGACACGGACACGGACACCGACTCCGTCACGACGCCTCGGTTCAACCCCGGTGGATCGTGGATCGGGGTCGAACATCGAATGTACTACGGTACTGAGTATTTCATACGCTCCTTACCATATTATGACGAATGGGAGCGGGATGAGCTCACCTATGTCTCCACCATGGACCTCAAGCTTCGGATCGATCTCTTCGCCGAGGCACGCTGGTCCTATTATGGTCGGGAGCTTGTCTACGAAGACGGAACGCTCGTCGATGATCGGACCTTCCACGAGTCGGTGGAGCTGGAGTGGATGTCGGTTGGCGAGCGACATTTCGAGATCCGAGATCCGCGCCGCGACGAGCTCGTCTTGGTGTGCGAGGCCCCACCCGAGGTCGATGACCAGCTCACCTGTGGCAACGACTTCATCGTAGAAGACAGCGATGTCCGCTACCCCTACCTGATGCAGGTCGACTTTCGTCGATGATCTCGCTCTTTGCACCGGGGTCTCGGGTCGCTCCTCCTCGCCGCCTCGTCCCCTGCGCCCCACCCCTGGCCACGCTTCGTCGGGCACCTCCGGCACAGAAGAGATACAGACGGCACGCTGCTGGAGGTCTTATGCGCTGGTTCCCGTTGCTCATGCTGGTCGGCTGTGCGTTCAATACACCCCTCAAAGGCGTCGATCAGCGCTCCGAGGCGATCTGCGCGCTCGCCTTCGAGTGCTTCACCAGCTACCCCGAGAACGCCGAGTTTGACTTCTTCGAGCTCTACGGTGACTCGGTGCCCCAATGTGCGGCCAACCTTGGCCCTGCCGACGCCGAGGCCTTCGAGGCGGCTGCCGAAGACGGCGCGGTCGTCTACGACCGCGACGCCGCCAAGGACTGTGTGGAGGTGCTCGAGGAGCTCTCCTGCGAGACGTTCTTTAGCGAGCCGCTCCCGGATCCTTGCTACGACGTGATCGCGGGAACCCTCGACTACGGCGAGCGCTGTGCCCTCGACGAGGTCTGCGTGAGCGGCTGGTGCCGCGATGGGGTCTGCGCTCCGCCAGGCTGATCGCCCCTGGGATCGGCCCGGGACGGCCGCGCGACCGGGCTCTCCTGACGTGGCTAGAGACCGATCAGGCTAAGTCCATGCGGGTTCCAGCCGAGAGCGTGGTCGAGGGCCCGCTCCAGCCGGTCCAGGTAGTCGGATCGGCAGACGCTGCGGGCGCCTAAACGGCTCAGGTGCGGGGTCTGTTGTTGACAGTCCACGAAGTGAAAGCCCCAGTCGTCGAGTTGGCGACACAGCGCCCACAGCGCGAGCTTGCTGGCGTTTGGGCGGTCCGAGAACATCGACTCGCCAAAGAAGGCGCGCCCCAGGGCCAGGCCGTAGAGTCCTCCCGCGAGCTGCTCCCCGTGCCAGACTTCGACGCTGTGGGCGATGCCCTGCTCGTGCAGCGCGCTGTACGCTGCGATCATGCGCTCCCCGATCCAGGTTCCGCGCTGCCCGGGCCGACGCGCCCCAGCGCAGCCCCGCATGACCTCGGGAAAGCGTAGGTCGATCGTAACGCGGTAGCGTTGCTGCCGACGGAGCTTCCGCAGAGAGCGGGAGGCGTGAAAGTCTCGCGGCTCCAGGAGGCAGCGGGGATCGGGCGAGAACCAAGGCACAGGATCGATGTCTTCCCAGGGAAAGAGCCCCTTGCGGTAGGCCTCGACCAGGGTGGCTGGTCCCAGATCGCCGCCGAGGGCTGCCAGGCCGTCGCGGGTGACGGCGATCTGCCGAGCAGGGGGAAAGGCAGGAGCGCTGTCGGGTCGAGAGGTGGGGAGGTGGACGATCACGCGCGCTCCGTTCGGGGGAAGGGTCACCAGATGTCTCCACGGCAGTCTGCCCTATCGGGGGTGTTCATGCCAGTGGTCGATGCCACCGGATCGGCTGGACGATGGCTCCCTCGTGGTTAGTTCAACCTGAAACACGGAGGATTCATGGCGAAACAGACAACGTGGAGCGAGCGCTGGAGTCCCGCCGAGCTGGTCGTGGCCTTCGGGGAACTCCTCCAGGGCGAGGCCTTCTTCGTCGTCGACGGGGAGCGACGCATCCTTCACTGGAGCGAGGGAGCTACGGAGCTCCTTGGCTTCTCCGCGGACGAGGCGATCGGGGAGCACTGCCTGGTGGTCAACCGATGCGAGAGCTGTGTTCGGGGCTGTGGGATCGCCGAGCACGGTGCGGTCGATGGGGCCTCGATCACGCTGTACGATAAGGGGGGTTCCCCCGTCCCGGTCATCAAGCATGGGCGGGCCTTCTTCGACTCCGAAGGGACCTTCCTCGGGGGCATCGAGCGGCTGCGCCCTTCGCCCCCGGAGCGGGTCACGATCCGCGCCTCCTCCTCCACCGAGGTGGTGGACTTCCATGGCTTCAGGAGTCAGGATCCTCGCGTTCGGGAGCTCTTCGACATCGTCCGGCACGTCGCCCACACCGACGGGACGGTCCTCGTCCGGGGCGAGAGCGGTTCGGGCAAGGAGCTCATCGCCCGCGCGATCCATCTCGAGAGCCCGCGTCACAAGGGGCCCTTCGTCGCAGTGAACTGCGCAGCCCTCTCGCCGGGTTTGCTCGAGAGTGAGCTCTTTGGGCACGTCCGGGGCGCCTTCACGGGTGCGGTCAAGGATCGCGCCGGCGTCTTCACGCGGGCAAACGGGGGGACCCTCTTCCTCGACGAGGTGGCGGAGCTCCCCCCTGAACTTCAGGCCAAGCTCCTCCGCGTCTTGCAAGAGCGCGCCTTCGTGCCGGTTGGCGGGAGCCGGACCATCGAGGTCGACGTGCGCATCGTCGCCGCGACTCACCGCTCGCTGCGGGCCGAAGTCGAGGCGGGGCGTTTCCGCGAAGACCTGATGTATCGGCTGCGGGTCATCCCGCTCTACCTCCCCCCGCTCCGGGATCGTGCCGGCGATATTCATGTCTTGCTGAACCATTTCATCGAAAGGGCGGCGGATCGGATCGGGCGCAGGGTCGAGGCGGTCTCGCCCGAGGCGATGCGCGCGCTGCTCGACCACTCCTGGCCTGGCAACGTGCGCGAGCTGATCAACGTCGCGGAGTATGCGGTGATCGTCGGAAGGGGCCCGGATGTGCAGATCGAGCACCTACCGCCTGAGTTCCGCGAGAAGCGAGGCACGGCGCCAGGATGGGATCCTGACCTCGACGAGCGGGCGCAGATCGAGCGGGCGCTAGAGCAGAGCGGAGGGCACATCGGGGATGCCGCCGAGCTCCTCGGCATGAGCCGGCCGACGTTTTGGCGAAAGCGTAAGAAGTATGGGATCTGAGGGGTGGTCGTGCCCAGCGAGCAGGAGCGCTCCTCGGGTCCGAGCGCCACAGGCCTGCGTGTAGGCACGGGCCTTGCATCGCAGAGGGAGTGAGGGCGTCGAACAGGTGCGCCTGGAGGATGAGTGATGGAGATTTCAACGGTCATCGCAGCGACGCTCGGAGGGGCCCTGATCGGCCTCTCCGCCTCGGCCATGCTGCTTCTCAACGGACGGATCGCCGGTATCAGCGGCATTGTTGGGGGGGCGCTCAAGCTGCCTCAGGGCGACATGCTGTGGCGCGTGCTCTTCGTCGCCGGCCTGTTCACCGGAGGCCTGGTGATGTGGCTCGTGCATCCTGGGGCGTTCGTCATGGAGATCGATCGCTCTGTCCTGGCCATCGCTGTGGCGGGGCTGCTGGTCGGGGTAGGGGTGCGCCTTGGGAGCGGCTGTACCTCGGGCCATGGGGTCTGCGGGCTGTCCCGCTTCTCGCCCCGGTCCCTCGTCGCGACGCTCACCTTCATGGCGGCAGGCGCGGCGGTGGCGGCGGTGGTCACGCAGGTCTTCGGGGGTGCGCTGTGAGCAACCAGGGATCGCTCCTCAAGCTATTGGCCATCTTTGGCGCGGGCCTCCTCTTTGCCCTCGGACTCGGCATCTCGGGCATGACCCAGCCGGCCAAGGTCGTGGGTTTCCTCGACATCACCGGCGACTGGAAGCCCGAGCTGGCCTTCGTCATGGGGGGGGCCATCGCGGTGCACCTGATCGCCTACCGGCTCGTACCTCGCATGAGTAAGCCGCTCTTCGAGCCGAAGTTCGGCATTCCTTCGCGGCGTGACATCGACGGGCGGCTGCTTGGTGGAGCGCTGCTCTTTGGCGCAGGATGGGGTCTTGGAGGCTACTGCCCAGGGCCTGGCATCGTCAGTCTGGTCTCGATGACGTGGGCGCCTCTGGTCTTCGTCGGGGCGATGGTCCTGGGCATGGTCCTCATGAACCTCGTCGATCGTGCGCGCACCCAGAGCGTCCAGGCGGCGCCCCGCGAAGGCTCCAACTCAGCGGCCTGACCTCGGCTCAGCCTACGGGGGTGCGCAGGGTGACGAACTCTTCGGCCACCGTAGGATGGATGCCGATGGTTCGGTCGAAGTCCTCCTTTTTGGCTCCACACTTTAGCGCTACGGCGAATCCTTGCACCACCTCACCCGCCTCGTCGCCCACCATGTGCAGGCCCAGGACGCGAGCGGTCTGGGCGCAGACCACGAGCTTGACCAGGGTACGCTCCTCGCGGCCTGCCACCACCCCGGACAGCGGGCGGAAGGCTCCCTTGTAGATCTGGAGCGGGTGGCCGGCTGCGGCGGCTTGGGCCTCCGTCAGGCCGACGGTGGCCACGTTGGGCCGGCTGAAGACGGCGGTAGGGATGTGGTCGTACTCGACGCGGGGACGGGGGCGCTCTGAGAACCAGTGATCGGCGAGCCAGTGACCCTCCGCGGTGGCGACCGGGGTGAGGGTCAGGCCGCCCGTGACATCGCCGATCGCGAAGATGGAAGGGACCGAGCTTCGATAGTCGCCGTCGACGATCACCCCGCCCGTGTCGTCGAGGGCGACGCCGAGCTCCTCCAGGCCCAGTCCGCGGGTGCGAGGGCGTCGGCCGGTGGCAAAGACCAGCAGATCGCACGAGAGGGTCGTGTCGTCATCGAGTCGAACGTGCCGGGTCTCGCCTTGGCCGGACGTGACTTGGCTCACCCTACGCCCGAGGTACAGGGCGATGCCCTGACGGGTGAGCTCGGTCGCGAGATGGTCGCGGACGTCGTGGTCGAAGGCCGTGAGCACGCAGTCTGTCTTGTTGACCAGCGAGACCTGAGCGCCGAGGCCGCGAAAGATGCACGCGAACTCGACCCCAATGTAGCCGCCGCCGACGATCACGACCCGCTCGGGCGCTCGTCGTAGGTCGAAGAGCGCGTCGGAGACGACGCCGAGCTCGGCGCCAGGGATCGGAGGGACGGTGGGCTCCCCCCCGGTCGCGAGGAGGATGCGCGCGGCGGAGTAGGTCTGGTCGCCCACCTGCACCTGATGGGGGCCGATGGGGCGGCCATAGCCCCGGATCAGCGTACAGCCTGACTGGTCGAGGAGGCGCCCGTAGATCCCGTTGAGTCTGCGGACCTCGGCGGCGACCGCTTCGCGCAGGGTCGACCATCGGTGGGAAGGCGCGGGCCCCTGCCAGCCAAAGGCGAGGGCATCATCGGCCAGGGCGCCGTAGCGCGAGGCCGTCATGTAGAGCTTCTTTGGGACGCAGCCGAGGTTGACGCAGGTGCCGCCGAGAGCGCTCGCTTCGACGACCGCGACCCGCGCGCCGTGACCAGCCGCGATCCGGGCGCAGCGCACCCCACCAGACCCTGCACCGATCACGAGCAGGTCAACGTCGTAGGTCGTCATCGAGCCTCCAAGATGGCCGCTTCGTAGCGCTGACACCCCTGGGGTTCAACCGCGCTCGCGCGCGGAGGCTGGGTGCGATACGGGCCGGCCCGGACTTCAAGGAGGCGTGATGAGCGAAGCGGTGAGTGATGGGGCGGTAATCGAAGCGCTGAACAAGGTGCTGGGAAGACTCGAAGCCCTCGAGCGCAAGGTCGATCAGCTCTCGGGCGGCGCCTCCGCGTCGGGCTCTCCGCTTCAAGCGCGGCTCGCCGATCCGCAGATCGCGGCGAGCCTCGGTCGCATCCTCGACCGCATCGACGCTCTCGAATCCGCCACCCGCACCATCGAGTCCGTGGCTCAGCGCGCCCCGGTCCTGATCGACGGCGGCGCCGAGACCCTCGACGCCTTCATGATGCAGGCCGAAGCCCAAGGCGTCGATGTCTTCGATCGTGGCTTCCGCGGTCTCGACGTCCTCGAAAAGGCCTCCCGCCCCGAGAACCTCGAGCTCGTCTCCGAGCTCCTCGACCACGCCGAGGCGGTGCGCTTCGCCGCGAGCGCGGGGAGCAAGGCGGTGCAGCAGCTCGGCGAGTCCGCCTCGCTCGAGCACGTGAGCGATAAGCTGGGCCAGCTCGCGGGCCAAGGCGGCAAGGTGCTGGCCTCCCCCGTCATCGACAAGCTGCTCGAAGGGCCCTTGCTCGACCCCGACAAGCTCGACAAGGTCGTCGACGCCCTGCAGCGCCTCACCGAGGTCGCCGCCACGCCCGCCTTCCAGCAGCTCCTCGATAGCGGCCTGCTCGACGGCGCAGCCCTGGGCACGGCGGGCACGGCCGGCACCGCGCTGGTCCAGACCCGCGCCGAGGGCTTCGAGCCGGTCGGTCTCTTCGGTACGCTTGGGCGGCTAGGCGATCCCGACGTGCAGAAGGCCATGGGCTTCACCTTCGCCGTGCTCAAGCGCTTTGGCGCTGGGCTCTGAGCGGTTCGTGGCGCGCCGGTGCTCGATCCGAGCCCCGGCCCTGTGTTGGTCGGGTCCGTCAGCCTGTGGGCCAGTCCGAGGGCAGGGGGCACTCGAAGCGCAGCGGTTTGCCGGTGGTCGGGTGGATCACGGTCAGGGCGAAGGCGTGGAGTAGCTGTCGGGGTGCGGCCTGCCCGACGGTGCGGTCCCCGTAGAGTCGGTCGCCGAGCAGGGGGTGCCCTCGCAGGGCGGCTTGGAGGCGGATCTGGTTTCGACGGCCCGTGTGGAGCTGGACCTCGATCTCGGTGTCGGCCTCGAGGTGCCGCAGGGCGCGCATGTGGCAGAGGGTCTCTCGGGCGCCCGGCGCTTCGGGGTGGACCGCTTCGAGGATGCGGCGGCCCTTGTGCCAGCGAGTGGTGTCGCGCCAAGGGATCAGCTCGGTTGAAAGTGGGAGTCTCCCTCGCACGATCGCGCGGTAGACGCGCTCGGGCTCGTGGTTCTTGAACTGGCGACGCAGATGGCCCTCGGCGGTGTCGGTGCGGGCGAAGAGCACGACGCCGCTGGTGTCCCGATCGATCCGGTGGACGGTGCGGGGGCGATCCCCGCGGGGCCGGAGCCAAGCGCGTAGGCGCTTGTACGCGCTGTCTCGGGTCCGGTGCTGTTCCTTGGAGGCGGTGTCGGTGAGGAGCCCTGGGGGCTTGTCGACCGCGATCAGGTGCTCATCCTCAAAGAGGATCTGCAGGCCGCTGCGCTCCAGGCCCTCGCGACCCTTGCGCCGATCGCTGCCCGTGCCGGGACGCGACCACTCGATCTGTACCTTCGAGCCTTCGCGAACCCGCTCACCCGGCGCTCGCACGCGCCGTCCGTCGACCGTCACCTTGCCGCTCTCGATGAGGCGTTGGGCTCGGTTTCGGCTCCCGACTCCAGGGATGGAGATGAGCACCTTATCGAGCCGTTCCTCGCCGCTGGCGACGATGGATCCCTCGGACATGGGACCTCCTGAGCGTTGGGGGGTAGCGGGTTTTTCCCCCGCGCGGTAGGGCAGTCTCGCGGAGGTAGACATGCAGTGGCTCGACAAGGTGGTCTGGATCACGGGGGCTTCGGATGGAATCGGCGCGGCCCTGGCGAAGGTGCTCGCCCGTGAGGGGGCGCGCCTCATCCTCACGGCGCGTCGACGCGAGGCGCTCGAGGACGTGGCCCTGTCGTGTGCTCCTGCCCAAGTCCGTATTCTGCCGGCCGACCTCATGAAGCTCGACGAGCTCGAGGCCCTGGCGGCTCAGGCCGAGTCGCTCTTCGGCTCGATCGACGTCCTGGTGAACAACGCGGGGATCTCTCAGCGGGCGACGGCCCTTCAGACCGAGCTGCCGGTCGTGCAAGACATCATGGCCCTCAACTTCTTCGCCCCAGTGGCCCTCACCCGCGCCGTTCTGCCGGCCATGATCGAGCGTGGCTCTGGGGTTGTCTCGGTCACGAGCAGCTTGGCGGGCCATGTGGGTACGCCGCTGCGCAGCACCTATAGCGCGAGCAAACACGCGGTCCAAGGGTGGTTCGATAGCCTGCGTGCCGAGCTCCATGGCACCGGGGTCGCCGTCACCATCGTCAGCCCTGGCTACATCCAAACCGACATCGCTGTCCGGGCTCGTACCGCCGATGGTAGCCTCAACGGGAAGCGTGGCGTGGGAAACATGAAGGGGCTGAGCGCCGAGGTCTGCGCCGAGCGCATGGCTAGCGCGCTCGCTAAAGGGCGGCGTGAGGTCTTTATCGCGGGTCCCGAGGTGATGGGGGTCTACCTCAAGCGCTGGGTGCCGGGACTCGTCGCGCGGTACGTCCATCGGGCAGCCCCCCGCGACGAGAGCTGATCGCGCGGATTAGGGGGATTGTGCGGGAGCGCTCGGAGGGGGACCCAGGGAGTCTGAGACAGACTCCAGGTAGAGCGCCGTGAAACCGGCGACAGCGATCACGGTGAAGAAGGCGATGAGCGCGGCTACGAGGGCGAAGGCCGTGAGCTTGCGCAGCCATCGTCGGCGCTCCCACTCGTCGATCTCGGGGGAGATCTCGCTCTCGTCGATCGCGGCGTTGTCGATGTAGAAGGCCTGATCGGGCGGAGGGCTCACGACGGTCGAGAACTTGTCGGCCGAGGGCGCGCGGGGCTCGATCGGGGATCGGCGCCGCGCTCCCTGGGGAGGAGGCGCCCCAGGGGGGGTCTCGGAGGGCAGCACGGCCCGATGCGGTCGGCGCGCGGCCTGACCCGTGGGCCCGAGGGGCTCGGAGGAGAGGTCGCGAGGCGGGACTTCGCTCAGGTCGGGAGGCGTTCGCCCGGCCTGAGAGCGTACCAGGGGGTCGTCGAGGGCGGGTTCTTGGGCGTCGGCGGGTAGCGCCAGGGTCGGCCCCGAGCCGCGCGCCTGCGGCGAGGGGGCTCGAGGGAGCGGGTCCAGCGTGTCGTCGGGCTCGTGGGGGAGCGGGACGCCCTGGGCGTCGAGCTTGAGCTGGAGGGTTGGGATGTCGGACTGCTTCAGCGGGCGTCGGCGCGGGGGGGGCGGGGGAGGGGCGGATGCGGCCGGCGCGGACTGTGCGCGGGGCTCCGCGGCCTGCTCTGCAAGAGCGGGTGGCGTTGAAGTGGCGGGGGGCGGGAGCTCGAAGGGCTGTACGGTCCGACCGTCTGCGTGACGGACCCGATGAGGGCTGCGCGAGGGCTGCGCCTGCTGGGTAGAGGACGTTGCGGTGGGCTCTGGGGGGAGCGGCGGTGGAGGCTCGGCGTGGGCCGGCTCGGGGTGCGAAGTGGAGGCGCGAACGGGCGGCGCTTCTTCGGTGAGCTCGTCGGACAGCCCCGCATCGTCGAGCATGGCTTGAAGATCAGGCGAGCTCGGGAGGAGCGAGAAGTTGATCGACGGCGCGGCGGCTCGGCGACGCGCCGTCTCCTTGTCGATCTTTCGTCGGCTCATCACTCACCCCGCAGTTTCAAGCGTATCCGCCTGCGCCCGGCCACGCATGTCTCATCATGGCACGTTGGGCAGGGCCGTGAACAGGCCAAGAGAGGGCGGCGTCGGGGCTCGGGGAGCGCAGGACGCGGGAGCGAGCGTGAGGTCGAGCGCCGATCTCAGCTCTTCTTTCGACGGCGAGGGTCACGTCGGTAGTCTTGCAGGTCACCGCGGTGGTAGCTCATCGTCACCCGTTCATCCTCACGTTCGATGCGGACGGGCTCCCAGGTTCGTCGACTCATGCGACGGGCGGTCTCGATGGCTTTCTTGCGGCCGATGACCTCGGTCTGGGTTTGGGACGACGTGATGGTGAAGGAATGCGGCTGACGACCGATGGTGGCCTCCTTGGTGGGGTTGAGAAGAAACGGACCGCCGTGGAGCGATCTCGCAGATCCTAACCGCTCTCAAAGATTACGTCAAGTACGAGGTCCGCCTGGACCGGCCAATAGCTCTAGTTGAACCTTCGTGAACACTGGGTCGTTACGCTCTCGTCGTTATCGGCTCGGAAGACGAAGAGGTCGGGGCCTTCGTGGATCGCCTGGAGGATCTGGTGTTCTTCGGGGTCTGTCCCGCAGGTGGCGATCTGCAGGCCGGGATGGAGCACGACGAAGAAGGGCGTCGAGCGCATGGGCCAGCGCCCGGCGATCTCGCGATCGACCTGGAGCCGGGTGTTGAGCTCGCCTTCGATGTCGGTGGCGATCCACTGCGCGGCAGCGGCTGAGGCGGCGTTCGGGAAGCGCTGCGCGTCCTGGAGCAGGATCACGGGGATCGATCCGATCCGTGGCACCTGCTCATCGAGGCCGAGATCCGGCGCGCGCTGTCGCAGGTCTTCGATGGTCGGGATCTCGCCCGTCGTGGTTCGGTACCAGGCGGTCATCGCGATGAGGGGAGAGGCGCTGCGCGCGCTGGGGAGGCGGGCGCGGGACTGATCGATCACGTCGAACAGAGCCTCCTCGTCGTCTTCGTCCCCCAGGACCCCGACGGTGATCAGCACGGTATGCTCGCAGAAGTCGTGCAGGTTTACGCGGTAGGCGAACTGGTCATAGAGGCTAAAGTCACGGAAGAGGTCGCCGATGTTCGGCCCGACTCGGGTGGAGTCGGGCAGGTCGCAGCTCGCTTCGAACCCCTGATCCAGTGCTGGCGTGAGCCAAGCACCGCCGCCCGCGTACGGATCGAAGCTCCCACAGGCGGCAGCGATCGCCATGCTGGCGAGGAGCGCGGGGGAGGGGCGATGGCTCAGCGTCGCCATGTGACGGCTCCCCACGCAGACCAGTCGGTGGCCCGCAGGCAGGGCCGGGAGCGGATCCCGTCGGCCGGGTGCTCCACGAGGCAGCCGAGTCCGAACTCGAGCTCCGCTCCGGGAACCTTGGCGAAGGGGATCGCCTCGATCTGTTCGTTGACCTCGAGTCCAACCACGGTGTGGGCGCGCCCGAGGTGGAGCTCGTTCCCGATCAGGTGACGCTCTGCCATCAGGGCGAGGCCTTGCCCGGCGCGGGCGGACATCGTCGCGTGCCTCCGACCCCGATCCGCCAGGAAGGCACCTCGGAGGACGCGGTCGATCTGCCACGCGTCGGGGAGGCTCACGTCGCGCACACCGCCAAGGCGCAGGGGTCCCGCCTCACCCGTCGCGAAGCCGTACCCACCACCGAGGGTCAAGCCCTTGTCGAAGAGCTCAACCTTTCCCTCGGTGCGTACCCACGCGCCGGCCCCATCGCCCATGGGGCCGCCCGCAGCCCGCGTGGTGAGGTCGAGGTTGGCGATGCGGTAGGCGTGATCGTTGAGCCGAAGCCGGAGGCTGCCGAAGCTGAGGCTTCGGTCGTCTCCGCCGAGGCCGATCCCGACGCCGGCTCCGATCTCGCCCGCGAGGAAGCCCGCGGGAAAGCGGTGCGCGTCACGGGCGGCCATCGCGCCGCCGATCAGCCCCGGCTGCAGGATGGGCCGATGAGCGAAGGCATCGAGGTGCAGGTCGAAGGGCAGCACCCGCAGCGCCATGGCCACGCGCGCGCCGTCGTAGAAGGCGTAGCGATCGGCGCGGGGCTCATAGCCACCGGCTAGGAAGATCAGGAGCTCGTGCCGACCGATGGGATCGCCGTAGCGGGCGCCCAGCTCCAGGCGGTGGTCGCCGCGGCTGAACGCTCCCGAGACCAGGCCGCGTCCCTCGACCTTGCCCAGCCCGTAGCGGGTGGAGCTGACCTCGGCGAGGTCGGGCAGGTCGAGGAGGGGCGGTGTGGGCACGTGAGCCAGGCTGGGCTCTCCGAGGGGGGGGAGGGGTTTGCCCTCGGAGGGCAGGAGGGCGAAGTGAAGGTCTCGTCCGTCGGCATCCTCGTCGATCCAAAAGAGGCTCTCGCCCCGAGCGTCGGGGAAGAAGGCCCCCCCGTGGCTACGGGTCAGGCGGCGGGGGTGTTGGCCGTCGAGGGGGATCTCGACGATGTCGAGCCACGAGGCGGTGCCCATGGAGACCAGGATCCGATCGCCTTGGGGGTGCCAGGCGGGGGAGGCGAGGTTTGCGCCCTCGGGCACCGGCACGATCACCCCCTCGCCGTCGAGGGGGCGCACGTGGAGCGCCCAGCGATCCTCGCGCATCTCGAGCCAGGCGATGCGGTCACCCTCGGGGGAGATCCTGGGCTGGTTGTGGACCGCCGTGACGCTCATCGGGGTCAGCTCCTCGATCTCTCCGCTGCTCAGGTCGACCTTGACCAGTCCGCTCTGCCCCCAGCGCTGCCTCACGGCGACGGCCCAGGTCCCGTCGGGGGAGGGGTCGGCCTCGCGCAGGTCGGCCCAGCGGGTGATCCGTCGCTCTTGGTTGCGACGGATCTGCCAGGCGTAGAGGTCGGTGCGTAGCTGGCCGGTTCGATCGGGGGAGAAGCCGGTGAAGAGGAGGGTGTCGTCGTCGATCCAGCGGGGATGGCTCGGCGCGCGATCGCGTCGTCCGCGAGTAAAGGCCTGCTCGACGGGAGGCTCGGACTTGGGGCGGTCAGGGACGTCGAGGGGGTCCCGCTCGAGCAGGGCCTCGATCTTCCGGGAGCGCGACTGCTCGGCCTCTTCGAGGTTGAAGTCCGTCTTGTAGACTTCGAGCTTGCGTTTACCTTCGCGCGCCGCGACGAAGGCCAGCCGTTCGCCGTTGGGCGAGAGCGCAGGGGCGCCGGTGCTGCCCTCGAGATCGAGCCACCGGGTGCCCTCGTCGGGCGGGAAGGCTCGGTGGAGGTTCATCGCGTCGGCGGTGAGCTCGGCGCAGAAGCGGCCGTACAGCCGGCGGGGCGTGTCTCCGAAGACGCCCTCGAAGGCCTCGTCGAAGGTGCGCGTCTCGACGGCTGCCATACGGCGCCAGAGGTGGGGGAGGCTGTCGGGTCCCGCCCGCTCCCGGAGCCAGCGCAGGTAGGCTGCGCCCACGCCGTAGGCATAGCCCCCGCCGCCCCAGCGCGGACTGCCGTCGAGCTCGTCGTAGGACGGCAGCGCGCCCTCGGTGGCGAGCTTGCGTAGCTCGGCGGCGTGACGGGCTGAGAAGGGTCGACCAAAGCCTGTTTGATCGCCTTCGACGAGGGTGGCGTAGCCCTCCGCGACCCAGCGAGGAGACTTGCGGGCGACCGGGCCGAAGCCCGTCAGGCGATCGAGGAGCCGGTCGAGTCCGCCGCGGGCGGGGCGACCCAGGTGCACCAGGTGCGCGTCTTCGTGGACGATCAACCCTTCGTCCCATCGCCGGTTCCAGCCGATCGAGGAGTCGGCGGGCGGGGGGCTGACCCAGATCTCGGTGCGTGGCTTGCGCAGGAAGGGGATCGCCATGCCGTTGGAGGTCGCGTAGGGATCGCGCACCACGATGGTGACCTTGCGGCCCAGGCTGTGGTCGATCTGCGACGCCACCCGGTCGCGCATCGACTCGAGCCGCTCGGCGGCGGCGACGGCCCAGGCCTCGGCGGGCTCGGGGTAGTGCATGACGAAGCGCTCCGTCTCGATCGTGCGCCAGACCTCGTCGGGCGGAGCGGCGAGGGCTGACGGACCGAGCGAGAGGACTCCAGCCAGCGCGATCAGGTGCCTCATCCGTGCTCCTTCAGCGGGCGGCGAGCGCGGAAGGGCGCGTGAGACAGCGCTTGGGGGGGCGCGATCTGAACCTGGGGCATGGCGGGCTCCTGCGCGTTGGAGCGTGCCCTATCCTCTCAGCGGGGCAGACGTCACCCGGCCCTGCACAAGTGGTCGTGCGGGGAGGACGACGAACCGTCGGGGCGCCTTGGTCGAGGAGGAGGGCCCTTACGGACCTCTCGAGAGAGGGGTCCAGCTAAAAGCGACCATGTTGCCCGGTCCCGCGGGGTAGGGGATGTGCGAGATCGAGGCGACCTCGCGCTGGCTCATGCCGATCAGGTTGTAGGTCGTTCCACGGTTGCTGTCGGTGCTCTCGGAGCGACGCAGCTCCAGGCCCCGCTGCTCGAAGAGAGGTCCGTACTTCGCCATGATGGACTCGCCGTCCACCTCTGTCAGGTAGTTGACGTAGTAGGACGTGCTTCCGGCGGAGCTCTGGGAACCGGCTGCGAGGATCGCCGCGTCTTGCTCGATCTCGAAAGGGAACTCCTCGGGGATGCTCGACCGGGCCTGAACCGGAAGGCCGGCGGCGGCGGGCGTGGCGGGGGTCGAGGGCGCGGCAGGCGCGCTCGCGATCGGGGCGGAGGGCCACAGGGCGAAGGCCGCGACCGACACCCCGAGCAGGAGCACCACCACCAGGAGGGCCCCGATGACGATCAGGCTGAAGGCCCCCAGACCCAGGATCGCGAGCCCTGTCGAGCCTCGCTTGGGCTCCTCGACGAGGGGGGTGTCGAGCGCGAAGGTCTCTTTGGGGGAGCGAGCGGGGGCGGGGGCGAGAGGAGTATCGCCCTTGTCAGTTAGGACCCGGACGAAGTCGCGGAGCTGCTCCAGGCGCTCATCGGGATCGTCGAGGGTGCAGCGCTTGACGAGATCCCGGATGCTTCCGGGCACCACGTCGCCCGGATCGAAGGTTCGACCTGTGAGCTTCTCGCGCATGATGCGCGCCATGTTCTCGCGCTGGCCGGTGGTCGGGTCTTCGGGGAAGGCTTCTTTGCCGGTGAGGGTCTCCCAGAGGACCAGGCCAAGGGCGTAGATGTCGGCGCGGTGGTCGGGGGTCATGCCCTCGAAGACCTCGGGAGCCATGTAGGATACGGTGCCGGGCACGGTGCCTTGACGGGTGAGCTTCTGGCCGCCCTGCTGGACCGCGATCCCGAAGTCGAGCAGCTTGGCGGTTCCATTCTTACAGAGCATGATGTTCTGGGGCTTGATGTCGCGGTGGACGATCCCCTTGTCGTGGGCCGCGAGCAGGCCCTCCCCGAGCTGTCTGAAGATCTCGCAGGCCTCCTGCCAGGGCAAGGGCCCGCGCTCGAGCCGGTCGGTGAGCTCCTCGCCGTCGATCAGCTCCATGGCCATGAAGAGCAGCCCTCGCTCCTTGTCTTCGCCGCAGCCGAAGATGCGCACGACCGCGCTGTGCTGTACGGAGGCGAGCAGCTCGACCTCGCGCAGGAAGCGCTCCCTCGCCTGGTTCAGGCCGTGGGGCTTGAGCACCTTCACCGCGGCCTCGATCCGCTCGCTCAGCGCGTTGTGGCAGCGGTAGACCGCACCCATCCCCCCCTCGCCGAGGGGCTTGACCACGATCCAGTCGCCGATCTGGTCACCGGGCGCCAGCAGGCCGTCTTCCATGGGGCTGTGCTCCGAAGGCTCGCGCATCGGAGGGACCGATACGACGGGCCGAGTCTACCTTCTGGAAGTGAAGGGAACAAGTTGGGCCTGCGCGGGGGCTCTTCAGTCGAAGTCGGATCGCCCGTGTCGCTCGGGTAGCTGTTCGTTTTTGGGGCCCCAGGTTTTGTTGACCCGCCGACCCCGCTCCACGGCGGGTCGCTCGAACAGCGCGTCGGCCCAGCGCCGAACGTGCTCGTACTCGTGCACCGATAGGAAGGTGCCCGCCTCGTAGATCTCGCCTCGAGCGAGGGCCCCGTACCAGGGCAAGGTCGCCATATCGGCGATAGAGTAGCTCGATCCTGCGAGGTATGGCTGGTCCGCCAGGTGTCGATCGAGGACGTCGAGCTGGCGCTTGGCTTCCAGGGCGAAACGGTCGATCGCGTACTCGATCTTGGTGGGAGCGTAGGCGTAGAAGTGCCCGAAGCCCCCGCCCAGGTACGGAGCGCTCCCGACTTGCCAGAACAGCCAGCTCATGGCTGCGGTGCGTTCCCTGTGATCCGTAGGGAGGAAGGCCCCGTACTTCTCGGCGAGATACCAGAGGATCGCACCGGACTCGAAGACCCGCACCGGCTCGCGGTAGGAGCGATCGAGCAGCGCTGGGATTTTGGAGTTGGGGTTGACTTGAACGAAGCCCGACCCGAACTGCTCCCCGCTTAGGATGTTGATCGGCCATGCGTCGTACTCGGCATTGAACCCGGCTTCAAGGAGCTCTTCGAGCAGGATGGTCACCTTGACCCCGTTGGGCGTGGCGAGGGAGTAGAGCTGGAGGGGGTGCTCGCCGAGCGGGAGCTCCGCCGTGTGGGTGGAGCCGGCTGTGGGTCGATTGATGGTGGAGAACTTGCCGCCACTATCGGGATCCCAGCGCCAGACCGTTGGGGGGGTGTACTCGTCGGACATGAAGACTCCAAGTGTTGAGGCCAAGGAGATATCGCATGGAGGCGGGCCGAAGCTACCTTCGATCATGCGGTGATCGCGAGGGCCAACGCGGCGAGGACGAGCACGATGATCCACACGATGAACAGCACGACGTAGAAGAGGAAGATGACGGCGATCATGGCCACGTACAAAGCGATGAAGATCACGAATATGGCGAGGATGGCGGTCGACATCACGGAGAGCACCAAGGCCGCCGTCGACTTCTCGTCAGCCTGGATCCCGAGCTCGGTACACTCTTTTCGGTAGCGGTACGTGAGCCATAAGGCATAGGGCCCGAGGACTTGACAGACCAAGAGCGAGATCAGGCCAAGGAGGAGGAGCGTCAAGGGCTCGAGCGATGGTTCGTGGACGGGGCCTACCGCCAACGGGGTCAGGTCGGGACCTCGGGGCTCGTCCTGTGACATCCGACGCTCCATAAGGCTCACCGCCGAGTCGGTCTGACAGAGTGTTGCGCTCGATCGAGCCGATCGGCACCTTCGTGCGCTGATATACGATAACGATGGCTTGATAGCGGGAGCTGGCAGTGGGGGCAAGCTCCTTTTCTACGAAACGACGCCCGAGACCGAGCGCTGAGGCCGGCGGTGGGGTGCGCTAGCCGCTCGTGGCAGGTGGCCCGCGAGCCTTGGGGTGCTGTCTGAGGGAGTCGAGCCTGCCGCTCTTCGCTTCCGAGATCCATGGGCTATGCTTAGGCGGAGGTGAGCGCGGCTGGCAGGAGGGTTCCATGCTTGACGATCTGTCAGACGTTGCAGCGACGCGGTCCACGTTCGAGGCGCCCACCTCTCCGGCAGGCTTTGGCCTCGAGGTCCGGGGCTCGGAGCTGCTGGTCGAGGCGGGGGCGGAGTTCCCCGAGGTGTGCGTGCGGTGTGGAGCCGAGGACGGCGTGGCCTTGATGCTGATCGAGGGCAAGTGGGGCCACCCGTTGTCCTGCCTGACCATCGTCCTGCTGCCCTTGTACTTCGGGTTGATGTCCCTGGGGTTTTATCGACGTTACTCTCTGATGGTCGGCTTGTGTCCCGTCCACCGAAAGCGATGGCAGAGGCTAGACTTCCTTGCGAAGAGCGTGATTCTTTTGGGCGTCCTCGTGATGATGGCCTGCTTGTTTACTCTCGAGAGCGATGCCTTTATGGTGGCTTCGGTCTTCGGGGGCTTTGTCGTGACGATGGTCGGTGTCGTCCTGGTTGTCTGGGCCAAGCCCTTTCGTGTGACCGTGATGAACAGCGGTCGTCTCTCGATCCGGGGCGTGCCTCGCGACGTCCTTCGGAGACTGGTCGTCCCTTGACGCGAGCAGCCCTTCGAGGTCTCCGTCTGTGCCTGGATCGCTGGCCTGCGCGCGCGCTCCGCCTTACGAGAGCATCATCCAAGGAGCGAGGGATGGGGCGTGTCTGGCTCGTGCTGTGGCTACTAGGGTGCTCGACGGGGGCCAACGCGCCTCCGGTGCTCCCCCCGGTCGAGTCCGTCGCGTCCAGTCCGCTCCATGCCCCCCTGAGCCGGCAGCTCGACGGCTGGCTTACTGGGGATCGTCCGGCGACCCTCGACGAGGATCGCGAGGCCTCCTTCCAGCTCCTCGCCGACTGGATGGCGGAGCGTCTCGAAGCGGGGGAGCGCGCGGACCTGCTCTTCGTGTGTACCCACAACTCGCGTCGGAGCCACCTCGCGCAGCTCTGGGCTCAGGCCGCGGCGGTCCAGGCGGGGCTGGACGGGGTCTTCGCCTACTCTGCGGGCACCGAGACCACGGCCTTCAACCCGCGAGCGGTCCAGGCCTTGGCGGCCCACGGCTTTCAGATCACGCCAACGGCGGTCCTGCGTACCGAGGAGAACCCCGTCTACCATGTGGTGCTGGGTCCCGACCTACCCGTAATCCAAGCCTTCTCGAAGGAGCTGGGCGACGCGGCCCTGCCCGAGCGCGACTTCGCCGCCATCATGACCTGCTCGGGTGCTGATGGGAGCTGCCCCTTCGTCGAGGGCGCGGCCTTGCGGGTCTCGGTGCCCTACCTCGATCCCAAAGCGCGAGATGGCAGCCCCCAGGAGTCCCAGGAATACCTCGACAAGAGCGCTGAGATCGGACGCGAGATGGCCTGGCTGATGCGGCGGGTCTCCGAGCGACTCTCGGACTGAGGGGAGCGCTCAGCGCCGTCGTCGCACGCTCAGCGCGCCCAGCAGCCCGAGGACGGCGAGCAGGCCGCCAGGTCCGCCGGTGCTCGAGGCCTCGCAGGCGCAGCCTGTACCGAGTGGGGCCGTGCCTTGCTCGTCGCCGGGTAGCGCGCGGCTCGACTGGGTTTGGAGGCGCTCGCAGTCCTCATCGAAGGCGGGGTCGCCGGGGATCACGTCGGGATCCTCGTCGTCGCAGTCGCCGCCCCAGGTCTCGTAGTAGTGCTCCCACGCGGCGCGATCGGGGCCGAAGGTCGCGAGGAAGACGTCTCGGATCGGGGTGGGACCCAGCTCGGGGGGCTCGAGCTCGGGGTGCTCGGCCCGCTCGAAGTGGACGTAGCGCTCCACGTAGTCCAAGAAGGCATCACGCGAGTCGTGCAGCAAGTAGCCATCGCCGTCCTGGTCGAAGTCGACCACCAAGGCCCCCGCCACGATCCCGCCTTCCTCATCGAGCTCGACTTGAAGGGCGCTACAGTCATCGTCGATGCCGTTGTACCAACGCCGATCTCGGGGAATGTCTCCGGGGTCGATCGCGCCGCGGGCGTCCGAGAGGGTCGTGTCCAACGCGTCGTAGCAGTCGGTCGTGTCGAGGGTGGTCGGCTCAGCCTCGAGCCGCTCGAAGAAGGCGGCGTCGCGCTCGGCATAGTCGGGCCAGATCAGGCGATCTCCGTCGGGGTCGAAGTCCGACCAGCCGTCGCAGTTCTGGTCGATCCCGTCGTACCAGATCTCGTCCGCGCCAGGATGGATCTCGGGGTCGGTGTCGTCACAGTCGCCGTCCGGCGCGCTGGCCAAGGCGAGGCCTGTCTCGGTGCATGTGAGGTCGCCCGGCCCTGACTCTTCGAGGTCGTGGGTCCGCCAGCCGTCGCTGTCGCGATCGAGGAAGCAGTCCTCGGTGCCCGAGCAGCTCTGATCGATCCCATCTCCTGGGATCTCGTCTGCGCCGGGGAAGATGTCGGGGTCTTCGTCGTCGCAGTCCCAGGACTCGTCGAAGAGCCCGTCGGGCCAGCTCGCGGGGGCGCTCGGGTGGACGGCCAGAGCTTCCCAGTCCGCGCGGTGGACACCGGGGTAGAGATCGCCGTCGACGTCGACGAGGTCCCAGGTGTCGCAGCTCTGATCGATACGGTCGTACGGGATCTCCGGGGCATCGGGGTAGATGCTCTTGTCCGTGTCGTCACAGTCGACCGGCAGGCCCTCATAGGCGGTGGGCCAGTCGAGCTCTTGGGGATCGGGCAGGGCCTCCCAGGTGGAGCGCTCGATGCCTGCGAAGCCGTCGGCGTCGACGTCGAGGAGGTCGTTGCCATCGCAGCTCTGATCGACGCGGTCGTAGGGGGTCTCGGGGGCGTCGGGGTAGATGGTGTCGTCGGTGTCGACGCAGTCCTCGCGGGCGTCGAGCCCCTCGGGCCAGCTCAGGCCGCTCGGATCGGGTAGGGCCTCCCACGTGGCGCGCTCGATGCCTGCGAAACCGTCGGTGTCGACGTCGAGAAGGTCCTGTCCGTCGCAGCTCTGGTCGATGCGGTCGTAGGCGATCTCGTCGGCGCCGGGGAAGACGAGGGGGTCGGTGTCGTCGCAGTCGGTGGCCTTCTCGGCGAAGGCGGCGGGCCAGCTCAGGCCGCTGGGGTCCGGCAGGGCTTCCCAGGTGGCGCGCGCGACGCCAGCGAAGCCATCGAAGTCGACGTCGAGGAGATCCTGCCCATCACAGCTCTGGTCGATGCGGTCGTAAGGGGTCTCGGGGGCGTCGGGGTAGATGGTGTTGTCGTTGTCATCGCAGTCGAGATCGCGGCCTTCGAAGACGGGGGGCCAGATCAGATCCTGCGGGTTGTCGAGGGCCTCCCAGGTGGCCTGCTCGATGCCAGCGAAGCCGTCGGCGTCGATGTCGAGGAGGTCCTGCCCATCGCAGCTCTGGTCGATGCGGTCGTAGGGGGTCTCGGGGGCGTCGGGGTAGATGGTCTTGTCGTTGTCGTCGCAGTCTTGGCGCGGATCCATGCCGTCGGGCCAGGACAAGGCGGGATCTCCCTCGGGCAGGGCCTCCCAGGTGGCCTGCTCGATGCCCGCGAAGCCGTCGGCGTCGAGGTCGAGCAAGTCCTGCCCATCGCA
>REDI01000055.1 GCA_007693595.1 Deltaproteobacteria bacterium | reverse complement strand
CCTTGCGCTCGCAAGATGACAGAACGCTCATCTTCCACTGCTGCCTGAATTTCAAGGATCTGCCTGCCCGTCCTTCGACGGGCGAAGGTGCCGACACGCGACACCGTAGCTCCGGGGCGGCGCCCCTGGGCCGACGTTCCCGTCAGCGAGCCCCACCCTTTTATGCGCTCTGGCTGCTGGCGGCAAGGAAAAAATGATCACCGTCGAGATCTTGCCCCTCGATCAGAGCATCTGCCAGATCTTATAGATCCAGCCCAGGGCCAGCCCGAGCAAGAAGGCGAGGGTGAGCCAGCCCTCGTAGGGGCGAACGAGGGACCAGAGGCGCTGCCAGCGGCCCGTCGGCCAGACGAGCTCGACCAGCGCGATGGCCGCGACCGCGACCGTGAGGAGGAAGAGCACAGCGCCGAAGGGCTGGACCAGCAATGCCTGGATCGGCCGGAAGTGCGCAAGGAGAGAGAAGGCGGTTGTCATCCCGCACATCGGGCACGGGTAGCCAGTCCAGCTCAGAATCGAGCAGGAGTTCAGGCCGAGCTGGGTGTGCGTGCCGTGGCCCTGGACGGCAGGTTCCAGCCATCGCGCGATCCCAAGCGCGACCAGCGCAGGTACGAGGAGGGCAGCTGAGATCAGCCGCTCCCGCATGGGTCGGACCTGCACGGAGTCCTCGGTCACTCCTCGTCGTCCTCTCCGAGCTCGCCGACGCCCTCGTCGGACGCATCGGGGAGGAGACTTCGGAGGATCAGCGTTGAGGACGTCACATCTTGCTCGATGGTGTCGAGCGCGTCGCCGACGCGATGCCGGAACCGCTCGAACTCTGAGGCGATGTTCAAGCAGGCGAGGATGGCGACGGTGTAGTCGTCGAGCCCAGGGGGCGCCCGGTCCCCGACCTCGGCCATGCGAGCGTCGACGAAGCGTGCCAGGGCTGGCAGGTCGACGTCGTGCTCTTCACTGCGGACGGTATAGGTCCGTCCTCGAATCGTGATCTGAACCTTCATGGGAAGCTCCCGCTTGGTTCCACGCTGAGAGGCGCGCAGGCCGCGCATCGCTCGGTGCCGCCGTCTGGAGGCTTGCTATGCCAGGGCCTCGATGAAGGCATCGGCGTCGAAGTCCTTGAGGTCGTCGATGCCTTCACCGATCCCGAGGAGTTGAATGGGCACCTCAAGCTCGTGGGCCAACGTAAGCAGCATGCCGCCCTTGGCCGTCCCGTCGAGCTTGGTGATCACGACCCCGGTGAGGGGCGCGGCGTCGTGGAAGGTGCGCGCTTGGGAGAGCCCATTCTGCCCCATGGTGCCGTCGAGCACGAGCAAGGTGCTGTGGGGTGCGCCGGGCACGACCTTGTCGATGACGCGCCGGATCTTGGAGAGCTGCTCCATGAGCGGACGCTCGGTCTGGAGTCGTCCAGCCGTGTCGACGATCACGACATCGTGCCCGCGCGCCAAGGCGGCTTGCAGGGCATCGTGGGTGACCGCCCCGGGGTCCGCACCTGCCGATCCCGCGACGATGTCGGCGGCTGCCCGATCGGCCCAGACCTTGAGCTGCTCGACCGCAGCGGCGCGGAAGGTATCGCCGGCCGCCAACATGACCTTAGCGCCCTGCCCCGTAAGCCTCGCTGCGAGCTTTCCGATGGTGGTGGTCTTGCCGCTGCCGTTGACCCCGACGACGAGAAGGACCCACGGACCTTCGACCTCGGGTCGCTCGAGAGGCTGCTCGACCTTGGCGAGGCACGCCTTCATGTTCTCGTGGAGCTTCGCCCGAAGCTCGCTGGGCGTCGCCTCGCCTGCCAAGGCACCCTCGCGGACCGGACCGAGCAGGTGTTGGACGGTCTTTAGGCTCACGTCGGCGCGCAGGAGCGCCTCTTCGAGCTCGTCGAAGGCCGCCTCGTCGATCTGAGGACCCCCAAAGATCTTGTCGATGCCCCCCATCAGGACGGCCCGGCTGTTCGAGAGGGCGCGACGAAGCCGCCCGCCGACGGTCTCATGGGGCTCAGTCGGGGCGATCTGCTCGCGATGCTCAACGGGCACCACGTCTTGCTGAGGCTCCTCGAAGTTCGGAGTCGCCTTGCGAGAACGAACCCCAAAGGCGACGGCGATGGCGAGGATCAGCGCGAGCCCCGAGAAGCCACCGATCCAGGTGAGCGCCGTAGACCCATCGAAGGACAGGGGCCCCTCGGTATCGTTCTGGATGGTGGTCAGCTGTCGAGCCGAGCCGGCCTCGGGCGACGGGGCTTCTGCGTCGCCCGAGGCCGGCGAATCGGCCTGGGGCGCGGCCTCGCCGGGCGCTTCGGCACCGTCCGTGGCGTGGCTGGGAAGCCCCTCGCCCTCGGACGGCGAAGGATCTCCAGGGGGATCGGCGGGCTGCTCGCCGCCCTCTTCGCCATGTTCTTCGGTGAGCTCTTCGACAGGATCCATTAGCCGACCTCCGTGGACCCCCCTCCTACCCCGAGCGGCTGATCCCGCCCACCAACCGTGCGGATCACCCTCGGGCTGAAGCGTGGAGATCCACGGTGACCAACCTCGATACGCCAGGATCGGGCATGGTGATGCCGTACAGGGTGCTCGCGACCTCCATGGTCCGTCGGTTGTGCGAGATCACGATGAACTGAGAGGCCTCCGCCATGTCGAGCAAGGCTTGGTTGAAGCGGGAGCCGTTGGCCTCGTCGAGGGGAGCATCGACCTCGTCGAGCACGCAGAAGGGAGAGGGCTTGACCCGAAATAAGGCCAGAATCAACGCGATCGCCGTCATCGCCTTCTCGCCACCCGAGAGCAGCGAGAGGTTCTGCAGTCGCTTGCCGGGGGGCTGAACGAAGATCTCGACCCCGGTCTCGAGCAGGTCCTCCTCGTCGGTGAGAGAGAGCCGAGCGCTCCCGCCGCCGACGAGCTGAGGGTAGAGCTCCTGAAAGTGCTGGTTGACGAGATCGAAGGTATCACGGAAGCGCTGCCGACAGGTACGGTTCATCTTAGCGATGGCCGAGCGGATCTGCTCCACACTCGATTCGAGGTCCGCTCGCTGCTCTTCGAGATCGGAGTGCCGGGCATGGACGTCGCGGTACTCATCGTAGGCCGCGAGGTTTACGTCGGAGAGCCGATCGAGATCTTTGCGCGAGGTCTCCAGTCGGGCGAGCCAAGCCTCGATCTTGGCCTCATCTTGCAGGGCGTAGAGCGTGAGCACCATCGGGGGAACGGGCTCCAGCACGACCCCGTCGATCTCGAGGTTCTCGGCAGCGAGGGGATCGGGTTCGAGGCTCAGGCGTCCCTGCATGTCGAGCTGGTCCAACAAGCCGGGTAGACGCACCTGGTAGCGCGCCTCGATCCTCTGCTGCAGGGTGTCGATCTCCGACCGCGCCGCCTCGACTTCGGCCCGGAGCTGCTCAACCAGCCGACCCCGCTCCCCGACCTCGGTAAAGCGATGACGAAGATCCTCCTCGGCCTCGCGCATGGCCTCACGGAGGGTGTTGAGCCGACCTCGTTCCGTCTCGAGCTGGTCCCAGGCGACTGCGCGCTCCTCGCGTCGGGTCGCGATCTCCGCCTCAGCGGCGGAGGCGTCAGCTTGGGCCTGCTCGCGGGCCTCCGCGATCTCTCGCAGCGCGTCCGCCGCGGCCTCTTGGCGAGCCTGCGCCTCGGTAGCGCGAACCTCGGACCCTTCTTGGGCCTGGGCCGCGCTCCGCTCCCGCTCCTCCCAGGTCGCGAGCTCGACCTCGGCTCTGGACTGGGCGGCCGCGTGGGCCGTCACGGACTCTCGTCGTTCCTCGTGCTCTTGCTCTGCCCGCTCCTGAGCCTGGAGCGCCCCCTGGGTGCGCGCCTGGGCGTCGAGCAGCTCGGCGTGGAGCCGCGCGAGCTGGCGGTCCGCGTCCTCTGCAGCCCGTTGGGCGTGGAGCAGATCCCTCTGCGCGACCTCGAGCGCACCGCGGGACCGCTCCACGGCCTCGGTGGCCCCGCTGGCGGCAGCCTCAGCCTTGGCGGCAAAGAGCTCCTTGTCGGAGGCATCACGCCCGACGCGCTCCTGCACTTCGCGGGCCTCTTCCAGAGCCTCGCGCGCCTCTCCGAGTTCCGCGCGTGCCCCGAGCAGGGGGCTCGAAGCCTTATCGGCTTCGGCCTGATGAGCTTCGCGGAGCGCGCTCAGTGCTTCGACGGCTTCGACTTCCGCGTCCTGCGCGCGCGAGAGCTGCTCTTCGGCCGCGGTCCGGGCCGCGGCTCTCGCCCGGCGCTCCCGATCCTGTTCGCCGGCCCTCGCCTGATCTTCCGACGCATCCAGCGCCCGCTCCACCGCCTCGATCCCACGCTGCCGATCCCGGGCGATCGACGCACGAGCGAGGCGTTGCCGCTCGAGGAGCCCCTCTTCTTCTCGGCGATCTGCCTCGTTGAGCTCACGCTCACGGCTCGCAGCCCGCCGACGCGATTCGTCTCGGGCAGCGGTCAGCGCCACGCTCTGGGCCTCTCGTAGCGCGACCCCCTGGGCCTCGAGCGCATCGCGGAGGGTACGGAGCTCGGTGAGGCGGGCCTCGACCTGAGCCTCCGCCGCGTCCGCGGCCGCCTGGAAACGATCGCGCTCGGCGAGGGCCCGTCCTTGAAGGCCCTGCGCCTCCTTCCAAGCAGCCTCGGCCGCTTCGAGGGTTGCTTCAAGCTCCAAGAGCCGGGTCCCCTCTTCTGCTCGGGGTCCCAGATCCACCCGCCCGTCAGGCCACGCGCGCTCCCCGGTTCCCCGGACCACCACCGGCCGACCCCGCGCAGCCGCCTCAGCGACCGCCGTGGGGAGCTCGTCGACCAGGGCGAGGCCTGCGAGAGCCTCCGCCTCTTCGAGGGGGCCTTCAGGGCGGAGGACGACGGTCGTCGGCCCGACGGATGCCGCCGCTTCGGCGGCGCGCTGCAAGGCCTCGAGATCGTGAAGGACGAGCGCGCCGAGCACGTCTCCGAGCGCCTCGGCGAGCCACGGCGCGCGACGGACATCGGGTGAGAGGGCGTCGAGCAGGCGGGATGCTCGTGGGAGGGCCTCGCGCACAGCCGCCGTCCCCCGGTCTGAGGCCGCCGACACCTCGACCTCAGCGCGGGCGCGCTCGAGCGCCGCCTCGGCACGGCTCAGCGCCCGCTCCGCCTCGGTGGTCCCCTCGCGCGCCTGCTGGAGCTGCGCCCGACGCGCGGCGAGGTCGGACTTCGCGGCTTCGACCGAGTCCATCGCGGCCTTCCTTTGGACCTCGGCGTCGGCTCGAAGCTGGTCGAGCTCCGAGCGTTGCCCGGCGATCAGGGCGTCGAGCTGTGCAGTGCGCGTGGCCTCGATGCGAGCGACGCGTTCCTGCCGGCGCCTCTCCCGCGCCAACTCGAAGGCCTCGAACTCTACACGCAGGGCCTCCTCGAGGGCGGAGGACCACCGATCCGCCCGGGCCCGGGCCTGCTCGAGGGCACGCTGACGCTGCGCATGACGCATCGCTCGCTCCCTCTCGATCGCTCGCCGCACCTCGGACGCCGCGGCCTCTTCCGCACGACGGAGGACCTGCTCCGCCTCACGCCGCCGCCCCTCGGCCTCGCTGGCCGTGCGCTGGGCCACGTCGATGGCTTGGCGCCGAGCGAGGGCACGAGCCTCCGTGGCACGCTCGATCTCGGCGAGCGCGGCCTCGGAGACCCGCTCCGCGTCTTTGCGAGCCTCGACCAAAGTGGCGGCTCGGGCTCGCGCCTGCTGCGCAGCCTCCGCTTCGGCCTTGGCTCGAACGGCCCGAGCGCGAGCCGCCTCCGCCGCTTCGACCATCGCAGCCGCTCTCCTTCGGGCCTGCTCTACCGCTTCACGAAGCTCGGTGAGCTGCGCAGGCCTGGCGCGGACCTGTGCCTGGAGGGTGTCGCGCTCGATCTGCAGACGATCGGAGTGAGCTCGGGCCTCGCGGTAGGAGGCCTCTGTCGCCCTCGCCCGGTCCTGGGCTTCGGCCAGCGCGGCTCCGAGACTCGAGCCCTGCGCCTCGACCTCGCGCAGTCGCGCTCGTGCGGACGCCCGCCGTGACCTCGCCTCAGCCAAGGCATCGGTCGCGGTCAGGAGATCGGTCCGCGCCCGGCGCTGCGCCTCCTCGGCGGCCTTGAGCGCGTCTCGCTCCCGCACCTCACGACCATCGAGATCGGTGAGACGCTTCTGCGCAAAGCCCCGCTCCCCTTCCAGCTCCCGCAGCCGGGCATCGAGCTCCGCGACCCGATCCCGCTGCCGGTCAACCTCGTCCTCGACGACCCCGAGCTCCTCGCGGCGGGAGGCGAGATCGACCTCTCGACGGGCGAGCCCACGCTGCGCGGTCTCGAGCTCGGCCTGGGCCGTGCGAAGCCGGGAACGCAGGGTCCTCCGGTCGGCAGACAAGGCGATGAACCGGGCGAGAGAGAGGGCGATCTCGTCTTGGCGGACCCTCGCGCGGAGCCGCCGGAAGCGACCCGCCTTCAGGACCTGTCGCGCCAGGCTCCGCACCCGCCGGGACATCTCGTCCGCGACGTCCGCAGCGCGGTCGAGCTGGCCGACCGTGGCGGTCAGGCGATCGCGCGCCTCGTCGCGTCGCTGCTTGTAGCGAGAGATCCCCGCCGCTTCGTCGATGAGGCCGCGCCGCTGCTCGGGGTGAGCGTGCACGATCTTACCGATCCTTCCTTGCTCGATGAAGGAGTAGAGGTTGTTCCCTACCCCGGTGTCGAGAAAGAGGTCCTGGACGTCGCGCCGACGCACCTTGCGCTGGTTGATGAGGTACTCGCTCGCACCGCTCCGATGCAGGCGGCGTCCGACGCTCACCTCGTTGAACTGCGCGAACTCACCCGGGAAGGGCTCTCCTCCTTCGCTCGTGAGCGTGATCGACACTTCGGCGAAGCCCACGGGCTTGCGCACCTGAGAGCCAGCGAAGATCACATCGCTCATCTCGGATCCACGAAGACTGCGGGCAGACTGCTCGCCGATGCACCACCGGAGCGCATCGACGATGTTGCTCTTTCCGCACCCGTTCGGCCCCACGATACACGAGATCCCAGCCCCGAACGTCAGCGTGGTGCGATCGGGGAAGGACTTGAAGCCGTGGAGCTCGAGCTTGCGGATCCGCATCGAGTGCCGCTCAGGTCGGGAGGCATGCCCCTACCCCATCCGAGCCTCCGGTACGACCTCGCTGAGGTGCGAACCGCCTTTCGCACCCCGTGCCCCAAGTGCGCAGCCAGGTTCGCGGCCCCGCCAGATTTCGCACAATGGCGCGAACCTCGCCGCTGGCACGGACATTGCATACTCACCCAGCGAACCGCTCAGGAGAAGCCATGCGCCACGCTGTCCTCGCTGCCGCCATCGCCTTCGGACCCCACCTCAAGGTCCTCCGCTCTCCTGCGCGCCGCCTCGGTCACCGCGTCATGGGCTGGCTGGACCGCCGCCGCGAAGCGATCGACGCCCGCACCTGAACCCGCCCGCGTCGCGCATCCGCCACTCGCAGTCCACACCGCTTCGCGCTCGGGCCCGACGGCGGAGGCTACAAGAAGACACCCGCGACCGCGCCCGTCATGCACGCGGCCAGCGCGCCTGCGAACATGGCCCTGAAGCCGAGCTGCGCCAGCTCCCCCATGCGCTCCGGGGCGATGCCCCCGATGCCACCGAGCTGTATACCGATGCTGGCGAAGTTTGCGAAGCCACAGAGGGCATAGCTCGCGATAATGGCGGCCCGCTGCGAGATCACGGCCTCTTCACCCGAGACGAGGGCGGCGAGGGTCTTGTAGGCCAAGAGCTCGGTGAGCACGATCTTCTCGCCGAGGAGCTGTCCGATGATGAACCAGTCTTCGTAAGGCACGCCCATCAGCACCGCGGCGGGGAAGAAGAGCACTCCGAAGATCATCGAGAGGTCGAGCGATCGGGCGCCGTCGCACGCGACCGCGTACCCAAGACCGACGCTGCCATCCGGGCAGAACATGACCGGAACCCACGAGATCGCCCAGTTGACCATCGCCACCAGCGCGACGATGGCGATCAGCATGGCCACCACGTTCAACACGAGCTTCATCCCGTCGGTCGCTCCGGTCGCCGCCGCCTCGATGGCGTTGGAGGCTGGCTGCTCGAACTCAGCCTTCACGCCGCCAGCCGTGAGGCTCTTCTCGGTCTCGGGCACCATGATCTTGGCCATCGCGAGCGCGGCGGGGGCGGAGAGAATCGAGGCCACCACGAGGTGCCCGGCGATGCTCGGCAGCGCGTCCTGTAGGAGCATGACGTAGACGCCGAGCACTCCGCCCGCGACCGTAGCGAAGCCTCCGGTCATGATGGCCATGAGCTCGGAGCGGGTCATGGTCGAGACGAAGGGCTTGACCAAGAGGGGAGCCTCGGTCTGCCCGACGAAGATGTTGCCGGCGGCCGAGAGGCTCTCGGAGCCGCTCGTGCCCAGGGTGCGCACCATGAGCCAAGCGATCCCCTTGACGATGGGCGCCATGAGCCCGAGGAAGTAGAGCAGGCTCATCAGGGCGCTGAAGAAGATGATGGTGGGCAAGACGGCAAAGGCGACGTTGCGGGTTGCGGGAGGCCAGTTGGCGATGTCGTCACGGGCGAGTCCGTAGGTCACCTCGGTGAAGCCATCGGGTCCCAGGGTCGTGGTCTGGTGGGGTACGAAGCTCGCAAAAACAAAGGCCGAGCCCTGTTCTGAGAAGCGCAGGAGCACACCGACCAGATAGTTCACCGCGTCGTAGATATACTCCGAAGCCCCGAAGCCCAGGACGATGACCCCGAACAAGAGCTGGAGGCTGACGCCCCAGATGACCGGCCTCCAGCGGACCTGTCCGCGCTTCTCGGAGAGGAGCCACCCCACCCCGACGAAGGCCAGGATGCCGAGCAAGGACAAGCCTCGATAGAGCCAACTCACCAGCCCCTCGGGATCGTCGCGATACGCGCCCGAGGCCGTCGCGACCCCCGAGCCCGTGCTCGCCCCCTCGACGGCAGGCGGGGCGGATCCAGGACCGGCCGCCGCCTTGGGTGGATCGGGGACCGGAGGTGGAGGTGGAGGAGGCGGCGCCTCGAGGAGCTCCGAGGGAGGGACGTCGGGATCGTCGACCTCGACCTCAAGATCGACGCGGATCCGGGGGGGGCTCTCGAGCTCCTCGGTGGAGGGGGCATCGGACGCGGCGGAGCCCTCAGGCTGAGCGAAGGCCGGCGGACGCTCGAGGGCCAGCGTGAGCAAGGCCACGGCGAGGAGCGCGAAGAAGAGGTGCGACGGGACGGACCAGGGAGTGGATGCCCTCACACGAGCCTCCGGGGCGGGGGAAGGCCCGTAGCCTACCTCAGGCGGGCTCGGCGTGGATCGACTCGGCCACCAGCGGGGGCACGTCGGCCGGGCCATCTTGGATGAGCACCGCCGTCGCGATCCGTCGGAGCGCATCGTCGAGTCCTTCACCGTCGCGATGGTAGATCGTGATCAACGGCTGACCCGACTCCACCGGCTCGCCCGGGTGGGCGTGCAGGCGAAGCCCAACCCCGTGATCGATCGGATCCTTGGCGTGGCTTCGGCCGCCCCCGAGCGAGAAGACGGCGTGGGCAAGCGATCGCGCCTCGAGGGCGTGAAGCACCCCCGCGCGCTCCGCAAGAACGACGTGCTCCCGGCAACCCGATCCGCGCAGCCCACCGTCGAGCGAACGTGGATCGCCGCCATGCGCCTCGATGATGCGACAGAAGCGGTCGAAAGCACGCCCGCTGGCGAGGACCTCGGCGGCCCTTGGGTGATCCGCGAGATGCAAGGTGAGTTCAAGAAGATCGGGCGGACCGCCACCCTGGAGGCACTCCACCGCCTCGAGGACCTCGAGGGTGTGGCCGATCGCGCGCCCGAGGGGCCGCTCCATGGCCGTGAGGTGCGCAGAGCAGCTCACCCCCGCGCCAGTGGCGACCTCGACGAGGGCCTGGGCGAGGGCCCGCGCCTGCCCGATGTGGGTCATGAAGGCTCCGCTGCCGACCTTGACGTCGAGGACCAGTCGATCGAGCCCTTCTGAGAGCTTCTTGGAGAGGATCGAGCCCACGATCAGCGGGATCGAGTCGACGGTGTTCACCTCGTTGCGCAGGGCGTAGAGTACGCGGTCCGCGGGCGCGAGGGTGCCGGTCTGTCCGCCCATGAAGCAGCCGGTCTCTCGCAAGATCTGCGCGAGCCTGCTGTCGGGCAATACGACTTGAAAGCCAGGAATCGACTCGAGCTTGTCTAGCGTACCGCCGGTGTGGCCGAGCCCCCGGCCCGAGATCATCGGCACCCGCAGGCCGAGCTCAGCCCAGAGCGGCGCCAGGATCAGGCTCACCTTATCACCGACCCCTCCGGTGCTGTGTTTATCCACCACCTCGGGACCCTCGGGCCATGAGAACGCGTTGCCGCTCGCGATCATGGCCTGCGTGAGCGCCAGGGTCTCGTCATGGTTCAGGGTGCGCTGGTAGGCCCAAGCGAGCCAAGCGGCAGCTTGAGGTCGCGAGACCTCGCCCGTGGAGAGACCGTCGACAAATGAACGGATCGCCTCGGGGGACTGCTCCTCTCCGTCGCGCATGGAGCGGAGGATGTCGTGGATGTGCACAGGGACTCTCAGAGACTCATGGTTCGGTATGGAGCGCGATCGCCAGCATGGTCTTGTGACCGATCTTGGGGGTCGCGCCGAGCTGCTGCACCGAGGTATAAGGGCGGTTGTCGAGGACCGCGTCGACCATGCCGTAGCGTTCGTTGACTCCCGCGTCGATGAGCTCTTCGCGGGTAGCGCGATTGACGAAGGCGATCACGGCCCGCATGTGCGAGACCCGAGTAAAGGTGACGTCATCGACCACGATCGGTACGGGGAGAAGGTCGTCTTCGTCGCGGCTGCCGTCGGATGAAGACTTCGGCGCGGACTTCGCAGGTGGCGTGGGCTCCGCAGGCGGCGCGGGTGCGGGCTTGGCGGGTGCAGGAGATGGCGCGACCTTGGGGGCCGGCTCGGGCGCGGACTTGGCGGGTGCAGGAGATGGCGCGACCTTGGGGGCCGGCTCGGGCGCGGGCTTGGCGGGTGCAGGAGGCGGGGCGTCGGGGACCTCCTCAGCGGCCTCGGCCGACGGCTCGAGATCCGCCAGCCCCTCTTCGGCCTCCTCTGCCTCGGGCGTGATGTCGGCCCCGTCGTCGTCTTCGTCGTCCGCTTCGGGGAGGAAGTCTTCGAGCAGGGCATGGTCGGGCTCGGCCGAGCTCACCGAGGATCGGGAGGCGATCGGCACGACCAGCACCCCCACCACCACCGCGAGCACCACCAGCAGCGCGACCCCGCCGATCACCGCCACCAAGCCGAAAGCTCCCAACGCACCCAGCATCGCAGCGCCCGCCCTGGCGCGCGTGGGCGCCGCCACCGGCGTAGCCGCCACCTTGGGGGTGCGCCAGTCTTCGAGGGCCCGTGCGAGCACACCCGCGTCCGGGAAGCGATCCTTGACGTTCTTGCTCATACAACGCTCGACAATCGCTTCGAGCTTGGGATCCACCTTGACGTCAGGCGCGCGCTTCGACATGGGCGGGTAGGGCTCCGTGTGATGGAGCAGCGCCGTAGCCATGGGAGAATCCGCAACGAAAGGCAGCTTTCCTGTTAGCATGCTGTAGAGGAGACACCCGAGGCTGTACTGGTCGGAGCGGCCGTCGAGCTCCTGGGAGCCCGTGGCCTGCTCGGGCGACATGTACAAGGGCGTGCCGAGGTAGGTCGGGGTCTGGGTGACATCGAGCTCGTTGCGGACACTCTTGACGAGGCCGAAGTCGAGCAGCTTCGGGTGCTCCACCCCCTCTTCGTCGGTGATCAGGAGCACGTTGGAAGACTTGACGTCTCGGTGGATGAGGCCCTTGCTGTGTGCGTGATGCAGACCTCGCGCGAGCTCCGAGGCGAGGCGCGCCGCCTCGCGCGGATCCATCGGGCCGTTGGCCAACGCCGACTTGAGGGTGCGGCCCTCGAGCAGCTCCATGACGACGAACTGCAGCCCATGCTCGGTGGTCCCATAGTCGATGGTCTGCACGATCGCGGGATGGGAGAGCCGTCCAGCCAGGGAGGCTTCGCGGTAGAAGCGGGCCTGGAGCTCCTCGCGTACTTCTTCGGCGACGTCGTGGCGGACGACCTTGATCGCGACCTTGCGATCGAGCTGGAGCTGCATTCCGCGGTAGACCGCCCCCGCCCCGCCGCGCCCGATAGGCTCGACGACACGGTAGCGGTTCGCGAGAACAGCGCCGATCAGCGGGTCGGAACTCACCGTGCCTCCTTGGTGCGTCATAGCATAGCGCAGCGTGAAGGGTCGCGAGAGCGCGCCCGAGGAACCCCCGCCAAACGTAGAGTACGGCGGAAGCGTCTCGCCAAGGTGGGCCCGCTCTCCTCGCGCTCGCGTCCCGAGGCTCGAGAAGGGTAGGCCGAGCCCCGTCACTCCAACAGGGCGCGCTCCTCGTCGGCGATCCCTTTCAGGTATGCGATGCCGCCGGGGCTGACACGGTAGAGGACGAAAGCGGGCTCTGGCCCCTCCGCGGAGCGGTGTGCCCTCGGGAGCCCTCGGGGCGCATAGACCACGATCGCATCGGAACGGCTCGGATCGGGTGTCGCGTGGCGCTCGACCGCGACGGCCGAGCCCTCCCTCTCCACCTGGACGTGCATCCATGGCCTCCGGTCGGACGAATACCCGAGCTCTACCAGGCGTGGCTGAAGCTCTGTCGCCGAAGACGAGCCCCCATGTACCTCGACCCAGAGCTCCCGCCCCCTCGAGCTGTCCCAGCTCAGGTAGCCGAGCAAGGCGAGGATGAGCGAGAACGAGCCCAGAAGGCCCAAGCCCATGAAGATGCGTGACATCATGGGGACACCTCGGCGAGCCGCCATCGCATCCAGGCACGCAAGGCCAAGAAGGTACATCCACTACCGAAGAGCGCCCCACCCTTGAGCAGGACGGGCAGCTCTAGTTCGACATAGGCCCAGATCCCAAAAAGGATCAGAGAGATCACCGCGATGCCCAAATGCCAAGGGTCTCGTACCAACAGGGCGAGCAAGACGAAGGTGAGCGAGGCCGAGAGCCCCGGCAGGGGCAGCCCGAGCAAGACGACGAGGCCGGCCCCGAGGAGCGCCACCCCCCACGAGGGCCCGCTGGCCTTGACCCGTGCGAGGCAGACCCCCACGACCAACAGCGCGAAGCCCCCCGTCCCGAGCCCTACCCAGGGGATGAAGCTCTCGTCGGCCCAGCCCGCCCAGAACCGGGTGCTGCCCGCCAGACCCAAGATCGCGAGGCCGTGGCTCATGGGCTCCAGCAGGTGTCGCAGGGGAGTGCTGGCGTAGTAGGGTCTGGCGACGACGAGCACCGCCGCGAGGACGAGCCAAGCGCCGAGCAGCAGGTCGCGGATCAGCTCGAGGACCGCGGCGACCGTCGCGTGCATCGAGCCGGTCACCGTGAACGTGGTCGCGAGCAGGCTGGAGGGATTGAGCGCATCGAGCAGGCCGAGCATCGCCAACCCCAGCGTGACGGTGGTGAGCGCCCGGTGGGCGTTCCCAGGGAAGGCCAGCAGGGCGACCGCCTCGATCACGACCGCCGATGCCAGCACCAGCGTCCAGCCCAAGCCAGCCGACCCCAAGCCGATGAGCAACACGATCCTGGCGCTGAGGGCCACCGCGAAGAGGGAGGGCGCCGCAACCCGCCCCACCCCGGAGGACGGGAGAGCCCAGCGCAAGGCGGCCGCCCCGACGAAGCCCAGCAGCCCGACGACGACGGGGACGCCCTGGATCGACCAGATGGGGAAGCAGCCGCAGGCGAGCAACCCCACGAGGAGCCATCCCCCCAAAAAGAGTAGGGGATCCAGCCACCTCGGCGGGCCTGAAGGCTCGGCCAGGACCACCTCGGCCCATCGCCCCTCCGCGTCTTCGGGGACGGGGTGGCCGAGAGCACGGAGCCGCTCCAAGACCTCGCGGAGGGAAGGGGGCGCAATCACGAAGGTTCCACGCGGCGGGCGTTCCGCCGCCAGCCGAGATGCAGCCAGACCGTCACCGCGACGAGCCCCCCAATCCCCAACAAGCTGAACACCATGCCTGCGAAGAGATCGACTCCGAGGTCGGATCGGTCGAAGATCTCCACGAGCAGGCGGCCGAGGATCGTCATCGCGACGACCAAGACGCTCAGCGCGTGGACCGTGGCAGGCAAGAGGCGCACACGACCGAGCCAGAAGAAAACCTGCACCGCCAGCAGGGCGAAGAACACGAGGACAGCTCCCCCCCGGAGAAGCCAGATCCCCGGGTCGAAGGAGATGACGATGGAGGAGAGCCAGATCGTGAGGGCCACCAGGGGCGGGATGCTCAGGACCTCGGGCAGCCAGCGCGGCGCGCTGCGATCTTCGCGGTGGGACAGGATGGCCCCTAGAAGGAAGAAGACCGTAAAGAGCGCGACATGGGCGGCGAGGGAGAGATCCAGCGTGGACTCGAACGCACCGTCCACGCTCGCCAGGAGCCGAGGGAGCACGGAGAGGAGCGCCACCTCGGCTGCGATCGCCTGCGCGAGCCAAGCGAAGGGGGAACGGGCCCCCAAGGTCCACGGCAGCATCGAGAGCGCCCAATACGCGAACAGGAGCTCTCCACTGGCGGTGCTGGGAAAGGCGAGCCCTACGATGAGCAGCGGCAGGAGCCCGAGGAAGCCCGCGGCGATCGCGCTGATCTGACCCGCGAGGCGCGAGGCGCCCAGCCAGAGCGCAACCCCACCCGCCACGCCAAGCGGCAGGCAGGACAGCCCGATCCGCACGGCGTGGGGCAAGTCGAACCAGCTCCACCCGACGAGGTACAGCGCGCTCGCGACGAGGAGCAAAGCCCCGAGGGCGAGGGCTGCCGGATCGAGCAAGCGCGCCCAGCCCTCGGTCGAGGGCGTGGCTGTGACCCGCCGAACCGCCTCGCGGTGACCCTGGATGTCGAGGACTTGGGCCGACCGCAGGCGATCGAGTCGGTCCAAGGTCGCGGGCCGTGAGAGCGGATCAGCAGGGTTGGACATGAAGCCTCGACGGGAGTGGTGCTGACCTAACCGATCGACAGCGCGTGAACGCCCCCGTGATCTTGCACGCCTCCGACGGATCACCGCGCGAGGATGAGGGCAGGATCCCAACCACGGCCTGAACCGAGGGCAGGTCCCCGCTTGGGTTCAAACGCGAGGCTGTCCGAGTCGCGACCCTCGTTGCGCGACCCTCGTTGCGCGACCCCGCACCGTAGCCTATCGGTCCTCAATGATCGACTCTGACGACTCCGACCCGACCGCACCCAAGCCCTACGCCCCGTCACTCTCGCCGGCGGAGGTCGAGCGCCTGCGCGTGTGGCACGAGCGCGCCTACCAGGCCATGCGCGACCGCAAGACGTCGAACGTCACCCACCTCGGTCGTGTCTTTACGGTCCCTCCCCACGTCTTCCCGCCCGCGCCCATGTCAGAGATCCTGGGTCTGGCCGTGCTCGCTCAGGTGCGCCCCCGTGACCGGGTGCTCGACATGGGCACGGGCAGCGGCGTCAACGCCATCCTCGCTGCGTCGCGCTCCACAGAGGTCGTAGCGGTCGACATCAACCCCCACGCCGTCGTTTGCGCGCGACAGAACGCAAGCGCCCACGGGGTCTCCTCGCGGATCACCTTCTTCGAGAGCGATGTCTTTGAGGCGGTCGAGGGCACCTTCGACCTCATCCTCTTCGATCCTCCCTTTCGTTGGTTCGCCCCGCGTGACACCCTCGAGGCCTCCATCGCCGACGAGGGCTACCGCGCCCTCACGCGCTTCATGGCCGAGGCCCCTGCTCGGCTTAGGCCGGGCGGGCGGATCCTGTTGTTCTTCGGCACCTCGGGGGATCTGGACTACCTCCGTGGCCTCATCGAGCGCTCGACGCTCACCAGCGAGGTCGTGGCCGAGCGCCAGCTCACCCGGGGCGCGGAGACGGTGCGCTACCTCGTCTATCGCCTGAAGGCCCCTCCCTCCTCGGCCTGACCCTGCCGTGGCTCTCCCGAGCCGATGGCGGACTCACCGGCCGGCCACATCGTCGACAGAGGGGACGAAGGAGCACACCTCCGCAAGTCTGGCCCCGTCTTCGGCGACCAGGGTGCGCGGGTTGCGGGCGAGCGCGAGGGCGACGAGGAACCGACCCATCACGCCAAGGTCGATCTCGTTTTCATGCTCCATGAATCGGCACAAGGTCGAGGAGCGCAAGGCGCCGCCCCAGGACTGATCAGCCCCACTGGAACGGATGAGGCATGTGGGCCCAGATTTCTGGTGCATCGAGCTCTCTCCCGGTCAGTAGCGCGCAGTCGAAGCCCCGGATGATCGACTCTCGATCGAGGTCTACCCCGATGATCACGATCTCTTGTCGGCGGTCTCCGTAGACCGGGTGCCAGAGCTCCTTCAGGTGGGCTCGGGTCGCGAGATCTTGGGGCTGACGCTCCGGCGGGACGGCTGCCCACCAGGTCCCCATCAGCGAGGTCTCCCGGGTTCCGCCAGCGAGCTGGAAGTTTGCGACGTGGTTTGGCCGTGACGCGACCCAGAACCAACCTTTGGCCCGAACGACCCCGGGCCATCGAGTGCGGAGCCATCGATCGAGGCGCTCGGGATGGAAGGGGTGCCGCGCTTGGTAGACGAAGCTCTCGAAGCCGTAGACCTCGGTCTCCGGGATGTGGTCTCCCTGGAGTTCCTTGATCCACGCAGGCTTCTGTTGCGCCTCATCCATGTCGAAACGGCCCGTGTCCAAGACCGCGTCAAGAGGAACAGCGCCACGCTCGGAACGCAGCATCACCACACCGGGGCTCAAGGCCTGGATGGTGGATTCGACCTGTGCGAGGGCCTTAGGTCCGACGAGGTCGGTCTTGTTAATGATGACGACGTCGGCGAACTCCACCTGTTCGATGTGCAGCGTAGAGAGGGTTCGTTCGTCTTCCTCTCCGATCTCGAGCCCGCGGGACTTGAGCGTCTCTCCCTGAGCGACCTGCTGGAGAAACGTGCTTGCATCCACCACGGTCACCATCGTGTCGAGGCGCGCGATATCGTTCAAGCACTCGCCGTCTTCGTCGGTAAAGGTGAAGGTCTGCGCGACGGGGAGGGGCTCGCTGATCCCCGAAGATTCGATCATGAGGTAGTCGAACTTGCCTTCTCGGGCCATCGTCGCGACCTCTCGCAGCAGGTCCTCGCGCAGGGTGCAGCAGATGCAGCCGTTGCTCATCTCAACCAGCCGCTCCTCGGTCCGGGACAAGCTGGTGTCTCCGCTACGCAGGGTCTCGGCATCGACGTTGATCTCGCTCATGTCGTTGACGATAACCGCGACGCGTTTGCCCTCCCGATTGGAGAGGACGTGATTGAGAAGGGTGGTCTTTCCTGCACCAAGGAATCCAGAGAGGACAGTGACGGGTAGGGGCTGGGTCATCGCGGCCTCCGTTATTGCAACTATGTTGTAATTGATGGAGCAAGGATTGTCCAACGCCCGATGCTCGCGCTCGCTGACCTTGCCCCCTGAGCCGGATCACCGAGGTAAGACGAGGGCAGGAACGCAATCCTGGCTAAGCGCGAGTCCACGCCTACGCTCAAACTAGAGGCTGTACGCCTCGTGAAGCGTGAAGAGATGGCCTCAGAGTGAACAAATCGACCGTCCAAGGCCCGTGCTAAAGGCAGCGAATAGCATCGGGAGGGTCGTCTACGGCTTCGTCCTACCGTCCAGGCTTAGACTCGCGTACTAAGGGAGTACCCAAGCGTCCCCAGAACCTACCTCGCCGCCTTCAACGGACGCCTCGCCGCACCGGCGCAACCCTTCTCGCTGGCCCGTCTCTCAATCAATGAGCCCCATCGGCAGGAAACGCGCTTCAAGAAACGCTCTCCGCCAGGGACCCACCGAGTCTGGCACGGCCGTTTATCGGTTCGCCGTCGCTCAGCCCCTCACGAAGGTCGGCTCCATCACGGTCTCGGCCTTAATCGAGTTAGCGACGTAGCAGTACTTATGAGCTTTCTCGTACATCTCGGCGGCCTTGGCCTCATCGGCGTCGGGGCCGAGCGTGATCGTGGGTCGCAGGATGATCTTGGTCACCGTAGGGACGCGCCCAACCTTCTCGAGCACAGCCTCGTTGGCGCCGGTCACCTCGCGGACCTCGACGCCGACCTTCTTGGCGAGGGCCAGAAAGGTGAGGGTGTGGCACATCGCCAGGCTCGCGCCGAGCAGATCCTCGGGGTTCCACTGGGTCATGTCGCCCGGCTCGGCGCCCGCCGAGATCCTGAGCCCCACCTTGCCTGGCGCGGTCGCGACCGCGTCGCGGTTGAAGGGCTCATCGTTGGTGTTGCCGGTCCAGTGCAGGGTGAATGGGTAGCTGTGCATCTCTCCTCCAAGATGTGGGACAGGACCCGTAGCCGAACCGACCGTCGACGGCTGCGCCAGAAGACGCCAGCGGGCCGATCCGAAGCGCCGGAGTCCGGTAGCCTCGAGCACTGGCTATTCCGCGCAAGGCACATCCCACTCCGAGTGGGAGGTGCGGTGGGCGACCACCCTATCGGGCTCATGCTCGACCTTCGCCTAAACGACCACCGTGCGCTGGTCGAGGCGGCGCGGCGCGGACCCGACTGTGTGCTCGACCCCTTCGAGCCCGAGGCAAGCCCCGGTGGCAAGCCAAGACCCACTCAAGGCCGCTCGATGTCGAGCCCATACACCTCGTCAGCCAGATCCCAGAGTGGGCCCGCTGCGGGATGTTCGCGGACTTCATCGACCGAGAACAGCTCCTCGGCCTCGTCGGCGCCAAAGGTGAGCACCGGGCTGCTCCCGAAGCGCTCTTTGTGAGCGTTGAGGGTGAACTGGACGAGGTCCGCCCAGTCTGCGCGGCGGACCGCAGCCGGGCTCGCGAGGAGGGTGAGAGCGTCGGGGATGGTGGACGCTTCTTCGTCCTCGAGCATGTCGATCACCCCGCCCTCATCGTCGGCGGCGTCCTCGGGGTCGAGGGCCTCGCCGTAGGCATCTTCGGTGATCTCACGGTAGTCAGGAGTGAGCGCGATCATGGCACGTAGCGCGTCGGGCCACTGGGGATGTGCAATGGCTTGGGGAGCGCTCAGCACGTGGACGCGCAGACCATCGAGCACGGCCCGTGGCTTGGCCTCGTCGGGGAGATCGGGGTCGAACTCCCACATGCTCTGTGGCAGCGCGGCGCAGATCCTCTCTCCCCAGCCCTCAGCCTCGAGCGAAGCGGCGGTGATGAGGGTCTTGAGCTTGCTTTTTCGGCTCTTCTTCTTGGCCTTCTTGGCGGCGAGCTCGGCTTCGAGGGCTTGAAGCCGCCCGCGGTGGCGCGCACGAGCTGGGTCACCCTCGGGCCAGCGCGCGACGTAGAGCCGTAGCGCGGCGACCCGGGCCTTGAGAGGATGATGATCTTGGGTTCCCAAGAGGTCCGCCGCGTCTCGGCCGAAGGCATCGAGCGGTCGGGGATCGACGCCGCGGTCGAGCAAGAAGGTGATCATCTCCACATTGACGCTGGCGTAGGCGAGCACGGATCCGTTGACCGCGACACCCGTGCTGTCCGCTCCGCGGTCGAGGAGCGCCTCGACGCAGCGCCGATGACTCCCGGCCACGGCCAGATGCAGAGCGGTCTCGGTCCCGCTGGTGACCGCGTCGAGCGAAGCCGAAGCGTCAAGCAAGGCTTCGATGACCCGCAGGTGGCCACGACTCGCTGCACGAGAGAGGGGCCGATACGGGGGAGCCCCGGTGGTACAACCGTGGGCTTCGTCATTCCAGGGCTCGCCGTAGTCCCCGTTGGCCAGGGCCTGGTCGAAAGGAGAGCCAAGGAGCTCCAAGACGCGGTCTAGATCGCCATCGTACGCGGCGCGGTTCAGCTCGTTCTGGCGGGTCTTGAGATCTTCGGGGTCAGTCACGAGGGCGCTCCACAACGATACGGAGCCACGAGCGCTCCGGCCAAAGGAGGTACGTCACCTTACACTTCTCCGTCTATCGATGCTACGAGACCATCAAAAGAGCGGAAAGAAGTTCGGCGCAGACGTGAGTCACTGCATGGTCGACAGGCTGAGCTTCGAACCAATCGTCCATCTGACCCGCGTCGAGGAGCCCCCCAGTCAAAGACCATCGCCCTTCGACGCCCCCTCGGAGCGCCCCCGACGCCGTCGCGGGCCTCCGCACGCTGGCTCAGGCCAAGCGGAGCGGAGCCGAGCCGAGCCGAGCGTGTTGGGGCCACCCGCGGACCCCGAGCGCGGATCCATGAGACCTCAGCGAACAGGACGGCAGCATACTCGGTCCGCGACGCGCCGACGCCCCAAGGAGCCCGCCCCGGCTTCACCGCCCCCAGGACTCTAGCGGCAGTGGTCGACTCCTTCGATCTGAAGATCGTCGACGAGGAGCCTTCGATTCCCTTCGCCTCGGATGGCGAGCTCGAAGAAGTGCAGATCGTCATCCTCTAGCTCGGGGACTTCGGTACAGACCGAGATCGTGTGCCACGCGTCGGGGTCGGTCGACTCCGCTTCGAGGTCGGCGTAGTCGAAGATCTCACGGACCTCGGGCTCGATGTCTTCGTGCGCCTCGAAAGAGCGAGGGCCTACCGCGAGGCCGATGGCCACCTCATCGGGCGGCCCGAGGCTGGTGCGCTCGGAGACCTTGGCCCTGAGGACCACGTGGCTCGAAGAGGGGAGCTGGACCGGGCGACGGGCATAGCAGAACTCCGGCTCCGAGACATGATAGCCGATCTCCATCGTGTTGGGACCGGCCGGCGGCTCGCTCCGCAGGACCGAAGGCTCGTGATTCGTGAGCCCCAGGTAGCTGCACCCATAGGGATACCAACCCGGGGCGTCGAAGAGAAAGGACCCTTGGCCGATCTCGACCGCTTCGAAGTCCAGGTCAGCGTTCAGGTCGGGCTCGGGCACCCTGGAGCCCTCCTCTCGCACCACCGAGAGCCCATCGAAGGAGTGGCCGGTCCTCTCGTCATCGGACTGGACCACGAGCGAGACGATGAGGTGCCGTCCTGCCGAGGTGGGCGGCGCCACATAGCTGATCTCCAGCTCATCCACCTCGTACTCCCGGTCCGCGGGGTACCGAATGAGGTGCCCCGCGACGGTGGAGAGGGTGATCAGACCGCCGAAGGCATCGACCTCGACCTCGCGCAGGAACAGTCCGCCCCACCGCACGGTGGGATCGTCGATGTTGAATGAGGTCGTCGTGATCGAAGCCGTGTAGCGAGCGCCCGGCACGATCTCCTCGATCCGGTTGGATCGAAGCTCGCTCCAACTGCCTCGAGCCAGGTTGGCCAGGAGATACTGATCTCCGGTGATGGGCGAGAAGGCACTGTTCTCAAGGTAGACCGTCCACCCTGCAGCACCGTAGGCGACCACGCGCTCCCAGGCCATCGGTAGGATGAACTCCTCCGGGAAGTCATCCAAGACCGGCGCCGCGAAGTCCTGGTTGTCCACGGTCAGCTCAACCCGAACGTAGTCGGTGTCCGTGTCGGTGTCCGTGTCGCTGTCGCTGTCCGTGTCGCTGTCCGTGTCGGTGTCCGTGTCCGACTCG
>REDI01000061.1 GCA_007693595.1 Deltaproteobacteria bacterium | reverse complement strand
GAGCACCACCCCGCTCCCGACGGAGAGGTTGAGGTCGCTCCAGGGCTTGGTCGGTTGTTTCATGGTGGTCAGTCCTTGCAGCTCGGCGGTGCGGGGGGTGTTGCTGTCCGTCCGGGACGGACAGGCTGTGCTCAGCAGGGCTAGCGACAACACGGCGAGGGGGAGCGGCGGCAGCCGGGGCATGAATGCTCCTGGGGGGTGGCGCGCGACCTGGACCTGCGACGGCGCATCGCCCAGGCCGATCCCGCGCTGTCCGAGCAGATCGCATGGGAGCTCTCGCGCAGCTTGAGCGGGGGTGTGATGATCACGGTTGGGGGTGTGTTGGAGGTCGCCGCGCGCCCCACCCTTCAGGCTCTCGCACCGCTCGGCCAGCCCCTCCTCCGAAAGGTCGCTGTCTCGGACATCGAGGCGCTCAAGGCTCGGGGTAGGGCCAAACCGCCTCTCGACGGGTGTCGGCGACGGTCCTCCCGAAACAGGTCCCTTCTGCCAGAAAGGTTCCGCCAAACGCTCCATTGGATCCCCGCGCACGCCCTCGCCCCCCCTACCCCTCCTCCACCAGCGCATCCGCGTGCAACCGCCGCGCGAGCTCTAGGCGGGTTTCAAGGATCGTCACCGCGATCCGCGCCGCGTCGCCCACACGGCCCTCGGTTTCGGCCTGATCGATGGTCCGGATCTTGAGCTGGGTGTCGTCGATGTCCAGGGGGCGAGCGTAGCGCCTGCCGAGCTCCTCCAGCCCAGCTCGAGCCGCCGCCAGCGCGCCAGCGGCATCGTCGGCCTGCGCCCGCTGCGTGGCGAGCGCATACCAGGCACGAGCGCCCGCGAGCTTCTGGAGCGCGTCGTCGGGTTCGCGGTTCGCGATGACCTGACCGATCGCGGAGGCCTCGCCCTGGGTTCGGGTGACGGAGTGGGTTTGCGCTGCTGACATGTTGTGGTTCTCCTGAGGTTCCGGCGCGACGGGAGGCGGGGCGATGGCTGAGGGAGAGGCGGAGCAGGCCGCGATCAATGGCAGGGAGGCGAGGCGAGGGATCATGGGCGCTGCCGTGCGATCCCGCTCAACGTCTCTCCGGCTTTGACCGTGTGCTCGATGGGACGCAGACCGAGCGGATCGGCCGTGGCCCCAACCTCGTTCGCATCACAGGTCAGCGCCGGATGCGATACGGAGGTGCTGCTGCGGCTTGACGACGTCGACGTGCCGGGGGATCGAGCTGGATGATCATGGCCGTGACCCACGGTCTTCTCCTTCGTAGCAGCAGATGGAACATCAAGTCCTCTGGAGCTTACCCCAAGCTAGATTCGACCGCAACAACGGCGCACGTCGGCGCCTACACAGGGGCGGGCTGCGCCGTCAGTCCCGCACGGCCCGCTGGACCGTTCGAAGCGACACTTCGTCATCGTGCACCCGCTTCAGCTCGTCACGAACGACAGCGGCGTTGCCCCGGTGCTGCCGGAACGCCTTCTTCAACCAGCCCTCGAGGCCGTCGAGCGGGGAACCACGGTGGCCGTGGGCGTAGGGCACCCAGCCGTCCTGGCGCATGTACTTCTTTACGGTGTTCCGGCTGCAGCCGAGCTCCCTCGCGATGTGCTTGGTGGTCCAGCCCAGCTCATGCAGACGCCGCATGGCCGCGACGTCCTCTGGTGTCTGCCTCTGCTCTCTCCTGCGGTCGGTGCCCGCGGGTAGCTGCTTGTCGATGGTCATGGAGCCCTCCGGCGATGAGGGGGGTCACTTTTCGTGTCGCTAGGGGGTCAGTTTTGCGTTTCGCCTCTCCGATGCCCCGGAACCTACACAAGAACTAGAGCTCTTGTACGGCGTCTGGTGAGATCGCCCCCCCCATCCGCTATACTCCGGGCCGCCAAGGGGGAACCACTTCATGACCGCTGCCGTCCAGCCGCCGCTCGATCGCTTGTCTTTGCCTTTCATCCAGGCCATTGCACGAATGGAACACTCGGGGGCCCGCCCTGTGCGGTTGACCGAGCCTGGCCGTGCCACCTGGAGACAGTTCAAGGGTAATCTTGATCTTCCCGATCTCATCGCGCTACTTGCCGAGGACCTGGCGGTGACCTACCCGATCCCGGGTGATCCTTCGGTCGTGCTCGGGCGCGCCGCGGACGGGCACCGGGGCTTCGCGGCCGTGCCGTCCACAACGATTTTTGACGCGCTCCAGACGCTCACCAGCGAGACGCTCACCGGGGATCGGCGCACGACGCTGCTGGGGTGGGCGCGACACCTCGATGTCCCTGCCCGCTTTGCGGGCGCAGACCTGCGCAAGATCAAGGCGACCGATCGGGTGGTCGAGCTGCCGGGCACCGGGGGGCTGCTCTGTGCGCGGGCCCTCGAGACGAGTGACGAGGCCTTTCTTCACACCAACTGCGTCGTGCTGACCAAGGACTGGAGCGACCGCGCCCTCGCTGGGCTGGTCGCGGTGGAGCACCGGGCGCCTAACACCGACTTTATCTGGCAAGACCCCGAGCTGGCGCGCGCGACGGCGCGCGACCATCGAGAGACCTTTACGCTCGTATTCGGCCTGCAGCCCGAGAAGGGCGGCACCTTCGCCGAGAAAGACCTTCAGGGTCGCTTTCCGAACGCTGCCATCGTCTTGGTCTGACCCATGGCAGCGCGGATCATCAAGGTCGGCGAGCCCGCCCACGCCAACGAGCAGGCGGCGATCGAGCACCTGGCATCGGAGCTACCGAGCTCGGTCACGGTGTTTGCGAACCCGTGGCTCATCGAGCCCAATGGCGCGGTCTACGAGCTCGACGCGGTCGTGGTCATGCCTCACGCGATCTACGTGGTGGAGATCAAAGGCTGGCGCGGCACGATCATCACGGGCGATCACGACTGGTACCTGCCCGCGCCCCAACGCAGCCCGCTACATCTCGCCCGCAAGACGGCGCAGATCCTCAACAACCTGCTTCGCCGCAAAGACGCGACTGCGGGCGCCGTCTGGGTGCAAGAGCTGGTCTACCTCGCAGCGGCGAGCCGGGTGGAGCTCCACGGCGACGCCGCCAAGCGCAGGGTCGCGACCCGGCAGACGATCCACGCGATCCTGCATGACGAGCAGCGGATCCGCTCCTTGTCGCGTCGCATGCGGCTCACCATGGTCGATGCCGACGTCGAGAGCGCGCTCGTCAAGGTGCTGGACAGCAAGCCTCCTCGGCCGCCGCAACGTACCATCCTCGGCTTTGAGGTCATCGACACCGTCGATACGAACGAGCGCTATCGCGAGGTGATCGCTCGGCACCCCGACACCGACGAGACCCAGCTCCTGCGGATCTACCCTACCCCGTGGCAAGCCTCGGCCAAGGAGCAGGAGCGCCAGCATGCGCGCGCGGTGTGGGAGGCCAAGGTGCTCCGGGGGCTCAACCACGCGCCGGTCGGGGTGGGGCTCCTCAAGGTCGAATCCCCCCGCACCACCGAAGAAGGTGTGGTCGTTCCCTTCGAGTATTTCGAGGGAGAGACCCTGCCGTCGTGGATCGCCACCCGCAGGGAACAGCTCTCGCTCGAGGATCGGGTTCGGCTCTGGGTCCGCATCGCGCGCACCGTCAGCTTTGCCCACAGCGGGGGGGTGGTCCACCGGCACCTCCGCGCCGACCTGGTGCTCGTGCGCGACAAGAACATCGATCAAGAGCCCTACTCCCAAGATCACGTCGACTTTCGCGTGACGGGCTTCGACCTCGCCAAGCGGGTGGGCACGAGCGCCACCATCGCGCGCTCCTCGGTCGAGCTCCGTGACCTCGAAGGCGCTGCCCCCGAGGTGATCAACCAGTTCTCCACCGCAGAGCCCCGGTCCGACCAGTTCAGCCTGGGTCTGTTGCTCGCGTGGATGGTGCTCGGCGAGCCGCTGGTCCCATCCACAGTCGAGCTGGTCGAGCGACGACACCGTGTCCCCAGGCTGCGCGATCGCGACCCGGACCAAAAGAAGCGCCTGGACACCGCGGTCGCGACCATGCTCAACCTGCGGCCCGCGGACCGCTTCGCGACGGTCGATGAGGCAGTCGAGGCCGTCGAAGCCGCTGTCCTCGAAGCCGAACCCCGGCCCGCGCCCGAGGGGCTGGAGCCTGGCGCCCGCGTGGGCCCGGACTACGTGATCAAGGGATTGCTGGGCACCGGGGGGCTATCCGAAGTCTACCACGCCCGCCACGACCTGCGTGGCGAGCACTTCGCGCTCAAGGTCGCCCGACCCACCGAGACCGCCGAGCGCGCCCTTCAGCGCGAGTGGAAGGTGCTCTGCGCCCTGGACCACCCCGCCATCGTACGGGTGCGCGACCTCTCCAAGATGGTCGACAACCGCCTGACCCTGGTGCTCGATCGCGTCGCAGGCCCCACGCTGGCCAACTGGGTGTCCAGCAACCCTACGGCCGACTTTGGCCTGCGGCGCAAGCTCGCCGAGGGGCTGCTCTCGGCCCTCGACGAGTTTGAGCGGCTCGGGATCACCCACAACGACCTCAAGCCCGAGAACATGATCGTCGGGCCCGACGGCCTGGTGCTCATCGACTTCAGCCTCGGCAGCTCCGCTGAGCTGCTGCGCACCGAAGGCAAGGTCTTTGGCGGCACGCACGAGTGGCGCGATCCGGCCCTGCCTCCCGGGGAGCACGGATCGGATCGGTTCTCGGCGGCCATGTGCTTGTTCTGGCTCCACGCGGGTCGCCACCCCTTCGATGGCACCGCCCCCGAGCCGGGGGTCGCGGCTGAGTTCGAGCCGAGCGAGTTCGATCCGCCCGGACTGGCCACCTTCTTTACCCGCGCGCTCCACCCGGAGCCCGCCGGGCGCTTTCCTACAGCCCGGGCCATGCGCGACGCCTACCTGACCGCGCTCGGAGAACAGGGCGAGCCGGTCGAGGTCCCGAGCGCGCCGCTAGAATCGGCGACCGCCCTCGGCCAAGCAGGGCTGAGCCCGCGCGCGGTGCGGGTGCTGCACAAGAACGGGATCCGCACCGTCGGGGAGATCCTGGGGCTGACCGAGGTCCAGATCCGCGCGATCAATGGGCTGGGCTCCAAGACCGCCGATCAGGTGCTCGAGTTGGTCCGCCGCGCCGAGGCCGCCAAGGTTCAGCCCACGTTCAGCGAGGACCGTCAGGCTCCCCCCTTCTTTCGCCCGCTCATCGACAGCGCCGCTCGGCTCTATGAGCTGCCGTGCGAAGACACGATCAAGGAGCAGCTCTTGGGGCGGGGGCTGCGCACGATCGGAGAGGTCGCCCGCACCCCGCGCGCCGCGCTGATCGCGATCCCAGGCATCGGCACCACGAGCCTGATCCGACTGGGAGAGGCCCTGGTTCGGTACCACGACGAACACGCCGCGCGAACCGATTTCAACACCCTCGACGGCCTCTGGCATCAGGCCGTGCGCGAGATCGACGACACCAGCGCCAAGGTGCTCGAGAAGGTCCTGGGGCTCTACGAGCCGGCGCGCTCGGGCTCCGAGGTAGGGCAGGAGCTGGGGCTCGACCCCTCTGCGGTGAGCCAGCGTAAGCAGGCCGCGCTCAAGCAGCTCAACCGGAGCGCTCTCGAGCCGGGGTTCGGCGCCCTCGATGGCTACCTGGAGCTGGCCTACGGGGTGCTGCCGGTAGCCATGGCGGCGGATCGCCTGGCCCGCGACCTGCCGGCCAATGGGATCTCGGCCGAGAGCTTTGTCCGCCTCGCCTGCGAGGTCGACACGCGGCGGTTTCAGATCCTCCACGACATCGACGGCATCGAACAGCCCGTGCTCCTAAGACCGGATCTGAACTTTACCCGTGAGACCCTGGGGGAGTTCGCGCGAGCGGTCGCACGTATGGCCGATCAGTGGCCTCCCAGCGCCCCCGAGCCGACCCGCAAGGCCCTCCAGTTCATCCTGCCAGACTATCTCGGCGACCCCCGCACCCTCGCCGCCCGACTGGTCGAGGGGGTGATCTCGGTCCGTGGAGGCTCGCTGGCCCGCGCCCCCTTCGATCTCCCCAAGGTCGTGCCCTGGCTCCTCACCGACGCCCGCGACGAGATCAGCATCGCCGACCTTGAGGCTCTCGGAGACCGGATCCTGCACGGGCACTTTCCCCCCCTGATCGATGATCAGGCGATCGAAGAGGCCATCGCAGGCACGACCTGGCGGTTCGAGCCGGACAAGCAGCTCTTGGTCCGGGGAGCCAAGCCGCGGTTTCAGACCCCAGAGCCGGTCATCCCCGACGAGATCCCCGAGCTGCTGCGCGAGGAGCGCCGCACCCCCGAAGAAGTCGCCCGCGACGTGCTGCGCGATGCGGTCAAGCGCAGCAGCTACCGCCTGATCGTCGCCGACCCCGGACAGGTTGGGCCGATCGCCAAGAGCGTGATCCGCGCCCTCGACGCCACGCCGATCGACCTGGCCGACGCCTGGTTCCAGCGCCACGCCGCGACGGTCAAGGTCGATGCTCACGCCGAGCGGTTCCCAGCCATGAAGGCGGTGCTCGCCCAGAAGGCCCACAAGCTCTTCGAAGAACTGGTCGCCGAGCACGGCGAGCGCGGCCGCGCGATCGTGGTCTACAATACCGGCCTGCTCGACGCGATCGGTGGCGTCGTCCAGGTCCGCAATCTCTACGAACGGGTCCAGGGGGGGCAACACGGGTTCTGGGTGCTGGTGGTGCCGGGTGTGATCTCGGGCCGCACCCCGCTGTTCAATGAGCGCACCCAGCTCTGGCACCAGCCGGGCCTGACCCTGCCGCTGCGCAAGCCGCTCCCCGATGTCGTCCCCCCTTCCGCCTGACTCCCTGGAGCTCTCCCCCCATGCCGCTCACGACCCAAGCCCGCGCCGATCTGGTGACAACCCTTCAAGGACATGTCGCCACCATCGCCGAAGACCTGCACACCCGCCTGCTCGAGCCCGGCTCCGGCCGCGAGCGCGCCCGCGCGCTCTTTATCGCCGAGCAGGTCGGCGAGGTGCCCCCGAGCAAGGCCGAGGCGATGTTCGATGTGTGGCTCGACCTGCTCAGCCGACGCGCGGCCGTGCTGTTCGTCCTCAAGACCCTCTACGTGCGAGTGCTCGAAGACCGCCGCTTGATCACCCGCCGGATCGTCGACCGTACCCACCAGCAGCTCTTTGAGCGGCTCGCCCCCGATCTGGGTGAGACCGCCTTTGTGCGTTGGGTCTTTCGCGACCTCGCGCAGCCTAGCGGCGGGTTGCCCGAGCTCTTCGCGCCCCAGCCCGCCGAGGTCCTGGCCCCCGACGACGCGCTCACCCGCGCGCTGCTCGACACCTGGCGGCTGCGCGACCCCGACACCAACACCCTGGTCTTCGCCTTTGAAGAGGAGCACTTTGATGGGGAGCTGCTCGGCAACCTCTACCAAGAGCTTGATCCCGTCGTCAAGGATCGCTACGCCCTCCTGCAGACCCCCGACTTTGTCCGCGCCTTCATGCTCGACCGCACCCTGGGCGAGGCCTTGGCCCGCGCCGAGGCTGGCGAAGAGGGCTGGGCGGCCACCGAGCTTCGGGTGATCGACCCCGCATGTGGCTCTGGGCACTTCCTGCTCGACGCCTTCGCCCGGCTGACCCGCGCGACCCAGCACGCCGAGCCCGCGTGGAGCCGCACCGAGGTCGCCCGCCACACCTTGGGGCGGATCGTGGGTCTGGACATCAACGACTATGCCGCCGCCCTCGCCCGTGCCCGGCTGGTCATGACCGCGATGGAGTGGACCGGCGCCACCTCGCTCGCCCAGGCGGCGGAGCTCACCCCACAGGTCTACTGCGCCGATGGGCTGGAGCACATCGAAGATCCCGACGGTACCGCGAACGTTCCCCAGATCACCCTCCTCGAGCCGGTCCGCGATATCCCCCGCGCCAGCCTGACCCCCGAGGCGACCCGGGTCGCGCTCAAGCCGATCTTGAGCCAGGGCTTTCACGTCGTCGTCGCCAACCCTCCGTACATCACCGAGAAAGACGCAGCCCGAAAGGCCTACCACCGCGAGAAGGTCGGCCGCCCCAAGAAGCCTCGGTATATCTCGGCCTACCGTGAATACTCGCTGTCGTCGCCGTTCATCGAGCGCTGCTTTCAGCTCGCCCGCCCCGAGGGCCACGTGGGGCTGATCACCTCCAACAACTTCGCCAAGCGCTCCTTTGGCATCAAGACGATCCAGAACGTGCTCGCCAAGGTCGACCTGCGGCTGATCGTCGACACCTCGGGGGCCTACATTCCCGGGCACGGCACGCCGACGATCCTGCTGTTCGGACGGCGAGCCAAGCCCAAGCCCAAGGTCCCGGTGGTCGCGGTGCTCGGCAAGCGCGGCGAGCCGGGCGTGCCCGATGACCCCGCCACCGGCAAGGTGTGGTCCGCGATCCTGCAAGGGTGGGACAAGCCCGGCTTCGATTCCAACTTTGTGTCGTGCGAGGAGATCCCGCGGGCGGTGCTCAAGGAGCACCCGTGGAGCCTGCGCGGGGGTGGTGCGCTCGGGTTGCAGCTCAGACTCGAAAAGAAGAGCACAGAAGAGATAGAAGACATCTCGCAATCCCTTGGATTCATGTGCATTACCAAAGCGGATTTAGTGTTCGTCATGGAGGATCACCACGCCCAGCGCGCCGGACTCGAGACCCAAGATATTCGTGACTTCGGCATCGGTGCGGATGTTCGTGATTGGCAGATTACCCCGTCCAACATCGTGGTATTCCCCTATGATGACACGCTGGAGCCAGCAGACCTCAAGGAGCGCGAAGCTCTCGCGAGCTACCTCTGGCGCACGCGCACCTACCTCGGTCAACGAGCCGTATTCGGGGGTGGGAACTTCTTTACCTCCGAGAGACCCTGGTGGCTCTACGGACAAATGCCGACGGAGCGCCTCCAAACCCCCCTCACCATCACCCACGCCTTCGTCGCCACCCACAACCACTTCGTGCTCGACCGCGGCGGCAAGGTGTTCAACCGTACCGCCCCGGTCATCAAGCTGCCCGCCGACGCGACGGTCGACGACCACCTGGCGCTGCTCGGCCCGCTGAACAGCTCGGTGGCGGCGTTCTGGTTCAAGCAGGTGATGTTCAACAAGGGCTATTCGGCAACCGGAGCCGGCGGTCGAACAACCAACAATCCCTGGGAAGACTTTTTCGAACACGACTCCACCAAGCTCGCCCGCTTCCCCCTCCCCCCCAGCCGAACCACCACCCTCCCCTGGGCCCGAGCCCTCGACGCCCTGGGCCACGAGCGCACCGCCGACGACCTGGCGTCGGTGCTCGCTGACCCGTCGTGGACCTCCGACGCGGACCTGCGCGCCGCCCTCCGTGCTCGACGGTCCCGCGACCTCGACCGGCTGCTCCGCATGGTCGGGCTGCAAGAGGAGCTGGACTGGCTGTGCTATCGCCTGTACGGTGTGGCCGACGAGGCGCTGCCCGCGCTCTCGCCCGACCAGACCCCGCCCCTCTGTCCTGGCCAGCGCCCCTTCGAGCTCCGCCTCGCCTCCGAAGACGCCGAGGTCCGCGACGCGATCGCGCGGGGCGAGAGCCCCGACGGCACGCCGACTGCCTGGTTCTCGCGCCACGGGTGGGAGCCGGTGACCGCCTTGCCCGAGACCCTGCCCGCGTCCTACCGCGCCCTCGTCCAGCGCCGCCTGAGCGCGATCGCCAACAGCGCCGACCTGCGCCTGCTCGAAGCCCCGGTGCACAAGCGCCGCTGGTATCGCCCCGACTACGAGGCTCAGGAGCACGAGGCCCTGGAGCGCTACCTGCTCGACCGGCTCGAAGCCGCGGTGCGCGACGGCGGGCGGCTCACCACCGCCGAGCGCCTAGCCCGCGACCTGCAAGGGGAGCCCCGCCTCGAGGCGGTCGTCCATCTCTACACCGGCTCGGCGGGCGCCGATCTGGTTCCGCTGTTCGCCAACCTGCTCGCCCAAGAGAGCGTGCCCGCCCACCCCGTACACCGCTACTCCCGCAAGGGGCTCAAGAAGCGCGCCGCCTGGGAGAAGGTCTGGGAGCTGCAGCACCGTGAGGATCAGGGCGAGAAGGTCAAGATCCCCAAGCCTCCCAAGTACGTCACGGGGGACTTTTGCGCAAAGGAAAGCTACAAGCTGCGTGGCCCCCTCGACGTGCCTAAGGAGCGCTTTGTAGCGCACACCGAGATCCCCCGCCCTGACGGGAGTGCGCGCACCCTCGCCCAGCGCTGGTACGGCTGGGCCGGCTGGACCCCGCGGCTGCGCTTTGGCACGCTCTTCGACCTGCTCGATGACCTCGACGACGAGGGCGTGGCCGACGAACAGCGCGTCGCCCTCTACGATCTAATGTACCGCCTGACCGACACCGTGGCCCGCACCGAGCCTGGTGTTGCCTCGAACCAGCGCGCCGACCTCCAGGCCGAGGCCCATGGTCGGCCCTCCCCCGCCGCCCTCGAGGCCTGGCTCCGCGACCACCCTGCTTGAGAGGCCCCCCTTGACCACCACCCTCGACGACGTCTTCGTCATCCCTCGCGCCGAGGATCTCTCAGCCCTCGGCTTTGTGATCAAGCTCGACCAGGCGGCCTCCAGCCCCGAGGCGATCCAGCGCCTGGTCCACGACTACGTGGTCACCCCCACCGTCGCCCGTAGCCTGCCCAAGCTCTTCGATAAGATTAACCAGACCGTCGTACGGGGCGAAGAGTACGGCCACATCTTGCACGGTGGGTTTGGCAGCGGAAAGTCCCACCTCATGACCCTGCTCGCCCTGCTCCTCGACGATCACGAGGCCGCCTGGGGCAAGGATCACCCGGTGTTCCACGAGCTGGCCAGCCGGCACCGGAGCTGGGTCAGCGCCCAGCGCCCGCTGGTGGTTCGCGCCCACATGCTCTCGCTGCGAGAGCGAGACAGCGGCTTGGATCACGTGCTGTATCGCGCGTTCAGCGATGCGTGCGTCGCTCGCGGAAAAGAGCCTTTCGTCGCGGCCGACTACGGCGCGATCCTCGACGAGATCCGTCGCGAGGCCAAGGAGTTCCCCACCTTCTGGGAGCGCGCGGACGCCAACGGCATCGCGCCGAGCGCCGAGCTGTTCGAGGTGATCGCTGCGAGCGGAGAGGAGGCCCAAGATCAGCTCGTGCGTGCCTATCTCGGCTGGAAGGGTCGCAGCCTCGACGGGGCGGGGGTCGCGCTGCCCTGGGGCGATGGCCTGCACCGCATGGCTCGGCACGCCAAAGAGCAAGGCTTTGGTGCGGTCGTGTTTCTGGTCGATGAGTTCTTGCTGTGGCTCACCGAGAAGAACCGCGAGGAGTTCGCCCGCGAGATCAACGACATGAACACGGTGGTCGACCACAGCACCGGCGCCCGCGCGGTCCCGATGATCGTGGTCTTCGCCCAACAGCAGAACATCGCCTCGTTCTTTCCGGCCATGAGCGCCCACGACGACATCCACCGCCACCTCGATCACCACGCCAAGCGGTTTGAGCGCACCGCCCTCGAAGACGTCGAGCTGCGCCACATCGTGCGCGGCCGGGTCCTGCGCGACCGCAAGGACGAAGATCAGATCGACGAGGCCATCCAAGGCTTCGCCCAAGCCTACGGCAAGGCGGTCGACGATCTGCTGGGCGAGCACGACCGCGACTACCTCGCCGAGGTCTACCCCTTTCACCCAGCCCTCATCGAGACCCTCGTCGACGTCTCCAACCTCATGCAGCGCGAGCGGTCGGCCCTGCGGCTGCTCTACGAGCTGCTGGCCCACAACGCGCACCTCCCCCTGGGGGAGGTCCTGCCCGTCGGCCGTGTCTTTGAGCACGTCTTTCCCCGGGCGGGGGTCGAGGCCGCCTACAACGTCGAGGAGCTCCAGCGGATCCACGACGCCTGGTACAACAGGCTCAAGCCCGAGATCGATCGCTTTGCTCGCCACCGGGAGGCCTCGAACAACCCGCTCTCCGACGAGCGAAAGGCCGCGCTGGAGCAGGTCCTCAAGACGGTGTTGCTCGGTCATGTCTCACCGCGCCTCGCTGGACCCAGCGGCGAGCGCCTCACCGTGCAGCGGCTCGTCGCCCTCAACCTCGCCGATACCGATGGAGAGCGACTGCGAAGCATGATCAACCGGGTCGGCACCGATCTGCGCGACCTCACCGTGCCGATCAAGGAGCTCCAGGTCGTCGGCGAGGGCCGCACTGCGGTCGTCTCTTATGCGCTCGGCAGGGCCTCCCTCACCGACGTGCTCCGACACGCCGAAGACAAGGTGCGGTCCCATCATCAGTTGCTGTCGGTCTTTTATAAAGTGATCGTCGAACAGTTCCCTGCCAAGATGAAGGGGATCCTCGAAAAGCCAGAGCAGGGCACGCTCTTTGAGGTCAAGTGGCGGGAGACCAAGCGGGTCGGGCGGGTGCTGTTCGCCAACGTGCGTGAGCAACCCAACGCCACCTTCAAGCTTGCCCCCGGCGAGAGCTTTCGGGTCGTGATCGACTACCCCTGGGATGAGCCCGGCCACTCGGTCGATGAAGACCGCCAGCGCGTCGCGAGCGTGCGCAAGCGGGACGGCACCCAGGTGACCGCCGCGTGGCTACCGCGGCACTTCGCGACCCAAGAGATGGAGGTGCTTCGCCAGCTCGCTGCGGTGCAGTACGTCGTCCAAGGCGGGGTCGAGGGCGAGCTGCTCCAGCCCTACGGCACCCAGGAGCGGCAAGTCCTGCTCGACCAGTGCCACACCCGCGCACGCACCCTCGAGCAAGACCTGATCCGTAACATCAAGCAGGCCTACGGAGAGCATGCCCAGGTCCAAGCCCTGATCGGCCACCGTGACCCCGACCTGCACAAAGGCGACCTCTGGGTGGATCTAGAGCGGATCGCGCGAGAGTTGCTCGACCGCAGGTATCCCCAGCACCCCACCTTTGGCAGCGCCCCCACCAAGGATCGCCTCAAGGAGCTGGCCGCGTGGATGACCCAGGCCTCCAACGCTGGGGCGTCGATGCACTACGATCAGAGCAACGTCTCGACCCTTCAGATGATCGGGGAGCCCCTAGAGCTGATCCGGGTCGGTCAGAGCCGAGCCACGTTGGAGCACACCGGCCGGTTCGCGCGGAGGCTGCAGGAGCTGACCCAGACCGATCGGGTCGCGTGGAGCCCGATCGCCGATGAGCTGACCGAGACCTTTGGTCTGCCCGCGGAGGTTCGCGATCTGCTGTTGATCTATGTGTGCTTGAGTGGGTTTCGACTGCGCGAGAACCGCAGCGGAGAGCGGGTGGAGCCACGGATCGGCATGAACAGTACCGCCTTCACCCTCGAGCGCGCCAACGTGCTGCCGCTGCCGCGCTGGTCCGCGGCCCGTAAGCTTGCCGAACATGCCCTCGGGCTCGACACCCACGAGGCGCACCGCTCGTTGACCGCCCAAGACGATCTATTTCGTGCCGCCCATGAACAAGCAGTCGTGGTCCGGGGCCGCCTCCAAGACCTCCACCGCGAGCTGCAGAACCTCGAAGCGGGCGATGGACGACGCGCCGCCCAGATCCGACAAGGCTTGGACGGCCTGGCGCCGCTGGTCGACGACAGCCAAGACAGCGCGCAGGCCTTGGAGAAGTGGCTCGACGGCTGGAACGATCCCGACGCCCACCTCGCCGGGCTCTGCCAACGAGCCTCCAGCATCCTTGGCTGGCTCAACGATCTCGACCGACGCAGCCTGAACCACCTTCGACGCGCCTCTAACCCTGCGTTTCAAGATCAGATCCAAGAGGTTCTCGACGATCTCGCGGACCTGCTCGACGCACCGGAACACGAGCGTCCCCTGTCCAAGAACGCGATCGCCGACTGGAACCAACAGGCCGAAGACCTGTTGCAGCAGATCGTTCAAGGAGGTCGCTCGGACGGCGACGACAGGGGCCACGGAGGCGACGGGACCACGACCGGGGGCACCGAGCCGCCACCCCCACCTCCACCCGGAACCCGCCGGCGAAAGTGGGAACAGAACCACCCCCAGCTTACCGACTTGCAGGCGATGATCGACGAGATCCGTGATGCCTTGTCGAGCGGGCGCGTGGAGCGCGTCGAGCTGGTCGCCCACATTCGCGAGGAAGAGACGTGAGTAGTCGGACGCTGATCACCCTGCTCATCGGCCGGGACCGCGCCTTGGAGCGCACCGGTCTGATGCTCGTGCACGACGCAGGCGCGTTCGAGTCCTTGCCCGAGACCATGACCGCGAACGGGCTGACGATCCGGCTCCGACGCACCGAGTCCGAGCTCGAGCTACGGCATGCGCTGTGGGATGCAGGATCGACCCCCTTGATCGCGCGCCTGCCCGAGTCGCTCGCCATGAACATGCCCGCGGATCTGCTACGAGCCTCGGCGCGGCAGCGGGTCCACACGCTCAGTCAGGATGAGATCTTGGGAACCCTGCTCGGCACGCGAGTGATCGGGATCGACGAGACCTACCTCTACAAGCTGGGGGTTCGCTACCTCGACCAGGTGCGCGGGGCGCTCGACCGCAAGACCACCCCCACCGTGCTCGATAGTGACATGCTGCAGCGAACCCTGGTGGAGATCCTCGACGAGCTGGCCGATCTCCGCGCAGCCCAGCCTGCCCACACCTTGGCCCGGTGGACCGAGAAGGCGCCGGCGTGGGACGACGACATTGTCAAGCTGGCCCGTTCGGTGCTGACCTCCGACCGCAGCGTGAGCGGGCGGATCCTGGCCTGGGCCCTCGACGCCCCCGCTGAGCGACCCCGCCAGATCGTGACCTACGGCGCGATCCTGGCGATCGACGAGGCCCTCCCCGATCAGACCTGGGGCCCGCTGCTCCCCCTCCGCGAGGGCAAGGCTCACGACGACCCAGACGTCAAGGAGCTGCGACGCACCCTCGGCTGGCTCGCCAGCGGAGCCATCACCGATCTTGGCCCCATGGCCCTACCGCTGCTCCGCGAGGCCGATGTCGCGGCGCGACGGGTGCTGACCCCGGCCCAGCACCGCAGCTCCACCCTCCTGCCGCTGGCCTTTCGAGATCTCGCCCATGCCATCGCCCACCGGCTCGAGCATGGCGAGACGCTGCCCGACAGCGCCCTGCATCCCTTGCGCGCCCACGCCTTCGCCCAGACCGCCCATGCGGAGATCGATCAGCTCACCGATCTCGCCCGCCTGTCCCGCTACCTCGGCCGGGCGCTCGACCCCGCCGCTGACGTGGGCGAGCTGGCGACGTCCTATCTCTCCGACGGAGCCCACGCCGAGCGGTTGATTCAGCAGATCCAGCGCAGGGTTGGGGTGGTGGTCGAGCACCAGGCGGCGACCGAAGCCGTCATCGAGCGGGTCCGAGCCCGGCGAAACCAAGAAAACCACGCCTTCGCCATGATGTTGGCCGCGGACTACGCAAGCGCCCTGCACCACGAGGCGGTCATTCCCTTGCATAAGTTCAGCCAGCGCGCGCTCCAGCCGATGTGGAACGGCTCCAAGGGTGCCCGCGTCTACCTGGTGGTGCTCGACGGGTGTAGCGTGCCGGTCTTTCTGGACCTGCTCGACCAGCTCCATCAGGGCTCAGAGCCGATCGGGCTGGAGCTTCGCGCCGACAACTCCCCTCACCTCGAGCCTGGCTTTGCGCCGCTACCGACCATCACCAGCCACGCCCGAGGCGCGCTGTTCGCCGGTCGGATCCCCGGCGATCCCTTCGCCAACGAGACAACGTACCGCGACGTCGAAGAGCGAAAGACCGATCCGGCCCGATTTCGGCGCCACGCGGGGCTGGGGGGGCGCACTCGTCAGCTCTTTCTCAAGGGGGATCTCGCCGACAACGGGGTCGCGCTCCTCAACGCTTTGCGCGGAGACGTCGAGGTCATCGCCGCGGTCTTCAACGCGGTCGACGACGCCATCGGCAGCAAGAACACCGGGCAAGCCTGGTCGGTCAACGCTACGGACATCAAGGCCTTTCTCCCCTCTCTTAAGACCGCCCTCCAGAACGGCCGCAAGGTGGTGGTGACGGCAGATCACGGGCACACGCCCTTCGTCGGCCTCGACCATCGCGCTGGGCAAGGCACGGCCCCCCGCTTTGCTAGGCTTGAGCCCGGTGACCCGGTGCCAGAGGGGTTCATCGAGATCGACTGCGCTGACCTCGCGGGCGAGCGTGGACGCTTTGCCTTCGCGTGGAAGACCGGGGTCTACTTAGGCATGCCTCAGGTCGGGTTTCATGGGGGCTGCGGACTCGAAGAGGTGATCGTGCCGGTCGCCTGGCTCAGGGCCAACGACGGTGTACGCCCGGACCTGCCCGCGTGGTACGCCTATGGCGTGTCCCCCCCCCTTACCGCAACCGGCGACAACAGGCCGAAAGCCGCAAAAGCCATGATGAAGGAAACCAAAGAGCTCGCCAGCACGCCCACTCCCGCACGAACCGGCGCCCGCACAACGCCGCCGCAGCTCACCCTCATCGGATCCAACCCCATCGAGACCTATGCCGCCAAGGCGGAGGCTGCGGGCGTACCCGCCGGGGTGCGCGATGCCTTCCCCGACGAAGCCCTGGCGGTCCTGGTGCTGTTGTTGGAGCAAGATGTGGCGAGGTCGGCGGAGATCGGGCGTGCCCTGGGCCGTGCCCCCCACCGTGTCGACGGCTGGCTGACCAAGCTCAACCGGCAGCTCCAACCACACGGCGTAGGTCTTGTGAGCGAGAAGCTGCCTGACGGAACCCAACAGTGGCGCTACGAGGGCGCCAAGGAGAGCTGATGCTGGACACCGACGTCAGCCAAGACATCGTCTACGCCTTGCGGTCGGGCACCGTGCCCAGCCGGGGCCTGCACCTGTTCGCCACCGGGCTCGAGAAGCTAACGGAGCAGGTCCACGAGGAGCTACGCTACGTCGCTCGGGGGCGAGGACAGAGCAAGTGGCTGCGGGGAGACTACGGCGCCGGCAAGACCTTTACCGCCCGATACCTGTGCGCGCAGGCCCGAGAAGCCGGCTTCGCGACCGCAGAGGTCAAGATCTCCATCAATGATACGCCCCTGCACCACCTCGAGACCGTCTACCGTCGGTTGATCGAGTGCCTGGAGACCGCCACCGATCCCGCCAGCGCCTTTCAGCCGATCGTCGACGGCTGGATCTACGACATCGGCGAGAAGGTCATGACCCTCAACGGGTTGTCCGAGACCGATCCTGACTTTCCGGCCGCGGTCGAGCAGCGCATCGAAGATGAGCTCAACGAGCTATCCTCGAACAATCCAGCCTTTGCCGCGGTGCTGCGAGCGTATCACCGGGCCCAGGTCGAAGGGGATCACGCCACCGCCCAAGGTCTGCTCGCGTGGCTCGCCGGCCAGCCCCACACCGACCGACGCATTCTCAGCAGCGCGGGCATCAAGGGCAAGGTCGACGGCCAGGCTGCGCTGACCTTTCTGGGCGGCCTTCTGCGCCTGCTGCGTCAGAGCGGCTTCAAGGGCTTGGTGGTCGTGCTCGACGAGGTCGAGACCATCCAACGCATGCCCAGTCCGACGAGAGCCAAGTCCCTCGACGCGCTGCGCCACCTCATGGACCAGCTCGCGGAGTCCCGTCTCCCCGGCCTCTACCTCATGGTCACCGGCACGCCGCTCTTCTTTGAGGGACACAAGGGGGTGCGCTCCCTGGCGCCCCTGCACGACCGGGTTCGGACCGTCTTCGACGACAACCCCGAGTTCGACAACCTCGCCGCGCCCCAGGTACGGCTCCGCGCCTTCGACGCCGAACGCCTGCAGCGGGTCGGGGTCGCCGTTCGCGATCTCTACCCTGCCAAAGACGCGCAGACCGAGGAGCGGATACGACAACGGGTCGATGATGCGTTCATCGCCGACCTCGTCGCACGGCTAACCGAGGGATTCGGCGGCCAGGTCGCGCTCGTACCCCGACTCTTCCTCCGCCAGCTCGTCGACGTGCTCGACCGGGTCAACCAGCACGAGGCGTACGACCCCCGCCAGCACTACAAGTTAGAGCTGAACGAAGACGAGCTCAGCGACGAAGAGCTTGACGCGGTGCGAAAGGCTGGGGGACAGCCACCAGAAGCCAAAGAGGAGGCCGATAGCAGCGTCGAGGGTCAGGGCAAGCCGCAGCGGAGGCGGCTGGATGGGTGAGGGGCTAGAGGTAGGACCAAGCCGTCCACGGTCGGAAGGAACGTGGGTCATCGGGCTGGTAATCGCGGTCGTGGGCGCGATGCTGATTTGGCTCGCGGTTGCACCCGCCACCTACGACCTCTTCGGTTGGGATCGATCAGCGATGACCCTTACCGACCTCCTCGCCCCCATCTCGACGGTTATGGCTGCGGTCGCGGTGACATACACTGGCCGTGCCTTGTTCTATCAAGCGTCTGAACTCAGCCTGCAGAGAGCTGAGCTGCAACTTCAGCGCGAGGAGCTAAGAAGGTCGACCGAGGCACTGCAAAAACAGTCGTCCGAGCTTACCTCCCAGACCGCTTCGTTGCAAGCGCAGGTGGAGCACGGCAAGCGCACGTTGGCGTACCAGCATTCGCCGATCCTGGGGGTGCACCAAAGCTATATCGTCATTCACACACATCGACGTGAAGTGACCCTTCCGAGTCTCATCAATGCGAGTCCCCATACAGCTCTGTCATGCTACGCCGCCAGGGTAATCTTCTGGCGCGACCGAAAGATGCGAACGAAGACGATCACTCAACAGACCACCTCTCGCTTCTTGTTGCCCGAAAAAGAGACTATCGCCTTTCCCGCTGTAGAAGGCCCCGACATCCAAGCGCTCCTGGGGGCGCTCGCTGCCGAACACCCTATTTATATCGTCGATGGCGCTGTCTGGAAAAACGTCATGGGGGGTGCCTTTCATGGGGTCTGGGTTAGCCGTATTGACTACCCTCCGATCGCATACGGCTCGATCAAAGATCGACAGCTGTCTCTACAAGAGATCGCGAACTTAGACTCTGACGACACGTCTATGAAGCCGGTAATCTTCAAGTTCAAGCACCACACCCTCAACGAACTCTGTCGTGTCGAGACAGGCGACCCGGACTGGACCGATCCCAACCCCAACGATGTCCTGCCGCGGATAGAGGCCGACCATGCCTACCGCGTACTAAGGCGCGTGGCGGCCGCAGCCCTAACCGAAGCCCACAAGATCGGCGAAGCCGACCGTTGAGGAGCATGGTTCATTGAGCACTATCTTAGCATCAACCAGGACGCATGGGGCACTCGCAAGGCTTATGGGCGGAGCGCCAACCGCGGATGCTGCACGTAACCTCTGTGCTTCCGGACCTACAACCTCGAGCCCCTGTGGGCCCGCGCGCCTGGGCGTCGCGTAATGTCTGCCTTCCACCGCCTTCACCCCCGACTGAAACACGCGATCGTGCACGATCTAGGCTGGCGCTCGTTGCGGCCTGTTCAAGACCTTGCCACCGAGGCGATCCTTGATGGGAACAACTGCGTGGTGCTCGCACCCACCGCTGGCGGAAAGACAGAGGCCAGCTTCTTTCCTGTGCTCTCGGACATCCTCACCCTCGATCGCGCCGCCGTCGCCGCGATCTATCTGTGTCCGATCCGCGCACTCCTGAACAACCAGGAGTCACGCGTTCAGTCCTATGCGCGCATGGTCGGCCTCGATGCCTTCAAGTGGCATGGCGATGTAGCAGCCACCCGAAAGCGTCGCTTCGTGGGTCAGCCCACGCATGTGCTCATGACGACGCCGGAGAGCCTCGAAGTCATGCTGATGAGCGGCTGGATCGATGCCAGCACGCTGTTCGCCAACCTCCAGTCGGTCATCATCGACGAAGTCCACGCCTTCGCGGGCGATGACCGCGGCGCTCACCTCGTCAGCCTCCTCGAGCGGCTCACCGCCTTCTGCGAGCGGGACCTTCAGCGGATCGGCCTATCTGCGACCGTGGGCAACCCCGAGGAGATCGGACGCTGGCTACAAGGTTCGAGTGGGCGCAGCTTTCGTCTCGTCGACCCTCCCCGCCCGAGAGCCCAACGTCGCCTGACCGTAGACTTCTGTCCCGATCCGGTCCAAGTGGCGACCGGGCTCGCTGCGGCGGCCAAGGGAACCAAGAGCCTCATCTTCGTCGAGTCGCGCAGGCAAGCAGAGCGGGTCGCGGGGACCCTGAGTCACGCCAAGGATCTGGACGTCTTCGTCCACCACAGCGCGGTCGCACGCGCCGACCGCCAGCGCGCCGAGGCTCAGTTCGAAGAAGGAGATCAGGCGGCTATCGTCTGCACTTCCACAATGGAGCTCGGGATCGACGTCGGCGATCTGGATCGGGTCCTCCAGATCGATGCACCGGCGACCGTTGCCGGCTTCTTGCAGAGGATCGGCCGAACCGGTCGGCGGGAAGGAGCGGTCGCCAACTGCAGCTTCTTCTGTCAGAAGCCCGAGACGCTGATCCAGGCCATCGCGATCCTCCGCCTCGCTGAGCGCGGCTGGGTCGAAGACGTCCGCCCCCGCCGGCGCGCGCTCCATGTGCTCGCCCACCAAGTGCTGGCCCTCTCGATCCAGGAGGGCGGGATCAGCCGACACCGCATCACTGGCTGGCTCGCTGGCGCCTCCCCCTTTGAGCTCCTGGACGAGTGCGAAGTGCAGTCACTCATCGAGACCATGCTGGCGCGCGATATCCTGCACAGCGAGCGGGGCGTGCTCACCCTGGGCCGGCGCGGCGAATCCCTCTACGGCCGCCAGAACTTCTTTGAGCTCTACGCCGTCTTCTCCGCACCCCCTACCCTCCGGGTCCTCCACGGCAAAGAGGAGATCGGCACCCTTCAAGCCGTGTTCGTACAGCTCCACGATCCCGCCGAGGGCCCCCTGCGCTTTCAGCTCAGCGGGCGAAGCTGGGAGCTGACCTACGCTGACTTCGGACGAGGAGTCGCCTATGTGCGTGAGGCGGATCGGGGCAAGCCTCCGGTCTGGCTCGGGACCCCAACCCTCCTCTCCCTGGAGCTCTGCCAAGAGATGAAGGCGACCCTTCGAGAGCAAGGCCCTGAAGGAGCCTGGCTCTCCGAGCACGCCGCACACGAGCTGAGCCAGCTCCGCGACGACTACGACGGCCTGGTCGAGGCGGACCGAACCGCCCTCGAAGAACGGCCCGACGGCGTGCAGTGGCACACGTTCGCCGGTGGCGGGATCAACCGCCTCCTCGCCGCTGGCTTGATGGAGCTGACCCATACCAAGTGGGTCACCGGAAGCCTAAGCCTTGTTGGCCGAGATATGGCGATGGCCGATGCGCGAGAGGCTATCAGAAAGCTGAGCGACGTGGACCTCTACGACCTTGCCGAGAGGAGTGCAGAGGGCGTCTCACGAGGCCAAGTCTCCAAGTTCCAGACCTGCCTGCCCGCAGACGCCGAGCTTCGGTTGCTGGTGGATACCCTAATGGATGTACCGGGTGCGCGAGGGTTTTTGGAGGGGGTTCGGGTTGTTGTGGTGGGGCGGGAGGGGTCAACGTAGACCATTAACGGGAGGCACTACAATCGGATTCTTCATGAATCCAGACGATTTCATCGTCTGCGAATGACCTGCGTTAGCCGTTCAGAAGAACACACCCTCAAGACGCAAGCTACAACGTCCTAAAGCATCCCGGGCGCCTAGCTCTGATCGCGTCGCGTAGCTCCTGTTGATCAGCAGAATTCAACTCTTGAAACTTCTTTACGTCGTAAATTATCGTTTTCATCTCATCCTGCCTTCGACAGCCCCGCGCGCACCGTGCACCACAGATCTCGCTAGAACGCAG
>REDI01000059.1 GCA_007693595.1 Deltaproteobacteria bacterium | reverse complement strand
GCGGCGCCCTCGCCTTGATGTCCCAGGACACCAGCACGTCGGCTTGTCTATGGTCAGTCAGGACCAACACGGGGCGCCATCTCTGCGCCCGCCCGCCTACCGGCGCCGTCTGGCGAGGCGGGGCCGGCGCCACCACCACAAGGCGGCAGCGCCTGCGAGGGAGGCCGCAGCAATGCCGGCCGTCCGGCTCTGCCAGCTCACGGGGCGACCTTCCGCGACGTACCTCGCGTAGGTCTCGCAGTTCCAGATCATCAAGTTGTATCCACGGTTGCGGACCTCATCGGCCCGCCGAGCCATCGCGGGCCAGTGGCTGGCATCGTAGGTCTCGTGGATCGTCGGCTCCTGGCCTTCGGTGATCGACCGGATCGACTCGATCGACGGCTGGCCATCTCGCTGCGTAAGGTGCAGGCCCCGGCCGTGGCCCAGGTCGAGGAAGAAGTGCCGGGTCAGCCCAGACGCGAAGATCGGGACGCTGCAGAGCCGGACGTGGGAGACGAGAATGGTAGGATATAAGTCGGACATGGACATGGGTTCCTCCGCAGAGCGGTGACGATGCTCTGATGGCTTGAATAATATCTGCTCCTAGATGGATCGCGCCACTGCTTTCCGCCGAGTTATGGCGCCGCATGCATGCGGTCAACGACGACGTCCTCTACGGTCTGGTACTCGGCAAGGTGATCGCTCGCCTCCGCGAGGACCAGCGGTTGACCCAGACCGAACTCGCGCATCAGGTCGGGGTGCCGCAGAGTCGAATATCTCGCATTGAAGCAGGAACAATTCCTGACGCGTTGACGCTGCAGCGCATCGCCTCGACCCTCAAGGTGAGCACCGACCAGCTTCACGCGTGGACCGTCGAGGGCGTCGAGAACGCGCGCAAGGCCGCGCGCACCGTCGCGTCCGACCCGGACAACGGCGCCTGGGTGCGGTCTTTGCTCGGGGCGGTTGGCGTCGCGGCTTTGGCAGGGCTCGCCGTGTTTGCGGTGGCGGCCATCTTCGCTGACGACGTCGACAGCGAGACCTGACCCAGTGTTGCGTCCACTGCGCGTGCTCTGGTTCGTGCGGTTACCGACCACGGTCAGGTCTGAAGCACAGAATAGGCACAAAGTCAGAGGGGGGCCAAGCGCCAGATCGGCGCTGGTGCCCAACAGCGTTGTCCGGGCGTGGGTCGTTGCGACGCCGGGCCACGTGCGCCGGGTGCTGCCGGGTTGTTGTATCGCCGTGATCGGCTTGAGAGAGAAGCTCATCGCGCGGGGCTCGGGCAGGGCGTGGTCACCAGCGGCACCTCCACCCCCCGCGGCGGGGGCATTGCACGTTGTCACCGCCGAATCGAACGCTCTCAGTCGCCGCTACTGAAGCCCCGCGCTCTCCACTCCCTCCTTGCAAGCTGTGGCTGCGCGCTCCCGAGGCTGTTCGCGTCTTACCTTCCGCCTCGGTTGACCGGCTTGAACAGCGATGGTAGCCCTAGCCATGCCCTCCCCGCGAGCACACTGATGGCCTGGACCTTGCCCGACTACGAGTACGTCAAGTACCGGCGCAACCCGCTGGCTGCTGTCATCGCTCAGCTCCGCTTCCATCCGATCCTCAAGATCGAGAAGGATCAGGCGGGCTTCCAGGACCGGGTTCGCCAGCAGTTCCCCCGTTTTGGCGTCGGGGAAATCCAGGACGTGCGGGTTGATTTCCAGGGCGCCCAGGTCACCCAGCGCCGGGAGTATCGGTTCGACACCCTGGACCAGAAGATGACCGTCACGCTCAGCGCCACGTCGCTTAGCCTGATATCGAGGGCACACGAGAGCCGAGCGGTGTTCGGGGCTGCGATGAAGCTCGCCATGGACTCCCTGGCTTCGGAGTACGGGCAGGTGGTTGGCACGCGACTCGGGCTCCGGTACATCAACCACGTGTCCCGGCAGCAGATCGCGGACGATCTGGATCGGGAGCTCTCTTGGAGCGACCTTATCCATGCTGACTTCCTGCGACTTCCTCGTGACCTCTCGGACCTCGAAGGGACAAGGTATGTGATGGAGGCCCGCTCGACGATGAACCGCGGCGAACTTACGCTGAGGTATGGGCTCATCCAAGAGCAGCCTAGCGGTCAGGTTATGTTCAGGCTCGATACCGACCGTTACCTTGGCGAGGAGTTCGACGCATCTGGCACACAGGAAATACTCAATGAGTTCTCCCGAGACATCTACGCCGTGTTCCGCGCAGCCGCAGCTCCGGGACTGGAGGAGTGGATGGAGCCAGAGTCAGGAGGGACCGAAGATGTATGACAAGGTCGCGCTTGCATTGCTGGCCACGGGTGGAACATCTGGATTCGGACGGCCTATCGACGAGATCGAGGTGCGGATCCATGCTGACTACGTCTTCGGCGTCGAGACGGACGTTCCACCCGAACTGTCTGTTCCACTTGAAGACCTTGGAACAGGCGATATCGCTGTAGACGAGCCTGTCCCCGTGCTGGTCCGCGACGCGGCCCGCTACGTCCAAGCCATTGCTGTGCTCCCCACCAGCAGGGACGACGAAGACCTCATCGATCGCTACCTGGCATCCCGCGTAGACGAACCGCCTAGCGAGCTCCTGTAAAGATGGCCGACCTGTCTCCCGGTCGCTGGCCGCCCTCCTACGACGCAGATCAGCTTCAGGAGAGCATTCGAGTCATCGTTCGCGGGGACCGGCTCGCGTCGAGCTTCTACATGCCGGCGGGGCGGCCCATCGAGGACATGGCCCAGGGCGACATCTTCGAGCTCGACGCCCGGTTCGCCTACCTCGACGAGTGTGCACAGCCTCGCGCGGAGTCTGCGGCTAATCGGTACTGGGTCGTGATCGGGAATACGTGTGACCTGGCTCGGAACCTTCAACATGTCCGGTGGACACAGCTCGCACCGATCCGATTCGTGGGTAAGCTGAGCGACACGCCTGAGAACGTGTTATCGGCGTTCAAGCGCTACGAACACGGCCGCCGATTCTTTGTCCCGCCGTGGAGCCTCGCCGTCAAGGATGAGTGCATGGTCGCGGAGTTCCTGGAGATCGTGACCATCCATCGGAGTGGTTTGGCCAAAGGGACGGTGGTGGCCCGAATGGACTTTCCTGGGTGGATCCTCTTCCACTCGTGTCTTGTCCGGTACCTGGCCCGTGACGATGGGCGACACGACCAGACGTGATCCTCGGCTCCAGCCCCGCGCTGCGAGTGGGGCTGGCCGACGCGCGGCGGGAAGCGCTGACGATGGCCTCGGGGCTGCTGCACGGGGAGAGCGTGAAGGGCAAGGATCTCATCGCGAGGCTCCTACACGAGTACAGCCGAGGCGTCGGTTCTTTCTTGTCGGTCAACTGCGCCGCGCGCCCCAAGGCGATCCTCGAGTCGGTCCTCTTCGGCCATCGGCGCGGCGCGTTCACCGGGGCGACCGAGGCGTCGTCGGGCTTGGTGGTGGCGGCCGATGGCGGCACGCTCTTCCTCGACGAGGTGGGCGAGCTCCCCGCGAGCGTGCAGGCCAAGCTGCTCCGGGTCCTTCAGGAGCGGACCGTCCTCGCGGTGGGCGAGCACCGCGAGCGCCGGGTCGATCTCCGCGTCGTGGCCGCCAGCCACCGCGACCTGCGCCAGCTCGTCGCCGAGGGCCGGTTCCGCGAGGACCTCTACCATCGGCTGGCGCGCTTCGAGATCCACCTGCCCCCGCTCCGGGAGCGCGGGCGCGACGTGATCGTGATCGCCCGCGCGATGCTCAACGCGGGCATGGACGGGGTCGCGCCGCGTCGGCTGTCTCGGAGCGCTGAGCCGGTGCTCCTCGCCCACACCTGGCCGGGCAACGTCCGCGAGCTGGGCAACGTGCTGTTCCGGGTGGCGTTGAAGGCGCGAGACGGATCGGTGTCGGCCGGCGATCTCGCCACCGCGCTCGGTCGCGAACACGTTGAGCCCGCAGCTCCAGTGTCGCAGCGCGTGATCGACCTGGTGCGGGGCAGCGGCGAGGCGTCGAGCACCGAACTCGCCGAGGCACTGGCCGTCCCACGCTCGACGATGAAGCGGCTGCTCCGGTGTCTGGTGGAGGCTGGTGATCTGGCGACCACCGGCGAGGGCAAGGCGACGCGGTACCGGGTGCCGGTGGTCGGTAGCGAGGACGCCGACGACGCCCGGGAGGCCGCTGCCCTCGCCGTGGTCGAGCGCGACGGGCGGGTGACCCGACAGGTGCTCGCCGAAGCCGCAGGCGTGTCGACTCGAACGGCCGGGCGGGTGCTCGCCGATCTCGTGGCTCGCGGGGTCTTGGAGCACGATGGGCGGCGGGGGAACTCGGCGGGCTACGTCCGGGCCGCGGCCCTCGCTGGCTGAGCCTCGCAATGGTGTGGGGTGGGGGAATCGAACCCCCTAGTTCCTCCTGGGCGCCCTTCCTGCACCTCGACGAGCCCCCGGCGACGTTGGCGTCTTACCACCACGGCCCCACAGGAACGTGACCCCAACGGCTCCACAGGTTGTGTAGATCGCGGGACTCATCATGAGGACTCCTTTGAGAACGGAGGCTGTGATGGTGAAGTCCAACGTCGCCACGTGCTTGACGAGGGCGAAAAAGAGCGTCAGTCCCAAGACTGGGGAGCGACATCGTCGCTCGACCTTCAAGTCGTAGTGCGCCGGATCCCTCATGGCAAGGACCGCGCGCAAACGGTCGCGAACCCTTCCCGCTGCACCTCCACCCCCTTCGTCCGCACCAGCCTCCTCACCTCCGCCTGCGTGATCCCCTTCGGCAGCTCTTCGGCCGGCACATCCAGCGCCGCCTGGATCTCCACCGGCAGGGTCAGCAAGTCGAGGACCTGCGCCACCCGGTGATGGGTCAGCCCCTCGGCCGCGGCGAGCTCAGACAGCGACCGGAACTCAACGGCGTCCAGCGCCGTCTGCCACGCCCTCGCCCTCGCGAAGAGATGCTGGAACCCCCGCTGCCGCGCCGGGCGGGCCTGCACACCCGCACGCTCCCCAGCGAGCGCAGCACACACCGCGCGGTAGCGAGCTACCTGTGCGCGCCCTCCAGAGATCCGCCCGATCGCGAACAACTCGTCCAGCGACGGCACCGGCGTGTCGCGCTCCGCGTCGATCAGGTTGGCGAGGATGGAGGGGTCCAGACGCAGGATCGAGAGCACCTGGTTGACCCGAGCGCCCGACACGCCCTCACGTCGACCGAGCTTCCCCTGGGTGAGCCCAGGCTCCTCCCGGATGGCGGTGGCGTACCCGCGAGCCCGGTCGACCAGCTCGCGGAGGCGATCCCGAGCCGGCGTCCACGGCGAGGTCGCCACCGGCCGTGGCCCGCAAGCGTGGCCCGCAAGCCGTTCCAGAAGGTTGATCGATAGCTTCAGCGTGGCCCGCAAGCGGATCGTGTAGCACATGCCGCATCCGCCGCCCCGGCCCGAGCACGCGCGGCGCCCTCGCCTTGATGTCCCAGGACACCAGCACGTCGGCTTGTCTATGGTCCGTCAGGACCAACACGGGGCGCCACGTCCACTTCGGTACGCGAGCGCGACAATCGGGTTCGCAGCGCTTGGCGCTCTGCTACGCGTACCAGTCCTCGACCGAGAGCCCCGCGACCCGACCAAACTCCCGCACGTTGCGCGTCACGAGCACCCCCCGGTGTGCGAGCGCCGTCCCTGCGATCAGCGTGTCCATCGGGCCGATCGGCGTCCCCTCCAACTCCAGCCGCGCACGCAGCGCTGCGGCGGCTTTCGCCTCCTCCACGCCGAAGGGGAGGACGACGACGACCTAGAGCAGCTGATCGAGCTGGCCGCGCCGCTTCGCCGAGTCCGAGGACTTGGCGATGCCGGTCTCGAGCTCGTAGACGACGACCGCTGGCACGGCGATGTCGGCAGGATAGGTCGCGAGGAGTCGCTCGGCCACACGACCGTCCCCGCGGAAGAAGTAGATGAGCGTGTTCGTGTCGAGCACGTACATCACAGCGTCTCGCGCACGGCGTCTTCCGGCTGCGCCTCGCGGAGCTGCTCGGCGCCCGCGAGGTCTCGCCACGCGCCCGCCAGGGCCGCGACCTCGCGGGGCCACTCCGTGCGGGTCCGCTCCTGGACGAGCTGCGCCAGCCACGCGCTCATCGACAGACCGGCAGCCTCCGCCGCCGCACGCATCCGAGCCATGGTGTCGTCGTCCATGTACAGCGTGACCTGGGCCATCGGAACCTCAACTTATACGTGCACGTATACTCGGATAGGGTGCGCGGCAAGCCCTCACCCCTCCCGCTCCCTCAATGCCTTCAACGCGATGCTCACCGCCGCCGTCGCCACCCCCTCGCCCCGCGCCAGGTCGCTCTGGTTCCGGTAGACCCCCTCCTCCAGCATCCGCCGCTACTCCCGAGCCCGCCACCCCACAGGCCTCCGGCGGTCGTCGGCCAGTGTGACATTTCGCCTCAGCGTGTGTCGAGCGATCCCAGTCGCGGGCGCAGAGCCGGACGAGAAGGCCCCTGCCAGCGCGCGGTGGCCCTGGCGCGTCGCTTGCGTGAGGGGACCCTTTCTCGCCTCCCATCACGGGCACCATGCGTCTCTTCCACACGCTCAGCCTCCTCTTCATGCTCCCGCTCGTCGGCCTGCCTGCGGACCCTGCCAAGGCGGGGCCGCCTGTGTCGTCGTCGACCGAGGACGAGGAGCTCGACGCGCTGGCCACCGCGGAGCGGGATCCAGATGACGTGGGGGTCCACCTGCCCGATCATCCGAAGGAAAAAGAAGGGTTGATCGAGGAACTCACTTACATACAGTGGCCGGGCCTGCCTCCAGCAGCGTCCAAGATCTACTTCTCGGAACGAAGGTACGCGATCTCGGGGTTCGGCGAGATCTCGTACAACCACTTCCTGGGGGAGAAGAACCGCGCGAGCGGAGATCTGGAGATCTACAACACCAACCTCTACCGTTTTGTCGTGTACGACGCCTACCGCGCGACGCCGTGGATGGTGCTCTATGCAGAGGTCTTCCACGACGGGTTCAACGAAGTAGACTACGAGTTCTTTCCAGAGTTTTTCGTGGACTTCGTCATCAGTAAGCCGTTCGATGTGCGGGTAGGCTGGGCGCAGGTTCCTATCGGCTACGTCAACAATGACGACGAGCCGATCATGTTCTACTCGGTCAACCGCCCCGAGGTCGAGCGCATGATCATCCCCTCTCCGTGGATCGAGCTCGGCGCGCAGTTTTATGGAAAGATCGGCGATCGGGCGAGCTGGAGATGCGCCTCCCGATACTTCTTCGATACGAGCGACTCGATACCCACGCCCGCACCGATGGTAGGCTCGTAGAGCGCGTGGGTCCCGAAACGCATATATTTTGGAGTAACCTCCATGTTTTTACGTTCGGTGCGAACTTCAACACCCGCAAGAGTCTGGTCCTCAAGGCGAACTACCAGCTCCGGCACGACCGATCCGTCCGAGACGGCATGGTGCAGGAGGGAGACCGGATCGAGATGGGCATTGGGTTCATCTTCTGAGCGGCGACACGACGTAGTGGTGTCCTTTTCCCCCTTTCTCTGAGCGTTTGCGATGCGTCCGTGCCCAAACCACCTGATACCCTTCGTCTCGAGCTCCGGCTCGGGAACCTGCTCGCCCTTCGAGCCGCTAGGGCTCCTTGCCTGCTCGAGCACGACCCGAACGAGGAAGCAACGATGAGCGTGCCGCTCAACCTCAGCGTGGTCGCACTCTGCCTTGTCGGTTGCGTGTCCAAGGATCGTACAGCCCTTCGGACCGCGGTGGCGCAATCGGTGAACTGTGACGCGACCCACCGAGGGGGTGACATGGCGTCATGGGGCGTCCCGATAGGAACGATCGACACCGACACCCGGCGCTAGCTCGTACGACAGCTAGGGGCTGCCAATGTCTCGACCGCCGAGGCCATCGGAGCGGGTCCCGCGCTCAGTGATCTGGTCCAGGCTTCCGATCCACTCACCCACTATCAGCTCCTCGACAAGATCCGCTCGGAGGTACAGCTCGCGAGCATGTCGCTCTCGACCACCCTCGCGGAGCTCGACTGCGAGGAAGAGCGCGCGGAGCGGCTCGCCGGGGCCCTCGATGATCGCAGCCGACGGAGCCAGCGCGGGCTGACCATCGCTGCGATCACGATGGGGGCGATCACCGGGGTCATGTCGGCGAGCCTCTCTCTCCTGGGCAACCAACGAGCTGGGGAGGCGACCGCGCTCGCCGGCGCCGGCGTTGAGGCTGGCTTGGGCTTTGCCATGCTCGCACCCTCGCGCACCACCGCGCTCCGGCTGGATCGGAATCACCTCGCGTCGCTCTACGAGGGCCAGAACCAGTCAGGTAGCTTCGATCCGGTCGTGTGGTCCCTGATCACGGCGCCCCGTACCGCTGATGGGCGGTCGCTGCGCGACGACCTCGTGCGACGATGGGAGGCCACCTGGGAGCCAGAGCAGCGGGCTCAGCTCTTCGGTGAGTTCGTGGAGCTGGGCCCCGACGGCCTCTACCGGCGCGCACAGGTCATCGACGAAGCCGAGGCAGAGATCGGTATGCTCATGGCGAACCTCAGCCGGCTCCTCGCATCCCTCGAACGGATCCCTTCGCCGCGCCGAGAGAGCGCCCCCTCGCCCTCGACTCAGGCCCCGGTCCCGAAGCTCGGACCCGATCCTGCGCTCACCCTCCCCAGCGGTCAACGGATCGCGCGCGCTCCATCGTCGGAGCCGGAGGACTTCGGTGCGCGATTTGTTGGGCCCTCGGGCTATGCTCTTCGGCGGGTGCCGCCAGGTACGTTCGGGTTGGGCTGCGAGGCTGGACAGGCGGGGTGTGACGTCTCGGCCACCCCTGAACGTGAGGTGACCCTACGTCGCGGTCTCGTCTCTGGATGGGGGAGGTCGAAGTCAGTCAAGGCCTCTATCAGCACATTGTAGGCCTCACGCCTGCCGAAGACCGGGTCTGTGGTCCGAGGTGTCCGGCCAAGGACGTGTCTTTTGTCGACGCGGTCAGGTTCGCGAACGCGCTCTCGGCCTACGAAGGCTTGGGGCTATGCTACGAGATCGAGGGCGACCACGTCTCTTGGCCCGATGGGCTGGCTTGCGAGGGCTATCGCCTACCGACGGAGGCCGAGTGGGAGATCGCGGCTCGCGCGGGCGAAGACTACGATTATGCTGGGAGTGACGACGTGGACGAGGTGGGCTGGCACGAAGGGACGGCCGGGGACCTACCCCTGCCGGTAGGTACCAAGCAGCCGAATAGGCCGGGCATCTATGATATGAGCGGTAACGTCGCAGAGTGGGTCTGGGACTGGGATGCCCCGCTCACCGGGGATCCGCTCACCGATCCCGCCGGTCCTCCGGCGGGTCGTCGGCGGGTCGTCCGCGGGGGGAGTGTCGGCCATCCTCCTGACGCCCTGCGGGTGACGTCGCGAGAGGCGGCCGCGCCGGGAATGCGTACCGATATTCTGGGGTTTCGGCTTGTGCGAACCGCGATCCAGGGGTCGGCCTTGCCCCCGGTCGAGAAGCCACACAGCGATGAGAGAGGAGAGAGATGACCTTGGAACGACCTGTCGACTTGAGTAGAGGCCTTTCCCGAGAAGAGCTCGACATCGCCGTAGCTCACGCCATCGAGGTCCACGACCTCGCCAGCGCCGAGCGCGAGCGGGTCCGAGAGGCGACGGATCTGGCGACCCTCCGCCAGATCCTCTCGGAGTGTGGGCTCCCAGCCAACGACATCGATCGGGCGATCGCAACCTTGCCGGCTGTGATCGGAGAACATCGGGCGTCGAGTCGGGCCTCGGCCAACGGGAGCTTTTCGCGCCTAGCCCTGCTTGCCATCGGGGGGGTCGGGCTGACAGGTCTTGTCGCGATAGGCGCGCTGTTCTTCGCCTGGCCCCGCGGGGGGGATGCGAGCACGGACCAGCGTGCGGAGCCGGCGGTACGAGCGACGGCGGCCGGCGCCTCCGACCCAAGGACGAACCCGCCGGAAGGCATGGGTGTCGCGAGAGGCGCAACCGACGGGGTGAGCGCCTCGCAGTCCTCGACCTTCAATGAGGCCCTTGGTCTGCCCCCCTATCCCGGTGCGACAGCGGTTGTAGTCAAGGAAAAAGGTAAGAACTCTGAGGTCACCTTTCGCTCCAGCGACACCCTACGGACCATCTACGACTTCTACCACGCCAGGCTCACGGCCGATGGTTGGGAACGCGTGGCGTTCGAACAGGAGCACGACGAGCTCGAAGGGACCTACCAGCGTGGCTCCAGTAGGTTTGAACTGGAGATCGAAACCAAAGGTGGCGGAGGATATGAGCTTGAAATCGACTGGAAATAGCATGAACCTTGCACGCATCGTGCCCCACCTCCGGCGAAGGCCTTGGTCGACTCGAGGTCGTGCCTCTCTGATCGCCACGGTGATGCGGGTTCTTGGCGGGTGGTTCATTGTGTTTCTCATACCTGGGATAGCGTTGGCACAGGACTGGCCTGACCTCTCTCAAGACCTCCCCAAAGGGGAGCCTCGTCCCCACGATGTCGCCGTGATCGTTTCGATCGAGGATTACTTCCATGTGCCGCCGGTCGTTGGTGCCCAACGTAACGCTGAGGACTGGCACCGATGGCTCTTGGTCTCCCGCGGGGTCGACCCGTCCAATGTTCGTCTCTTGAGTGGGCACAGCGCGACGCGCGAGGCGATGCTTGAGGAAGCCGAGTGGGCCGCCGAGCGTGCTGGGGAACAGGGTGTCGTGTGGTGGGTGTTCATCGGGCATGGGGCCCCTGCCAAGAACGGGCAGGACGGCTTGCTCGTCGGAAGTGACGCACAAGGCACGGCGCGCAGCCTGTATGCACGCAGCGTTAAGCGAGGGGAGATCCTCGACCGGCTCAAGCCCGGCAAGCAGGCGCATGCCGTGATGATCCTCGATGCTTGCTTCAGCGGGAAGTCCCCCGAAGGAGAGCTGCTGGTCGACGGATTGCAGCTCTTGGTGCCCGTCACCGTGGGGGGGCAGTCCCTCGTCACGGTGCTTACGGCAGGCGCGCCCGATCAGTTCGCTGGGCCCCTCCCAGGCTCCGCGCGGCCAGCGTTCAGCTACCTCCTCCTCGGCGCGCTTCGAGGGTGGGGAGACGCGGACGGAGATGGCAAGGTCACCGCGCGCGAGGCGATCCGCTATGTCGAAGGCGTGTTCTCCACCCTAGTGACCGACCGGCGTCAGACCCCCGGCCTGGAGGGTCCCGACAGTCTTGTGCTCGGGGAGGGCAAAGAGACTGGCCCTGACCTGCTCCGCATCTTGCAGGCCTCGGGGGAGGGTGGCGAGCCACCGCCTCCGGCGAAGCCTACCCAGAGGCCCGCCCAACCGACGAACAAGCCCGTCGCTCCGAGCCCCCCCGTGGCCCCGAAGCCCGAGACGAGTCGGCCTGCGCCTCCTCCGAGTTTCGACGCGAAGGCTCTCCAGCCCTACCCGGAGGCGACGGCCGTGCGCGTGAACACCCGAGGGTCAAGCGCAACGATGGGCTTTAGGAGCTCCCACCCCATCGTGCAGGTCTTCGACCACTTCGATCGGTTGCTCCGCGAAGAGGGGTGGATTCGGGTCGAGCTCGACAAGGAACCCGACGAGATCGAGAGCATTTATCGGCGAGGCGATCAGCGGCTCGAGCTCGAGCTCGAAGCTCAGGGCCGCGGCCGGTATACCCTCGAGTTGGAGTGGAGCACCCATAGGTAGATCCGCCGTCGCCGAACCGCCAACGAGGCGCAGGGGTGCTGCACGGTGGCTTCGCCCTGGCGCCCCCTCACCCCGCCCCGACCGCCAGCAGGGTCATGCCCGCCTCGCCCGCGCGGATCTCCTGGCTCGGCATGCGGGCCGAGACCTCGCGGTAGCCGAAGGGGCGGCCGTCGCGGGTGCCCTGACCGCCGATCACGTGCAGGCTCCAGGTCGGCGGGACCGAAAAGACCGCGCCGGGCTCCAGCGTGATCCGCCACGCCCCCTGCACCGGCGTCTTCTCGAGGGTCCCGATGGTCACGCCGGCCGAGAGCTCGCGCTCCTTGAGGTCGCACCACGCCGCCTCGCGCGCCACCCTGACCCCAGGCACCGCGCCGTCGAGGATCGTCGGCTTGCGGATCGACAGGCGGACCGCGTGGAGCTGCGCGCGGGCCTCGCCGGGGCCGGGCGGGGCGAGCAGCAGGCGGCACGTCGCCATGGCCAGCGACTCCAGCAGCCGCCACTTGCCCTGCTGGGCGAGGGTGGTGAACCAGGCCTGCACCGCGGCGTAGTCGATGCTCTGCGTCAGATCGCCGGTCGAGGCGGTCGGCTCCAGCGGCAGGTCCATCGCGATCTCGACATCGATCGGCTGGGAAAGGCGCTGCTCGGCGTCGAGGAGGCCGATGATCGTGTCCACGCGAAAGGAGGTCAGCTCGATGGTGTCCATGGGGGCTCCGGTAGGGGTCAGTACCGGCGGGAGAGCCCGCCGTCGATGCGCACGACATCGCCGTTGATGTAGGTGCCTTCGAGGCACAGAAAGCGAACCAGCCGGGCGGCCTCGACGGGCGTGCCGACGCGGCCCTGGGGGATCCGGCGCAGCATGCGGGCCTTGGTCGCGTCGTCGTAGTCGGGGGGCCAGGCGACGTGGCCGGGCGCGACCCCGACGGTGCGGACGAGCGGCGCGAGCTCGATCGCCATGCTCTTGACCAGCATGACCAGGGCGGCCTTGCTCGCGGAGTAGGCGGTATAGCCCTTGAAGGGCCGCTCGGCGGCGATGTCGCACAGGTGGCAGACGAGGCTCGACTCGAGCTCGGGATCGGCCTGGGCGGCCGCCTGGAGGTGCGGCAGCAGCGCCTGGCTCAGCAGGAAGGGGGCCTCGACGTGGACCGCCATGTTCCGGCGCAGCTCGTCGAGGGAGGTCCCTTGAAAGGAGCGCGGGATGAAGATCGAGGCGTTGTTGACCAGCAGGGTGAGGCGCTCAAAGCGCTCGGCGACCTGCGCGGCCAGGCCGAGGGTCTGATCGGGGTGCTCCAGATCGCCTTGGACCGCGAAGGCCTGGGCCCCGAGCGCGCGGCAGCCCTCGACGACCTCGGCGGCCCCCTCGCGCGACGAGCGGTAGTGGACCGCCACGTCAAAGCCCGTTCGTGCGAGCTCCAGCGCGATGGCGCGACCGACCCGATGGCTCGCTCCGGTGACCAGGGCTGTACGACGCATGCGACCTCCGCCGCCGATGTAACCCCCGGCTCCCGGCCGGGAAGGCGAGGGGCGCGATAAGGGCGGCGGATCGTTCTTCTCTTTGAGGGTGCCCGCCCGCCGACCGCGGTTGAACACCCGAGCTCGCCTCTCGACACACCTCGGATCTGGAGCGAGACCGCCCCACCATGAACAGGGCAGCCGGGGCTGGTACCGTTCGAGCAGCCGCGACCCCATGGCGGAGAAACGGCCCTTGGCCCCTACGACCTCCTCGGGTTCACGCTGTGTTGGGTGCGGCGGGGCGACTCGCCGGTCTACCCGGCCCTTGTAGATCCAGAGCTTTCGGGCCGAGAGAGACCAGGGCTCCTCGGGCTGTTCCTGAGCTTCGACGGATCGGCGAGGCCCTCTCGCTCACCGCGTGGCCTTGCGCCGCGACCCGGCTAGGTACGCCAACGGCGTGGCCGGCCACGAGGAGGGAAGATCCCACGGGGCTCGGGTTCTCTCCAGCTGACCTCGAGCCCCCAAACTACACTCCATTCCTCAACCCGAGGCCTGACCCACCATGCTCCATTCCAGATTCATTCTGTCCATCCTCGTGATCACTCTGTCGTGCGGGTGTGGCGGCTCCGATGAAGACACGCTGAGCAGCGACAGCGCGAACATCAGCAGCGAGCTTGAGTGTGAGCCACCCCTCGAGGAGTGCTACGGGGATTGCGTCGATCTCATGACCGACGAGTTTCACTGTGGGGACTGTGAGATCTCCTGCACCTTCGATCAGACCTGTGAGCTCGGGGACTGCGTGGACATCTGCGAGGAGGGGCTGGCGTACTGCGCGGGAACCTGCGCCGATCTCATGGACGACGATGACCACTGTGGTGCCTGCGGGGATGCCTGCAGCGAGGGCTTCACCTGCAATGGCGAAGGCGCGTGTGAGATGGTGGCCGATCAGCTCTTCGCTGGCGGATTCTCGACCTGCGTCTTGCTTAAGTCCGGTGGGACCCGGTGCTGGGGCAGCCTGCTCGACCAGCAGCTCGAGACTCCCCCCAGCAGCTACCGAGACATCGCGATGATCACAGAGGCGAGCTGCATTGTTCACGACGACTTCTCCCTCGCTTGTAGTGACGGGGACGGCCGTGGACGAGACCAGAGCCCGGCCGGCACGTTCACTTCGGCGTCCATCGGCACCTGGTTCGCCTGTGGCGTGAACACGTCTGGCGTGGTGTCCTGCTGGGGCGACCCCGCCGAGATCGCAGACCTGGGCGATCCACCCGAGGGCAACTACGCCGACGTCACCAATGGCTCTTTTCACGCTTGCGCGCTCCGAGCCGGAGATCAGACGGTGACGTGCTGGGGGGACGACGTCTGGAATCAGACCGACTCGCCCAGCGGCGGGTTCCGACAGATCGCTTCAGGCGATGCCTTTACCTGTGGTATTCGGTTGGACGACAGTATAGAATGCTGGGGAGACACCATTCTCGGCACCCTCAGCGCTCCCCCCAGCGGAACCTTCAGTCGACTCTCGGCCCACGGGAGCTTCGCCTGTGCGGTTCGAGGAACCGGGGCGCTCGCTTGCTGGGGCTCGGACGCCGACGCCGAAGATGAGAAGCTGCAACCCCCTCTTGGCACCTACCGCGACGTCGCCGTCGGCACCTACCACGCATGCGCCATCCGCGATGACGATCGCGTGGTTTGCTGGGGCACGACCACCGTTCCATCCTTCTGACGTGATCGGACCCGCGAGCGGGTCTCGTGCTGGCGTCCGATCCTCGGACGGATGGCTTGGTGGTCTGCCGACCCTCCTACGCGCACTGGGTCGCGAGGCGATCGCGACGACGGGGCGCGACCTTCCTCTCTGCGGTCCCACGTCCTTCCCCAAGGGACCGGGATGACGGTGATATCGAAGCCCCTCGAGGAGCGCGCGAAGAGGATCGAGCACCCCCTCGTCGACGCAGTAGCAGACGCGAGGCCCGTCGACCTCGCCCCGAATGAGGCCGGCATGCTTGAGGTGTTGGGAGACGGTGGCCTGCCCCGAGAGGTTCAGACGGCGCAGCTCGCGGAAGGGCCCGCTCTTGGCGAGGGCACGCCCTCCCGTCGCGGGGAGTCGATCGAACGCGAGGTCCAGGTCTTCGAAGCGCCGCATGGAGAGTCCATGTCCATGAAGAAGCGCCAAGACCGAGAGGTCGTGGGAGACGGCGCATCCCTCGATCGGCCCGATGGAGGGGAGGGCGAGAGGATGCTTTCGCCGACGGAACAGGGCGTCGTCTTTGGGGAGCTCCATGATCCCTTTGGGTCGTGGAGTTGGGAGGGAGAACCTTGAGCCTCTCAAGGATAGTGCCTCTCGAGGCGCGCACGCTACGGGATGGGCGCTCCGAAGACCTTAATCGATCGGATCTCGAGATTGAGCTCGTCACCGTGGGTGCCGTCGATCCAGGCGTGAAACAGGAAGTAGCGAGCCGTGGTCAGTGATCGAAAGGACCGCGTGCGGGACAGCGCGAACTCCAGGTGTGGACTCGACCAAGACGATAGGTGGGGAGGGGGGATGCCCTCGTGGCCGCTCAGGCGACGAGAGGCCCCCTTGGTCAAGGCCAAACTTCAGGCGAGCGAGGCGTCGGTCGGGCTCCGTCATGGAACGCTTGCAGTCTCGCAGGTTCGGCTGGCGGAAGACCCCGACCGTGCCTTCCGTCGCGGTGCCCACCGCGTCGTAGTAGGGAGTTGCGGGAGGCCGGAGCCTGAGGTACGCTCAGCGAGCAGTGGTCGCCCCTTTCATCCTTGAAAGATGCGCCGATTGCCCGGTCCTTTCCGGGCCTCCCCCCCCCTGTTGTTGGAGCAACCCTATGCGCGTCTTGGCGCTTCTCACGACGGCGGCTGGGGTCTTGTCTGCCCCCGCGGCCCACGCCCTCTGTCCTGGTCCTGCCGAGGTCCACCTCTCCGAGGTCGTCGCCCTGCCCGTCGCTAACCGCGCTATCGAGCTTCGAGGGCCTCCGGGCGCTTCCCTCGACTGCGTGTCGGTCGTAGGCTGGCGCGACACCGGCGGGGGGTGCACGGAGCGGCTGCGCATCGTCCTCGATGACCACACCATCCCGACCGATGGGATCTTCGTGATCTCGGTCGCAGACGGGGCCTATGCCCCAGTCGCCGACCTGATCTCTTCCCAGGCGGGCAGCATGGTGGGGACCCAGTTCTCCCTGGCCCTCGAGTTCACCGGCGCCCCCGCCCCCCTCGACGGGGTGGCCTGGGGCGCCGCCATGCCGACCTGCGAGCCTCACGTCGGGGCGGCCGCCCTCGACCCGCTGCCCTCGGCCAGCTCGGGCAGCAGCTTCCTTCGCTGCGACAAAGATGACCCGTCTACTTCCTTTCAGACGTGTGCCGCCCCTTCACTTCGCGAAGACTCGGCCTGCGCCTGCCCCGTGCCGCCGCCCCCCTGCCCCGAGCTGCCGGCGGCGCTCCCCTGGTTCTCCGAGATCCAGTCCCGCCCTGTCGCGGCCCGCTTCGTCGAGGTTCAGGTGCCCGATGGCGTCGAGCCGGGCTGCTTCGAGGTGCGGGGCTACCGTCAGGCGACGGTCGACGAGACCACCGAGTGCATCCAGGAGCTCAGCTACCGAATGCTCGTCTCCGAGGTCAACACGCATGGCTTGGTCGCGGCCACCTCCCCATCGAGCGAGTGGAGCGGAGTTGAGGGCTTGCTCCTCGATTCGGAGGCGGGCAGGATCCGCGCCTCGGACTTCGCCCTGGGCCTGTATTTCCTGAACGACGATGGCAGCGAGGTCTTAGTCGATCACGCGCGCTACGGCGGCGCCCTCGAGGTGTGCGAAGGTCAGATCGGCACAAGCCCCGACGCGGTGGGGGCCAATCCGGGCCTCGAGCGCAGCCTGATCCGTTGCGTTCAAGAGGGCACCGACCTGCTGGCGGAGTGCGATCTGCCAAGTCCGGGCGAGCCTGCCGCCTGCGACTGCCCCGAGCCTCCTCCCGCCTGCCCCCCCGGCGCGCCTGACGACGGAGTGCACCTCAAAGAGATCCAGTCTCGCCCCACCTCCGCCCGGTTCATCGAGCTCGGGGGGGATCCTGGTGTGGCCCTCGGGTGCTACGAGATCCGCGGCTACCGCCAGCGCGACGGCGACGGCGGCAGCGACGAGCCCTTCTGCGAGGCCGATCACGTCCGCGTCGATCTGATGGGTGCGGGGGCCATGCCCGACAATGGGCTGCTCGCCATCACCTCTGCCAGCAGCGACTGGGCGGATCCCGATCTGCACTACCTCTCGAGCGCCGCAGGCAGCATCCTCGCCAATGACTATGGGCTGGCCCTGGTCTACCGCGATGATGAGGGTGGCGAAGAGATCGTCGACCGGGCGGTCTACGGTGGCCCCCTTGGGGTCTGCGCCGACCTGCTCGGGGCTCCCGACGCGGCAGGCTCCAACATGCCCATCGACCACAGCGTGATCCGCTGCCCGGTCGATGAGGGCGCCGACCTGCTGACCTCGTGTGATCAACCCTCTCCGGGGACCGCTTCAGCCTGCGCTTGCCCCGAGCCTCCGCCGCCGTGCTCCCCCGGTCCGCCCGAGGTCGCACCCATCCTCTCCGAGGTGCAGTCCCGGCCGACGTCCGCCCGGTTCATCGAGCTTCAGGCGCCGGAGGGCACGGAGCTGAGCTGCTACGAGATCCGCGGCTACCGGGAGCGCGAAGGCGAGGGCGGCGACGCCACGTGCGAGGTCGACCACGTCCGCTTCGATCTGGTGGGCGCCGGAGCCATGCCCGGCTCGGGCTACTTCGCCATCACCTCCGGCGGGAGCGACTGGGCCGACGAGGTCCCCTTCCATCGCTCGGGCGCTGGGAGCATCCTGGCCCGAGACTACGGGTTGGCCGTCTACTACGTCGACGACGAAGGCGAGGAGTACCTGACCGATTCGGTGGTCTACGGCGGCCCCCTGGATCTCTGCGAGGAAGCGATCGGTGCAGCCGACGCGGTCGGCCCCAACCCCGGGATCGACAACAGCCTGATCCGGTGCGAAGACGGAACCTTGCAGGCCTGCGCCACCCCTTCTCCCGGCATGGAGTCGGAGTGCGCCTGTCGCGAGGTCCGAGCCCCCGAGTCGCGTCGCTGTAGCTGCGCTACGGGCGTAGGCACCTACGGTGCGGTGCCGCTGGTGCTGATGTTGGCCGGCCTGCTGGGGCTGCGTCGGCGGCGCACGAGGCGCTCGTGAGGGCCTCGCTCGCGCTGGTCCTGCTCACGGCGGGGTGCAGCCGCGCGGGGGTCGAGGTCTACTTCTGCCAAGCCGAGCCGGGGACCTGCGGCGAGGTCATGATCGGGCAGATCGCGCAGGCGAACCAGACCATCGAGGCGGCCTCCTACGCCTTTACTCACGAGGGCATCGGGGAAGCCCTCGAGGTGGCCGCCTCGCGCGGGGTCGAGGTGCGGCTGGTCTATGACAACCTGCAGTCCAGCAATAACACCATGTCTGAGATCCTGGTCAACCTCCGGCACGCGGGCGTCGAGACACGCCCTGGGGCGGGGTCGGTCATGCACCACAAGTTCTTGGTGATCGACGGCCGCCGGGTGGTGGCCGGCTCCTTCAATTTCACCAACGCCGGAGACTGGGTCAACGACGAGAACCTCATGGTGATGCACTCCCGCGGACTGGCCCATGAGTTCCAGCTCGAGTTTCACCGCTTGTGGACCGGGGGCTGAGCGGTCGCGGATGTTTCTGAGGGTTTCAGGACGGCCGCTGGGCTGAAACCTTCGAGGAGGCGGCGCGGTCCGTGGCGCGCTGCACGACGTTCATCGCGGCGTTCGACCTTCGCCGCCAAGGCGCTGGCACGTCGCGTGCATCCTGGGCCGCGGAGGTTCCGATGTGGCCCATCTTCGTCGCAGGTCTTCTCGTCTGGGTCGCGCACGCAGATCCGAGCCCCGCGTCCCCCGTGGACCCGAGTCCCCAGGCGCAGGCGCCGGTCGAGGCCCCTGGCGCGCGCGCTCGCCTGCCCAGCTATGCCGGCAACCAGCACGAGCGTCACGGACTGGGCGTCCACCCCCACGAGCCGATCGACCACTTCATCGGCGACGGTCTAGAAGGGCACGCTTGGGCGAGGGTCGGCTATCTGGCCTCGCATCGTGAAGGCGGCCTTGAGCATGGTCCTTATCTGGGGATGGCGCGGCTTCAGCTCCGCATGTCCGATGGCCAGCGTTTCTCGGCTTTCGTTCAGCTCGGCGCCGACCGAGGGGAGCTCGCGCTGCTGGATGCCAAGATCAGGGCCAAGCTGTCCGAGCGGCTGGTCTTGGCGATCGGCCGCATGAAGACCCCGGTGAGTCACGATTTCTTGGTGCCCGCCTCCCAGATGCTCCTGCCGACGCGCGCGCTGCTCGACAACCTCTCGCCCATGCGGGCGGTGGGGGTGCAGGCCCGGTACGTCGATCCACACCCGCGCTGGACGGCCACCTTCCGCGCGGGGATCTTCGACCCGATGGAGCCTGGATCCCCCCTCATGGCGGGTCCTCAGCTCATCGCCCAGACCGGGATCCACACGAGCGCAGGCTTCTTCGGCCACCTGGCGGGCGCGGCCTGGCTGCGCGACAAGGAGATCGAGCTCTCGCTGGTCGATGGCGCGACCTCCTGGGATCGCCAGCTCGATCTCGCGGCGGGTTGGTCCAATGAAGGGTGGACGTTCGAGGCGGAGGGGCTCATCGCGCGTCACGCGGATGAGGGGCGCTTGGACGGTGGCGCGACGCTGCTGGCGGCGGGCCGGGCCCCGCTAGGTCCTCGCTTGGTTCTGGAGCCGGTGCTCGCGGGGGATGTGCGTTCCCGAGAAGAGATGGTGCTTCGAGGAACGCTGGGCGTCAACCTCCACGAGCAGGGCTGGCACCTGGTCGAGACCCTAGCCTGGGAGATCGAGGGCACCCGTCGAGGTCGGCCGATGCATCGGGTGATGCTCCAAGTGCAGGCCGGGCTCTAGCGGAAGGCCTCGAGCGCATCGAGGTCGGCGTCCAAGAGCAAGCGGGTGGCGTGCAGGAGCTTGCGGCGTCGATCGGTGCTCTTGGAGGCCCGCGCGAGGGCTCGAAGGGCCTCTTCCTGCGCCTCATCGAGGCCTAGGGGGGCCCGCTGAGCCGGAGAGAGCTGGGCGAGCCGCTCGGCCTGCTGGGCGACGCGGGCGCGATGGCGTTTGATCGCGGATCGGTTCGGTCGCTCGACGAGCTCTCGGACTTCGCCCTCGACGCCCTCCGCGACCCACCCGAACGTCTGCTTACGCTTCTTGGCCATCGTCGACTCCTGGTGGCCGCCTTGTATCGCAGCGTCAGGTGAAGGCGCGCACGAAGTTTGTCCTCGGCGCGCCTCGCCACCTCATCGCCGCCGCCGCCGCAGCAGCGCGAGCGCGAGCAGGCCCAGCAACGCCGAGCCGGCCGGCCCACCCACGGCGCTGCACCCGAGCCCGAAGCCGCGGTCGTCGATTCCGAGGGGCTCGCGGCGATCGTCGTAGTTCGATCCTGGATCCAGGTAGTTGGGGATGCCGTTGCCCGTGAAGTCTTCGAGGCCCTCGGCGCGGTCGAGGGCCCCGTCGCCGTCGCTGTCGGTGTCGAGGCAGTTGGGTGCGCCGTCGCCGTCGGTGTCGATGAGCTCGCCGTCGGGGCACTCCACGACCGTGGGGAGGGTGTCGCCATCGTCGTCGGGATCGCGGAAGTCTGGCACGCCATCGCCATCGGTGTCGCGGGGCACGGTGGGGTTGCTGCCGGCCTCGAAGGAGTCGTCGAGTCCGTCGCCGTCGCTGTCGAGGTCGAGGGCGTCGATGGTGCCGTCGCCGTCGGTGTCGACCGGGGCGAGCTGCCCCTCGTGGGTGCTGATCTCGCCCCACTCGACCCCGTCGGGGATCCCGTCTCCGTCCGAGTCGCGCTGGTTGGGGTCGGTGCCAGCGAGGTCCTCGTAGTAATCGAGCACCCCGTCGCCATCGGTGTCGGTGTCGACGCTCCCATCGCAGTTGTTGTCCATGCCGTCGAGGATCTCGGGTGCGCCAGGGTGGACGGTGGCGGACTCGTCATCGCAGTCGCCTCCCCAGGTATCGTAGTAGTCGTTCCAGGACTCGACGTCGGGGCCGAAGGTGGCGACGAAGACCTCGCGAACCGGGGTGGGTCCCATGGCTAGCGGGCCGAGATCGTCGGAGTGTTCCGCGCGTTCGAACGTGACGTATCGTTCGACATACGCCAGGAAGTCGTCGCGGACGTCGGCCTTGAGGTAGCCGTCTCCGTCTTGATCGAAGTCGATGGTCAGGCTGCCGGACACGATCTCGCCCGCATCGCCGAGCTCGACGGTCAGCGCGCTACAGTCATCGTCGATGCCGTTGTACCAGATGCGCTCCCGCGGGATGGCGCCTGGATCGATCAGGCCCGATGCGTCGAAGAGCGGCGTGTCGAGGTCGTCGTAGCAGTCGTTCGTACCCTCGGTCGTGGGCTCGAGCCCGAATGAGGCGAAGAAGGCTTGGTCGCGCTCGGCGTAGTCCGGCCAGATCTGCCGGTCGCGGTCGGGGTCGAAGTCCGACCACCCATCGCAGTTCTGATCGACCCCGTCGTACCAGATCTCGTCGGCGCCGGGGTTGATGGCGGGGTTGATGTCGTCGCAGTCGCCGTCGGGCACCCCGGCCGAGGCCACCCCCGCTTCGGCGCAGCTCAGATCGCCGGGGATCGACAGCTCGGTGCGCTCGGTGCGCCAGCCGTCGGCGTCGAGGTCTTGGAAGCACAGCTCGCGCCCGTC
>REDI01000088.1 GCA_007693595.1 Deltaproteobacteria bacterium | reverse complement strand
GACACGGACACGGACACGGACACGGACACGGACACGGACACGGACACGGACACCGACACCGACACGGGTCCCTTGCCCACAGGTGGGTGGGCGAAGGTCAGCGCAGGGGGCTCGCACACCTGTGGGTTGAGGACCGACGGCTCCCTCTGGTGTTGGGGTGGGGGCGGCGAGGGCCGACTGGGTCACGGCGACACCACCTCATCTTCGGTGCCGGTGCAGGTCGTGCGCGCGGGCGCAGTCGAAGGTGGGCCCGTCTGGGACGACTGGGTGGACGTCTCGGCGGGGTCCGAACACACCTGCGGTCTTCGGGCCGAAGGTACGTTGTGGTGCTGGGGGAACGGCGGGCGTGGTCGTCGTGGCGACAGCACCACCACTTCCGTGCGGAACTCACCGCGCCAGGTCGTGCAGTCCGGCTCGGGGGTGGACGGCGCAGCGTGGGACGACTGGGTGGCGGTCAGCGCGGGCGGCGAGACGACCTGCGGGCTGCGCGACAACGACACGCTGTGGTGCTGGGGCTACGGGGGAAGCGACGGTCGCCGAGGAGATGGCACGTCGACGGTCTCTCGCAGCACGCCATCCCAGGTCGCGAGCGAGTCCTCGGGGCACTGGAGCGACTGGATCGCCGTCTCGGTCGGCGACGACCACGCCTGCGGCATCCGCGACAATGGCGCGGCGTATTGCTGGGGTGTGCCCTCCAACGGCCGCCGTGGTGACGCCTCGACCACGTTCTCGACCGTCCGGCCTCGTCTGGTTCAGCACGCGGAGAGCGGCGGGTCGGCCTACGAAGACTGGGATCTGGCCGTCGCGGCGGGCGGGATGCACTCCTGTGGACTTCGCTTCGACGCGGGCTTGTGGACGGCTGCGACCCTGTGGTGCTGGGGGCATGGCCAGGATGGGCAGCGGGGCGATGGGACGACCTCCACGTCTCAGTCTCGGCCGATCCAGGTGATCCGTTCGGGGGCCAGCGCGGGGGGGGCTGCGTGGGATGACTGGGTCTCGGTCGCTGCTGGCGGGCGCCACACGTGCGGGATCCGAGTCGACGGGAGCCTGTGGTGTTGGGGACATAACCACAGCCGGCAGCTCGGCGGCGGAAGCTCCTCCATTGGGGTCGAGTTTCCGCTTCGCGTTCTCGCCGAGGGCGAGGCCTTCGGTGGCGATGCGTGGTCGGACTGGCGTTCGGTCTCCGTGGGCGATGTGCATACCTGCGGGATCCGTACCGACGACAGCCTGTGGTGTTGGGGCTCGAATGGGGGGGGCCGCCTTGGGATCGGCTCGTTCACCGGGCAGCACACCCCGGCCGAAGTGCTGTTGCCTTAGCTGCCCGTTTGACACCGAGGGCCTCGAGCCATCGCGAAGGGTCGGCTCAACCCCTGTTCAGCCTCGCGCCCTTCACGCCTGCGCCAGCCGAAGCGCGCCGGCTCCTCGCGAGGTCGGCGCCGGCTCAAGTCGGAACTGGCACCGGAGCTCCGCCAGGTCCTGCGACCGGTGATCCGACCAGTCTACGCCAAAGAGGGGGGCAGACCGCTTGCCTCGCTCGTAGCCGCGGGCGATGGCGTCGTGCACGCCGCGGGTGGTGAGCTCGCGCGAGCCCAGGGCGCCCCGCAGCAGGGCGATCCCCAGGGCGAAGGGGGCGAGGCGCTCCATGGGGATCTGGGCCAGCATGAAGGAGAGGAGCTCCACCTCCCCCTCGACGTGGGTGCCGATGTCGAGCAGCACATGCCAGATGTCGTGGACCTCGTAGAGGTGAATGGAGGTCCAGTCCACTTGATCGCGGGTCTGGTCGGTCAGCACTTGGGGGCTGATCTGGTGTTCATCGACAAAGTCGGCGAACGCGCGGCCCAAGGTTCCTTCGGGTAGGGTGCGCAGGAAGGGCAGATCGATCGAGAGCCGGAACTCTTCGTGGAGGGCACGGGCTCCGTGGGGGTGGGCGGACAGCAAGGCGCGTCGATCGGCGAGGTAGTCCGGTGTGTTCATGGCGCGGACGATGCCGAAGACGGCGGGGAGGTGACCAGGACGGATCAGCAGGTGAAGGCCGTGAAGGGCGGCGGCAGCGAGTCGAAAGGGTGAGAGCATGGGGACCTCCTGGGTGGTTGTTTGTGTGTCTCCAAGATATGAGCAAGCGCTCATGTTTTCGACTCGCATCCGAGGGTAGGGATGTCTAGGGATAAAAAGCGTAGAAGAAGGCCCGTTCAGGAGCGTTCCAAGGTCACGGTCGACGCGCTGATCGAGGCGACGGCTCAGGTTTTGGTCGCCGAGGGCTATGCGAGGGCGACCACCAACCGGATCGCGAAGCGGGCTGGGGTCAGCATCGGGACGCTCTACCAATACTTTCGCGACAAGGACGCGCTGATCGAAGCCTTGACGGAGCGCCACCTTCGCTCTCTGGTGCAGGTGGCAGCCGGTCCGCTCACGGGGGCGACCGATCTGCCGATCCCCGAGCTCACCCGCCGCATCGTCGATGCCCTGATCGAGATGCACCGCACCGATCCCGCGCTGCATCAGGTGCTCGCCACCCAGGCGCCGGTCGACCTGATCCAGCGGCTGCGGCGGGCGACCGAGCAGATCCTGAGCGCCGATATGGCAGCTCGCCATGAGCGCGGGGAAAACAAGGTCGTCGATGCCCCGCTCTCGGCCTTCCTTGTCGTGTGCCTGATCGATGAGGCGATCCGGAGCGCTATCCTCGATCGTCCGGAGCTTCTCGAAGGGGACCGCCTCGCCCACGGGCTGTGCCAGGCGGTGGTACGAATGGTCGGTGCCCAGGAGGGGTCCTAGCGAGCCTCGAGCGCGCGTGGCTAGCGCGAAGCTCGTCTCGCCTCCGAGCCCACCCCTGCTATAGTCCGGCCTCACCCCGCGTCACTCCGAGAGCCCCTGTCCCGTGGCCAAACAGTGCACCACCTGCGGCGCTGCCGTCGAGATCCCACCCGAGGTCATGGCGACGACCTGTCGGTTCTGCGACAGTGGGCTGGTCGACGCCGAGGCCTCCGAGGAGCCCGTCGAGCGGGTGGTGCCCTTCGACCTGACCTCCAAGCGGGCGGGGGAGGCCATCGCGCGCTGGATCCAGTCCCGCTGGCTCGCCCCCGAAGTCCTCCGCCGCGCAGGAAAGGCCGAAGCCCTGCGTCCGGTCTTCGTACCCTTTTATGCTTACAACGCCGTCGCTCGCACGCGCTGGTCGGCCCAGGTGGGCATCTACTGGCAGCGCACCGAGACCTACACCACCACCGAGAACGGAAAGACGGTCACCAAGACCCGCACCGTCACCGAGACCGAGTGGTTCAGCCTAAACGGGGTGCATGGTCGGGTCTGGTCGCCCCACGTCGTGAGCGCGTCGAAGGGGCTGCCCCACGACGAGGCTGCCGGGTTGCTCCCTTACGACCTGGGGCAGGGCCGTCCTTTCACCCCGGCGCTCATCGCGGGCCAGATCGCCGAGCACCCGACGCTACCCCACGACGAGGCCGAGCGCACCGCCATCCAGACCCTCGAGCGGCTCGAGGCGGAGGCCATCCGAAAGAGCTTCTTGCCCGGCGACACCCATCGCAGCCTCACCTGCCAGACCGAGGCGGAGCTCCGAGATGTCGAGCTCGCGCTCCTGCCCGTCTGGATGGCGGTCGTCCGGTACAACAACAGCGTGCATCGGGTGCTCGTCAACGGCCAGACCGGGGCGGTCACCGGCAAACTGCCGACTTCGTGGGTCAAGGTTGCGGGGCTGGTGGGGCTGGTCTTGGCGGTCCTCGGAGCCGTCGCGTGCTGCGCTGGGGGCTTCAACGTGCTGATGGAGCTGCGATGAAGGCGATCCAGTGCGATGGATGTGGTGGCGGGGTCGGCGTCGTGATCGGCAAGCCCGAACCCGCCTGCCTATTCTGTGGGAGCACCGCGCTGGTGCCGGTCGATCCCGATCTCGAGATCGAGCACGCCAGCGCCTCCATTCCCTTCTCGGTCGACAAGGCCAAGGCGGATGAGGGCTTCCGCGTCTTCGCCAAGTCCAGCTTCTTCTACCCGCCCGCCATCCGCCGCGCCTCGCTGACCCTCCGTCCGCTGCTCGTGCCCGCGTGGAGCTGGTCGGGCGCACTCGAGACGACCTACACGGGCCTTCGTCGCGCCGCGACGCGATCGGGCAAGGCCCCGGTCGCCGGATCGGTCCACCTGCGCTTCGATCAGGTTGTTGTGCCCGCGTCTAAGACCCTCTCCCAGACCGAGATGAACGGTCTCGGCCGCTGGGAAGAGGGGGCGCTGTCCCCCTTCGACGAGGCCGGGTCTGACGTCCCGTTCGAGATCGCCGAGCTGAGTCGTCAGGCGGCCCGATCGGCGGCGATCACCGAGATGGAGCGCCGCGCGGAGCGCATCATCACCGCCGAGGAACACCTGATCAAGACGCTGACCTCGGGGATCCCGCATGACCTCGACGGTGGGCCCGTCCTTCTCCCTGTCTGGATTGGGGCGTATCGATACAAGGACGTGTCCTATCGGGTGCTTGTCAACGGCCAGACGGGCCTTCTTCACGGGCAGGCACCGCTCGACTGGCTCCGTGTCGCGGCGGTGGGCCTGGGCGTGCTCCTCGCTGTCGCACTGGCCATCGGGTTGATCCTGGGCCTTTTCGTGATCCTGGACTGAGCGGGTCGGCGAGAGGTCTCGGCCCGCCTGATGCACCGCGTCGCGCTTCGCGCCGCCAACCCTTGACTTTGGCTTGCCCTGTAAGGGTGAAGACGATAGAGGGGCGTCGCTCGGTCGGCAGCTCAGATGGCTTCGCCGGTTTCGCGGGCGCTATTTTACCCTGGAGACCCCCCATGAAGCACGCATCCATCCTGCTGCTCTCGCTTGCCATGTTTGCCTGTAACCCTGGGGAGGAGCAGGACACGCTCCTCTCGACCGAGGCGGACACCGACACGGACACCGACACGGACACCGACACGGACACGGACACCGACACGGACACCGACACGGACGTCGACACGGACGTCGACACGGACACCGACTCCGAGTTCGTCCTGGAGCAGGTGTGCGAGGACGAGGAGGCCTTCGGGG
>REDI01000087.1 GCA_007693595.1 Deltaproteobacteria bacterium | reverse complement strand
TCTTGGTCATGGTCGGTGTCGGTGTCGTCTTCTGTGTCCGTGTCTGTGTCGGAGTCGCTGTCCGTGTCGGAGTCGGTGTCTGAATCAGCGTCCGCGTCACTGTCGGTGTCCGCGTCGGTGTCCGTGTCCGTGTCGACGTCCGTGTCGACGTCCGTGTCAGAGTCGACGTCGGTGTCGGTATCCGCCTCAGGGAAGTCATCGGACGGATCGAGAGGATCCGTACCTCGCCAGACCTCGATGCCATCCCCGACGCCTCCGAAATCCGTGTCAGGGTTCAGCGGATCGGTGAGGTGCTCCAGAACCTCAGCTCCATCGAGCAGGCCGTCGTCATCGGTGTCGGGATCGAGCGGATCGGTCAAGTGCTCCAAAACCTCGGGACCATCCAACAGTCCATCGTCGTCGGTGTCGGGGTCCAGCGGATCGGTCAGGTGCACCAGGACCTCTGCCCCGTCGAGCAGGCCGTCGTCGTCGGTGTCGGGGTCCAGCGGATCGGTGAGGTGCACCAAGACCTCCGCTCCGTCGAGCAGGCCATCCCCGTCAGTGTCCGGGTTCAGCGGGTCGGTGCCGTGGAGCAGAACCTCATCGCCGTCGGACAGTCCGTCGCCGTCGGTGTCGGGGTTCAGCGGATCGGTGCCGCGCATCAGCTCTTCGTGGTCCATCAGCCCATCGCCATCCGCGTCGGGGAACCACGCCTCATCCACTAGGTCCAAGTGCCCGAGATGCTCGGTGAGGCCCAGAGGGTCCGGCTCCGCGCCGTAGTGGATCCCGCCTGGTGCGTCCTCGTTGGGCTGAACTCCCGCCACGCCGGCGCCAGCGAGCACCGTGACGTCACCGAGGAGCCCCATGCCGTGAACCAGGCCTCCCCCACCCCCTCCACCTGGGCCGTGATCGACGAAGTTGGTCGTCCCCCCGTCCCCACCTGTCACGTCCACCAGATCGACGTCGAGCTCCGCAAGGGAGTAGAGCACGATGTTGCCTCCGGCACCTCCGCCACCGGCGGCGTCATTCCCGGCCGCGGGGGTTATGGGCGGGGTGGCTCCTCGGGCCAGGATCGCGCCCGCCCCCACGAGGCTCGCCGCTCGGATGAACACCGCGCCTCCGCCATCCCCCCCACTCGTGCCGAGGTTGTCATTACCATGACCCGCCCCTCCCCCGCCCCCGAGGACCAAGCGATCTCGAGGCGCGAAGAGGATCGGAGCGCCACCGAGCCCACCCACATCCTGCGCGCCGATCGAGCCCGGCCAGGTGTAGCCTCCCTGGCCTCCGATCCCCCAGAGTGATCCTCCGCCACCTCCTGAGTTGTGACAGACGCCGCCGCCCGCGCCGCTGGCCCGGTTGCCCCGGCCTGTCACCGAGGGGCCGTAGGAGCCATCGACCCCCTCGCCCTTTTCTGCGCCGTCGGGGAAGGGCTCATCGAGCCCGGAACAGCCATAGGCGCCGGATCCATCGCGGAAGACCCCTCCTCTGAAGCCCCGCTCCGAGGCCGTGATCACCCCGTCGACCACCACCTCGCCGTGCGCGAGGAAGGCGATCACGCCACCCGAGAGTCCGTCCCATGCCGGCGCGACGAGGGAGGCCCCCGCCTCGACCGTGACGTCGACGTACTCGGGGACGCGGATCACCTGTGTACCCGACGAAGCGAAGGGATAGACCAACTCGTCGGTGAGGCGGATCTCGGCGCCCTCGACCTGCTCGACGCGGGCGAGCTCCCACAGGCCAGCCTCGCCCCCGACGAGCTCGAAGGGCTCCTGATCCCCGCTGACGGCCGGGCTGTCGAGCCCCGTCACGCGCAGGAGCATCACCAGATCACCCTCCCCGAACGCCGAGCTATCGTCGACCACCAGGGCACGACTTCCCACCACCGCCTCGGCCGAGAGCGACGCGTGAGGGTTGATGACCGTGCCCGGCTCTGTGACCAGCAGGCTGCCGTCACGGCCGGTCCCCGCCCCATAAATGTCTGGAGATGCGAGGGAGGGCAGCGGGAGGAGCGCGAGGAGCAGCAGCGGAGAGCGCGACATGAGGGTTCCGTGTTCCAAGGGAAGAGGCAGGGAGGGCGCGTTCCTCTGTTCTGGAGCGCCGCCCTCCCTCACTGTAGCGCCTTCGCGAGACGACGGGTAACCTGGGCGCTTCCCTGTACCTGACCCGTGGGCCACATCCGACTGAAGACCCCACGATTCAACAGTCCAACGTCGGACACTGTCCTCGCCCTGAAGAGAACTTCGCGCCCTCAGCAGCTTCGAGCCGGAGCTCCGGCAAGAGCAACGCCGAGCACCGCACGGTGCGCTGCACGAGGGCAAAGGTCGACGCCCCGCCGACTTGCGCCTCGGCACCACCACGTGAGAGGGCACGCCCAGCCTGAGCCAAGGGAACGGCCTGACCCCCTCTGCAAGCGCGACAACCCGAGCCTCTGGACGTGCTACATCGACACGCACCGAGGCCGAGCGCGGCGACCGCAATCCGTCGTGCGATCGAGCCGTTGGTCCACCCTGCGGCCTTCCTTGGACAAAAACTTCACCTCCTTAGACTGGAGTGACCTTGGGCGACGAAACACACTGGGAAGGCGTATACCAACAGAGAGCCACCGACGCCGTGAGCTGGTACCGGCCGCACCTGGAGCAATCTCTGGCGTGGATCCAAGAGGTGGCCCCCTCGACTCAGACCCATGTGGTCGACGCGGGGGGTGGAGCGTCGACCCTGGTCGACGATCTCTTGGCGCTGGGCTTCGAGGCCCTTACCGTGATCGATCTCTCCACGACCGCGCTTCAGCGGTCCCAGGAGCGCCTCGCAGACAGCGCCCAGAAGGTCGATTGGATCGCCGGCGACGTGACCCAGCCCCTCCTCGAGCCAGACAGCGTAGACCTTTGGCACGACCGCGCCGTCTTTCACTTCTTGACCGAGCCCAGCGATCGGGTTCACTACGCCCGCCAGGTCCGAGCCGCTCTACGTCCGGGCGGACACGCCATCGTCGCGACCTTCGCCCCCGACGGCCCCGAGAAGTGTAGCGGACTGACCGTTCAGCGCTACACCCCTCAAGGGATCGCCGACGCCCTGGGCGCTGGGTTCACCCTCCTCCAAGGCACGACCGAGGTCCACCAGACCCCTTGGGGTAGCCCTCAGGCCTTCTCCTACGCGCTCCTCCGACGTATCGCCGAGGCGTGAGCAGGGTCTCGCGAGACACCGGCCCCCTCTCACGCTCGGTCGGCGGCCTCAGGGGCTGGTGACCGGGGAGGGCGTGGTGCCATCTTCGGCGGTCGTGCCATCGCCCCGCTTGCCGTAGGTGCCTTGGCCCCAACACCACAAGCTGCCCCCCTCACGCTCGCCGCAGAAGTGACGCGATCCGGCGTAGAGGATCTCCCAGTCGTCCCAGCCCATCTCGGTGCCGGAGTCCGCATCTTGTTCGAGGACGAGCACCGGCAAGGTCTGACTCGACGTCGTCGTGCCGTCGCCACGTCGCCCCGACGTGCCTCGACCCCAGCACCAGGCGCTCCCGTCTTCGCGGATCCCGCAAGAGGTCAGGTCTCCGACCGCCACGTGGACCCAGTCTGACCAGAAGGTCTCGCTGTCCGAGGCCGCAGCGCGAACCTGGGAGGGGCTGGTGCTCCGCGTCACGGTGTTGTTGCCGAGGCCACCATCCGAGTTGGCTCCCCAGCACCACAGGGTGCCGTCGTCGCTGAGCCCGCAGGCGTGCAGGCGGCCCAGGGCGAGCTGGGTCCAGCGGTGGCCCGCGGTGACGGTGCGCGCGACGGTGGCGCGGGTGTAGACGCTGCCCACGCCGAGCTGACCTGAGTCGTTTCGACCCCAGCACCACAGATCTTCGATCTCTTCGCGGTAGCCGCAGGTCTGATCGCCACCGCTGAACACCTCGATCCAGTCGGCCCAGCCGTCGCCGCTTCCCGCGGCCGCCCCGGTGCGAAGGACCCGGGTCGGGGTGGTGCGGCTCGAGTCCTCGGTGTTGTCACCACGCTGGCCATAAAACCCGTTACCCCAGCACCACAGCGTCTTGTTGGCCCGTAGGCCACAGGCGTGATCGTGGCCCACCGCGAGGGTGACCCAGTCGGTCCACACCGAGTCGCTCCCCGCCGCGGCGTCGGCGCGGAGCACCTGAGCCGGTGTGGTGCGGGTGGAGACCACCCGCCCATCGCCGCGGCGACCGGCCGAGCCCCAACCCCAGCACCACAGCGTGCGGTCGGCGCGTAGGCCACAGGTGAAGTTGCTTCCTGCGCCGATCTGGATCCAGTCGCTCCAAGCCTCGCCGCCGGGTTCGGCATCGGCGCGGAGCACTTGGACGGGGCTGAGGGCATCGTCGGTGGTGGCGTCGCCGAGCTGCCCGTTGTTGTTTCGTCCCCAACACCACACGGTGCCGTCACGGCGCAGACCGCAGGAGTGGTCGCTGCCGAGCGCGAGCTCCTCCCAGACCGGAGAGGACAGCTCCGCCACCTCCGACTCGACCGGGGCGCCCGTCAGCCCTTCGAGGTCGATGGGGATCGCCTCGACGTAGAGCCGATCGCCCTCAGCCAGGCCCGTGGTGTCGAGGTGGGCGCTCTCTTCGGACAGGGAGGACCAGGCGTCGGTCCCCGCAGGCTGGTGCCACCAGGTGAAGAGCGTCTCGTCGAGATCGCCGGCTCCGTCTGGATCGAACAGGCCGTGCACCGTCGCGGAGAGGCCTTGTCCTGGCGCGGGGGACAGGGTGCTCAAGGAGACGCTCTCGGCGAAAGGGGGGGAGTTTTCGATGGTCACGAGCCCCGAGCGCACCGGATCGCCGTCGTTCGCATCCAGCGAGGCGAAGACCTCGACCTGCCAGGTCTGGTGCTTGGCCGTCAGGCTCGCGGGGACGGTGGTCGTGGAGGGGTGGAGGTCGTCGAGCCAGGTGCCGTCCCGCTCCCAGCGGTAGGTGTAGGTGAGCTCGTCGTCGTAGGGGAACACCGCCGCAGAGAGAGCGAAGGTGGTGTCCGGTCGAGGAGGTGCGGTGGAGACCGCGTCGATGCGCAAGGGGTCGGGGGGCAGGTCCGTGTCCGTGTCCGTGTCCGTGTCCGTGTCCGTGTCCGTGTCCGTGTCCGTG
>REDI01000058.1 GCA_007693595.1 Deltaproteobacteria bacterium | reverse complement strand
TCGGTGTCGGGGTTGAGGGGGTCGGTCTCGTAGATCAAGACCTCTTCGCCGTCGGTGAGACCATCGCCATCGGTGTCGGGGTTGTAGGGGTCGGTGCCGAGCTCGAACTCCTCGAGATCGGTGAGGCCGTCGCCATCGCTGTCGGCATTGCCGAACATGCTCCACCAGTCGCAGACCTCGGTGTCGTTGTTGCAGCCCGCGATGTCTTTGTCGAGGCCGGTCCCGTTGGCCGACGATCCGAAGACGAAGCCCATCTGCGAGATGCTGCTGACCCCGGTGGCGGCGGTGAAGTCATCCCAGGGCACGTACCAGTCGAGGAAGTAGTCCAGCGGGACGGTCGTGCCTCCGCAGATGTCGCTCCCCGCGTTCAGATAGCCCGCGTGTCCCGCGGTGCTGGACCCGCTCTCGGCCCAGGGGGCTGGGTAGAACTCAAGCAGGCTCTCGCTGGCGTCCGTGGTGATGGCCACGCTCTTGTCGATGTTCTCGTAGAAGTCGAGACGCCGGTTCCGACCATCGAGGTTGATCGTGAAGTCGTAGCCGGGGTCGCTCGTGTCCCAGTCGGTCTCGATGAGCACCGCCCAGTTCGAGTTTCGCCAAGTCGTGTCTTGGAAGGGGGCGACCCGGATCCGGGAGCGGAACCAGAGGTTCTCGCCGTCGTCGTGTACGAAGGCGACGGGGTTGTCTGCGTCGCCCACGAAGTCCCACCAGTGCGAGCCGGCGACGTCGCCGCACACATCTCCCATGGGGACGCCGTCGCGCAGGATCGGGGTCCAGTCGTCTTCGGCAGGCCAGACCGCGAGCGCGACCCCAGGCATGGCGAGGACAGCGAGGAGGCCGAGGGGCCGAAGGGAGGGGCGGGTCATGTTAGCTCCAGCAGCGCTTCCACTAGCTTAGCGGCGGCGTGGACCAACCGATAGGGCTGCGTAAGGGTAGGGTCATACACTCGTAAAAACTTTTCTGAGAAGTTCGTTTTCCGGGATCAGTCTTGGGGGTCGACGATCTCGGTGCAAGGCCACTCCCGCAGCCACAGCTCGTTGTTGTCGACCCGGCACTCCTCGACCGCGCCCTCGGGGTCGAGGTCGAGCCGCACGCCGCCCGTGTCGATGTCGTCGCGGCGGACTTCGAGGGGGCCAAGCCAGTCGATCTGGCCGACGGCGATGCCTTGGCTCTCGAAGGTCGCGTAAGGCTCGGACTCGCCTTGCCGGGTCGCGGTGAGCGTGAAGGGGCCGGCGTCTTCTTGGCCGCGGTTTCCGATGCGCAGCCAGAGCTCCGAGAGACGGGCGGAGTTACAGCGCCGATTACAGGGCAGGGGGGGATCGATGGTCAGATCCGCGAGGCCCAGGCCGCGCTTGGTCTCGCTGTTGCCAGCGCGAAACGAGTTCCATTGGTTCCAGTTGCCTGGGGCGCCTGCTGGGATGGTGCCGTCGTCGTTGGCGTTGGTGATGTGCCAGGCGTGCTGGTTCCAGACCTTGCGGGAGGGAGCCCAGGTGCCCTGCGCGTCGCGGAGGATGGTGATGCCGGTCGCGCCTTCGAAGGTGTAGTTGTTGGAGGCGAGCACGATCTCGGTGGACCCGTCGCCGTCGACGTCGACGATGAGGGGATACTCCCACAGGGTGCCCGAGGCGTGGCCCTCCCAGACGAGCTGCTCGGCGCCGGTCGCGCCATCCCAGACGTAGAGGGTGGTCTCGTCGGCATAGACGACCTCGGCGGCGCCGTCTCCCTCGAAGTCGAAGACCGAGGAGCCCGTGCGGGCCGAGGAGTAATCCTGCACGACGTTCTGCCAGAGCAGGGTGCCGTCGTTCCGGACGGCGCGGTAGAACTCCCGGCTGGCGACACCGATGTCGGGAAGGCCGTCGCCGTCGAAGTCGGCCACGGTGGGGGGGCCGCCGCGGCCGTCGGTGATGTCGAAGGTCCATCGCTCGGTGCCGTCGACCTCACGCACGACGATCCGCCCATCGATGACGGTGATGATCTCGGGCACGCCGTCGCCGTCGAGATCGCCCACCGCCGGGTAGCCGTCGGTGCCCTCGGTCCAGCGGACGGTGCCATCATGTTCATAGATGGTGTTGCCCGCCACGATCTCGGCGAGGCCATCGCCATCGAGGTCGACGGCGAAGCTGAGGTAGACGCTGCTGCCGGTGCCGGCGTTGCCGGTCCACCGCACGCTGCCATCGGCGTTGAGCACGGTCGCGCCGTAGATGACCTCGGGCACGCCGTCGTCGTCGATGTCGGCGACGGAGGGGTGGCCGTAGCGGGCGGTCGGGACGTCGGCGAGCCAGCGCCGAGTGCCGGTGGGGGCATCGACCGCGAGCAAGCCTTGATCGGAGCTCACGAGGATGACGGGGATGCCGTCGCCGAGATCGGCGATCGCTACGCCTGAGGCTCCGTAGGGACGGGCGCCCTCGAAGTCGCCGCGGCTGTAGTGCTGGCGGCCATCGTCGCCCGAGAGGACGACCAGGACACCGGGTTCCTGGTAGCGGTTGGAGGAGAAGGCGGTGAAGATGACATCGGGGACGTCGGCCTCGTCGATCTGACCATCGCCGTTGTCGTCGGTGGCCTGGCCGACGACGGGGGCGGCCATGATCTGATGAAAGCCTGGGTTCGCGGTGTTCTCGGACCATGTCCAGCCGAAGGTAGGCTCAAACTCTCCGAGCTCCGGCTCACCGCGGCACTCGGGATCCGGGGTCACCTCGTAGCGAGTGGGCTCCTCTTGGCAGGCCTCGGGGTCGTCGTGGTAGACGCGGGTCGAGAGGCCGTAGTCGGAGCAGGCCGGCATGAGGAAGGCGGCGGCGAGCAGGACGCGCATGGAGGACTCCGGTCGAGGTGCGCAAGTCTAACCCAGTGGGAGCACCGATCGCTGAGTGCCTTCAGCCCGCTAGCGCGGGCGGGCGGTGGGCGCTCGCAGCGCTTCGCGCTCGATCTGGTCGAGCAGCGCGGCGAAGACCGGGAGATGAACCGGGTAGAGCGCCCACCAGTACGCGAGGCCTCGCAGGCCCTTGGGGGCGAAGAAGGCGGTCTGCACGATCTCGCTGCCGGAGCCGTGGGCGCGGATCTCGAAGCGGAGCCAGGCCCTACCGGGAAGCTTGAACTCGGCGCGAAGCAGGAGGTATCGCGGAGGCTCGACGGCCTCGACCCTCCAAAAGTCCACGACCTCTCCGGGGAGGATCTGCCGGGCGTCGCGCCGCCCTCGTCGGATCCCCGGCCCGCCGATCGCCTGATCCAGCAAGCCCCGAGCCCTCCAGGCCCAGTCCCACGCCCCCCAGCCCCGCTCGCCGCCGAGCTGGCGCACCGCCTCCCAGGTCCGCGCGGGCGAGGTCGGCAGTCGGCGGCTCTGCTGCTCTTGGATCATGCCCTCGCGATCGGTGAGGTGGTAGGTCGCTCCCGCAGGCATCGATCCCGACCAGCGGGTCTCGACCTGCCCTTGGGTGATCCGGGCCAGCGCGAGCTCCACGGCGCGCCGGTAGGGCAGGGGCTCGATCTCGGGAAAGTGCTCGCGCATCTTGCGCAGGTCCCCGAGGATCGGGGAGCACATGCCCTGGACCAGGGGAACGGCCAGGTCGTTGGTGATCGGTGTGATCAGTCCGACCCAGCGGGCCGCCAGCCCCGGCGCGAGCACCGGGGTCGGCAGGATCCGACGGGGGCGCAGCCCGCGAACCTCGGAGTAGGTTGCCATCATCTCGCGAAAGGTCACCGGATCAGCGCCGAGGTCGACCACTCCTGTCAGGTCGCGGTCGAGGGCGGCGAGCAGGATCTGAAGCGCGGTACGGATCGCGACGGGGCGCACAGGAACGTCGATCCAGCGCGGGGTGACCATGAGGGGCAGGCGCTCGGTGAGGTAGCGACACATCTCGAACGAGGCGCTCCCCGAGCCGATGATCGGCCCGGCCCGAAGCTCCAGGGTCGGCACCGCCGCCGCCAGGACAGCGCCGGTCTCGCGCCGACTGTGGAGGTGGGCGCTCCGCTCGCCAGCTTCGGGCTGGATCGCGCCGAGGTACAAGATGCGCGCGATCTGAGCTGCGGAGGCGGCCCGCGCGAAGTGTTGGGCCCCGGCCCGGTCGCGCTGGTCGTAGTCATCGCCCGCGTACATGCTGTGGATCAGGTAGTAGGCCTGATCGATGCCTCGGCACGCCGGGGCGAGGGACTGGGGTTCGAGCACATCGCCCTGCACGACCTGCACCTGGTCGCTCCAGGGGCGCCGCTGGACCCGTGCCGGATCGCGGACGAGGACGCGGACCTCGTGGCCCGCGTCGAGCAGCCGTGGAATGAGTCGGCCTCCGACATAGCCGGTAGCCCCTGTGACCAGGATCTTCATGGGGGGAGGGTAGGCACCGAGCGCTGAGCGCCCAGGTGGGCCAGGCTACGCGAGAGCGCCTCACATCGAGAGGCTGCCCTCGCGGAAGTCGGACTGCCCGAGCCAGGCGTTGATCACGACGGGGCCTTCCTTGGCGGCCTCGCGGGCGGCGTCGAGGGTCTCGCCGATCTTGCTGCGGTCGGTGAGCAAGAAGCCGCGGGCGCCGTACCCTTCGCCGACGATCTGGTAGTCGGTGCGACGCAGGACCGTGCCGACGTCATCGCCAAGGATCTTGACCTGATCCCGTGCGATCTGCCCCCACGCGCCATCGGTGCCGATGACGGCGATCACCTTGAGCCCATGGCGCACGAAGGTGTCGATCTCGGCGAGGGAGAAGGCGCTGGCGCCGTCGCCGTAGAGCAGCCAGACCTCGGCGTTGGGACGGACTAGGGCCGCACCTGCCGCGAAGCCCCCGCCCACCCCCAGGGTGCCGAAGACCCCAGGATCGAGCCAAGAGAGCGGGCGCCGGGGCTTGACCACGTAGGAGCAGGACGCGACGAAGTCGCCCCCGTCGACCACCAGCACGCTGTCGTCCGCCAGGCGCTCCTCGATCTGGATCGCGAGGTCGAGGGGGTTGATGTAGCCGTTGTCTTCGCGGGCCTTGGCGGCGATCTCTTCGTCGCGGGCGTCGTCTCGGCTGCGCAGGGCCTCGAGCCAGCCCGACCAGCGCGAGGAGTCGGGGGAGGCCTGAGCCAAGGCCTGCAAGGAGCGCCCAGGGTCTGCGTGGACCGCCAGGGAGGGGCGCCGGTTGCGGGTGAGCCAGTCCGGGTCGCGGTTGATGACCACCAGCTCGGCCGCGCGGTTGATCTTCATGCCGTAGCCCATACGGAAGTCGAGGGGGAAGCCGGCGACGATCACGCAGTCCGACTCGCGCAGGGCCTTGGAGCGCTTGTGGCGGAGCTGGATCGGGCAGTCGGCGCCCAGCAGACCGCGAGCCATGCCGCCGAGCCAGGTGGGGATGCCCATACGCCTCACCGCGACGGCGAGATCGTCGGCTTCGCGCGGGAGCGCGAGGACCTGGCTACCCGCCACGAGGACCGGCTGCCGAGCTTCGCGGAGCATGGTGGCGATCTTGTCGACATCGGCGGCTTGGGGCTCCATGGGATCGACGGCCTTGAGCGCGCCCTCGTGCAGGCGATCCGAGCCACGGAACTGTCGAAAGAGGTGCTGCTTGAGGTAGAGGTTGATGGCGGTGCCCGCGATCCCCTTGCCGCCGCCCGCCTCCTTCTCGTACCACTCCCGCACCAGCTCCTCGTCGTAGAGCACGTCGACGGGGACCTCGCAGAAGACAGGGCCTCGGCGGCCCTCCATGGCGACGTGCAGCAGGCGCTCGAGGGTGGGCCCCAACTCTCGTACTCTGGTGACGCGCACGGCCTCTTTGACCATGGGCCGGACGATGGGGAGCTGCTCGATGTCTTGCAGGGAGCCTCGTCCCTTGAGCACGGTGGCTGCCGCACCGCCCAGGAGCAAGAGCGGAGTCTCGGCCATGTAGGCGTTGTATAGGGCGGTGAGGGTGTTGGTGACGCCGGGGCCGGCGGTGACCGCGGCGACGCCGGGCACCCCGGTCATGCGGGCCACGGCGTCGGCAGCGAAGACCGCGTTCTTCTCGTCGCGCACGTCGATGATCGAGATCCCCGCCTTGCGGGACTCCGTGAGGATCGGCGAGATGTGCCCGCCGCAGAGCGTGAAGATGTGCTGGACCCCATGGCGGGCCAGGGCGCGGGCGATGTGGACGCCTCCGTTCATGATTCGCTCCGATCGAGGACGTGCTGGTCGAGCACGAAGCAGGTGAGGGTGCCGGTGAGTACGGTTCGCTCGCCGACGGCGCAGGTGGTGGTGACGAGGTGCTTGCGGCCCTTGCGCTCGGTCACTTCCGCGCGGCAGGTCACGACCTCGCCCACGGAGACCGGCGCGACGAAGCGTAGATCCGCGGCACCGAGCACCACGTGGGGCTCGTTGACCGCGAGCATGGCGGCGTGGTCGGCGGCGCCGAAGACGAAGCCGCCGTGGACGAGCCCCTGAACGTCGGCCGCCATCTGGGCCGTGGTGGTCAGGGAGACCGTCGCGGAGCCAGGCGACAGCGCGACGGGCTCACCGCATAGGGAGCGGCTGAGACGCAGGTGGGTGTTGGGCTGCAAGGAGACCTCCCGAGAGCGTCTCTATCACGGCTCCGCCGCAGCGGCGCAACCCGGATCGTGCAGCCATGCAGGCGACGGCCTTGGGATCTCGCGAGCAGCGCGACCGGAGGGCGCCGTTAGCGCTCCGCGGTCGAGACTCGCTCGACCACTTCGAGGATCTTCGGCTCATCGAGGAGACCATCGCCGGCCTTGGCGAGCTCGAAGATCGCGTGCACGACCTCATCGGTCTGGGGGAGGTCGCGCTGCTTGAGCCAGAACTTGACGTTGGACAAGCCCGACTGGTGACCGATCTCGATCTGCTGCTGGCGCCCGAACCACGCCGCGGGCACCCCGGAGTAGATCCGGTCTGCCAGCCAGTGATCGCCCTTGCGGTGGGCCTTGATCACGGCGGCCGCGTGCACGCCCGTGCCGGTGCGGAAGGCGTCGGACCCAAAGACCGGGTAGCCGACCGGGATCGGCACCTGGGTCGCCTCCGAGACCAGATCGCACAGCGGGCCCAGGGCGCTGAGGTCCCCCTCCCAAGCGCCCATGAGCTTGAGGTTTACGAGGAGCTGGTCGAGGGGGGTGTTACCCACGCGCTCGCCGACCCCAAGGATCGTGCCGTGGACGCGGTCGGCCCCCGCCTCGACGGCGACCAGGGTGTTGATCAGCGAGAGCCCACGATCTTCGTGTTGGTGCCAGTCGATCCGCACCGTGTCGCGCACGCCCCATCTCAGGAGCAGGTCGTGGGTGAAGGCCACCAGGTTGCGCACTCCAGCGGGGGTGGCGTGCCCGACCGTGTCGCATAGGACCAGCCGATCCGCGCCCTCTTCGACCGCCACCTCGAAGAGCCGCGCCAAGGTCTCGGGGCGAGATCGGACCGTATCTTCGGTGACAAAGGATACGGGGATCCCCCCCTGCACGCCCATACGCACCGCCTCGCGCGTCAGCCGCTCCAGGCGGTCTCCGTCCCAGCCCTCGGCGTACAGGCGGATCGGCGAGGTACCCAAGAAGAGCATGGCTTCGATGGGCACCCCCGTCTGCTCGCTGAGCTCGAGGATCGGGCGTACGTCGGCCGCGAGGGTGCGACCCGCCGCCGCCGGTCGGATCGAGAGCTTCTCGTCGCGGATCAGCTCGACCAAGGCCCGGCAGTCGTCGGTGGCGCGCTGGCCCGCACCGGGAAGCGCGAGATCGCTCGAGTGCACGCCGAGCTCGCTGAGCATGCGGACCATCGCGAGCTTCTGGTCGAGGCTCGGATCGGTGACCGAGGGGCACTGGATGCCGTCGCGGATCGTCTCGTCGTGGACCTCGACCTTGGGGGGCGGACCCTGGTGGTGCGGGGGCTGCTCGTTCCAGTCGAAGATAAGGCTCTGCTCGTCCATCGGGGCTCCCTGGGCGGCTCGGGCCACACCGGCTCTGCGAGGCTTAACGCCTCGGCGGCAGGGCAGGTGTGCGGGGGCTAGGTTATTGTCATGATGACAATAACTGGAGCTAGAGCGCCTCGACGATCACCGCGATCCCTTGACCGCCTCCGATGCACGCGCTGCCCAGGCCGTAGCGTTCACCGCGCCGACGAAGCGCGTGGACCAGCGTGACGGTGATCCGCGCCCCCGAGGCGGCGAGGGGGTGGGTCATGGGGATGGCGCCCCCGTAGATGTTGAGCTTCTGGCGGTCGATGCCAAGCACCCGCTCGACGGCGACCACCTGGGGTGCGAAGGCCTCGTTCACCTCGACCAGATCCATGTCCTCGAGGCCCAGGCCGGTCTGGGCGAAGGCGCGCTTGGAGGCGGGGACGGGGCCGATCCCCATGACCTCGGGGTCGCAACCTGAGACCCCCCACCCAGTGAGGCGGGCGAGCGGGGTGAGCCCGCGCTCTTCGGCCCACTTGGCGTCGGCCAGGACCAGGCTCGCCGACCCATCGCCGATGCCCGAGGCGTTGCCCGCTGTCACCAGGCCGTCCTTCTTGAAGACCGAAGGCAGCTTGGCGAGGGACTCTGAGGTCGAGGAAGGTCGCGGGTGCTCATCGGTCTCGAAGAGGACCTCGCCCTTACGGGTCTTGACCGTGACCGGCGCGAGCTCGTCGGCGAAGTGGCCCGCGTCATGGGCAGCGGCCCAGCGCTTCTGCGACAGCGCGGCGTAGGCGTCGGCGTCGGCGCGGGTCACGCCCTCGCGATCCCCGAGCTTCTCGGCCGTCATGGCCATGGGTAGGCCGGTGAAGGTGTCGGTGAGGCACTCCCAGAGCAGGTCCTGCATTTTGGGGGGGCGGCCGAAGCGGGCGCCGTCGCGCAGGCCGTAGGTGACGTGGGGGGCCTGACTCATGGACTCGGTGCCGCCGCAGAGCACGACGCTGGACTGTCCGGTGAGGATCTGCTCGGCCGCGCTCACCACCGCCTGAAAGCCGGAGCCGCACAGGCGGTTGAGCGTGATGGCGGGGACCTCTTGGGGCACGCCTGCGCGCAGCCCGACGTGTCGCGCGAGGTAGATGGCGTCGTTGGAGGTCTGGAGCACGTTGCCGTAGATGACGTGGTCGACGTCCTCGCCGCGGATCCCTGCGCGTTCGAGGGCGGGGGTGGCGCTGGCGACCGCGAGATCGGTGGCCGTCATGCCTTTGAGGGTGCCGCCCATGGTGCCGAAGGGGGTTCGGACAGCGGAGAGGATGACGAGGTCGCGTGGATGAAGATCGAGGCTCATGTAGAGGCTCCTTAGAGGTAGAGGGTTGGATCAGCGTAGGTGGGCGATCACGCGGTCGGTGACCTGATCGGTCGAGAGCTCCCCGCCGAGCTCCGGCGTGACCTGCCCTTGCGCGAGGCAGGTCTGTACCGCGCGCTGGATCGCGGCGTCGAGATCGGCGTGCCCGAAGTGGCTGAGCATCATGCCGACCGAGAGGATCGCGGCGAGGGGGTTGGCGATGCCGCGGCCGACGATATCGGGCGCGGAGCCGTGAACCGGCTCGAAGAGGGCGACACCCTCGGGGTTGATGTTGCCGCTGGCGGCGAGCCCGATGCCGCCCTGGAGCTGGGCGCCCAGGTCGGTGATGATGTCGCCAAACAGGTTGTTGGTCACGATGACCTCGAAGCGCTCGGGGGCTCGCACCAGCTCCATGCACAGGGCGTCGACGTAGAGGTGGAAGGACTCGATCTGAGGATATTCCGCCGAGACCTCAGCGAAGACCCGACGCCAGAGGTCGTGGCCGTGACGCATGGCGTTGGACTTGTCGGACATGCACACGCTGCCGCGGCCGTGGGCCTGGGCGTAGGCGAAGGCCGCGCGGATGATGCGCTCGACCCCCTTGCGGGTGTTGAGTTCGGCCTCGATGGTGACCTCGTCGGGGGTGCCCCGCTTGAACTGGCCGCCGATCCCCGTGTAGAGCCCCTCGGTGTTCTCGCGAAAGACCACGAAGTCGATGTCGCTCGGATCCTTTCCGCGCAGCGGGGTGTAGCGGGCGTCGAGCAGGCGAACCGGCCGCAGGTTGATGTAGAGGTCGAGCTGGAAGCGAGCTCCGAGCAGGATGTCGACCGCGTGCTGGTTGCCGGGGACGCGGGGATCGCCCAGGGCGCCGAGCAGGATGGCCTGGAAGTCGGTGCGCCACCGCTCCATGACCTCGGGGGGCATGGTGGTGCCGTCGCGGAGGTAGCGCTCGGCGCCGAGGTCGAAGGGCACAAGGTCGAGAGCGAGGTCGTGCCTGGAGGCGAGGTGCTGCAAGACGTGGACGGCGGCGGGGATCACTTCGGTGCCGATGCCGTCGCCGGGCACTACGGCGATGCGGATGGTCATGGGGAGCCTCGCGAGGGGGAGGGCCCTACTAGCCCCCTGCACCGCCCCGCACACCCGCAGTGACACAGGCTTGTCGACACGGAGGCTTGGTCCTCGATGTCGCGTCGCGTGCCGATGGAGACGGGCCCGCTGAGGTGGCACGGCCCTCGCGTCCTCTGGAACCCTCGCCGATGACTTTACGAGAATCGGTGCAGGGAGTACGCTCAACGCGATGAACCAACTCGACCAGCCCCCGCGCTCCATGGCCCCCTGGGCGGCTGCCTTGCTGCTCAGCCTCTCCTACATCGTGGTGGGGGCAGCCTACATTTTCATGTCCAGCCGCTTGGTGACCAACCTGGCGGACTCGGTACTGCAAGCGGGCACCATCGAGATCATCAAGGGCTTGAGCTTCGTAGGCGCCACGGGGCTGGGGCTCTTCCTCGCGACCTGGTGGGGGCTGCGGCTGCGCGAGAGGCTGGTCGACGAGATCTTACAGTGGCGCGAGGCCACCGCCGCCACCGAGCGACAGGCCATCGCCGCGACCCTCGCGGGCTCGGTCGCCCACGACATCAACAACGTCTTGATGATCCTGAGCGCGAAGGCCAACGCCTCTGACGACGACTTCCAAGCCGGCATCGAACGACTGACCAGTCTGGCGCGCAACCTCCAGCGCCTCAGTCAGCCCCAGGGCCAGACCTCGATCCAAGACATCGAGCTGAGCGTCGCCGTCCGAGCGGCCGTCAAGTTCGCGCGAAGCCACGAGCGCCTGCAAGGCCGCAAGATCGACATCGAGTGCCAGCACGACCGCGTGCTGGCCTTGCCGCTCACCCTCCTCGATCGCGCGCTCCTCAACATGCTCCTCAACGGGGGCGAAGCCACCCGCCAAGGAGGCCGGCTGCTCGTGAGCTGCGGCTCGCAGGGCGACGAGATCTTCCTCTGCGTCGAAGACGACGGCCCCGGCTTCCCCGACGGGAAGGCCGAAGCCCTGCTCGAGCCCGGGCAGACCACTCGCGAACGCGGATCGGGGCTGGGCCTGATGACCGTCACCGCGCTGGCAGACCGCCTCGGTGGAGGGGTCTCGATCGGGCGCTCCGAGCGCTTGGGCGGCGCCAAGGTCGAGATCCGCTGGCCCGCTGAAGGGCTGTGACCTCGGAGTGCGCTGGGTTAGATCCGCTGCATGACCTCCCTCTCGCCACGACTCTGCCTCCTCCTCCTGAGCGTGCTGGGGGGCTGCACGGATCCCGTCCTCGTCATTGGAACGGGCGAGCGGGCCTTCGAGCGGCTCGATCCCGATGATCCCGTCCTAGAGCTCGTCTATGGCCCTCAAGGGGGCTGGCACGTTGTGCTCGCCTTCGAGGCGCGGGGCCTCGCGAGCGGCGGGCTGTCCATCGTCGACGGCACGGGGGTGATCGACAACCAGCTCGTCGCGACCATCGACAGCGCCTGGGTTACCTTCACTTCCATCGACGGCCGGCAGCAGTCCTGGAATACCTTCATGATCTTCGACGTGCCCGATCCGGGCCCACTGCATCGCGCCTGGCTCGAGATCGACGTCCAGGTCACCGACCCCCGCGGCCGGATCGCCGAGGGCCAGGCCGAGGCGATGATCCTCGACACTCAGCGAGGCGATTGAGGCGTTCGAGGCGGAGAGCTCAGCCGGCTGCGAGGACTCGGCGCCTCGGTGAGGGGTGAGGGGGGCGCCAACGCTCGACCCGTCGCCGCGCCGACCGCCCGGCGAGGGGGCTCGTGATCGATCTTGCAATGGCAATCGAGGCGAGAACGGATTCAGCAAGCCTGCATGATGATCATCGAGATCCAGTGAGCGGACCTAAACGCATGTTCAGGGCCTTCCAGTGGCCCTTTTCAGGTCCCACCAATCTGCTATGACTGTGCCGAGTCGTGTAGTGTCCCTTTGCCGCTCGTTTCACTCTGTACCGTTTCTCAAGGAGCCATGCCATGTCCACCAACCCCCTGACCCTCTCGACCCTTATGGACGCTGTGAAGCGTGGTGTTGCCCTTCGGGCTAACCTCGAGCTCCAGCCTGCGGCTGGGCCGGGAACCAAGGTGTTCCCTCCGACCTACGCCGATGCACAAGACAAGAAGGACCGGGAACGGTACGGCGAGCACAAGTACGCAACTGAGCTTCGGAGGATCGATGGCGAAGATGTCTTGTGCGTCCTTCTCGATAGCGTCGCGAGCCAAGCCAATCGCATGGAGCTCGCTCTGCAGGACGGTTGGGAGCGCCAGGAGCTGAACTTTCCCCTGGTGAACGTAGACTTCACGGAGGCCGATGCTCAGCTTGAGGCTCCGGTCGGCGGAATCTCGGCCCTGCAAGCGCCGCACCGGATCTACGACGCGATCCTTCGAGACAGCGTCGACGCAAGCGGCACGCTCTTCCGCTACACCGAGGCAGGTCAGGCTGTCACCAATGCGACCGCGCGGGATGCCAGCGCGCTCTATCGCTACTGCCCCACCGCGTTGATCTTTGGTGCGTGGGACAGCACGGGTCCAAAGGGGGGCCTGGGTAGCAAGTTCCAGCGCTGTGTCACCTCCGAGATCATCGGCGTAGGCGTAAAGACAGGCACGAAGGTCGGGGGGCGCATCGATCCCTTAGGCATCATCAAGAAGGCCGGCCCAGTCTTCGAAGGCGAAGGCAACGACGATTGGAGCCTCGATAAGCCCAAGGGCAAGGCCAAGGAGATAGATCCCTCGGGCATCAACCACGGAAACATCGCCCCCACCCGAACCACCGAGACGGGTGGTGTCACGTTTGACCGCGCGCAGCAGACCACGGTGGTCTCTCTGCCTGCGCTGCGCCGACTTAAGTTCCGCTCCAACACGCAAGGGGGCGCCTTGACCGATCGAGCTGGCGCTGAGCTTGCTGCGCGGACCTCGCTCGCCGCGCTCTCGCTGGCGGCGATCGCAGGGGCTCACGCCGAGGGTCATGACCTACGGTCGGGCGCGCTGCTCGTAGGCAACGGGCCCCTTCAGGTCGAAGTCATCGGCTCTGATGGACAGGTGAGCGGGACCTACATCCTCGACGCTGAGCAGGCGGCAGAGCTTCTAAACCAGGCCGACGCCGCAGCATCGAAGTTGGGCATGGGCTGGGAACGGGAGCCGATGTCTGCTCTCAAGCCGGCTGCGAAGCTGGTGGGTCTTCTTGCCAAGAGTCAGGCACTCGAAGCTAAGGAAGCTCCCGGCGATGACGAGGCTGAGTGATGATCGCTCTTCACGTTCACTTTCTCACGGGGCGCTACGCTGCCAGTGAGTACAACGATCGCGCTGTCGCCGAGTGGCCGCCGCATCCGGCACGCCTGTATTCGGCGCTCGTCGACGCGCTTTACAGCGAAGACGTTCCCAACTCGAAGGAAGCGAAGGTGCTCGACGCGCTAGCAGAGTGGAGCGCACCTTACATCGCCTCCAGCGAGTTCTCTCGCCGGCGTGTCATGACCTATTTCGTGCCCGTCAACGATCAGGCTGTCACCGATCACGCTCGGCTTTGGCAGAAGGAAGAGAAGCTTCATAGCGCGGTCGATGCGCTCGCTGCTGCGCCCAGCGACGCTACGTCCAAGGCGAAGGCCAAGCTCGTCAAGGCGATCGCCACGGCTCGATCCAACTTGTTGACCGAGGCGAAGCGCCAGACTGTGCAGGGCAAGGTGCCTAAAGACAACCCTGGGCCTAGGGCCTTGCCGTGGGGGCGCACCAAGCAGGGGCGCTACTTTCCGACGATCATCCCGTTCGAGCCCAAGGTCAGTTTCGTCTGGCCCGACGCGTCTCTCGGTTCGGGGGAGCTGGAGTCGCTTCGGGAGTTGTGCGCTCGTGTGGTTCGGCTGGGGCATAGCTCTTCTTTTGTTGCTGTAGCGGTTGAGTGCGGCGGGTCCGACGCTGCACCTGCCACCCTGGCAGACCCGGTGCTGTGGCTTCCCGATCCTGACGGAGATACCTTCCTAAGAACCCCACAGCCGGGTCAGCGAGAAGCGCTCGTCCAAGCCTTCGATCACCACCAGGGCAATCAGCCGGGCCGAGTCATGCCGGCGAAGCACTCGCTCTACCGAGTCGCCTCCGATGATCAGATGCCGCTATCTACCATTCGTACGGGCGGAATCTGGATCGCGTATCATGTCCGCGAGGCTCAGACGCCAACCGCAGCGCAGGCCGTTGGACTCGCTGAGACGATTCGAGCCGCCTTGTTGCGCTTCGCAGACGATCCGCTGCCCCCCAAGCTCTCGGGGCATGACGAGAGAGGTCCAAGTGCGCAGGATCACCTCGCTGTGCTACCGCTACCGTTCGTCGGGCATCCGCACGCTGATGGGCATGTGCGCGGCTTCGCCGTGTCGCTGCCCTCGGATGCTAGCGCGACGGATGTCACCGCGCTCAAGAAGGCGCTGGGGCGATGGGAGCGCGCGCACGGAGGTCTTGGCGACCGAGTTGTCAAGATCTTTCGTGGCGAGCTCGAGCTTACGGCCCAACGGGTGGTGGACCCGATGGACTCTCTGTCCACCCTGCGAGTCTCGCGATGGTCTACGCCGAGCGATCGCTGGGCCACGGTGACTCCCATCGCCTTGGATGGGGAGTGTCATGCGCTTAACCATCCGAAGGGCTCGGTTCGCCGAAAGGCACACAAGACGGCCACCAAGTTGGTGCGAAAGTCGGTCGTGCGGGCCCTGGAAGGTTCTGGGATCACGGAAAAAGACGTTTTGGTCACCCTGGTCTTCGATGCCCCCGTGCCCGGTGCACCACATCTACGCAGTGTCCCGCCCTACCGCAGGGGCGGCCACGACCGAGCGCGCCGGCTGGTCCACGCGATTATCGAACTACCAAGGCTTGTTCGCGGTCCGATGATCCTTGGTTCAGGTCGACACTTCGGACTGGGCCTGTGCGCCCCCCTTCGCCGACGGACCACCGATGTCAAGGAGCTGCAATGAGCCTGCCCCCGCTGCCGACCTTCTCCGAATACTTTCGTGCGGTCCACGGCTATGAGCCCTACCCCTGGCAGCAGCGACTTGCTCTGATGGTTGTGCAGGAGGGGACCTGGCCCAAGACGATCGGCGTCCCGACCGGAACCGGCAAGACGGCCACGCTCGATGTGGCGATCTACGCGCTCGCCGCCAGTGCCTCTCAAGCCCCGCAAGAGCGTCGCGCGCCCCGACGCATCATCATGGTTGTGGACCGGCGTACCATCGTGGACCAGTCCTTTGCCAGGGCTCAAGTCCTTCGAGATCGACTCGCTAATGCCACGCAAGGCCCGCTCGACGCCGTTCGGCAGCGACTGGTTGCGCTCATGGGGGGGTACACGAAGGGCGAGGAGCCACTACAGGTCGCCCTCCTCCGCGGCGGGGTTCCAAGGGATGACGGCTGGGCTCGACGGCCTGATCAGGCCTTGATCGGTGTTTCCACGGTCGATCAGGTTGGGTCTAGGCTGCTCTTCCGGGGCTACGGAGTTCGTCCGACGATGCAGTCGGTGCATGCAGGCCTCCTTGGCTCCGATACTCTCTTTCTTCTTGACGAGGTGCATCTCTCCCGGCCCTTTGAGCAGACCCTCGCTGCACTGGCCAACAAGTGGCGCTCCTGGCGTGAGGCGAGCTTTCCTGACCGATGGCAGGTGGTCTCGCTCTCAGCTACCAGTAGCGATGCGGAACCCTTCTCGCTCTCGGACGAAGATCGCGCGCATGTTCGCCTCAAGGTGCGCCTTCAAGCTTCTAAGCCGGTGACCTGTCAGCAGGAGTCCTGCAACACCCACGGCCGAAGCGGACCGACCAGTGCGTGGATCAAGGCGCTGGTCAAGGGGGCCAAGGAACAACTCAAGGGGGGAGCCAGTTGCGTCGGCGTGGTGGTCAACCGCGTGGATACGGCCAGGCTCGTCGCGAAGGCTCTCTCGTCTAAATCGGTCGATGTACAACTCGTCACAGGGCGAATGCGTGGAGTCGATAGGGTGGCCGCGACGCAAGCGCTCGAGGAGCGAGCCGGCCCCGCCTGGACGAAAGGCGAACGCCCCTTCGTCTGCGTCGCGACACAGTCCATTGAAGCGGGAGCGGACCTCGACTTCGACGCCATGGTGACCGAGGTTGCGAGCCTCGACGCCCTGGTCCAGCGTTTCGGAAGGGTGAACCGTTCGGGTCGACACTCGCAGGCTCCCATTCTGGTCGTTGCGCCCAAGGGCTTGGAGTCGCTTGAGGATCCGATCTATGGCAGAGCCCTCGGGGTAACTTGGGCTTGGTTGCAGGAGCAGGGACCGGAACTCAACGCTTCCCCGCAGATCCTGGAGTCACTCTTAGCGGCCGCACCCCTCAAGGCTCTGGCACCGAAGCCCGATGCGGCGGTGCTCTTGCCGGCACACCTCGATCTCTTGAGCCAGACCTCGCCAGTGCCCATGCCCGATCCTGATCCTGCGCTCTACTTGCACGGCTTGGAGCCTCCGCGAGCCGACGTCACGGTTCTCTGGCGAGCGGACCTGCTGAGCTGCGAACGCGAAATGGCGGATCAGCATGCGTCGCTGCGGCTTCAGGCCGTTCCTCCATCTAGCTTCGAGGGGTTGAGCCTTCCTTTCGCCGTAGCGAAGCGCTGGCTGGCTGGCGAGGTCGAGACATCGTTCGGCGACGCTGGCTCTATCCCAGACGATGCTCGCGATGTAGGCCGCTCTCGAAACAAAAAGGTAGCCTACCGCTGGGATGGAGCCTCGGCGAAGGCTATCCCAGCTCGCAGCATCCGGCCGGGCGATACGCTGGTCGTGCCGGCCGCTCGTGGGGGGCTTGCGCTGGGGGGATTCGACCCGATTGCGCGAGACCTCGTGCAGGATCATGGGGATCTCGCCTATACCTTGCGCACAGGACGGCCTATCGTTCGTCTCGACCTGTCGGTTTACGGAGAGCTGGTCGAAACAGAGGGTACGTCCAGCTACCGTTGGCCCGATGACATAGGCGCGCCACCCGCTATCCCGGACCTCGAGCTCACGACAGTGCAGCAGGCGGCAAAGCTGGTCCATCAGTGGCTCTTGGGGCTCTCCTTGAACATCGATCAGGGCTCCAGGCTAGCTCGCCAGATCGCGTTGGTGGCTTCGTCATCGCCCAGGGTATCGATCCTCGGCGGCCGATGGGTCATCTCGGGTCGCAAACCGTTGTCTACAGAGGTACTGCTCGCACTAGGGAACGGCCAGAGTGCCCTTCCGAGCGATGAAGCACGAACCGCAGATAACGCTTCGATCGTCTCGTTGGAGCCTGTTGGATTGTCGAAGCACCTCGCGGGCGTCGCAGCCTGGGCGGGCTCCTTTGCGGAGGCTTGTGGGCTGCCCCAGCCGATCTCAGAGGATCTGACTTTAGCAGGTCGGCTCCACGACCTGGGCAAGGCTGATCCACGGTTTCAGGCGTTGTTGCATGGTGGCGACGAGATCACTGCGCTGGGTGCTCCTGAGCCCTTGGCGAAGTCTTCGGGGATTCTGGCAGATCGCGAGGCGCGCAGAGCTGCAAGGGAGCGTTCGGGTCTTCCGAGGGGATTTCGTCACGAGATGATGAGCGTTGCGATGATCTTGACCTCCGCCGAGGGAGAGAAGATCCTCTCGTCGGCCCATGACCCCGAGCTTGTGCTGCATCTGGTCGCGAGTCATCATGGCTACGCCAGACCTTACGCGCCACCTGAGGAACACTGGAGTACTGCGCCGAACGAAGGATTTTCGACGGGTGTTTTAGACGTCGAGCTGACGGGTCCTCCCGATCATGGACTGGATGCTCCCGACAGTGGCGTTGCAGATAGGTTCTGGGTGTTGCAAGAACGCTACGGGTGGTGGGGGCTGGCTTGGCTCGAGTCAATCCTTCGTCTCGCGGATCATCGAGAGAGCGAGTACGAAGAGCGGCAGGTATTTCTTGGAGGTGAGGCATGATCGATCTCAAGCTGAGTGGCATGGATGGATCGAACCCACTGGCGTTCTTGGCTGCCCTCGGGGTGCTGATCGCCTGTGACGAGCGACATCAGGGCGCATCGTCGTGTCGACCGCGTCTAGGGTGGGAGCTCGATGGAGTGTGGCGGCCAGTGCTCAAGGTGGAGTTAGATGGAGCGGATGAACTCGTGGATCTGCTCGATTCGGATCGTCGAGACTGTGCGAAGGATCCTGTCATTAGTTTTAGCTATGAGAAGGAATCTGGAAAGAAGGTCAAGAAGGTCTTTGATCTCAAGCCTCCACCATCAGTTCTTCGGGCCTCCTTGTTGCGGTGGGTGACGGAGTGTCAGCCCGATCGCCGCAGGACCGTGGACTGGATGGTGGGTTTCGTCTCCGAAGGAGCACTAGACAATAACGGAGCAGCGAAACCTACGGCTCTGCACTTCACAGCCGGACAGCAGCAGTTTCTCAAAGCGGCGAAAGAGCTGGTCGAAGGAGTGAGATCTGCGGACATCCACGAGACGCTGTTCGGGTCCTGGAGCTACGGATCGAAGCTTCCCGTGATGGGATGGGACAACACCGAGACTCGAGACTACGCGCTTCGAGCGATGGATCCCTCAGGGGACAAGAAGCTTGGGAATCCAGCCGCGGACTGGTTGGCCATTCGGGGTCTTCTGCTCCTACCTACCGCCGCGCGCCGTTCGAAGCAACAGACGGCCGGAGTGCAAGGTGGGTGGAAAACCGGCAATTTTGCTTGGCCTTTGTGGCAGCGGCACCTCACGGTTCGCGCCGCTGGGGGGCTCCTGACCTGGCCTGGGCTTCGAGAACTCTCTTCCGCCGAAAGAGAGCGCCTGGGGATCGGCCAAGTGATGGAGGTGCGGATCCTTCGTTCAGATCAAGGCGGGTATGGAAGTGTTACGCCCGCTGCATGGAAGTGATCCGAAGCGGCTCCCATTGGTGAGCTGCTTGCTTTGTTTTGCTCTTTCGCTTCCTCCGTCCGGCCCATGGGGCCGGACGGAGGCGCACTGACCGCGCCGGCGAGAGGTCCGAGATCGGCGCTTCAATGCGGTCCGGCCCATGGGGCCGGAGGGAGGCGGACGCGCTGGTCGAGGTCGTTGAGGCGCGGCCGCTTCAATGCGGTCCGGCCCATGGGGCCGGAGGGAGGGAAGCGCTGGGTCACGTTCTCGTCACCCCCGAGCCCGGCTTCAATGCGGTCCGGCCCATGGGGCCGGAGGGAGGTCAGACGAGACTATCGGAGTGCTGGCCTACTCTACGCCGCTTCAATGCGGTCCGGCCCGTGGGGCCGGAGGGAGGGCGCGGAGGGCGTCATCGTGGTAAGTGTCGACGATGGAGCTTCAATGCGGTCCGGCCCATGGGGCCGGAGGGAGGGAACGCGGCGTCTCTTACCACGCGCTCGGTAGCGGCGATGCTTCAATGCGGTCCGGCCCATGGGGCCGGAGGGAGGCATCGGCGACGACAAGCAGATCTGCGACAATCACACGGTGCTTCAATGCGGTCCGGCCCATGGGGCCGGAGGGAGGCGAGCGAGCACATGGTGGCCGGCCTGGTGTCGAGCGAGGCTTCAATGCGGTCCGGCCCATGGGGCCGGAGGGAGGGACGCTCTCGTGGCGTTGTGCGTCCACTGACGAACCAGCTTCAATGCGGTCCGGCCCATGGGGCCGGAGGGAGGCTCGTGGCCGGTTCCTCGTGCTCGGGATCGAGCCCTACCGGCTTCAATGCGGTCCGGCCCATGGGGCCGGAGGGAGGTCATCGACGCGTTGGCAGACCACGCGCTGATGGTTGAGGCTTCAATGCGGTCCGGCCCATGGGGCCGGAGGGAGGGTTGGGTGCGGGGTTGTAGACCTCAACGGTGGCCTCGCTTCAATGCGGTCCGGCCCATGGGGCCGGAGGGAGGCTACTCGGAGGCCCGCCGGTGGTCGAGGAGACGGTCGCTTCAATGCGGTCCGGCCCATGGGGCCGGAGGGAGGCTCGACGGGCCGCCCCTCGCAACCTCGATCTAGCCCGCTTCAATGCGGTCCGGCCCATGGGGCCGGAGGGAGGAAGTGGTGATTTCGCATCGGGCGGGCCATGCACTCGCTTCAATGCGGTCCGGCCCATGGGGCCGGAGGGAGGTCTCCTCGCGCCGCTTGGTCCGGCTCGTCTTGATCGCTTCAATGCGGTCCGGCCCATGGGGCCGGAGGGAGGGGAACAAGCGATGGTCTACCGAGATCGTAGCCGATGCTTCAATGCGGTCCGGCCCATGGGGCCGGAGGGAGGTGACGAGGGCGACGTGAGAGAGGCCGACGCAATGGTCGGGCTTCAATGCGGTCCGGCCCATGGGGCCGGAGGGAGGTCCATCACCTCCTGGAGGGGCGGTCTAGACGGTGGCGGCTTCAATGCGGTCCGGCCCATGGGGCCGGAGGGAGGCCCTCACGACAGGAGGCTGCCATGCCACTCGACCCGCTTCAATGCGGTCCGGCCCATGGGGCCGGAGGGAGGGACGCGGAGGCTGTGGGTCATCGGTGGATGGCGAGGATTGCTTCAATGCGGTCCGGCCCATGGGGCCGGAGGGAGGCCCACCTGGGCGCCTACGTCCGCGCATCGCGCAGGCGCTTCAATGCGGTCCGGCCCATGGGGCCGGAGGGAGGCAGGAGGGCGCGCTGGGCGTGCCAGTCGTTCGCGAGGCTTCAATGCGGTCCGGCCCATGGGGCCGGAGGGAGGATGCTGCCGCCCAGCGCGCAGGAGATGGACGCGATCAGGCTTCAATGCGGTCCGGCCCATGGGGCCGGAGGGAGGGGCGTGCCATGCTCGAGGGGGCCGCCAGGCCAGGTAGCTTCAATGCGGTCCGGCCCATGGGGCCGGAGGGAGGGCTATGCCGCCGCCGCCGTTGCCGATTGATGCCGGTAGGCTTCAATGCGGTCCGGCCCATGGGGCCGGAGGGAGGGTGACCAAGCTGCTGCGGATTTTGCTTCGGAATTGCAGCTTCAATGCGGTCCGGCCCATGGGGCCGGAGGGAGGGGCGGTGTTCGTCGCGCTCTTGGACGGCGGGCATTTGCCGCTTCAATGCGGTCCGGCCCATGGGGCCGGAGGGAGGCCAGCGAGCAGGAGGTCGAGGAAGCGAAGGGAAACTCGCTTCAATGCGGTCCGGCCCATGGGGCCGGAGGGAGGGCGGCGCCCCACCACCACTAAGCGCGCTTATAGCCTGGGCTTCAATGCGGTCCGGCCCATGGGGCCGGAGGGAGGCAGGTCGCCCCGGTCGTCGTGTACGTTGATGCCGAGCTTCAATGCGGTCCGGCCCATGGGGCCGGAGGGAGGTGATGACAGTACCCGCCCCCCCTACCGAAACAAAACCGCTTCAATGCGGTCCGGCCCATGGGGCCGGAGGGAGGTCGAAGGCCCCCGCGCCGCTACGGACCTACCTTGAGCTTCAATGCGGTCCGGCCCATGGGGCCGGAGGGAGGGACAACTTCCGCCAGTATGCTGCCGGCCAGACGGCGCTTCAATGCGGTCCGGCCCATGGGGCCGGAGGGAGGCTCAATCATCAGCGGGTCATCTGTCAGCTCGTCGATGCTTCAATGCGGTCCGGCCCATGGGGCCGGAGGGAGGGTGGGCTAGCGCGTGCTCTAGTGGCATACCTGCGTGCTTCAATGCGGTCCGGCCCATGGGGCCGGAGGGAGGAACGTGATTGAAGGAGGTGAATGATGCCGCACTGGAGGCTTCAATGCGGTCCGGCCCATGGGGCCGGAGGGAGGTGACACCTGGTCGATTGAGTGCACCTGCTACGGTGGCTTCAATGCGGTCCGGCCCATGGGGCCGGAGGGAGGGAGGAATGGGCGACCTTCGACGGTGAGATTGAGATCAGGCTTCAATGCGGTCCGGCCCATGGGGCCGGAGGGAGGGCCACGGTCGAAGCCCGCAACCCAACAGCCACACGCTGCTTCAATGCGGTCCGGCCCATGGGGCCGGAGGGAGGGTGCTGTCTGTCCGGGCGAGGCGGGGCGATGGCGGAGCTTCAATGCGGTCCGGCCCATGGGGCCGGAGGGAGGCAAGGGGTCGAGCCGCGTCAGTGCCTACGTGCGCTTGTCAAACACCTCTCATCCAGAAACCCCGAACAGCCAACAGCGTCAAGC
>REDI01000082.1 GCA_007693595.1 Deltaproteobacteria bacterium | reverse complement strand
GTTTTCTGACGCGTCCTCTTACGCGGTCTCGCTCTCGGATTCGGAGTCGACGTCGGAGTCGGAGTCGGAGTCGGAGTCGGTGTCCGTGTCGACGTCGGTGTCTCCGGGGAAGTCGTCGCGGGGGTCGAGCGGATCGGTCCCGCGCCAGACTTCGATGCCGTCCTGCACGCCGCCGAAGTCCGTGTCGGGATTGAGGGGGTCGGTGTCGTAGTCGAGCACCTCTTCGCCATCGAGCAGCCCGTCCCCGTCGGAGTCAGGGTTCAGGGGGTCGGTGTCGTAGTCGAGCACTTCCTCGCCGTCGAGGAGGCGGTCATCATCGGTGTCGGGGTTGAGGGGGTCGGTGAGGTACTCGAGGACCTCCTCGCCATCGAGCAACCTGTCGCCGTCGGTGTCGGGGTTGAGGGGGTCGGTGCCGTAGACGATGACCTCGGCGCCGTCGGTCAGCCCGTCGTCGTCGGTGTCGGGGTTGAGGGGGTCGGTGCCGTGGATGTGAACCTCGTCACCGTCCGTGAGGCCATCGCCGTCGGTGTCGGGGTTGAGGGGGTCGGTGAGGTACTCGAGGACCTCCTCGCCATCGGTGAGCCCATCGCCATCGGTGTCGGGGTTGAAGGGGTCCGTGCCGATCCGTCGCTCGTGGGCATCGGAGAGCCCATCCCCATCACTGTCGCAAAAGATGAAGAGGCACACCCCGAAGTCTAGCAGGTCAGGGACCTCGCCCAGCTCTCCGTCGCCGCCGGCGGTCGCACCGTTCTCGGGGAACTGGGGGTTCACCGCTGGACTGTTGGTCGTACCGTTCGCAGCACCGCCCACGTTCACGATCGCGTTCGAAGTCTCGGGAAGGACCACGTACCCGCCGCCGCCGCCGCCGCCAGGCCCCTCAGACTCGTTGTTGCTGATGCTCTGGCTGCCCCCAGCACCGCCGATGGCGGTCACGCGGATATCTGAGGTGCGAGGTGTAATCAGCACGATCGAGCCGCCCGCACCCCCGCCGCCCGCGCCGTCGCGGCCCGCGTTGCCCCCCCACTGGCCGTTCGCGCGGAGGTGTCCACTTCCGCTCACGCCTTCTTCGGCCGCGATGAAGATCAGGCCGCCCCCATGACCGCCGGAACCTCCGACGTCGTTGTTCTCGCAGCCCGCGCCGCCGCCGCCGCCCATGTAGAGCCGCTCGAGCGGATCGTTGGCCATTGGCCGGCCGCCGAGACCCCCTGTGGGCCTGCGGTTGTCACCCCCCCAGCGGCTATCTCCAGGAGGTACGGAGTTGGGGTTTCGGTCATTGTTGGCGAAGGCGTAGCCGCCTCGCCCGCCTCCCGAGCTCACGGTACGCCCGCCGAAAGCGGCGAAGGCGGGGTCGAGCGACCACGCCGTGGCGTCGGACATGTTGCCCTGCCCGTTCCAGGGATCGCCGCTGTGTCCGTTGGCCCCGCCACCGCCGGCGGCGTTATGGGCGTTGCCACCCCCGCCGCCGTTCGCGGGGGCGCCCCGACCGATAAAGGCGTCGGAGGCGATGAGATCTTGCCAGGATCCGTAGATCCCTTCGCCCTTGCGAGCGCCATCGCTGATGTTGCTGGTCCGATAGCCCATGTAGCCGTACCCGGTGACTTCGTTGACCCTGGGGGCTCCGCGAAAGCCACGGACGTTCGCGTCGATCGCGCCATGAACCGCGAGCTCGCCCGAGACGCTCAAGGCGATGACGCCGCCGGTCTGACCGTTCCACGCGGGTGCGACGATGCGGCCTTCTTCCTCGACGACCAAGGAGCTGAACATCGGCACGCGGATGACCTGGGTTCGGCCCGCGACGCGGTAGTCGTGGTTCAAGCCGCCAGGCTTCTCAAAGAGATCGAGGATAACGGTGTCGCCTTCGACCTGGTCGACGACGACGAACTCGAAGTTGCCCGCCCCGCCGTAGTCGAGCACCTCGCCGAAGGAGGGGGTGTCGGAGAGGTCGATGGTGGCGCCCTGGGGCTGGTAGAGCGCGAGCACGCTGCCCGGTCCGATCCGCTCCTCTGCGAAGAAGCCGCCGTCCGGATTGTCGAGGAGGGCGACGTTGGTGACCGTGAAGCGGTCGCTCCCCGCCGAGGCGTCCGCCCCGAGGGAGACGTAGGTGTTGACGGTGGTGCTGGCCCCGGTGATCACGGCGGCACCATCGGACTCTGCGGCGTGCGCTACGCCGATGGACAGCGCCAGGGCGGCCATGAGAGAGAGGCTGCGTGGGCTCGAGGATCGATGGGGCATGGGAGACCTCTCCACGGTGGATCGTGGGTCAGTCTACAGCAGGTCGGCACACCGGGCTACATCCTCCCCCTTGCACGAGCCGAAAAGCTGCTTTTATGCAGACACTAAGCCGCGACGCACGCCCTAGCGATGATGCCAGCCCAGCGCCAGCGTGACGAGGGTCTGCTTGGGGTTGCCCTCTTGGCGCTCACGGCGGCCATCCCACTTGAAGACCCATTTGCCCCGCTGAATATAGACGGCGTCGTGGTCGACGGCGAAGAGCTCGCCGCTGGTGTTGGGAGGGGCGCGGCCGGTCACCGCTTCGGCGACCGCCTTGAGGTCGGCGTCGCGAGCTGGCATGAGCCCCCGGGCTTCTTCGATGCACAGCCCGGCTTGCACGGGGTAGCGGTGCAGGGCGATGACCTCGGCGAGGGGTTCACCCCAGCCGACCGCGAGCACCTTACTCCCGGCGCGCTGGAGGTCCGGGTAGCCGTAGAGGTCGAGCTTGACCCCGCTCGGCAGCTCGAGACGAGCGCGCTCTCCGGCTTGGTAGAGGATGTCCATGAAGGGGGCGAAGTCTTCGAGGTTCTGTGGGGTGTCTGGGTTCTTGCCTCGAACGACCTCGGCCTCGAGATCGTAGACGGCCCGCTTCCAACCGCGATCGGGGATCTCTTCGCCCTCGGGATCGGTGGGGGGCTCGGCCTCGATGGGAGCAGCCTCGGTGGAGACGCGGGTCGCACCCAGGCGCCAGCGGGGCTCAGGGGGAGGGGGCTTGGGCTCCCCGTCGTCTTCGGCGTCATCGTCGCCTTCGGCGTCGTCGGGGGAGTCGGGTTCCCCGGCCTCGGGGGGCTCTAGGGCCGTGTGGGGGCCCAGCGCTGCGGGAGGCGCGGGCTCGAGGCTGGCGGTGCCGGCCGCGGCGCGGAGCAGAGAGGGCAGGGTCGGTATCAGGACATCTTCGATGGCGCGCTCGACCGCCTCGACGTCGGCAGGCAGGGCGATGACCAAGGCGCCGCTTGCGTAGCCGGCCATGGCGTCGTTGAGCAGGGCGTCGGCTCCCAGATCACGGAAGCTCACCAGGCGGTAGAGGTCGGAGAAGCCTGGGATCGTGGGGTGAAGGATCCCTTGAAGTGCGGCGCGGGTGGCGCCTTGGGCGCCCAGGCCCATGCCTCCGACGATCACGACCACGTCGCCCTGGCCGGCTGCCTGCCGGAGCGCCGCTTCGAGCCCCTTTGGCTTAACCGCTCGCGTAGCGCCGACGTCAAGGCCGGCGTCTCGAAGTAAGTTTCCTGAGATGTCGGCGGCTTCTCGCGCGGCGGCGCCGCTTGCGAGCAGGTGGATCGAAGGGGCTTTGCTCATGAATGGACCTCCCAAGACGCACAACCCTCGACCCCGCGAGGATCGGAGTCAAGGGCCGTTCTTATAGGTGGGGTTTGAGGTGTTGTATGTGAAGGTGATGCGGTAGCGGGTCATCGGCCTGGCTCGGGCTGGAGGGTGGACGAGGTCCGAGGGGAGATTGGGAAGCGGACCTCGCGCTCCTCGAAGGGCGGCTGCCAGGGGCTCGAGCTCCAACTCCAGAAGATCGTCATGGCGAGGAGCAAAGCGTGCGCGATCCGAAGGGAGGAGCAGAAGGGGCGTGGGAGCGGTGGGCGGCTTGGCAGCCAGGCGAGGGCGGCGGGGCCGAGGAGCGCGAAGAGGAGGACCAACGGCAGGACCCCCTGCATCAGCCCGTGAAAGCTCAGCTCGCGGTACGCATCCCCGCGCAAAAGGTAGAGCGCAGGCCACAGGGAGAGCGGGGCGGCGAAGAGGAGGGCGGCGAGGGAGGTGGCCGCGCGGCCCGCCCTGGATCCGGGCGTGGCGGTCGGGCTGACGGGCGCGTCGTGTGCGGCCCGAGAGGCGATGGCGAGACCGATGAGGGGGGTGGCGACCGGGAGCGCCAGGAGGGGCAGGCCGAGCGTGAGCAGAGAGGCTGCGGTCAGAGCGGTCGGGATCGTCGCGAGCGCGAGGCGCTGCCTGTCGTCGCCTCGGCGCGGCCACCACAGGGCGAGGCTCAGGGCACCGATCCACGCCGCGACGAGGGCAGGGCTGGCCAGGGCCCCCTCGAGAGGGCGGCCCAGCGCGGCGAGGCTGAGGCCTGCACCCGCGGCGACGGGGAGAGCCAAGAGCCATCCCAGGGCGCGGAGCCAAGGCAGGAGGTTGCGCGGCCATCGCGAGGGTGGCTCCGCCTGCGAGGCATGCCGGCGCGTGGGGAGCCACGGCACCACCGCCGAGCCCATCGCGAGCACAAGCCAGAGCCAGCTTAGCCAGCCAGGGATCACCAGGTGCGTCCAAGGCGTCACGATCGCCAGCTCCCCTCGGCGCGCGGGGGGACCCAGAGGTTCCGTGGTCGACAGGTCGAGGATGAGCTCCGCCGCCGCCTCGAGGGTCGAGGGGTTCAAGACCTCCACATCGTCGCGCGGGGTATGGTACGCCCACGTCACACCCGAGCGACCGCGAGACATGAGGTGCGCTGCGCGGACGCCTCGACGGGCGAAGGGGCTATGGTCGGATCGCTCCATGTCCGGCCGATGCAGCGAGAGGGCGCGGTACACCCACGGCACGCTCGCGCGGCCAAGGGAGGTCAGGGTGCGCAAGCCCTCCGCATCCCAAGCGGGGCCCAGGCCGTTCCACGTCACCTGGCCTTCCCCGATCAGGTCGAGGCTCACGACCAGATCCAGGCTCGCGGCGCGGAGCAGCCCCTGGGCATAGGAGCGCTCCTCGTCGAAGAGACTCCTGGCGAGGGCTCGGCTGCCGACAAGTCCGATCTCTTCCCCGTCGGGAAAGGCGAGACAGATCGTCTGCTCGGTCTGCTCGGGCAGACGTCGGGCGGTCGCGAGGAGGGAGGCGATGGAGGCGGCGTTGTCGGCCGCACCGGCCACGTCGTGGGCCACGGCGTCGACGTGAGCGAGCAGGAGGAGGGTCTCCTCGCGCTTGCCCGGCCGGCAGGCGATCAGGGTCGGATACGGGCCTGGGCTGAGCTCCGTCAGGAACCCCGCGGGGATCCGCTCGTGTACGGCGGCGAACATCCTCTGTCGACCCTCGGGATCCATGGGGCCTCGAGGCCCGGCTTGCTTAACGAGGCAGGCGGTCTCGCGCCGGATCTTCTCGCCGAGCCCCTCGGCGGGTCCCCCGCAGCGGCCGAAGGGATCTCCGAACCCGGCGCCCTCGGGTCCAGGCTCGGCGAAGCCCGGCGCCGCGAGAGCAGGAAGGAGTGACAGGACGAACCACATGCAGGCAGGATACAGCCGCGGCCATCGTCGCCGCCGTCCCGGATCCACTCTTTGCTGCTCCTCCTCTCGCTCCTGACCTTCTCCGTCGCGCTCGTCCTGGCCTGGGCTGGCCTGCTCGGGGGCGTGGGGGGGGGCGTCGCGCTGCTCGCGCTGGGGGCGTCGTCCGTCGCCTACCTCTTTGGGCGCCGCCGGTTGGCCGAGGGGCGACGGCGGCGCGCGGACGCGATCGCCCGGCTGCTCTTTACGCTCGGCGGGCTTCTCGCCCTGCTCCGTCACCCCATCGATGGGCCTGGAGGGCCCGCCCCGCTTCACGAGGCCCTGGTCGCGCACCTCTCCCAGGTCGAGCCGGCCACGTTCTTGCTCTGGGGGGGGATCGCGATGGCGATCAAGCTCTTCGGGGTCTTGTGCAGCGCGATGGGGTGGCATCTGCTCCTTCGTGGCCAGGGGATCGCCCTCCCCTTCGGTCAGACCGTGCTCACCGGCTTTCTGATCGGTCGGTTCATCGGGACGTTCTTGCCATCGACCCTCGGGCTTGACGGCTATACCCTGTGGGAGGCGGGGCGGGTGACGCGGGCCTGGCCGCGGGTGGTCTCGGCGAAGCTGGCCGAGAAGGTGGTGGGTGGGGCCGCTCTCTTCGGGGGGATCTTGCTCACGTTGCCCGTGGCCCACGGGGTCTTCTCCGAGGCGTTCGGATCAGATCGGGCTCCGGCGGTGACCGCAGGGGTGGGCTTGATCGCTGCCTCGGTGGTCCTCGTCGCGCTCGCGCTCTTCCTCTCGCCCTCGATCTGGGCCGGGATCGGTGCGGTCCTGGGGCGCGTGATGCCGGCGCGGCTGGGGGATTTCGTCGCTCGGGCTTCCGCCGCCGCCACCGCGTATCGCGCCCACCGGGGCCTGCTGGTGGCCGCCTTGGGGTGCAAACTCATCGGTCACTTCACGACGGCGGTCGTCTACTGGTGCACGGCGCTGGCCATCGGGGTGGTTGGGGCCTCCTTCCTGCCTATCGTTGCAGGGAGTCTGCTGCAGATCGTCGGGACCCTGCTCTCGCCGACCCTGGCGGGTGAAGGGGCGCGCGAGGCCCTGCAGGCCCTCCTGCTCACCCCCTACTACGACGCCAACCCGGCCAAGGCCGTCCTCGCCGCCTCGCTCGGCTTCATCGCGGCAGAGGCGGCGACCCTGTGGGGGGGCGTTTTCTTGTGGACCCGCACCGAGCGGTGGCGCCCGACCTTCGTGAGGGTCGACGGCGTCCCCGTCGCCGAGGTCTCGGGCGAAGCCTTCTCGACCCGCGCGGTTCAGCGCACGCTCGGCCGCTCAGCGGTTGAGGATCAGGATCCCGCGCGCGTCGAGGCTGGCGCCCAAGGTGAACGAGTATCGGGCGGCGCTGGTCTCGGGGACGCGCCCCTGAAAGGCAAAGAGGTTCCCGTAGAATGACATGTCGAGCCCGCGGAAGAGCGGCATGGCGACCCGGCTGTCGAGCAGGGCGCGAAACCTGAGGTCGCGCGCGTCCTGATCGGGGGTGTTGGCGTAGGCGGTCGCGTGAAGCTGGGTCAACCAGCGGAGCCCAGGCCCAAAGGCGACGTTCGTCTCGACCTCGACGCGAGTCCCGAGGTTGGGGACCTTGTCGGTCCGCGAGAGGTCCTGCATCCCGATGAGGCCGATTCGTAGTGTTCGGAGTATGCCTTTGGGCACGGCGGCGAGTCCCAGCGTGAACGAGAGGTCGAGCTGGCGCGGGAGGGTCTCGCCCGCGGGCGTGACGATCGGGGTCCACTCGCTGTCGAGCAGGCCTTCGCCGAAGGGGCGTGCGGCCAGACCGAAGAAGGAGGGGGTCGTGAGGCCCGGCAGGGTGAGCGAGCTCGAGAAGCGAAGGTCATCGGCTGTCTCTTGAATGATGTCGGCGGTTCTCAGTCGGGTGTAGGCGTGCCGTAGTCGAAGGTCCCAGTGAACCCGCTCTTCGTCGTAGTGCAGGCTCATGTCGGCGGCGCTGCCGATCGTGAAGCTGGAGGGGCTGGTCGCCAAGGTCTCGGGAACCTGGCTGTACGCGGGGTCGTCTGCCCCCTGAAAGCCTTCGATCCGAACGGAGAGGTTTCGAAGGCGGAGCATCCAGCGCGGAGGGGCGGGGGCGCTGCGACGGGCCAGCAGCTCGGTCAGGAGGCCCTCTTCATACTCGGAGCGGAGGTCTTGCAGCGCCGAGATCGCGACGGACCGGAGGGTGCGCGGCCTGCCGTCGGTGTCGCGGAGTGGGGTGAAGCCTTGCTGGTCGAAGGCGGAGGGCTGCCGCGCCGTCTGGAGCAGGGAGCCGAGCTCGGTGGCCTGCCGCTGACGGTCGGTCGTCACCAGCCGATAGATCCGATCCGGCTCGATCTCGCGGGCGCCGATCCGCGGGGTCGCCTGGCCCAGGGTGGTGCCGCAGTGGGTGATGGGGCTGCTGTAGAGCTGGTCGAGCAGGCGCCGCATGCGGTCACCCGGGATCCGGTGGACCTCGAGGTGGTCGGGGACGCGCAGGCGCCGCGCAGTGAGCAGAGCGCTCAGCTCGCCGGGGATGGTCGCCCCTCGAGGGAGCTCGGGAATGAAGACGACGTCCGCCTTGGTGTGGTCCCGGATCGCCTCGCAGACCAGCCGCGCGAAGGCGCTGTCCGAGAGGGTCGACCCTGCAGGACCGACGGGGGCAGGGATGAGGGGGCGGTCCAGCTCAGGGAAGCGTTCCGCGCGGGTCTGGGTCACGGCTTCGAGGATCTCGGGCTGGGGAGGGGTGGACAGCTCGACCGGCTGGGGCAGGACGTACATGCCTTCGAGCCCACCCCCTGCGGCGAGCACGACCTCGGCCAGCAAGGCAGGGTCGCCAGGGAAGGCGAGGGGTCGGCTCGAGCGCTGGCGATCATCGATCGCGATCTCGACGGCGGCGGCGCGCTCCAGGCTGTCGGAGGGATCGCCGAGGATGAGATCGGCGCCCCGCAGCTCGGTGCGCAGCCGGCCCAGGACAGCGGGGGATGCGGTCGAGAGCACCACCACCAGATCGAGGGGCTGGTCGCGTGCGCGGAGGCGGTCGATCTCTTCTTGGACGCCGCGGACGGGATCGGACAGGGTGATGTCCTCGGAGGAGAGCAGGGGGATGGCGCGATGAAGCGCGGGGTCGATCGCCCCTAAGAAGGCGATGTGAACCGCCCCACGCGGTGTATCGGCCCGATGGACCCTGCTGTGCGGGATCTTCAGCTCTTCGTCGGTGGTGCGCCAGTTGGAGGCGACCCAAGGCAGATCTGGCGCCTCGTGGAGCAGGGCCTTCGCGCCGCCCGCGAGCTCCTCGTGGCCCGGCGCGAGGGCGGCGGGTTTGAGCTTGCGAAGGAGCTCCAGTCCCGTCGCGCGATGCTCGGAGAGCTGATCGTCACGGGTCGCGCTCAAGCCCGCGATGAAGCGCCCAGCGTCGACATAGATCACCCCCTCTTGCACGAGGTCGAGGAGCTGCTGGGCGCGTCGAGGCCCATCGCCTCGAGGTCGCCCGATGACCGGGATCTTCTCGCCGCGGATCCCGGCAGGCGCCTCGCCTTCCGTGCTCGGTGACTCGAGGGTCCAGGTGAGCGACAGCCGGGTCTCCCAGCTCTTCAGCTCCCAGGTGATGTCTTGGGGGCTGGCGTCGGCGGGGCCGATGAGCTCAGCGGTGAGGTCACCCTGAACGCACTGCCAGCGCGCCCGCTCCAGGCGCTCGGCAGGCCAGAAGGCGGCCCAGGAGGGAGCAGACCCATCGAAGATCAACAGCTCATCGGGGCTGCGAAGCAGCGTGGCGGGCCGCGAGGTGATGCACTTTGGACGTTCGCCCCGAAGGAGCCGGAGGGTCGAGGCGAGCTGGTGATCCTCCGCCGAGACCAGCCAGTCGCCCTGACTGAACCACGCATAGCTGGACCGCACGGACGCGAGTTCAGGGGCCCCGCCCTTGCCCAAGCGCTCGTGCATGGTGAAGACATAGGTCCCCGCGTCGACCCCGCCGCTTCCCCCGGTCCAGGCCAGGCGAACGGCACGCTGGGGCGTGCTCTCGCTCGCGGAGGACGGCTCGTCGGGCTCCGCGCTGGCGGGGACGCCGACGAGGACGCCGAGCAAAGCCAGACCTACGGCACGAAGGAGGGTCCGGCGGGCGCGTTGGATGAGAGGCTGAGGTCGGCGCGGCGTCATGTGCCCGAAGTGTAGCGTCTCCAGTCGTGCGGGCCACCGGGCCGGGTCGGGAGCCCACATGGGCCCGCTCGTCGCGGGACGCCCCGCTCCCCACCGGGAGCTCTTCCCTTGGGCGCGCGATCCTCCCCGGGGCCTGCCTCCCGCGGCGACGCCTCGCCCCGCTCGGGTTAGGATGCGCTCTACCGTTCGCGTGAGGCATTGGATGGCTCGCAGAGGTGAGGGGCTCGCGGCGCGGTTCAAGGCCGCCATCGAGGCCAAGCAGCGCTCCGACGAAGCAAAGGACCGAAAGGTTGACGACGTGCTCGCCCGTCAGGCGCGCGACCAACTCTTTCAAGACCTGCTTCGATTTGCCGAGGCGACAGGGTTCGTGCAGGCTCGCACCGTAGAGGGCGGGGTCGAGCTCACCTTCGAGGATCGCAAGCTCACCTTTCGCGCTCACGGCGACGCCGATGGGGTCGAGCTGGACTGGCAGGGCCGGTCCCCCCAAGCGGAGCACCTTCTCTACCGTGAGCCGCTTCTGCAAGATCGCTGGATCTGGCGATACCGCTGGCGTGGCAAGGAGCACCGGGTGCCCTTCTTCGACCAAGGGCTCGAGGTCTTGCTCATCGAGGCCCTCGGGCTGCCGGATCTGAATGATGGATAGGCCTCGCGCTCGACCGGCGCGATCTGGGGCCCGCCCGAAGGGCGCAGCGCGGTGGCTGGGCGCGGCGCTGTGGCTGGTCTGCGTGTCCTCCGCCCTGGCGGCACCCGAGGAGGAGCCTCAGCTCGAGAGCCCTGGCACGCCACCGCCGACCGCCGATGAGGGACCGCTGCCGGTGCTCGGGGCGACCGAGGGCGCGCCTGCCAAGGAGCTTCCCAAGGCCGACGTGGAAGCCGAGGGCCTCTACGTCGAGTTCGGTCGTGGGGTCCGACTCACCAACGACGACGCCACCTTCTCGCTGACCATCCGCGGGCGGGTCCAGGCACGAGGGAGCGGGGCGTTTCAGCCCATGAGCCCCGAGCCCGACCTTCGCTTCAAGGTTCGACGCGCTCGTCTCGTCTTCCTTGGCAACCTCGAGGAGCGGGATCTCGAGGTCTACATCCAGCTCGGCTTTGGCGCCGACGATCTGGAGCCCGACTGGACCATCCCCCTGCGCGACGCGGTCATCACCTGGACGCCGCTGCGCGACCTCAACCTCCGGGTGGGGCAGATGAAGGTGAACTTCAACCGCGAGCGCATGATCTCGTCTTCTTCGCTCCAGCTTGTCGATCGATCCATCGTAAACGCCGAGCTCAACCTCGATCGTGACATCGGCGCGCAGCTCTTCTCGAACGACCTCTTCGGGCTCGACGAGCGCCTCGGCTACCAGATCGGCGTCTATGGCGGGGATGGCCGCAATCGGGCCGTGGGGGGGAGCGGGCTGATGTATGTGGGCCGGGTGCAGGTCAACCCCTTCGGCGGCTTCAAGGATCTCTTCATGGAGGCCGATCTGGCGCGACTGCCCAAGCCCAGGCTCTCGATCGGCGTCGCGGGCGGACTGAACTACGGCACGACCCGTCAGCGCGGAACGCACGGCGAGGTGCTCGACGACGCCTTCAACACCCGCCACGCGGCGGTCGACATGCTCTTCAAGATCTCGGGCTTCTCGCTCCAGGCCGAGGCGCTGGTGCGCGAGGTCGAGGCGGTCTCGGGAGCCGCTGCGATAGAGCGGAGCCCCTTGAACGCTGGCGGCGCCTTCGTCCAGGCGGGCTACGTCCTCCCCGCAGGGGTGGAGTTTTCGGGGCGCTGGGCCCAGGTCCGCCCCGCGGGTGACCACGCCGAGGTGTCTGGACGCACGGAGCTCGCCTCGGGGCTCGGATATTACGTGCAGCGCCACGATCTGAAGATCCAGACCGACTACACCATCGGCTGGGGCCTGCTCGGGCTCGAGGCCCGCGAGCAGGCGGACCACCGCGTTCGGGCCCAGGTGCAGGTCTTCTTCTAGTGGGCCGTCGCCGGTCTGGGGGAGACCGCCCGTTGTCGGGGGCATCGAGCGTCTATTCCGCGCCGTCTATCCGGTATTTCAATCGATCGAGCGAAACGGGGTTCCTCGTCCCCTCGGGTAAAAGCTGCATCCACTCTGTGTTCTCGTCGACGTCTCTCTCTTCGTCAAAGCGGCTCGACATGCTGATCTGCCTGGCGCCGGGCTCGAAGTGCTGGAGCTGCTGCGATCCGAAGTGGCGCTCTTTGTAGGGCAGGGAACTCTCGCTGTGTGGGGCGGTCCAGGTGATCTTCGCAAGGCATGGAAACTCGGCGCAGTCGAGGTCGTCGAGCTGGTAGCGGGTGCCCTCCAAGGCGCGCTCGACCGTCGCGCGCGCGCCCTCGTCGCGGTAGGCGGCGGGGAGGTCCTCGGGCCAGGGGACGGGGGCTCCGACGAGCTCGATCTCACTCGCGCGCAGCCCGCGGATCTGCTGTTCGAGCAGCGTGATCCGCGCCCGGGCATCTTCGGCTTGCCGCAGGAGTGGCTTGAACTGCGGACAGGGCGCGGGCTCGACCGAAGCAGAGACCTCGGGGGGCGCGGTCGTGCCCCCCTCGTTCTCGCGGAGAGGGATGAGGACACCCAGGGCGATCCCCACCACCAGCCCGACACCCAGCAGCGCCCACTTCATCGGTAGCCCTCTCGCTTCAGCCAGCGCTCCCGGCGCACCTCGGCCCGCTTAAGCGCATCGGTCGAGAGGACCTCGTCGCCGAATAGGACCTCGACCTCGAAGAGTTCGCCGTCGACTTCGATCGTGTCGAAGGTGAACGAGAACTGGCGCAGTCCGAGGAGCTCGGCGCTCGCCCGCGAGACTCGCTCGGTGGCGGTGGCCTGCTCCTCGACGGCGTGCGGCACGACGAAGGTGATCAGGCAAGGGTATTCCTCGCAGTAAAGCTCAAGCTGCGCCTCGGGTGCGCCTTCGCCATAGCGCTCCAGCAGCAGCTCTTCGGTCCGAGACGCGAGCGTCTGCTCGGCCTCGACCGGATCGCGATCGTCGGGCCAGGGGATGGGCACGCCCCCGATCCGGGCGAGCTGTCCGTGCAGGAGCGAGGCGGTCATGGCGAGGGCCTCGGCCTGGGTGTCGAGCTCGCGCGCACGCTCCTGTAGCGCCTCGCAGTCCGCCTCCGAGCGCGAGGAGGAGGAGGGGGCGGATGCCTCGACGGGCTCTGGCTGTGCGCTCGCGAGGTGACGGGTAGCGATCCCCGCGGGGGCTCCGAGGGTTAGACCCACCACGAGGAACAGGCCTGGGCGCGTGAGGTGTGAAGCGTGCATGGCCGACCTGGGAGATGCGAGCCGGAGCGAGAATCTAGGTCATCATCTATATCATGAGAGGCGATCGCCGGACGGAGGCGAGGGCCAGCCCTCGGCGGCGATTCGCGGGTAGTGGCGCCTCCACTCGGCGATCATCGCATCGAAGGGAAGGGTGTTGTGGCTGCCGTGATCGGTGACATACTCCATGAAGCGCCCGGCTGCGCGGTCGTAGGCTTGGAAGATGCTGTCGTTGCGCCCGTCGAACTCGAGGGGCACGACCCCGAGCCGGTCGCAGAGCTCCCGGTTGAAGGCCGGGGTGGCCGCCACCCAGCGCCCGTCGAGGTAGAGCTCGACGTAGCCGTGGTAGACGAGCAGATCAGAGCCTAGGCGGGCCTCGAGCTGGGCGGTGCCGACGTGGTTGCGCACGTTCGCGAAGTGCAGGCGTGCGGGGATCTGTCGAGCGCGGCAGACGGCCGCGAGGAGCAGGGCCTTGTCGATGCAGTGCCCCTGCCTGGGCTCTCGGCGAAGCAGCGCGCTCGCCCGGAAGGCGCTACGCTCAAAGGCGACGTTCCACGGGCTGTACCGGAACCCGTCGCGCACGGCGTAGTACAGGGCGACGGCGGACTCTCGCGGGGGCAGGCCCGCGGCATGTTCCAGGGCGAATGCGAGGACATCGGGGTGATCGCTGTCGATGAAGCGATCGGGATGAAGGGTCTGCGGATCGATCGCGTCGTCGGACATGGGCGGCTCAGGGAGAGGCGATGGCTTGCACGCGCCCGGCGGTGCCGTCGCGCAGGCTCTCTTGTAAGCCGTGCAGGGCGGTGGTGGCGAGACGCAGGGTGAGGGTGACCCGGTCGGCGTAGTTCGACTCGATGATGCGGGCATCGTGTAGCGTGAGGGCTTGCTCGACCGCGCTCGTGTCGGGGTAGGAGAAGCTGAGGCGGATCTCGACCTCGGGGACGTAGAAGGTGCGCGGTGCCGCGTCGAGGGCGCGCCCGGCACAGCCCCCATACGCGCGGATCAACCCCCCGACGCCGAGCTTGGTGCCTCCGAACCAGCGTGCGACCACCACCGTGGTGTCGACCATGTCGTGGCCGTCGATCATCGCGAGGATCGGAGGGCCAGCGGAGCCCGAGGGCTCGCCGTCGTCGGACGTCCGGTGGGTGCCTTGGGCGAGGCGGTAGGCGAAGCAGTGATGCGAGGCGTCGGGCCAGCGTGCCTGGGCGTCGGCGACGGCCTGCAGCGCCGCGTGGGTGGTGTCGGTGTGGCTCACGAGGGCGAGGAAGCGAGAGCCCTTGGTGGGCTCATCGGCGAAGACGGTGGAGCCGTCGGGGACCCAGCGGCTCACTGGCGAGCCTGCTTGAGCCATGCGGTGAGCTGCTCGGCGGTGACCGAAGACCCGGAGACGGGCTCGAAGCTCCCCTCAGCCAGCCTAGGCCAGCCGGGGGCGGGAAGGCGGCAGTCGGAGGGACGGGTCGCGATCCAGGTGGCGAGGCGGGAGACGTTGAAGGCGTTGACGAGGCCTTCGTGGCGCTCGAAGCGACCCGGATCGATCACCAGGGTCTCCCAGGCGCGCAGCTCGTCGACCAGGGGGGGCTGGGTGCTCAAGGAACGGATCTTCTTGCAGTCGATGCACCAGGAGGCGGAGAACTGGATCAGTACCGGGCGCTCCGTCGCCACCGCGCGCTCGCAGGCTTGCTGGAGGGCGGCCTCTAGCTCGGCGTCGGTGCGCACGGACCAGTAGGGGTCGCGCTGCATCATCTTGGATGGTTGGGGTCCCGGCGGGGTGGAGGGCTCGGGCGTACCCGTACAGGCGATGAGGGTGAGCGTGGCGAGGGCGCGCATCGGGGCTCCTTGACAGGACACCCTCATAGCGTCCCGGAGGGGGATCGCCCTGAGCGACCCGTATGGTCTGACGGGCTTTGGCTCGCGATCCTCGGATGCCAAGGAGCGGGCCACAGATCGGGGCTCTGGTCGTGCGACACCACGCACCTGGATGCTCTCAGCGTCGCGAGATCCCAAGCAGGATCCCGCGACGGGGGCGGAGGGTGACCGTTGGCAGGAGCTCGAGGGAGAAACCTGGGACAGGAGAGACTCGGAGCTGTCGGATGAGGACGGCCAGGGAGAGCACGGCCTCGATCATCGCGAAGTGCTGCCCGATGCAGATCCGTGGGCCGCCGCCGAAGGGAAGGTAAGCGCCCTTGGGGGCGGCCTCGGCGGTGCCGTCGAGCCAGCGGTCGGGTCGAAAGGTCAGCGGGTCGGGGAAAGAGCGGGCGTCGCGGTGGAGGAGCCAGATCGGGACCAAGAGCTGCGTGCCGACGCCAAGATCTTTCCCCGCGAAGGGGGTGGGCGCGGTGAGCTCGCGGCCGATCAGCCAGGCGGGCGGGTAGAGCCTCATGCTCTCGAGCACGACGGCGCGGGTGAAGGGCAGCTCGTCGAGGTCGTGGTGGTCGTTGAGGGCGGGCACGGCCTCGGCCTCGGTGTGCAGGCGGGTCTGGACCTCGGGGTGGGCGGCGAGGAGCCACAGGGCGTAGCCGAGCGCCAGCGCCGTCGTCTCGTGGCCGGCCAGGAGCAGGGTGAGGACCTCATCGCGGAGCTGGGCACCGTCCATACCACGCCCCTCGTCGTCACGGGCCTCGATCAGCCGGGAGAGCAGGTCGGGTCCCTCCGTCCCCTGGGCTCGGCGCTGGGCGATCAGGGTGTCGACTACCTGGTGCAGCGCGTCGCGATCCGCGTGGAGCTGCCGCATGATGGTCCGCTGCAAGCGATGGGGCAGCACCGCCTCCCACGATCCGGTGATCCGATAGAACTGGGCCATCACCCGCTCGAGGTGGCGCTCGACCCGGGCGGCGTCCATCTCGAGATCGCCGCCGAAGATCGTCTGGGCCAAGATGTCGAGGGTCAGCCGCGCGAGCGGAGGGTGCACGTCGACCTGGTCGCCGGACGGAAAGGACTCCGCCGCCCGGCTCGCGCATCGAACCATGGCCGCGGTGTAGGGTTTTAGGGCCTTGGGCCGAAACGGTGGGGCGGCGAGTCGGCGCTGCCGCTTCCAAGAGTCCCCCTCGTTGGTCAGCAGCCCGTTTCCGACGACCTCGGACAGGACCCGGGTGGCGAAGTCCTTGATCGTAGCGTCGCGCAGCTCGCGTAGCACACGGCCGGCCAGGTTTGGGTCGGCTACCTGTACGAAGGTCTGACCGGGAAAGCGCGTGATGACCACGTCGCCGTACCGCTGCTGGATGCGCTCCATCCCGCCCAGGGGGTCGCGAAGAAAGGTGGCGTTGGCCCAGACCTGTCCGAGCAAGCCGGGGTCCACGGCGCGTGGATCGCTGGGGTGGGTCATGACGAGAGCGTAGCCCCGGTCGGGGCGTGGAGCACGAGGGGTAGGGTCTGCGCACGGCGCGGAAACTCGAAGCGGGGAGCGAGGCGAGGTCGCGTATCGGGGCTCCTTGAGCGTGGATCCCCATCCCGTCGACGAGGAGGATCGGGCTCCGGCTGCCCTCAAGGCCTCCGCTGAGATAGGGTAGAGGCGTGCTGAGTCCAGGCGACACCATTGGAGACTGGCGGATCCTACGCCCCCTGGGCCACGGGGGCATGGGATCGGTGTATCGTTGCCGCCACAGCCTCTCCGAGCGCATCGAGGCTGCGGTCAAGGTGCTGGAGCCGTCCGGGATCCCCGGCGAGCGAGAGCGCTTCATCCGCGAGGCCGAGGCCCTTCACGCCCTACGGCACCCCGCCATCGTGCGCATCACCGGCTTCGGCACCGACGCGGCCACCGAGCTGCCCTTCCTCGCCATGGAGTTGGTCGAGGGCGACGACTTTGACCGCCTGATCACCCGGGGAACCTTTCCTCGGCATCGGATCGACGAGATCTTCGCGACCCTCGCCGATGGGCTGGCCTACGCCCACGGGCGGGGGGTCTTCCACCGCGACCTCAAGCCGGCCAACCTTATGCTGCAAGCAGACGGCGCGCCGGTCCTGCTCGACTTCGGGATCGCCGTCCAAGAAGGTCAGGAACGCCTCACTCAAGACGGGGTCGTTCCCGGCACGATCGCCTACGCGGCCCCCGAACAGCTCCGCGATGGCGTGCAGCTCGACCCTGCGCTCTGCGATCTCTACGCGCTGGGCCAGGTCCTGTGCGAGTGCCTCCGGGGGGAGCTGACCTACCCGCGCAAGCCCGACGTGCGCGATCACCAGCGTTCGGTGCAGATCCTACGAGCTAAGCTCAAGATCGAGCCCCTCGATCCCGGCGAGGGGGTCTCGCGGGGCGTGCGGGAGCTCGTCAGGGGCGCCACCCAGCCCGATCCAGCGCACCGAGGGCCCCCTTTCTCGGAGTGGCGCCGGGTGTTTGAGACCCAGACCCTGTGGGCGGATCGACAGAGCGACGAGGCGACGGCCCTGGGGGCGGCCCCGACGGGTTCCAGGAAGCGCCCCGATCTCCCTCTCGATGTGGCCCTACCCGGCGAGCCGCCGTCCTACCAGGACCTTCACGAGGTCGAGACCCTCCCCGAGGGCAGCCTGACCTCGACCGGGGTGCGCCGACGTCGCACGGTCGGGCTGGTGCTCGGGAGCGCGGGGGCGGTGTTGGCGTTCGGGATCACCTTTCTGCTAACGCTAGTGATCGGAGGGATCGTCCTTTGGTTTGGGGCCGGACGGTCGGGCGATGGCTGGGGGTCGGTCGAGCCGGTAGAGCCGGCACCCACGTTCCGCCTCGGCGATGTGCTCCTCGAAGAGCTCCCCGAGGTCGAAGAGGTCGAGATTGCCGAAGTTGCCCTGCAAGAGCCCCCTGTGGAGCCCGATCCCCCCGCCCCCGTCCGCCAGCCTCGCCAGACGGTGACGCGCTCCGACGGCGAGACGAAGCTGGTAGTAGCTGCGGATGTCCCCGCAAAGATCTTCCTGGATGGCGAGCTAATCCGCAGTAGTCCCTTGGTGCGTCGCCTTGAGCCAGGGACCTACAAGGTCGAGATCCAGGCCTCGGGGGATCGCAAGCGAACCTTTTCGGTCAAGCTCAGCCCCGGCGAGACAACGCGACGGATCTGGTCTTTCCAGCAAGGGGAGTGGCGTAGCTTCGAGGGGGGAGTCGATCCTCGGGGGCTGCCGATGCGCCCCTCCACCGCCGGGATGTCCAACCAGCTCTCTCGCTTACCCGAGACCCGAGCCTGCATCGAGGATGTAGGCATGGACCGTCCCCAGAAGATGGCGCTCGTCATCGTGCCCGATGGCACGGTCGTCGCGGAGGGGCTCGTGGGTGAAAAGAAAGGAAGCGCTCTGGATTATTGTCTCAGGCGGGCCGCGCGAAAGCTTCGCTTCAAGCCCTCGGTGACGGGGGCTGCCCTCAACGTCGAGATCGCGCCGTAGCCAGGGTCCATGAGCCGAGAGGGATCTCTGGCTCGACCTCGTTGGGCGGGGCATGAGCGGTGGCCCTCGCAGGAGGGGTGAAGGTCCGCTCGACCTTTAGGGCTTCTTCGCGTCCGTGTTGTATACTCGCCCCCGGCCCGGAGGCCCCATGCGCGCGCGTCACCAAGGTGAGCTGCCGGAGCGGCTGCGAATCGATGCGGCGACCCTCGATCGTATGGGGGTCACCGATCTCGTCGAGCGCTACGATGCCTGGGTGCGCAAGGGAAACCCGCGCGATATCGACCGCTTCCTCGCGACCCTCAAGCGAGAGGGGGTGCTCTCGCTGCGCCAGCTCTGCGAGGTGCACAGCGCGCGTCCGGTGCAGCCCGGCCGGGCCAAGCCCAAGCTCCCCAGCCGCGAGCCCTTGGAGCGTCGGTATGAGCTGCTCGCCGAGCTCGGGCAGGGCGGCATGGGTACAGTCTTGCTGGCGCGCGACAAGCTCCTCCTCCGCACCGTCGCGGTCAAGGTCTTGCGGCACGGGGCCCATGAGGCCCTGACGGCCCGCTTCGTGGGCGAGGCGTGCATCACGGCCCAGCTCGATCATCCCAATATCATCTCGGTTCACGCGCTAGAGCGAACCCGCGACGACCAGCCGGCCTTCACGATGAAGGTGATCAACGGCCGTACGCTCGGCGAGATCATCTGGGACGCCAGGCAGAAGGCCCGTCAGCGCAAGCCGATGGAGCCTGCCGAGACCCTCGAGGGGCGACTCGAGATCTTCGTCAAGGTCTGCGAGGGGATCGCCTACGCCCACGAGCGTGGGGTGCTGCATCGCGACATCAAGCCCGAGAACTTGATGGTCGGCGCGTTCGGTGAGGTGACCATCATGGACTGGGGGATCGCCGAGATCCTCCGCAAGGTCGAGGGTACGTCCGAGATGACGACGGTGGTGCGCGCGAGCGAGGCCGGCCGAGCGGTCGGAACGCCGCAGTATATGGCCCCGGAGCAGGCTCGAGGTCTACCCCTCACCCCCCTCAGCGATCAGTATGCGCTGGGCTTGGTCCTGCAAGAGATCGTCACCTTTGAGCGTGCGATCACCACCGACGCCCCCGCCGAGGCCTTGCTGCGCGCCGCGGCCGCGGAGCGACGCCCGCTCCGGAACGCCAATGGGCGAAGGGTCCCCAAGGATCTGGCTGCGATCATCCATAAGGCCTGCGCCCAGAGCCCCGCGCGGCGCTACCCCGACGTGCTCTCCTTGGCCGACGACGTGCGTCGGTATCTCCAGCAGCGCGAGATCAAGGCTCGCCCCGACAACCTGCTTCGTGCCATGCGCCGGTGGGGCAGCCGCCACACGGGTCTCCTCGCGAGCTTGGTGGTGGGGGCCTTGCTCGCGGCGGCCTTCATCCTGCTGATGGCGGTGGCCTCCGTCTCGGGTACGATGGCTTGGGCTGCCTCCGAGCATGCGCGTGTCGCCGGGCTCACCGCCTCGGTGGTCTCGCACAGCCACCAGATCGACGTCGAGTTCCTACGGGTCGAGGCCGCGTTGGAGCAGCTCGCGGGCTCCACCGAGCAGCTCTGGTCCTTCGCCCGCCCTCAGCCGGTGCCGATCTATCGGCGCTCGGACTACCGCGGAGACGAACCCCCGGTGGACTACCTGATGGCCGAGACTTACGGCCGCAAGATGTCGTTCTCGGATCCACTGGTCTTGGTCCCGCCAGGGGTGGTCTACGAGGGCCCCATCGAAGAAGAGATCGGGCGACTCGCCCCGCTGCGGAGGGTCTTTCGGTCCGCGATGCTAGCGAGCTACGGCGCGGACGGTATCGGGCTCTCCCCGGAGCGCCAAGAGGCCCTGCTGCGCGGTCGGACCACCTCGGTACGCTGGCTCTACGTGGGGCTCGAGTCGGGGCCGCTCATCAACTATCCTGGATTTCCTGACCTCTCCGATGACTACGACCCTCGCAAGAGGCCGTGGTATCGATCGACGCGGAAGACCCGAGGCGCGCGGTGGGGGGAGCTCTACCCCGACGACTCCGGGCTCTCGATCCTGCTGCCGAGCAACCGGGCGCTCTACGCGGCGGACGGCACGTTCATCGGAGTCGCGGGGGCCGATATGTCGCTCGATACGGTGGTCGCCCTGCTCGATATGCCGTCGGCTCGAGACGCCTGGCTGCTCGACGAGCGCGGTCACATCATCGTGAGCACCGAAGACCGCGGCAAGCGCATGGACGCGGGCCTGCACGACAACCTCTCGCTCGGCACCAGGCCTTTCGAGGTCGAGGGGGTGGTCCAGGGCATCGTCGATGGCGAAGAGACTGGGCTCCTCTCGGTGAGCCGGGAGCTCTTCGTGTGGAGCCGGCTGACCTCGGTGCCTTGGACCTACGTCGTCGCCTTGGAGCCGGGCGCGCAGCCCTAAACGCGCGATCGGGTCAAGGCAGAGGCACCGCCGCCCAGACCACCAGCACCGCGAGGGTCCGACCGATGATCCCCGGCAGGACCGATCCGGTTCGATCGGCGAGCCAGCCCAGGACCAGGGCCAAGGCGAGGCCCTCGACCGGACGGTGGGGGCTGATGAGGACCACAAAGGCGATGGCGGCCCCCATCGGCCCGAGGGCGCGACGGAAGAGGCCGCGGAACGCGACCTCTTGAGTGAGGACTGCGAGGATCGCCACGAGGGGGCCCGCAGCCCACAGCGTGAAGCCCGTGTCCAGGCGGCTGATCAGGCCCGCGGTGTCTGGAATCCAGGAGGGGATGGGTGAGATCAACACCACCGCGGTGATCGCGGCGGCCCCGACCAGCCCGAGCACCCCGTCTTTCCGGGGACGCACCAAGCCCGCCGAAGGCCAACCCTGGGGCTGAGCGGCTCGGGTGACCACCACGATCCCCAGACCCAGCGCTGCGGCCCCCACGGCGGCGCTCAGGCTGAGCTGATCGGCCAGCGTGGGGTTTCCGGCGGGACCCCAGGTCATCGGTGTGAGCAGACAGCCCCACCAGGCGAGCGCGATGGCGATCAGCCCCAGGGCGTTTTGGAAGGCGGGCCAGCCGGCACCTCGCGCCTCGGTGCGCTCCAGTCCGTTCGCGGCGGCGGCCAGGAAGAGAAGAGTCGCGGTGCCGGTGCTCAAGAAGGCGAGGACCGGGGCCGTCCAGCCGGGCCAGGTCCCACCGGCGGCGACCAGCGCCCCACCCAGGGGCACCAAGGCGCCCAGGGCGGGCGAAAACAGTCCGACCCCCCACGCGACCAGGCCCAGGATCGATAGGGCTGCCGGCAGGATCCGGAGCGAGACCGTGGCACCTCCGACGAGATCCGAGGTGCGGTGAACGAGGAAGAAGCCCAGAGCCACGGTCGAAGGTGCGACCAGCGGTAGGGTGAGGAGCCAGGTTCCCAGCTCGGCCGTGCCTGCGAGCACGGCGATGAGGCCCGCGAGGGTCGCGAGCAGCGCCCCAGCCCCACCCCAAGCCATCCACTTGCCGACGACGACCTCCCCGCGGCTCACCGCAGCGGTCAAGAGGGCTTCGAGGGTCTTTCTACCCCGCTCGCCCGGCAGGGACTCCGAGACGGCCCCCGTCAGAATGGACGCTGCGATGAGCGCGAGGAGCAGGGTGCGGCCCGGCAGGGGAGGTCGGGGCTGGTGCACGTACTCGACCGGCGCGACGCGGTCGCTGGGGAAGGCCTCGTCGAGGGCCTGGCGCAGCGCGTGCGGCACCCCCTCGGCTCGAAGCTCGATCCCCTGGTCGACGGCCTCGAAGTGGTAGGCGCTCCGCGGCACGACCTCGAGCCCCTCGTGGGCCTTCAGGGCGGGTGGCACATCCCCTGAGATAGGGATGGCGAGCGGGCTCTCGGCGGCGGGGAGCTCGGGGAAAGGGACCGAGGCGAGCGGGACCAGCAAGAGGCCCGCGATGAGCGGGAGGACGAAGCCCCGACGACCGCGGAGCTGGACCGCGAGGTCTCGGGTGGCGATGGCGAGGAGGGGTCGCCAGCGCATCAGGGCCTCGCCGTGCGCCAAGTGAACAGACCGATCGCGAGGAGGGCGAGGAGGGTCGCGCTCGCCATGGGGCCCCACCCGCTCCCACCGGCGATGATCGAGGCGAGGGGGAGCCACTCCCCGACCTCAGGGAGGGCGTACCCGAGCCCGAACAGCCCGGTGGCCATCGACAAGCCGGTGGCCAGGGTCGCGGCGAAGCCGGTCTTGAGGCCGCTGCGTCCGACGCTTCCGAGTCCGATCGCTACCGATCCCAACGCGGCGGAGGCGCCGATCCTCCCGAGCGCCCAGGGGTCGACCGTCCCGATGAGGGCGGTGATGAAGCTGACGCCCAGCGCCATCCAGGTGCCCAGGATCAAGGTCGCGGCCAGCAGCCTGGAGGCACCGTGAAGCCAGGAAGGGATGGGCAGGCTGAGCTCGGCCTCGAGGTTGCCTTCGTCTCGATCCCGCGCGACCATCCCCGCGCCGAAGACCACCCCGTACAGGGCGTAGATCGCAAGGATGAGCGAGGCCATGAGCACACCCTGGTGCACGCTCGCCTCGATCCCTGGGAGCGGGGCGGGGCGGGGCCACCAGCTCGCCCCGCGGCTCTGCCGCACAACGCGCTCCGCCTCGATCGCCTGCCGGCTGCCATCGGTGTACCAGCGCGCGCTCTGCACAGCGAAGACGGCCTCTCGGGAGGCGATGCTCTCGCGCGGGGAGGCGTGATGGCGAAGCGTGAAGCCCTCGGCCCGCAGCGTGGCCTGCTCGTGGTCCGGTAAGGGATGATCGTGCGTGAGGACGGAGGGGCCCCGAAACACGCCGACCACCAGCAAGGTGAGCAGCAGGGTCGCGCCGACCAAGATCACGGGAAAGCCTAGAGCGCGTCGGACCATCGACTCGCGGAGGAGCCGCTGGAGGTGGCTCCCCAGCAGCAGGACGAGCCATGTTGGCCACCGACTCATGAGGCGTCGCCGTGCAGGAGGGTGACGAAGGCGTCATCGAGGGATGCTGCGCCGGCCTCTTGGAGCACCTGGTCGACGGTCCCCTCACTCACGATCCTGCCCTTTCCGACCAGGCCGATGCGGTCGACCACGCGCTCAACCTCCCCCATGATGTGGGAGGAGAGCACCACCGCGCGCCCCTGCTCCGCCTGCTCTCGCACGAGCTGGAGCACGTCGCGACGGCCGGGCACGTCGAGGCCGTCGGTCGGCTCGTCGAGGAGGAGGACGGAGGGCTGGTGGACCAGGGCGCGGGCGAGCACGACCCGGCGTTTCATGCCCGTCGAGAGTTCGGCGCACGCGCTGTCGGCGTAGGGCTTGGCTCCGAGGCGCTCGAGGAGCGCGTCGGCCGCGCGGCTGGGCTCGCTCACCCCTTGGATGCGGGCGAAGAGCCGGACGACCTCGCGCGGGGTGAGGCGGTCGGGCAGGCCGGCCTCAGCGGCGACATAAGCGAGCTTTTCGCGAGCTTTTAGTGGTTGGGATCTACGATCGACGCCCGCGACAGTGATCTGGCCTTCGTCGGGATCGAGCAAGGTCGCGATCATGCGCAGGGTGGTCGTCTTACCCGCGCCGTTGGGACCGAGCAGTCCGTAGACCTCGCCCTCGGCGACCGAGAAGCTGAGGTGGTCGACGGCCGTGATCGCGCGCGCACCGGAGCGGAAGCGCTTGACGAGGTTCGAGACGGTCAGCAAGGGTGCCCTCCACGTCGCAGGCTACCGGCTGCGAGGGCGCGAGGCCAACGGTCGGGACGCAGATGCTATGATCGGGGGGTGTCCCCTCACTGGCTGGTGCTGCTCTTTCTGATCTCGGGCTGTACCTGGGGTCGTGTCGAGGGGCCAGCTACGACTTCCCCCCCCGAGGAGCCCCCTGTGCCCCCACCCGACAAGGCCGAGGCCCTGCGCGATCTGATGACCGAGGCCATCGAGGCCTTCGGCGAGCCTTGGCCAGGACAGAGCTGGGATGATCGCGTGCTCGACGCCATGCGCGAGGTCCCGCGCCACCGCTTCGTGCCGCACCTCTCGCTAGAGCGGGCCTACGAAGACTCCCCGCAGCCCATCGCTCATGGGCAGACCATCTCGCAGCCGACGGTGGTGGCGATGATGGCCCAGGCGTTGGAGCTCGAAGAAGAGAGCACGGTGCTCGAGATCGGGACGGGCTCGGGCTATCACGCGGCGGTCATCTCGGTGCTGGCGGGTCAGGTCTTCACGGTCGAGCGCCACCGGCCCCTCGCGGAGCAGGCGGGTCGCCGGCTCGAGGATGCGGGCTACCCCAACGTCCAGGTACGCGCGGGGGACGGCTACCTGGGATGGCCGGAGCAAGCCCCCTTCGATCGCATCCTCGTGACGGCGGCGCCACCGGAGCTGCCCCAGGCCTTGGTGGACCAGCTCCGCGATGGGGGCGTCCTGATTGCGCCCATCGGCCCCGAGCACGAGGTGCAGCAGCTCGTTCGGTTCCGCAAGGACGGCGAGGTGCTGATCCGCGAGAACCTGGGCCCCGTTCGTTTCGTGCCCATGCTACCCGGCGACGAGGGCTGACGTGCGGATCGTCCGAGCCGTCGATGGGAGGATTGGGTGAGTGAAGAGCGCGCAGGGTCATGGATGAGGGATCACCTGGCGAACGAGCGCACCCTGCTGGCGTGGGTGCGCACGGCCCTCGCGCTCATGGCCTTTGGGGTGGCGGTGGCGAAGCTGGCGACTTTCTTGCAGATCGCAGCGCTCGACCACCCCGACCTCGCCGTCCGTCTGCCTGCCCCCCTGTGGTCGAAGATGCTGGGGGTCGCCCTGGTGCTCGGGGGCTTCGTCACGGTCGTGCTGGGCTCGCTGCGTACCCGCCACTGGTCGCGTGAGGTGCGCGGGGCGCCACCTCCGTCCGCGACCCTCTGGGTGATGTCGGTCGCGACCATGATCATGGCCGTGGGGGTCTCGGCCTACATCTTGCTGGGCTGAGTCTCAGCGCGCGCGTAGGGCGGGGAACTGCTCTGCGAGGCGCGAGGCTGCGTCTTCGCCGAGGAGATCGACCATGGAGTCCGCCAGCTCTTCGCGCGAGGCGCGAAACTGATCGGAGATCTCGTCTTCGGTGATCTCGCCGTTCATGACTTGCTCGCGCAGGTCGAACAGGCGGTTGCGGTGGTCGGTCCAGAGGCTGTAGGCCGTCTCGGCGATCTCGGGGTCGAGGTCTTCGTTCTCGGCGAAGGTGGTGAAGGCCTCGCGCATGCGCTCCGCCCGGATCTGCTGCCGCTGCTGCCGACGCTCCTGCATGTCGAGCCTGCGGGCCGGGTTCTCCTCGGCCCGAGGGATGCGGGTACGCGGGTCTAAGTCCTTGACCCTTCTGGGCTCTCTGGCGCCGCGGGCGCGCCGGCGGGTCGCCTCGGGGGCGACGGTGGGTTGCTTCTTGGCCTGGGCGGCTGTGGCCTCGGCTTGGGTCGCCCGGTGCTCCGCCTCTTCGAGGGCGTGCTGGGCACCCGAGAGCTGGCCTGTCAGGTAGATCGACAGGCCGAGGGTCGCCGCGAAGGAGGCTCCGAAGACGACGGTGGCGATCTTCCAGGGGTCCATGGGCTGCTCCTAGATGAAGAAGTCGGGCATGAGCGGGGTGCCGGGGCTCACCGCGTAAGGGTCGAGATCGGTGATGCCGGCGTTGGCCAACACCTCGTCGTCGATGAAAAAGTTGCCGGTGGTCGTGACGGGCTGGGTGAGGATGTGCCAGGCCGCATCCCCCATGATCTCGGGCTTTCGGCTCGCTTGGATCATGGACTCGCCGCCCAGCAGGTTGCGCACAGCGGCGGTGGCGATGACGGTTCTTGGCCACAGGGCGTTCACCGCGACCCTGCCTTGGAACTCGGCGGCCATGCCCAGAACGCACATCGACATGCCGTACTTGGCCATGGTATAGGCCGTGTGGTTCTTAAACCACTTGGCCTGCATGTTCAGCGGGGGCGAGAGGTTGAGGATGTGTGGCTGCTCGGCCTTGAGTAGGTGGGGTAGACAGCGCTTCGAGCAGAGGTAGGTGCCCCGTGCGTTGACCTGATGCATGAGGTCGAAGCGCTTCATGGGCAGCTCGATGGTGCCTTTGAGGTTGATGGCGCTCGCGTTGTTCACCAGGATGTCGATCCCGCCGAAGCGCTCGACGGCCTTGGCGACGGCGCCCTCGACGACGTCTTCGTGGCGAATATCACAGACTATGGGGAGCGCCTTGCCTCCTGCGGCTTCGATCTCGTGGGCGGCGCTGTAGATGGTTCCGGGCAACTTGGGATGGGGCTCGGCGGTCTTGGCTGCGATGACGATGTTGGCGCCGTCTCGGGCCGCGCGCAGGGCGATCGCCTTGCCGATGCCCCGGCTCGCGCCGGTGATGAATAGGGTCTTGCCTGCCAAGTCTGCCATAGGAGTCCTCCGTGGGGATCGGAGCATAGCCGGATCGCGGCCGGTTGCCATGAAGTGGCTGGCGACGCGGGGACAGATCCTGACATCTTGGGGGCCGAGTGAGGGATAAGCGTGCGCAGCATGGCTGAACCCGTCCTCCAACTCCGTGCCCTCAGCAAGGCGTACCAAGTGGGTGGTCGCCCCTTGCCGGTGCTGAAGTCGCTGGACCTCGACGTGCACCAAGGCGAGTTCACCAGCATCATGGGTAGCTCGGGCTCGGGCAAGTCCACCCTGCTCAACGTGCTCGGCTTGCTCGATCGCTACGACTCGGGCACCTACCATCTCGGCGGGGTGCTGGCGAAGGATCTGAGCGAGCGGCGCGCCGCCCAACTCCGCAACCGCATGCTGGGCTTCGTCTTTCAGGCCTTCCATCTCATCCCCTACAAGAACGCCTGGGAGAACGTGGCCCTCCCCCTGACCTATCAGCGGGTCCACCGAAAGGAGCGCTATCGCCGGGCCATGGCGGTGCTGGAGCGGGTCGAGCTCGCCGACCGCGCCGACCACCTGCCGGGGGAGCTCTCGGGCGGCCAGAAGCAGCGGGTCGCCATCGCGCGGGCGCTCGTCTCGGAGCCCACGCTGATCCTGGCGGACGAGCCTACAGGCGCCCTCGACTCGGCGACCTCACACCTGATCATCGACCTGCTCGAGGAGGTGGCGGACGAGGGACGCACCGTGGTCGTCGTCACCCACGAGCCCGACATCGCGGAGCGCACGCGCCGCATCGTTCGTCTTCACGATGGCGTAATCGCCGACGATCGCCTCATCCCCCGCAGGGAGCGCTCCACGCCTCCGGTCGACGCCACCGAGGCCGCCCGCTGATGGATCGCTTCATCGAGATCCTCCAGACCCTCGCCCGCAATGGGACGCGGACGGCGCTCACGGCCCTATCGGTGGCCTGGGGGATCTTCATGCTCGTGGTGCTGCTCGCCGCCGGTACCGGCCTCGAGAATGCCTTGCTCTACCAGTTTCGCGACGATGCGGTCAACAGCATCTGGATCTGGCCTGGGCAGACCAGTCGCCCATGGCGGGGCTACCGCGTCGGCCGACGGCTTCAGCTCACCAACGCCGACCACGACGCGATCGCGGCGCTTCCCGGCGTGGAACAGATCACGAGCCGATTTCGGGTCCGGTCCGACAGCACCATCACCTACAAGGACCGGGTGGGGGACTTCGACATTCGATCCTGCCATCCCGCACACCAATACCTCGAAAAGACCCAGATCACCTCGGGCCGCTTTTTGAACGAGGACGACCTCGCCCAGCGACGCAAGGTGGTGGTGCTGGGCGCCGAGGTGGTCCGCCATCTCTTTCGATCCCAGGATCCCCTCGGGGAGTGGGTCGACATCGGTGGTGTGGCCTACCGTGTGATCGGCACCTTCTTCGACGATGGTGGACTCGGCGAGCTGAGCAAGGTCTACGTGCCGATCACCACCGCCCAGACCGCGTACGGTGGTGGGGATCGGGTCAACGCCATCCTCTTCACCATCGGGGACATGACGGTGGCGCAGAGCCAGGAGCTCGCCACCGAGGTGCGGCGTACCCTCGCGTCGAGGCACAACTTCGACCCGGCCGATCTGCGAGCGGTGCGGGTGCGCAACAACCTCGAACGGGTCCAGTCGGTCACCGGCACCATGAAGGTGATCCGGGCTTTCCTCTGGCTGGTCGGCCTGGGTACCATCGCGGCGGGGGTCGTGGGCGTGGGCAACATCATGCTCGTGAGCGTCGCCGAGCGTACGGGCGAGATCGGGCTGCGAAAGGCGCTCGGCGCGACGCCCGCCCGTGTCGTCTTCGAGGTCCTACAAGAGGCGGTGTTGCTGACGAGCGTCTCGGGCTACGCGGGGCTGGTGTCGGGGGTGGTGGCGGTCGAGATCTTGGAGTGGAGCCTGCCGGCCAACGACTACATGCAGAACCCCGAGGTGGATCTGGGCGTGGCCTTCACTGCGGTCGGGGTGCTGGTGGTGGCGGGTCTGGCTGCGGGCATCATCCCCGCCTGGCGGGCTGCCCACATCGACGCTGCCCACGCGATCCGGGAGGGCGCATGATCCTCGATCTGGGGGCAGAGGTCCTCGCGGTCCTCCGAAGGAATCCACTCCGCACGGTGCTTACGGCCTTCGGCGTGTGTTGGGGCCTGCTCATGCTCATCCTGCTACTCGGCTTCGGGGAGGGGCTCGAGGCCGTGGCCGTCAAGAACTTTGCACGATCCTCGACGAACTCCGTCTTCTTCTGGGGGGGCCGGACCACGATGCCTTATAAGGGCTACCGCTCTGGGCGCCGCATCGCCTTTCGCATGGCCGACTTCGAGGCGGCCTCCCAGGTGCCCGGCATCGATCAGATCGCCGCCCGGGTGCAGCTCGGTGGTTGGCGCTCGGGCAACATCGTGACCGTCGGCACCGAGAGCGGCAGCTACAACGTCATGGGCGAGATGCCGGAGTATTTCGACATCACGCCGGTCGTGTGGGAGGGGGGGCGCTTCCTGAACGTGCTCGACCTTGAGGAGCAGCGCAAGGTCGCGGTCATCGGGACTTCGGTCAAGGAAGAGCTGTTTAGGGGCAAGGATCCGCTTGGTCAGGCCATCAACATCCAGGGTGTGCATTTCATCGTGGTCGGAGTCTTGCGGTCGAGTCGTGGAGATGAGCGGGGGGATCGCGAGAACAGCACCATCCACATCCCCCTGTCCACCTTCCAGAAGGCCTTCAATATGGAAGACCGAATCGGTTGGATCCTGCTCACGGCCAGGCCCGAGATCGCTGCGGGCGCCATGGAGGATCGGGTGCGCTCCGTCTTTATGGAGCGTCACGGCGTCCACCCCAAAGACGTCAACGCGATCCGCGGCTGGAACGCCCAAGAAGAGATGGAACGCATCGCGAACCTCTTTCTTGGGATCCGCTGGTTCGTCTGGTTTGTTGGCGCAGCAACCCTGCTCTCAGGGGTGGTCGGGGTGAGCAACATCATGTTGGTGATCGTGCGCGAGCGCACCAAAGAGATCGGCCTTCGTCGCGCGCTCGGAGCGACCCGGATGACGGTGGTGATCCAGATCGTCAGCGAAGCGCTGATCCTCACCTTGCTCGCGGGCTGGGTCGGGCTGATGGGGGGCGTGGCCCTGGTCGAGGGGGTGGCGGCCTGGCTGGGGCCCGACCATGAGCTCGTCGGCTCGCCGCGCGTCGACGCCAGCGCGGCCTTGATAGCCCTCGTGGTGCTCGTCGCGGCGGGTGTGTTCTCTGGACTCTTGCCCGCACGTCGCGCGGCACGGATCCATCCTGTAGAAGCCTTGAGGTCCGAGTAATGCTGCAGCGGTTAGGTTGGATACTCCTTGTCTTTTTGATGCTGGGCTCGGTCGTGGGCACCCTGGTGTTCCTCTATGTGAAGGCCATGGAGCCGCCCGAGGTCTTCGACACGGGATCGGCCAAGGTGGTAGACATCGTAAAGAAGACGGTCGCCACCGGGGCGATCGTCCCGCGCAACGAGGTCGAGATCAAGAGCCGAGTCAGCGGCATCCTCGATCATCTGGCGGTCGAGCCGGGCGACACCGTCCAGCGTGGGGATCTGATCGCCCGCATCAAGGTCGTACCGGATCCAACCAGCCTCCAGCGCGCGGCGACCGCCGTTCGGACCGCGCGGCTGAACCTGCGCGAGGCGGAGCGCCTCTTCGATGAGGACAGCCGCTTGTATGAGATGAAGGCCATTCCCGGAACCGAGTTCCTGCGTCGGCGCAACGAGGTCGATCAACGGCGCGAGGAGTATCGGGCAGCCCAAGCTGAGCTGACCCTGGTGCGGGAGGGCGCCCTGCGCAACGCCGAAGCCATCGCCACCGACATCCGCAGCACGGTCGAGGGCATGGTGCTTGCGGTCGACGTGAAGCTCGGGACCTCGATCACCGAGATCAACACCTTTAGCGAGGGCACCACCATCGCCGAGGTGGCCGACATGAACGACATGGTCTTCGAGGGCATGGTCGATGAGTCCGAGGTTGGGCGGATCCGCCAGGGCATGCCGCTCGAGATCTTGGTGGGTGCGCTCGATAATCGTCGACTCAAGGGGGAGCTCGAGTATATCTCTCCCAAGGGGCTGCTCGAGGAGGGCACCGTTCAGTTCGAGATCCGGGCCTCGATCCGTCCCGAGGACGGTCTCTTTGTTCGGGCAGGTAGTTCGGCGAACGCCAACATCGTGCTCGACCGGCGCGACCAGGTACTCGCCATTAACGAGGGCTGGGTCAAGTTCGAGGATCGCAAGCCTTTCGTCGAGGTCGAGACAGGGTCTCAGGTCTTCGAGCGGCGGGACGTGGAGCTCGGCCTATCGGACGGCCTGATGGTCGAGGTGATCTCGGGCGTGTCTCCCGAAGACCGGATCAAGGGTCGGCCGCGGCCTCGCTGAGGGGTGCGCTGCCAGGGGAAGGGCGCAGAACGTCCTGCGCGTCGGGCTCGGATCGGATACGGCTCCCGGCCTCGCCCGGAGGCCCCTTGGCCATCATCGTCGTCGACGTCGAAGCTACCTGTTGGCCCGATGAGCAGCCGGAGCTGCGCAATCGCCAACGCGAGATCTCCGAGATCATCGAGATCGGAGCCGTGCGGCTCCGTGGGCCCGAGCTCCGGGTCGATGGGGAGTATCAGGCCTTCATCCAACCCAAGCAACACCCGGTGCTCTCGGACTTCTGCGTGGAGTTGACCTCGATCACCCAGGCCGACGTCGATGCAGCGCCCGTCTTCTCCGAGGCCTGGGCCGCCTTCCGGGCTTGGTTCGAGCCTGACCTCGATGGCCTCGTCATGGCCTCGTGGAGCGTCTACGATCACGTGCTCTTCGCCCGCCAGCTCCAAGAGCAGGGGCTAGGGGATCCCCCCTGGGAGAACGTCGACCTCAAGGCCGAGTTTGCCCAGCTCGTCTTCCTCCGGGACGGTCAGCGCCTGCGCCCGTCGCTCTCGAAGGCCTTGACCCGAGCGGGCGTGCCCCAGTCCGGTCGCGCCCATCGCGCGATCGTCGATGCTCGCAACACCGCCGCGCTCCTCAAGAACCTGCGCGATCCCGCCAACCTCTCGCTCCTCTCGCGTCATGTGCTCCACTGCATCGACGAGCGCGGCGGCGCTCCGACCCACGCCGGACACCTCCGCACTGTCCTGCCCAACCCGAAGCGCTGGTATCATCGGGTCCGAAAGGAGCTCGTGCTGCTCCAGATCTGCCAAGAGCTCCCCCACGGCCGCGGCCTCAAGCTCACGCCCTATGGCCGCACGGTGGTCGACGCCCTGCGCGACCAAGAGCTCCCTCAGGCGGTTGAGCCGGTCTAGAGGGGGGCAGCTTCGAAGGTGCGAGCCCAGCCACCCCACGCTCGACGATCTGGCTCGCCGCTCGAACGCTGCGGTCGAGGGCCCTTTAGGCGAGCAGTCCGGAGGCGCGGGCGCGATCGAGGATGGCCGAGATGGTGGCGTCGAGTCGATCGGACGCCGCTTCGCCGTCGGAGATGGAGTAGTTCAGGGCCTCTTCGGCGCTTCCACAGAGCACGGCGAACAGACCCGCGGCCCGGAGAGCGCGCGCGATCTCGGGCTCGGTGGTGACAGCGGCGAGGACGCCCTCGTCGAAGAGACGGCGCTCGATGGCCCAAGCGACCTTGAGCAGATCCGAGACGTTGGGGCCACCCAGCGCGAGGATCCCGCCCTCGTGCCCGAGGCGAACGCGACGTTCCTCGGCGCTGACCTGGCTGCCGCGGCGGGCCTCGGAGATCTCGTTCTCGTCGGTGAGCCCCTGCAACATTCCGGCGGCGACGGTGGTGTTTGTGAGGGAGTCGATCAGGATGAAGGCTCCGCTCGCGCGGTTGTCGTGGTAGGGGTCGAAGCAGAGTTCGCTGTGTACGTCGAGCTGCACCAGACCGATGTCGTTCAGCCCCAGGCCTTCGACCGAGGCGTCGCGCTCGAGGCGCTCCAGGTCGAGGCGCCAACGGACCGAGGCGACGTTGGTGCGGATCAGCCGGGTCATGTGCTTGAGCAGGTAGGTCTTGCCGGGATCGAGAGAGGTCTCGCTCATCCAGACCAGCATGGCGTCGACGCGGCGGCCGCGGAGCAGGGGGGCGCTGACCGGCACGATCAGGTCGCCGCGTGAGATGTCGATCTCGTCCGAGAGACGAAGGCTGATCGACATCGGGGCGAAGGCCTCCTCGAGCTCGCCGTCGTAGGTGTCGATGTGCGTGATGCGCGTGGTCTTTCCCGAGGGCAGCACCGCGATCTCGTCGCCCACCTTTACGATGCCCGAGGCGATCTGACCGGCGAAACCTCGATAGTGTAGGTTGGGGCGCAGCACGTACTGCACCGGGAATCGAAAGTCGGAGAGGTTGATGTCGCCCTTGATCTCGACGGTCTCGAGGTACTCGAGCACGCTCGGGCCGTCGTAGTAGGGGGTGGACTCGGGGGCCCGATCGACCACGTTGGTTCCCAGCAAGGCGCTCACGGGGACGAACTGGACCGACCGGAAGGAGAGCTCCTCGCAGAAGTCCGAGAAGGTCTTGACGATCTGGTGGTAGACCTCGGCGTCGTAGGCCACGAGATCCATCTTGTTGACGCAGACGAGCAGGTGGGGAATGCCCAGCAGGTGCGCGATGAAACCGTGGCGGCGGGACTGCTCCAGGACGCCGAGGCGGGCGTCGATCAAGATCAGCGCGACGTTCGCGGTGGAGGCCCCGGTCGCCATGTTCCGGGTGTATTGGACGTGGCCGGGGGTGTCGGCGATGATGAACTTGCGCTTGGGCGTGCTGAAGTAGCGGTAGGCCACGTCGATGGTAATGCCCTGCTCGCGCTCGGCCCGCAGGCCATCGGTGAGTCTCGCGAAGTCGACCACCCCCTCTCCGGTAGAGGAGGTGAGGGTCGCGTCCTTGAGCTGGTCGTCGTAGACGCCCTTGCTGTCGTGGAGCAGCCGACCGATCAGGGTGGACTTGCCATCGTCGACAGAGCCGACCGTGGTGAAGCGCAGCAGCTCTTTGCGGAGGTTGGCTTCGAGGAAGGCTTCAATGTCGTTCTCGATGAGCTCGCGCTCCGCGAGGTGAGAGCCATCGGACCGTTCGAGGATTCGAGTCATTAGAAGTATCCCTCCCGCTTCTTCTTCTCCATGGAGCCGTCTTCATCGAAGTCGATGAGGCGGTTCTGACGCTCGGAGAGCCTCGTGACCATCATCTCGCGGATGATGTCGGGGATGGTGCGGGCTGTGCTCTTGATGGCGCCGGTGAGCGGGTAGCAGCCGAGGGTTCGGAAGCGGACGGTCTCTTGGCGGGGTTGCTCGCCGGGATGGAGCGGCATGCGGTCGTCGTCGACGAGGATGAGGGTGCCCTCGCGCTCGACGACGGGCCGAGGTCGAGCGAAGTAGAGGGGAACCACGGGGATCTGCTCGATATGGATGTATTGCCAGATGTCGAGCTCGGTCCAGTTGGACATGGGGAAGACGCGAACGCTCTGCCCCTTGCGAATGCGCCCATTGTAGACGTTCCAGAGCTCGGGACGCTGGTTCTTGGGGTCCCACTGATGAAACTCGTCGCGAAAGCTAAAGATCCGCTCTTTGGCGCGGGACTTCTCTTCTTCGCGGCGGGCTCCGCCGAAGGCTGCATCGAAACCGTACTTACTAAGGGCTTGCTTGAGGCCCTGGGTCTTCATGACGTCGGTGTGGACCTGACTGCCGGCTGTGAAGGGGTTGATGTTGGCTTCGATGCCTTCCTGGTTCGTGTGCACGATCAGGCGGATGTTGTTCTCGCGGGCGAACCGTTCGCGAAAGGCGTACATCTGCTGGAACTTCCAAGTCGTGTCGACGTGAAGGAAGGGGAAGGGCACCGGGGCGGGGGCGAAGGCCTTGAAGGCGAGTCGGGCCAGCACGGAGCTGTCTTTGCCGATCGAGTACATGAGAACAGGGTTGTCAAACTCCGCCGCCGCCTCTCGGATGATGTGGATCGCCTCGGCTTCGAGCAGTCGCAGGTGCGACAGCGCGTGGCGGTCGATGGTTCGGGTCACGCTCGTCCTCCGGGCCCCTGGGGTGAGGCGGGGGCCTAACGGGTTCGGCCCCCGAGGGGTAGCTCAGGCCAGGAGACCCAGGAGGTACGCGATCAGCAGCGACAACACCAAGGCCAGGGCCACGATCAGCCCGATGGTCAAGGCGGCGTTGGGTTGTTGCGCGTCGTCGCGAGCGTCGGGGGGCCTGGCCCGGACCTTCTCGGGGTCGACCAAGAGCTCTGGCTCCTCGTCGGGGCCGGCAGCGGTGGAGGGTGTTCTGGCCTTGGACGTGGGCTCTGAGGCGTCGGCTGGCGTGGCCTGGGCGGCTCGCTGCTCCTCGGCTTGCTCCGTGAGGCCGAAGGTCGGTTTTGGTCGAGGGATCGCCGGCTTGGGGGTCGGCTTAGGAGGAGGCACGGGGAGGGCGCTGTCTTGCGGACGGAGCTGCTCGCCCGCGGGCACGGGCGTACCCAAGAGCATGGGGGGCGCGATGTAGACGTTGCTCTCTTCAAGATCTCCAGCGAGCGTCCGCAGGCGTTGGGCGAGGAGACGCAGATCGATCGGGACGTCGGAAGGCGGCAAAGCGAGGAGTTCTTCGACCTCGTGCGCGAGGCTGTGGGGGATCCGAGCGGGCAGCTTCGCCCGCAGGTGCGGGTTCGATCGCACCGAGGTAGGCGGCGCGCCGGTCAGCGCGTGCCAGGCGATGGCGCCGAGCGACCAGGCGGCGCGAACGCTGGGGTCGCCCCCTGGGGTCGGGCAGCTCCACGCTTGGGCGGACGAGGCGTGAGGGCCATGGCGCCAGGCCCACCAAACGGGGGGGATACATGCGATGTCGTGGCCGTCCTTGCTCGTGGTGAGCAGGACGTGATCGAGGGCCAGCGGACCGTAGACCCCGCCTTGGTCGGTGATGTCTGCGAGTCCGCATGCGATGTCGCCGAGCAATCCCACGAGCTCTGCGATGGACGGGGGCGTGGTCAGCAGGCGGGTTGAGAACTGCATGGATCCATCGGCAGGGACGATGAGCACGTGCTCACCTGTGTTGAGCTCCTCGTGGCCCAGGAGAGATTGGACGTGCTCGCTCTCGAGCTCCTCGGCGCGTTCGAGCGCCTCGCGATCGACGACATCAGCGAGGTTATCGGCATACTTCACCACGATGACCGTCGCCCCCGGATGAGCCCCGTCGTCGGGAGCGTCGATGGGCTCGGCGTGCATGACGGCGCGAGCCCGCGAGGTGCTCATCATCTTGGTAGAGCGCCAGCGCTCGAGGTAGACCCGCTCGAGGTAGGCGTCGGCCTCGGCGAATCGGGGCATCATGGGGGTGGGCGTGGAAATGGTTGCTCCTGCATGGTGCCGGACTCGCCGGATGGGGGCCCGCTCCTTGTGGGCAGGGCTACCTTAGCAGAGAGGTTGGGTGCAGCGGCGGTCTCACCGGGGTCCATGGAACGGTTCTGTAAGGTTGGTGCAGGGCATTGGTCGGAGGCGATGACGTAGAGTGGGCGGTCTAAGGCCTCGTCGAGGATGCGCCGCGCATAGGTCGCGAGCAGGCTCAGACCGAGGAGTTGGGCGCCGCTGGAGCACAGGATCAGCGGGGCGATGACGGGTGACGGGACCGACGGGGCGGGGAAGAGGCCCGCCTGTTGTCCGACGGCGATCCCGGCCCAGACGAGGCCGAGCAGGAGGGCCAGCGCGCCGCTCAGCATGAGGATTCTTGGGGGCCAGGGAGAGAAGGAGAGCAGCCCGTCGAGGGCCAGGCTGGTGGACTGCATCCAAGGGTAGCCCGAGGTCCCCGCGCGACGCGGTGCGCGATCGAAGGTCACGGAGGCTTGGGGGAAGCCGATCCACGAGGTAATGCCTCGAAGATAGCGGGCTTGCTCTCGTAGCTTTCGGACTTCGATGAGCGCTCGCCGGCTGAGCAACCTGAAGTCCCCGGCATCCGTGGGCAGGTCCAGGGGCGAGGCGGCTTGGAGCAGGCGGTAGTAGGCCCAGGCGAGGCTGCGCTTCGCGACCCCTTCGCCACGGCGGGTGGCTCGGACGCCATAGACGACGTCGAAGCCATCCCGCCACTTGGCGATCAGAGCGGGGACGACCTCGGGAGGATCCTGCAGGTCGCCATCCATCACCACGACCGCGTCACCACGCGCCAGGTCGAGCCCAGCGGTGATGGCGCGCTGGTGGCCGAAGTTTCTCGAGAGCTGGACGAGTCGAAGTCCGGGCACTGTGTGCTGGAGGCTCTGCAGGAGCTTCGCGGACCCGTCGGTGCTGCCATCATCGACGAAGAGGAGCTCGACCGACTCCTCGCGCAGCGCAGCCTGGAGCCTGGAGATCAGCTCGGCGAGGCTGTCGCGTTCATTATAGATCGGGATGACGACGGAGATCAGGCTCATGCAGCGCGCTTATCTGACCTTGGGCCGCGCGGCTGTCCCACAGCGGTCCTCCGCGCGATAGGCTGTCGGCTTGGAGGTCCGGATGCCGCTGTCGCCACACCTCGAACGCTTCGAGCTCGAGGACGAGGGGGCTCAACGCACCGTCGCGCTCATCGCCGCTTACCGTTCTGGCGAACGCGAGGTGGTGCTCTTGCTTCCCGATGACGCCGACGAGCATCCCGGTGAGGAGACCGACGCTTGGATCCGGCTTCGTGTGGTGGGAGAGGGGGGCGTTGAGCTCGAAGAGCTCGACGATGACGCCCTCATCAGCGAGGCTTGGGCCTACTTCGACGAAGTCTTCGATCTGTCGAGCCAGGACGATCTTCCCCGAGGAACACCGTGACCTTCCTGCCAGACTACTCCATCATCGAAGGAAAGCAGGGCGGGGGCAGGACCGCCTTCGTGCTTCACGGGATCCTCGGGAGCGGTCGAAACTGGCGCACGTTCGCCCGTCGGTTGGTTCAGCGCGAGCCGACCGCGCGGGTCGTCCTCGTCGATCTTCGAAATCACGGAGACAGCGGTGGCGCGTCAGGCCCTCACACCCTTCAGAGCACCTCGGACGACCTCGCTCGGCTGGGGGCTTCGATCGGCCGACCTCAAGTGGTCATCGGCCATAGCTACGGCGGTAAGGTCGCGGCGGCATACCTTCAGCGGCATCCCGAACGACTCCAGAGGGTCTGGGTGCTCGACAGTCGGCTCGACGCGGAGCCGCCGTCGGGCGACAACGAAGTGGCACGCGTGATCTCCGCCCTCCGCGAGGTTCCTCAGCCGCTCCAAACGCGGGAGCAGCTCGTCGAAGACCTCCAAGGGCGTGGCTTCTCTCAGGCGCTCGCCCGCTGGATGACCACCAACCTCCGCCGCGCGGACGGGGGATTGGTCTGGGCCTTCGACCTGCGAGGGGTGCAAGAGATGATCGAAGACTATTGGGTCTCTGACCTTGAAGGTGTGCTGGTCGAACCCAGCGCACCCCTGGACCTCGTGATGGCGGGGAAGAGCGATCGCTGGCCCCCCGAGGTGGTCGAGCGCTATCGGCAACGCGCGGATCCGACGGTCACTTTCCACACGCTCCCCGACGCGGGCCACTGGGTTCACGTCGATGACCCCGAGGGTCTGTTGTCGCTCATCGCGCCGACGCTGGCTCCCTGATGTGCCAACCGCTGGCCGGCGCCGCGCTCGGTCCCATTGCGCGGCGGTCTGCTAGGCTCCTCGTTCCGGCCCTCTTCGCAGCTAGGAGTCCCCGTGTCTGTCGACGCCTATGAGCAGGTCCCGTACCCGAGCCAGCCCCACCAGCAGGCCATGCCCTCGAAGATGTCGGTGATTGCGGGCTTGTTCGGACTCGATCCCACACCCCCGGAGCGGGCGCGCGTGCTGGAGATCGGCTGTGCTGGGGGGGGCAACCTGATCCCTCGGGCGGCGGAACACCCCAAGGCGAGCTTCCTGGGCATCGACCCGGTCCTCAAGCACGTCCGGGAGGGGCAGCAGGTCCTCTTCGCGCTCGGCCTCGACAACATGACCATCGAGCGGCGTGGTCTTGAGGATCTGAGCCCCGAGGACGGCCCCTTCGACTACATCATCGTCCACGGTGTGTTTTCATGGATCGAGCCGGATTTGCGCCATGTGCTCCTGGAGCGTTGTGCCGGCCTGCTCTCGCGTCACGGGGTGGCCTACATCAGTTATAATACGCTTCCGGGGTGGCATATGAGGCGTATGGTTCGCGACGCGATGCGCTTTCACGTCGAAGCCATCGAAGAGCCCGGGCGGCGCGTGGAACAGGCAAGAGCGATCCTTGGTTTTCTGGCTGACACGGTCCCGGCGGATCGCAACCCTTGGGGCGCTTTCTTAGCCCAAGAGCAGCGATTGCTCGAACAAAAGGGTGACTTCTACCTATTTCACGACCACCTCTCATCGCGCAACGACCCGATCTACTTTCGTGACTTTGCCCGCCTGACCCAAGACGCCGGGCTCGCCTATCTGGGCGAGGCGGAGCTCTGCGACATGATGACCCTCGATCTTCCCGAACGCGTGAGATCGGTGCTCGATGGGCTCAGCGATGAGTTGGTGCGTGCGCAGCAGTATCTCGACTTCGTCTTGAACCGCGCCTTTCGTCGGAGCTTGCTGGTTCGGGCGGACGCACCGATCGAGCGGACCCTCGAGTGGACCTCTCTACGAGACCTCTTCGTGAGCAGCGATCTGCGCTCCGACCAAGCGTCCCTGGACCTGACGCAGGGCGTACCGCTGACCTTTCGAGCGGGACCCCGTGAGCTGCAGTCCGATCACCGCGCGATCAAGGCAGGCTGGACCGTGTTTCAAGAGCACCACCCCGAGCCCTTGTCCTTCGCGTCTTGGGTCGAGCTGTCGGGGCAGCGTCTCGCCGCCGCAGGGGTCGAACCGATCGACGATCTCGAGTCCACGCTCGGGCCGGCCCTGCTCCAGGCCTTCGCGCGCGATCTGGCCGAGCTCTGGCCCCACCCGATCCGACTCGGCGGCGATTCGGCGGACCGTCCGAAGGCCTTCAGTGTGGCGCTGCTGCAAGCGAGGGTCGGCTGCCCCTGGGGGGTGAGCAACCGCCGGCACGAGGTGGTGCGTCTCGACCCCATCGACCGCGCGCTGCTCGCATTGTGCGATGGCACACGGGATCGTGAGGAGCTGCTAACGGGCCTGGAACGCGAGGTAGAGCGGGGGGGGCTGGTGCTTAGGCTCCACGACGGGCAAGCTGCCACGGCGAACGAGGCGCGCGATGTGCTCCGCCGCGAGCTCCCCACCCGGCTCGCCTGGCTCGATCGACACGCTCTTCTCCGTCCCGTCGAGGTATTGTGACCGTGCAGCCCACCAAGCTCGAAGCCATTGGAGCAGGCACCCTCGCCCGAGGGCAGATCCCCGAGGGGGTCAAGCTCGAGCACCCTCTGCCACTCCGCAAGGGCACGGCGCTCGGTCAGCATCTTCGGATCGAGCGGCTGGTTCGAGTCGTCGAGGGCCGTCAGCTCTATCTGGCGAACAACGTAGACCCCTTGTGGGCCCACAAGAAGTGCTGGCACTGCGGCAATCGGTACAACCCGAACGTGGCCCAGGCCTGCTCCTACTGCGGCACACCGCTCCGAGAGCAGCGCTTCTTGGCGAGTGTTCGCCACGATACGAGCACGGGCGGCTGGGAGTCCTGGCTCAAGCTCAGGCTTGAGCATGCCGCGATCGCGACCGCGGTCGCCGCGTTCTATCGCGATGGCCTCCCCGTGACGGTCTTTCCCTACTACGGCGAGTCCCTCTTGATCGACCAGCCCGGCCCGCTCCCGGGTCCGGTGCTCGTGCCGATCCTGCATAGGCTGTCTACGGCGTTGGGGGTCATCCACGAGGCCGGGGTGCGGCTCGCACCCTTCACCCTGGCCAATGTCGTGATCATGCCGGATCGCTCGCCGCGGTTTACCGATCTCGAAGCGCTCGAGGTCCTCGGCGCCTCCGCCCTCGCGCGGCACCCGGACCGCCCGATCTTCGAAGATGTACGAACGCTCTGCTCGCTGCTTCTGCGCCTCGCCGACCCGGGCGATCTGGAGCTGGTGCGCTTCCTCCGAGCGGGCGTCGAGGGTCACCATGGCCCCCCGAAGCGTCTGTGTGCGGGGATTGAGCAGTTCTATCCCAAGCTCGTGAGCGCGGTTGAGGAGCCCACCCACGCGGGCCTGAGCGACGTGGGGTTGGCCCGGGCGACGAACGAAGATGCCTGGGGATGGAGGCGACTTGACGGCAACGCCACCGCCTATGTCGTCGCCGATGGGCTCGGCGGCCAGACCGGCGGCGCCGTCGCGGCCAAGGTCGCGGTGAACCGGGTCCTCGACAGCCTCCAGGACAGCCTCGAGACGGGTACGACCAGCGAAGATGCCCTGAAGAGAGCCGTCACCGACGCCATCGCCTCGGCGAATGAGCTCCTCGTCGGCTTCAACGCCAAGAAGGGCACGCAGATGGGGTGTACGCTGGCGATCCTGCTGCTCGCGACCGGCGGGCACGCTTACGTCGCACACGCGGGGGACACACGGATCTACCTTCGTCGTGGCCCTACCTTGCGCCGGGTTACCGAGGACCACAGCCTCGTGCAAGCCATGGTTGAGCGTGGAACCGTCAAGCCCGCCGAGGCGCGCACGCACCCCAAGGCCAACGTCTTACTCAACTTCGTGGGCCAAGAGGAGTTCGTCGACATCGACGTCGAGGTGGTCCGCACGCTTCGGGGGGATCGGTGGCTCATCTGTACCGATGGTCTCTGGGCGGAGCTCTCGGATCAAGAGATCCGCTGGGAGCTCGACAACTGGAGTGAGCCCCGCCGCTGCGTGCAGAAGCTCGTGCAGGGCGCGCTCGATGTCGGCGGAAAAGACAACGTCACGGTGATGGTCATCGACGTGACCTCGTGATGGGGTGCGTCGGGAAGCCGTCGCGCAGTAGCGTGGCGAAGGCCTCAAAGGCGCGCGCCATGCGGGTGCCGTGCCACGACGCGAGCTCCCCGTCGATGAATCGCACCCGATCGGGGGGGAGCCCGGAGGCTTCGCACAGCTCGGAGCGGTGACGGTCCCTGAAGGGGAAGGGCTCGGACGAGAGCAGCACGCGATCGGGAGCGAGGGCACCAAGCTGGTCGGCGGTCACGGTGGGGAAGCGGACGGGGTGGTGAGCGAAGGCGTTGACGCCCCCGAGCTCCGACAGCATCGAGGCGATGAAGGTGTCGTCGCTGACGCTCATGTAGGGATCGCGCCAGATGAGGTAAGCGTAGGTGAACGGCTCCGTTCGCGCGGCGTGAAGGCGTTCTCGCGCCTGGCGGATCCGGCAGGACCAACTTTCGGCCCGCTCAACCTGGTCGACGAGCCTACCCGTCACTCGTAGATCGAGCAGCGCCTCGTCGACGGTGCGAGGCAGGGGGGCCCACAGCGGCGCGATGGGCTCCAACGCTTCGAAGATCTCCCTCGTGTTCTCTTCGCAGTTTCCGAAGATCAGGTCGGGGGAGAGCGCGCGCACTCTGTCGACCTCGACGTCTTTGGTGCCCCCGATCTTGGGCAGCCCTCGCACCCGATCCGCGGGCCGGACGCAGAAGCGAGTACAGCCGACCACACGGGCGCCACACCCGAGATCGAAGAGCGTCTCGGTCGTGCTGGGAACCATCGAGAGGATGCGCTGCGGCGGGCGATCGAGCCGGAGAGTTCGACCGCGCCCATCCCTTCGAGCGCTCAGTCGCAGTTCAGCTCCGCGTTGGCGAGGATCGCACGGATCTCCCCGGCGGTCTTCGCGTCGGCGCTGGCGGCGGCACCGCACAGGTAGGCTCGGGCGCCGTTCTTCTGGCCGAGCTTGAGCATGGCGTATCCGAGTCCGTAGGAGGCTTCGGTGTCGCCTGCCTTCGCGTCGAGGGCCTTGCGGAAGTGCTCGGCGGCGGTGTCGGCGTCGCTCTCGACCAGGTTCCAGCCCTTGTCGATTTGGGTTCGATAGGACGAGGCCTGGGGCTTTGGCTTGGGCGGGGGAGGCGGCTGGGAGGCGGTCTTTGGGGTGGGCTTGGGCTCGACCTTCGGAGCGATCTTGGGCGCGACCTTCGGGGCGGGGGTGGCCGCTGCTTGTTCGGGCTCTTCGGGCTCTTCGGGCTCTTCGGGCTCTTCGGGCTCTTCGGGGTCCGGCTCAGTCTCGGTCTTGGCGAGCGCGAGCGTGGGGTCCGTCTCGTCGGGCTCGGACGGATCGGCGATCTGCGGCTCGAGGCTACCGGCGAGAGAGGGGGGCTGCCCGGTCTCGGCGTCGACCCGATCGGAGGCGCGGAGGGTGGGCAGGAGCAAGGCTCCGCTCACCGCCAGGATCCCGAGCACGAAGACGATGAGCGCCGCGACGGCGAAGATCTTGCCGAGGTTGCTCCCACGCGGCTTGTAGTCCAGGTCATCGCCGATCCCGTCGTCGTCGACCGAGAAGCGGATCCCTACGCCGTCGGGGTCAAAGAAGGACTGCCCCTCGTGCGGGAGGTTCGTGTCGTCGACGCTCAGGCCCAGGCCCGGCTCGTCGTCGGCGGGCCCGACCCATCCGGGAGGGCGCTCGGCTTCTTCGGTGGGGACACGCGAGTCGGTGATGACGGTCTTGGCGCTCCGCAGATCCGGTCTCTGGGCTGGGGTGGCGTCGACCGAGGGCGCGGCCTCAGGAGGAGGCGCGGCGGTGAAGGTCGGCTCGTCTTCGAAGGGATCGGGAGGCTCGGGTTGGGCTTGCCTCCGAACCGGGGCGGGGGCGGGCGACGCGGGCGGAAGCGCCGCGAAAGGGATGACGGTGTGGGCCTCGCGCAGGGAGCGCCCGGAGGGCTTGGGCGTGCCCCGCGTGCCCCGCGTGCCCCCCGTGCCCCGCGTGCCCCCCGTGCCCCGCGTGCCCCGTAGGGGTCCGTCGGCTGGCGTGGCCCGAGGGGGGGGCGCGGGGGGAGGCTTGGCGACGGGACGCTTTGGAGGCGGGGCGGGGGTGCGAGCGAAGGGCGAGAAGGGGTTGGGAGGGATCGGAGGGTCGAGATCGGCGGTAGGGTTGCTCTTGGGTGCGCTCTGGCGAGCGGAAGACTCTTCCTTCCGCGGCCCTGCGCCCTGGCGAGGGCTGGAGGGCAGGGGCGTACGCTTTGGAGGGTCGAGGGGATCGCGGCCGGTGCGCTCAGGGTGAGCGACGTTCTTGGGCGCGGGAGGATCGAGGGCTGCCCGCCCGCCCGTGAGTTTCTCGAGGGTGGAGGCGTCGAGCTGGACCCTTCCGCACGCGCCGCAGACCTCGACGGGCGTTCCGTTCAGGGTGCGGGGCTCCCATCGGCAGGACGAAGGATCGGGGCATGGAGTCGATGGATTCACGCGGGCAGGCCTCCTGGGTGACGTTATGATAGCACCCGCGGGCCTGCAGAGCGATCAGGGCGCAGGGCGCCAGGCGCTCTGTCGTCGAAGGTGGTCGCGCGAGGAGTACGATGGAGCTGCGTACCGACCTGATGAAGATGGCTGACCTGGGGCGCTTTCGGAGCGTGCTGGAGCGGTATCGGAAGATCCCAGAGATCGGGATCGTCTTCGGTCTCACGGACAACGCCAAGGCGACCTGGTGGGACCACGAAGACGAGGAACAGTGGGAAGAGATGGCCCTGCTCTTCGTCACGAAGGATCGCGGCGACGTGCTCCTGGCGGCCGATGTCTTCCGGAGCTGGGCCGTCGAGGCACATCCTGGCGTTCCGTGTTATCAAGTGGGCCCGGAAGACGAAGAGCTCCCGCACGGGTCCAGCCGGTACTGGCTCTACATCCTCCGCTGAGCCTCTTCTACCCAGGAGCCCACCATCCCTCGCCTCCCTGTTCAGGTCCCGATCCACTTTCTGGGGTGGCGTGGGCTCTGTCTTGGGGTCGCGACGACTCTCGCGGTGTGCGGTCCCCTTCAAGCGGTGGCGCAGCCTCAGAAAGGTGGCGCCCACAGGGTCAAGGCCGACGAAGAGATCGTGGTCTACAGCGACCTCTTCGCTCGCTGGAAGGACACACGCTGGTTCGTCGAGACCGAGGTCCGCTTGCCCACCTGGATGTTCTGGGCGGCCGACGAGAACCTCGAGGTGCGGGTGCCCGCCTTTCAGGTGCGCACCGTGCTGGCCTGCGAGAAGTACGCTCGCATCGGGCGTCGCCGGATCGAGGTCTTCTGTCACCTCGAAGACGTCGGGCTCCAGGCGGTGACCATGGAAGCGCGCCCCCACGTCTCCCAGCCGATCCTCGACGAGATGAGAGAGAAGCTCTCCGGGGCCGCGCTCAAGCTCCAGGTGCGGGACAACGGCCGGGTCACCAACATTGGCCTGCGCGACACGCCCGAGCAGCGCAACCGCCGAGAGCGGCAGATCAACGAAGCGATGCGGATGATCCTCTCCCGGCTCGTGGTCGGCTTCGACATGAAGCTCCGGCGGGCTAACTTCCTCCGCACGGGCCAGTGGGTCGAGAACCGCACCGCGCTCCTCTCGATGCCGTCGACCACGCTCTCCCCCGCGTCGGGCCTTATCGTGCACCAGCTCAACGGCTTCGAGGGGCACGTGGTGGTGCAGACCAAGGGCGAGGGTCAGATCATGGACGATCAGGGGGTAACCTACAAGGTCGACCTCAACGGGGTCTCCATCTACGATCAGGACGAGGGCTACATGACCGAGCGGGTCTGGTCGCTGGTCGGGATCCGCACCGCGGACTCCTACATGACCTACGGCACCATGATGGGGGACTACGGCCACTTTGGTCGCCTAAGAATGCTCGGCGACGACGAGCAGGTCGACGTAGGCCCCACCCAAGAGGTCCGCATGCAGGGCCGGGTCCGCCGGCGCGACAAGAAGCACGTCGAGCAGCTCCCTCTCTGGGTGCCTCTGGATCACAACCAGCAGGCGCCCACCTCCCATCGCCGAGGAGGTCCGCTGGCCATGCCGCCCAAGCCGTCGAAGCCCTCGAAGTCAGCAGAGACCGACGCGCCCTTGAGCGAGCGCGGTACGGGCGCTAGCGCCTCGAGTGACGAGAGCCGGTAGAGCTCCCGCAACGCTCCGAACGACGGCGTTCATCGAGGGGGGTCAGCCCTGGGCGGTGGGGGTTCGAAGCACCAGGACGGGGCAGGGAGCGCGACGCACGATCTGCTCGGCGATGCTGCCCAGAAGGAAGCGCTCCAGGCCTTTTCGGCCGTGGGTACCCATGGCTATCAAGCCGGCCTCGGTCTCGTGGGCTGCGGCGAGGATCGCGGCGATGATGTCGCCGTGACCCAGCAGGTGCCCGACCTTCAGGCCTGCTTCTCGGAGACGGAGCCGGAGCGGCTCGAGCTGGCTCCTGGCGTCTTCGTCGATAATCTCGCGGGTGGCGCGCCACGCGGCCTCGTCCATCATCAGGGTCGCGTAGGGGTGAGCGCCCTCGGGGAGCTGCACGACGTTCATGAGGATCACGGTGCTGCCCAGCTTCTGAGCGAAAGGGATCAGCTCTTCGACGATCTGGGCGTCGTGGGCGTCGAGGGCGAGGGGGACGAGGATGGGATCAGTGCGCATGGCCACTCCAACGGTTCAGAGAGAGTCTCGCGAGTCTGTATCACGGGGAACGCGCCGCGCTGGCCTGGACTGGCGGGCTCGGATACCCCCGAGGCTCCCCCGCTCGTCCGAGGCCACCATGTCCAAGCAGTTCATCTTCCAGACGCACAAGCTCAGCAAGCGCTACCCCGATGGAACCCAGGTCATCAAGGACATCAGCCTGTCGTTCTACCCAGGAGCCAAGATCGGCATCATTGGCGAGAATGGTGCGGGTAAGTCGACGCTTCTCAAGATCATGGCAGGCCTCGACGACGAATTTGAGGGCACAACCTGGCGGGATCCTTCCTCGACCGTCGGCTTTCTGGCCCAGGAACCCGACCTCGACGAGGGCAAGACCGTGCGCGAGAACATCGAGCTCGCCCTCGCGGATCTCCGGGCCTTGCTCGATGAGTACGATCGCGTGAACGAGCGCTTCGCCGAAGAGATGTCCGACGACGAGATGGACAAGCTCATCGAGCGGCAAGGCGCGCTGCAAGATCGCATCGACGCCACGAACGCCTGGGAGATCGATCGGACCGTCGAGATCGCCATGGACGCGCTCCGCGTCCCCGATCCCGACAGCGCCGTCACCCACCTCTCGGGCGGGGAGCGGCGACGGGTCGCCCTCTGTCGGCTCCTGCTTCAAAAGCCGGATCTCCTCTTGCTCGACGAGCCCACGAACCACCTCGACGCCGAGAGCGTAGCTTGGCTCGAACGCCACCTCTCCGAGTACCATGGCACGGTCATCCTCGTGACTCACGATCGGTACTTTCTCGACAACGTGGTCAAGTGGATCCTTGAGCTCGACGGCGGCTTCGGCGTCCCCTGGGAAGGCAACTACGAGAGCTGGCTGGATCAGAAGCAGAAGAAGCTGGCCCAGCAAGACAAGCAGAACAGCGATCAGGCCCGCACCTTGGCTCGCGAGCTCGAGTGGGTGCGCATGGGCCAGAAGGCTCGGCAAGCCAAGAGCAAGGCGCGTCTTCGCCGCTACGAAGAGATGCTGGTCGAAGCCGGGTCCGAAGAGACCCGCAAGCGGCGGCTCGACATCGCGATCCCCCCTGGGCCGCGCCTGGGTGACGTGGTCGTCCGCGCCGAGGGGCTCCGAAAGGGCTTCGGCGAAAAGCTTCTGATCGACGGGCTGTCCTTCGATCTCCCCCGGAACGGCATCGTGGGTATCATCGGGGCGAACGGCGCCGGTAAGTCCACCCTCTTTCGGATGTTGCTCGGCGAAGAGGAGCCCGACGGCGGCACCCTCCAGGTCGGCGAGACCGTCTCCTTCAGCCATGTCGGGCAGCACCGTGACCGCTTGCTAGACGATCGGGGGGTCTGGGACAACATCTCGGGGGGCCACGAGGTGCTCAAGGTCGGCCCCCGCGAGATCCGCTCTCGCGCCTACGTCTCGGCGTTCGGCTTCAAGGGCAGCAAGCAGAACCAGGCCGTGGGCACGCTGTCGGGGGGGGAGCGCAACCGCGTCCACCTCGCCATGCTGCTGCAATCGGGTGGCAACGTCCTCCTCCTCGACGAGCCCACCAACGACCTCGACGTCGCCACCATTCGAGCCCTCGAAGACGCGCTGGCAGAGTTCCCGGGCTGCGCCTTGGTCATCAGCCACGATCGCTGGTTCCTCGACCGGATCGCGACCCACATGCTCGCCTTCGAGGGCAACAGCGAGGTGGTCTGGTACGAGGGGAACTACGAAGACTACGAGCGCGATCGTCGGCGCCGGCTCGGCGCCGAGGCCGATCAGCCCAAGCGCATCAAGTACCGTCCCCTCACCCGCTGAGCCGACGGCTCAAGGCCAGATACCGAGCAGCCACAGCAGGACCACCGAGAGCAGCCCGAGCGCTGCCCCGGTTCCGACCAGGATGGCGATCACCAGCCCGCTTGGCGGCCCTTTCGCATCGTCGGGGGAGGCGACCCTGGGCTGGGCCGCGGGGCGGGTCGCTGCATCCGAGACGGGCTTGCTGGTCGGGGCGAGATCGTTGTCGGTGGGAACGGTGGTGGCGGCGCGCAGGCTCGAGTTCTCGGTCTCGTTGGTGATGGTGGCGGCCGACGAGAGCGGACGATGGCCGTCTTGGAAGGGTTCCTCGTCGATGGGGGCCGTGTCGGGCGGCGTGGGCGGCGTGGGCTCGGTGGCTGGCAGTGGGGCGTCGGCTCGAGGCTCGGGCTCGGGCTCGTCCGCTTCCCCGTCGAGCTCTGCAGGGGGTCCGCTGTGGATGGCATCGCTCGCGCTAGGCTCGTCGGGCTCTTCCGACTCGTCAGGGGACTCGGCCGGGTCGTCGGAGGGGGGGAGGGCACCGTCGGCGGCCGGTGCACCTGCGGGCTCCTCGGCGCCTTCGTCGAGGGTGGGGGTGTCCAGGGGAGGGCGCGGCGGCAGGGTGGGGGCCGGTCCGGGCAGGGCATCTGCCGCGGCCTCGGAGGGCGACGAGGCGTCGTCGTCGAGGTGGACGTCGAGGGTGTGCTCGGAGGTGTCGCCGCGCAACGGCTCGCCCAGGGTGATGTCGGAGTCGTCCTTGGGATCGGCGCCTCCTTCGTGAAGGGCGCGCTGGGCACGGGCGCGCTCCTCGACCACTTCGGTGGCGAGTTCGGATTGAAGGTCGTCGAGGCGCAGGCCTAGCCCGAGCTCATCGAGCACGTCGCGGATCGCGAGGGCGAGCGCTCGGCAGCTCTCGTAGCGTTCGTTGGGATCGGGCTGGGTGGCGCGCTTGAAGATCTCGAGGAGAGGGTCGGGTTGGTCGACGATGTGTACGAGCGAGACGGGCCCCTTGACCTGCTCCGCGGCCTCTTCGACGGTGCGCGCCCCCGAGGCATGCTTGCCCGAGAGCAAGAAGTGAAGGATCAGACCCAGGGCGTAGACATCGCTGCCGTCAAGGATCTGGTCGACGCCTGCCAGGTGCTCGGGGGAGGCGTAGCGGGGGCTCGCGACGACGGCGGACCGACCTCGGATCTGCACGGGGTCCGCGATCAGGGAGACCGTGCCGAAGTCGGTCACGCGCGGTGCCCAGCTCGCGGGCTCCCGGAGCGGTCCGTCGATGAGGACGTTCTCGGGCTTGAGGTCGCCGTGGACGATCTTGCGCTCGTGCAGGTATTCGACGCCGGCGATGACCCGAAGGAAGATCGTGAGCGCGTGACTCAGGGAGAGCCCGGTGGGCCAGTCGCGCTCGATGACGCGGAGAAGGTTCTGGCCTCCGCTCACCAGATCCATCACGAGGGCGAGCCGACCCTTGTGCTCGAGGAGCTCCCTGGCCGAGAGGATGTTGGGGTGCTTGAGCTGCATGCCCAGCAGACCCTCTTCGCTGAAGCGCCGGTGCCAGCGGGGGTCGTCGTGGAAGCGTTCATGCAGGACTTTGAGCGCGGCAGGGTGGCCGTAGACGGAGTGGGTTGCGGCATAGACCTGCCCCATGCCGCCTCCGGCGACGAATCCTTCGATGGTGAAGGGGCCGAATGGCTCCCCAGGGCTCATAGTCTGCATGGCGCAAGCCTAGCAGGGGGGGACCGTCTGGGGGGAGCCGAGGGTGCATCGAGAGGGCTCGTAGGCCTGAAATGCTGTCCGAACCACAGAGATTCTCCCTTGCGCGACGAGTGGCTGGCTGGCTCATCGAACCGCGATGGACGGGCTCGGGACCCTGGGGCGGGGCACGGCGCGGTCGAATCGAGTCGTTAGGGGCTCAGGTCCAGGTGCTGTTCGTGAGTCTGGATCGAGAGCGGATAATCGCTCAGACCGTGCCAGCGTGCGTTCTCTTCGGACATGCGATGATGGGATGCGCGCACGGTCACCTTCGCCGCGCCTTGGGGCACGGCGACCCGCTCCACCCTCGCCTCGTGGGGAGCGAGGCGGTTGTCGCTCATTCGCTTGGGCTCTGGCTCCCATCGCCACTCCTGTCCGATGCGGGTCGACCACCGGGGCTCCAGCTCCGCGCCGGAGCCATCGAAGAAGGTCGCGTCGATCTGGATCCAGCGTTCGGGGTCGCCGGTGGGCAAGGCATGACCCGCCCCCTCATTGCGTAGACGGACCTCGAGGGCGCCGTTGGCTTGTCCGAGCTCCAGCGCCAGGCCAGGGGAGGGCGGCGCGTCTTGGGGAGGCGCGCGATCAGGAAACTTGGGCACGCCGCTGCCCTTGAACCAGTGGCGTCTGACCGTCCTCTCGGGCCCTCCCAAGGCCGCGGGGCGCGTGACCTGTGGCATGTGGCAGCTCACGCAGGTCTCCCCTTGGGAGGCTTGCGGGCTCTGCCGCCATTCCTCGCCGGTGGTGAAGGTGCAGACGAAGGTCTTGGCCGGGTAGACGCGCTCCGCCTGGTGGCAGCGCAGGCAGATCTCTCCAGATCGAAGGGTCGGTTCAGGCTCGACGGGGTGTGGTGGGCTGCTGTTGGAGAGGCCCGGACCGTGGATCGTGCCCTGGCGGACGTGGCAGCCGGCGCAGGTCACGCCCTCGTGCATGAGCGCCTCGTCGAAGGCGGGGTTGGGCACGAGCTCTGGGGCCTCGACGTCGCCCCCGACCAGGCCCACCGGCCAATGCGGCTGCTGGCTCCGGAGGGGGGTGTGGCAGTTTCGGCACAGCCAGAGGTTGTCGGACTTGGTGATCTCGGCTTGGAACTGAGGATCATCCCAGGCGTGACGGTGAGTGCTCACCGCCCACTCGGCGTAGATCTCGGGGTGACACGCCCCGCACGCTTCTGCGCGAAGGGAGCCCACACCCTCGGGACGTTGGAAGCCATCCGCGAGTGGCCGCTCTTCGAGGGGGCGGCTGGCGGCGAACGAGCGGGTGCGCTCCAAGTCGCGCTCCAAGCCCTGGCTCGGGCCCTCCACCGCCCCGTGAGGCGGCTGGGGTGGAGGAGGACTCGGGGTGGAGCGGTTGCAGCCGGCCAGCAGGAGCCAAAGGAGGGGACGAGACATGAGGGGCACTAACCGCGCTCAGAGCCGCTGGCTTGGCCCTTCAGCTTGGCCAGTAGGGCCGACCATGGCTGGCCCGGTAGACCTCATCGTAGGAGCGGAGGATGGGGTGCGGAAGCAAGGCGCGGTCGGGCGGGTGCCCAGCCTGGGTCGAGAGGCCGGCCACCGGGTAGGTATAGACGCTGTGGTAGATGTAGTCGCCGGCCGCCAGACTCAGGGTCAGGACCGTCACCGCGAAGACCGCCCGCGCCAGGCGCTTGGCGTCGCTCACGTCGCCGCCCAGGGGGCAGCGGGACCAGCGGGCGAGCAGCCGGTCGATCCACCAGAGGCCGGGGAGCGCTCCCAGCAGGGCGAGCGGGAGCCAGCCGAAGAGGACCAGGGCCAAGCCGAGCAGGACCGCAGAGCCGAAGCACATGCGGGTCGCGATGAGCGTGGCGCGTGGGCCGTGGGTCACCACCAGGGTCCGATCGCCGCGAGCTCGATCCTCCTCGGCTTGGAAGGCCTGGGCGGCGAAGTAGGCGCTGAGGACGATGAGGGCGATGATGATCGTGATCACGACCGTACGCTGGGTGAGCGGCGTACCGACCAAGGCATAGCCGACGCCAGGCGAGAGCATGCCATAGCCGAGGATGTTCGTGAGCGGGCCGAGCACGGGGTGCCCCTTCCATGCGGTCTTGGGGTGGCTGTAGAGGACGCTCAGGATGGCGCAACTCACGGTCATGCCGGCGATCCATGGGTTCTCGAGGACCAGGCTGAGCCCGACGGCCAGCGCCAAGGCGCCATACCCTGCGAGGCTGAGGCGCCGGGGGATCCGCACGGCCCGTCCGAAGAGCACGTCTGAGACGTCGCGATCGCGAGCGGCGTTGAGCCAGAGTGTGCCCACGTTCAGGCTGAGCCACGCGAGGAGCAGCAGGGGCACCCACTCCTGGTTCCAAGCGATCAGGGCTCGATCCCAGTGAGCCCACCCATAGCCCACGAGCGGGAGCAACGCGGCCGCCCAGACCCCGGCGGGGCGGGCGAGCACCCAGTAGGGATGGAGCTCGCGAAGGGCAGGCCGCATGGCGACTAGCGTAGCGTTCGTTGGACCTTCTTGTCGCTCAAGATCGCATCGATCTGACTCGGCGAGGCTTGGGTTCCGCGACAGCCGCCGAACAGCTCTGGGTTGGCGCAGAAGCCGAGCTCGGGCAGGCCCTTGCGCCCGGAACGTGCGCGGATGGCCTCGAGGATGGGCTGCGCGAGCGCGGCGCGTGCTCGAGCGGTCTTGTCGGAGATGGCCTTGGCGTCCTCGCGCATCGTGGCGAGCTCCTCGGTGCTCGCTCCTCGCTCGATGGCGGCGGCGAAAGGCAGCCGGGCCTCTTCATCGGCGCGATCGATGGACTTGAGGGCGCTGCCCCTCAGCTTTGAGAAGAGGGGGTAGACCTGGATCCAGGTCTGGGCCCCGATCGGGTCCTGCGAGGCGGGCTCGAGCGAGAGCTCAGGCCAGTCCAAGCTGAGCATCTCTTCGACGGCGGCCTGCAGAGAAGGATCGGCGTCCATCTTGGCTGCGGTCTGCTGGTTCAGATCCGGCCCCTCGCAGTCTGGGTTGGGCTGGGTTCGAGAGGCGACTCCGGGCAGGCTGGCGCCTGCGCTGACGGTGGGCTCACAGATCTGAGCGCCCTTGGGGAGCACCCGCTCCATGGCCTGACTGAACTCTTGGTCGAAGTCCTCCATGAGCGTGGTCGCGAAGGACTGGAGCACGGAGCGCTCGCGGTTGAAGGTGGTTCGCAGCGTCGCGAGGCGCTCCCGCTCGGCGGCGGGCGCGTCGTTGCCCAGCAGGTCGAGGGAGGTCTCGTAGGCACGGAGCGCCGTGGCGAGAGCCTCGCTCTTGGACTCGAGGGACTGGAAGGTTGAGCCCGCGGACTCGGCGGCCTTGGTGTAAAGCGCGCTGTGCTGCGCGATCTCGGAGGGATGGGCGTGGCCGGTGGGCTCTGCCAGGGCTGCGGCGGCGAGGAGTAGGATCATCATAGGGCACATCCGGGCGTCGGTCAGAGGTGGAGGGCGTCGAGCAAGGCGAGGCCCTCTCGGGCGTCGAGATCGGGAAGCGCATGGGCCATCAGGCGCACCCGCTCTGCGCAGTCCGGGCTCCCCATCGAGGCGAGGGCGAAGAGGTAGGCGGCCCGCTCCTCGGGATCGTGTGGGATGGGTAGGCGCAGTAAGGTCTCGAGGACGGGTCCGCTCGGGGTGAGGGCCGCGAGCCGGAAGAGGGAGGAGCGGTCGCCTGCTCGCTCGAGGTGCGCGGGGAGAGCCTCGCCACATCCGGGGAGGGTCGCCCCCGCGAGGTCCCGTGCGACCGGAGCGAGCGCGAGGCGCTCTAGGAGGGGCGCGGTGCTCGCCTCGCGCTGATGGGGCGCGACCAGCAGCGCAGCCCCGAAGTGATCTTCGGCCAGAAGGGAGGAGAGAGGGGGCAGAGGGACGAGAGTGGGATCGAGCACCTGTCGGGCTTGAGCCAGGATCCGGGGCTCCCATCGAAGGTGCTGGAGGATGGACTGGACCGGGTCGCGGGCTGCGTCGCTCCGAAGGATGACGAGCATACCGGCGATGCGCTCGAGGAGGCCGGGGGGGAGCGGGAGGTTGCTCAGGGCGTGGGCGGTGAGGCTGAAGGGGTCGGTGCGTGCCTGGGCGAGGGTGCGCACCCAGGCCGCTGCGCGGAGCTTGCGCGAGCCTCGGGCCGGGCACGGGGGAAGCTCGCCCCCCACGCGCTCGGCCAGGTGGGTGACGACGGCGTCGGCGTCGCGGCCGTGGACCGGGATGGGCCATGCGGGGCCCAACTCGCAGAGGATCGGATAAAGATCTTGGGGTGGACACTGTGCGAGGGTGCTTCGGACGAGCTCCAGGCCGCCACCCTTCTCGACCCCGAACCGGATCGCGAGGGTCGGAAGCGCGATCCGCGCCTCGGAGGTCGGGGCGGTCGCCGCCGCTCGGAGCGTCGCGGCGTCGAGCTCCCCCAGGTGAGCGAGGAGCTCGGCCACCCTCAAGGCGACGGAGGCGCTGTCGCCCAGATGTCGACGCAGCGCGGACACCAAGGCTTGCGGTGGACCCAGGTCGAGCCCGTACCGATGCCCCAGGGTCAAGGCTCGAAGGAAGGCGAGCGAAGGGGTGGCGGAGCTTTGGAGGATGTCGTGGACGGCTTGAGCGACCTGCTCAGGCGCCGAGAGCAGGATCGCGGGGTATTCTTGGTGGTCGTGGGGCAGTCCTGCCGAGAGGTCGCGGAACCACAGCGCCAGGAGGGCGCGAGCCCAGCTCCGTGCGGGCTCCGAGAAGGTGGTCGCGACCTCGACCAAGGCCTCGCGATCATGAATGAGCTCAACCATGTGGCGGGGTAACCCGGGCCCGCGACGCCGCGTAGCCCTGCGCGCCCCGCCATCACGCTCGGCCTGCGCGTTCGGGTTACCGCGTGTCGGCTCCCCCTTCTCCACCTCTCCGGACGCGCTGTGATCGAGACGCTGCTCGACACCCAAGGCATCGGCTTCGCCGCCTTCATCGGGGCCGTGGCGATCATCGGCTTGCTCGTCGAGCGATTCTTGCTCGGCCGTGGGTTTCGGCCCTACGATCTCCTCGGGTTTCCCCTCGGTGAAGAGCTTCAGCCCTTGTCCGCTCCGCCCGAGGGGCGCGGTCAGACCGCCTCGGTGGACTACCGCGTCCTCGAGCGAGAAGGCCGCGCCATCTTCTGGGCTCAGCCCGGCGCCCGGCGCGCTCCCATGGGGCTGCACGGCTGTGTCGTTTTTTTACGTTCGACCCGCGGGGTCCACATGCACGTGCGCTGGGCCCCGCCTTGGACCCTCCTCGTCGCGTTGTTGTGGTTTGCAGGGCTGGGGATCGCGAGGGGGCAAGGGTTCTTGAGCGTGCCGATCGCCCTCGTGCTCGCGATGGTGATCGGGCTGTCGTACCGCAACGCCGCGCTCCGAGCTGCTCGTGAGCTCCGCTGGGCCTTCGTTCAGCGGGGCCCCGAGGAATAGGAGCCTGCCGGTGCGAGTCGGAGTAGGGAGCGCTCGGGCTCATCATCGGTTATGATGGGTCAGGGTCCCCTCTGGGTCTCATTTGTCTGTCTCTCTCGTCACACTTGGAAGCGCAAATGTTCTTGTTCTTGCTTCTCCCTCTCGTTCTGGGGGCGCCCGCCGTCGCGGGCGAGTCCTCCGATGCGTCGACGGCTTCCGCCTCCGAGTCTGCTCGGAAAGCCGAGTACAAGCGCCTGCACGAAGAGTTTCAGCGCCTCGTCAAGCGCAACGCGTGGTCGGGTGCGGAGCGAACGTACCAAGCCATGCTTGAGACCGGCGTCGAGCCTGCCTTTGAAGACCTCAAGACCGCCGCGCAGGTCGCGCAGGCCTTCGGCCGCGTGCACGTGGTGCATGAGCGCTTGGTCGCGGCCTCTAAGCTCCAAGAAGACAAGGAAGTCCTCGAGGCTCTCTGGGCTATCGACGACAACTACGGTCAGGTCTACCTGGCGGGCAACCCTGGCGAGGCCACGCTTCGCGCCCAAAAGACACCCTTCGATCCTACCCACGCCAGAGCGGTGGAGCATGCCGTCGAGACCGTCGAGAAGACCGGCATGTTCGACGGCCTGCTTCCGAAGGGCGTCTATGAGTTTTCCGGTCGCGAGGTCGATGTTCGCCCACGGGTGAGTCAGCAGCGGATCGATCTCCGCACCGACGAAGGCATCCGCAAGAGCCGAAGAGCTCTCCGAAAGGCCGATCGAGCAGATTGAGCGGATCGAGCGGATTGAGCGGATCGAGGCGCCGCAAGGCCTCACGACATCCGACCGCTCGAGGTGCGTTGAGCTGGCGGTCCGCTATTCACCCTCGCCGCGCTGGGTGGTCGCGCCGGCGACGAAGGAGCGGGTGAACTGCGGCCCGAGGGGGCGCGCCCTCTCGCCCTGAGGGCCGAAGGAGGCCGCGGTGGCCTCGAGGTCTTCGAGGGAGGGCACGGTCTGTTTGGCCATGGGGTGCTCCGGGGTCGACGCGAGGTAGACCGACGTGCTCGGGAAGGCGAAGCTCACGCCCAAGGCCTCGGCCAGTCGAAGGAACTCAAGAAAGTTGGCCGCGCGAGTCTCGAGCTCCTGGCTCCAGGTGTCGACGATCACGTGGTACTGCACCAAGATGTTCAGAGAGCTAGCTCCGAACTCGAAGAAGTGGACTTCGTAGCTCTTTTGGACCTTTGGGTGGTTCGAGAGGATCGCGCGAACGCCCTCGACGAAGGCCTGTAGCTTGTCGGGAGGCGTGTCGTAGGTCAGCCCGAGGGTGATCCGAACCCGTCGGCGATGCCTTGCGCCCAGGTTGTCGACGTTCGTGTTCGTGATGGTGCTGTTGGGGATCGTGACGAGGGAGTTGTAGAAGGTGCGCACGCGGAAGCTGCGAAATCCGACCTCCTCGACCGTGCCCTCCACCGAGCCGACCCTCACCCAGTCCCCGACCTGAAAGGGCTTGTCGAGGAAGATGTTGACTGCCCCGAAGAGGTTGGCGATGGTGTCTTGGGCGGCCAGCGCGAAGGCCAGCGAGCCGATCCCGAGGCCAGCGATGAAGCTCCAGACCTGGACGCCGTTGTTCTGAAGCACGAAGAGCACGCCCACCACCCACACGATGACCCGCGCGATCTGACGGACCAAGGGCACGAGTTGGCTGTCGAGTCGGCTCTCGGTTTGCTCCGCGTGAGCCTCCCAGAAGCCCGCGAGCACGTCTACGACGCGTGAGGCGATGAGCACCCCCGACACGCCCAGGAGGATGGAGAGGAAGAGGTAGGAGAGGCTCGAGGTGTTGATGTCGAGCTGGATGTCGGGGAGTCGCCAGGCGACGATAGCGCCTATGACGAAGACCATCACGGGGTTGTCCAGTCGCCTGAAGGTGTCCGAGTCGACCTTGAGCTTCAGTCGTGTGGCCAGTCGTTTGAGCTGGTTGAGGACGATGAGGCGCATCACCAAGCCGGCGGTGACGGCGATGATCACCAAGAGCGTCCCCAAGGCCCACTGCCAGCCCATCCCTCCGATCCCAGGCACCGGCTGATGGAAGACCGCGGGCAGATTCTCTTGGAAGGTCAAGGACAGCCAGGAGAAGGTCTGCCGGTGGAGCTCGGGGACCTGGTTCATGGTGTCTTGGGAATAGACCCATCGTCCATCGGGCTTGCGCTCCATCACCAACCAGGGCGCGGTGGTCGGGAGGAGCTGGTAGGTGTTGCCTCCGTCGTCGGGGCGGAAGTCGGGATCTTGCGGGAGGGAGGGGACGGGGACCCGGAGCGCTCGCGAGTCCAGGATCTGGCGAAGCTGCGAGGCCTTCTGGGCGCGTAGGCGGGGGTGGGTGTCGACGCAGGCGAGCTCGGGCCGAGGTACGACGAAGAGGCTGTCGGCCGCGGAGCGGAGGTTGCCGCAGCGCTGCATGTCGGGGGTGTTGGCGCTGGTGAGCGCGGGCAGCAAGACGCTCAGCGCCAACAAGGCGATGGCGAGGCCCATAAAGAGAAGGCGAAACCAGGGGGTCTTGGTCATGGGGTCCTCCGGCCGCGCGGCGTAATCGGTTGGGCAGTTTGTGCAACGGTCCTAGGCGAGAGGTGGAGGGAGTCACGGAGACGACACCTCAGCGCTGCGTTTTTATAGGCCGCTGGCCATGAGGTCGAGCTCGGCGATGTCTCGGTCCCCGGAGGGGAGGGAGGCCGCCTGTTGGCGAAGGGGACGGACGAAGAGGAGTCGCGGGTGAGTGATGCGCGGGGAGCATGCGCTGCAGGGCTGCAGGGCTGCTAGGGCGACACGACCTTCGCGAGCGCTCGCTTGGCAGACTCCGACGTGTGCCCCAGCCCGACGATCCGCTCTTTGTCCTCGATGCGGATCGCTGCGTACAGAGGGAGCGCCCCCCCGGAGAGACTGACGACTCGGCCGCCGGAGGGCAGGCGCTCCAAGGCTGGCTCCTCGACGGTGTAGAGCAGCGAGAGCGGAGGCGGGAGATCTTGTTCGCCGGTATGTCGAATCAGCGCTTGCCCGGTGAGGGTCGAGCTCCACGCCGACACCCCCTTCACGGACCCGAGGATCTTGTTGGGGGAGAAGCCGCGCGGTGCGCTCTCGCGTGGGGCGAGGCCCGGCGACCAAGACTCGTCTTCGGCGGCCAGGGCCTCGGGGTCCGTGAGGGCGAGCTGCCAGATCCGGGCTCTGGGATCCCCGCGCATCTGTCGTAGGTCGTAGTCGATCCGTTCGCCCAGGAGCGCTCGCGCCTCGACCCGAGCGGCGCGAGCCGCGGGATCGCGGGTGACGATGGAGTCGAGGGCACGGCTCGAGGTCGAGTTCCAGACGGCCCCGATCGAGGCCCCATGGGCGACGAGCGTACCCCGTGCCATGTTGTGCCGTGCAGCCAACAAGGTGCCGTCGCGAACGGCGCGAACGCGGTCGCCGGAGGCCAGCTCCAGCTCGGCGCGGAGCGAGAGCAAGCCGGGATCGGCGGTGACCTCTTCGTCGTGGTGCCGGAGGACCGCCAGGAACTCGTGCTCGGGGACCTCGCCGATGAGCTCCATGGCCGACGCGCTGGTTCCGAAGCCCGGGCTCTCTCCCCCGCGACCGAGCCCGACCGCGGCCATCTCGTCTTGGCGTGCGAGGATCGCGAGTCGGGTGAGCTCCGAGGCGAGCTCTACTCGTGTCGGTTCGAGATCGGAGGCGCGGCGGGCGGCACCCAATGCACCCACGAGATCCCCGTCGGCCAGGGCCATCTGGGTGGCGCGGGACCAGGCGAGCGTATCGGTGGCGGCGAGGCGGGCGGCGGTCATCGCGTGACGCGCGGCCCTGCGTGTGTCTCCGAGCCGCGAGAGGGTGTCGGCCGCCCGCCCGTAGACTTCGGGGTTGGCGCTGGCGCCCTTGATCGCCGCGTCGAGATTGGCTCGCACATCTTGGATCGGGGCGTTGTTGGCGATCTGAGCCTGAGCCAGATCCAAGATCACGAGCGGGTCGTTGGACTGTGCGACGGAGTCGGCGAGCCGGAGCTCGGCCTCTTCGCTCTGGCCCAACTTCAGGAGCAGGCGCCCCCTCGCCGCGAGCACGAGGGCTGAGAGATCGGGGTGAGCCGCGCCGGCGCGTTCCGCAGAGGCGGCGGCCTCTTGGAGGAGCTCCATGGGGTCCTTCCAGCGCTCCGCGCCCTCAGGATCCTTGGCCGCGTCGGGTGGGGACTCCGGCTGGAGCCGGACCATGGCGAGCCTCGCGAGGACGCGCACATGATGGATCTGGGTTCCTGCGGCCTCGGCGGCGAGCTCCCAGGCCTCTTGGCGCCGACCCATGGCTTCGAGGATGGGGACGGTCGCCATGCGCTGATCATCGGTCTTCGCGAGACCGATCAACTCTCGCGTGAGATCGGAAGGGGCGTCGTAGTACGAGAGCTGCTCGTACAGCGGCCCGATCCCGATGGGCTCGATGTACCGCTTGAGGGTGCGCCGTGTCGGCCCCGTGCGCGCCGCGCGGTACAGGATGAGGGCTTCGAGGGCGACCCGCTCCGAGGCGGGTAGGGACGCGGAACGTAGCTTTCGGGCTGCCCGGGGCGAGGCCTCGGTGAGGTGGAGCAGGGTCGGTCCCGAGGCGGTGGCCTGAGTGAGAGCTGCGTTCGCGCGCCGAGCATCGCCGCTGGCGAGGTGGCGATCCGGTCGCTCGATCTCGGTGACAAGCGTGATCCGTTCCGCCTCGCGACGCGCGCGCTGGCTAATGATTGCGCTCGGGTCGGTCGTGGTCGGGGCCCGCGCGACGGTGAGCAAGCGGGTGCCTGGAGGCGAGGGGATGCTGATCTCTTCGCGGATGGAGATCCGCGGTGGCAACGCGATCGCGAGGCTCGGGGCCAGGACGGTTCTTGCCGGGGTCTTGTAGAGCTCCTGGGTGATGGGCTCGACCTGCTTGCCCAGCTGGCCCCGCGCGGTGATCGACAGCGGTCTGTCGGCGGCGCGAACGCCGCTCACGGTGAGGGTCAGCCGGCTGAGATCAGGGTGGGCCTGAGCGACGAGATCTTGAAACCAGGCCTCTCGGCTCTTCTCGTCGAGGGTCGAGAGCTGCTGTCGCAAAGACTCCCTGGCCGCCCCCGTGGCCGTGATCGTCAGGTTGAAGGTGGATGAACCGAGCCGTTCGGGGTTGACTTCGCCGGAGATCGAGACGGTGCCGTCGATGGAGCCCTGCGCGACCACCTGGCGAGGGAGGTCTCCTGGCAGCCAGGCGATCGCGCCGCTCAGCTCACTGGGCAGGGCGGGAAGCTTGACCCACTCCGCGCCTGGATCGATCCACAGCATGTGGTCGCCCATGGGCACGGCGATGACAGGGCGCTGGAGCATGGACGGGACGGCGATGCTGGTCGGCACGGTGCCGTCGGAGGAGCCGGGTCGGTAGAGGCCGGGAATGGGATCGTACCCTGCGGCCCGAAGGACCGAGAGCAGCACGAGCCCGCGTTCGGAGCGGGTGCCGGAGCCTTCGGCGATGACTCGGGCTGCGGGGCGGCCGCTCCAGCCGACGTCGGGGCCGGACACGAGCTTGATCGACTCGAAGACCGCCTCGGTGGCGGAGGTCGCCGTATAGCCAGCCAGCTCGCGGGTGAAGTTGCGCCCGATGTTGCTGGTGAGGAGGGACTCGACCTGCCGCTGGAGGGTCTTGCCCGCGCTCAGCCAGTCGTCGGAGGCGCTCCAGACGGCCTCGGCGGCGTCGTTCTCGTCGAGATCGCGCCAGACCACACGGAGCTCGTTGAAGCGGGGAGAGCTCCACTCCGCCTGCCCTTGATCATCGGTCCAGACCGACAGGGGAGCTCCGCTCGACTTGACCACTAGCTCGGCGCGCTCGATCACTTGGCCCGGCACCGTCGCGAAGCGTCCCGAGGGAGCGTAGGCGCCGGAGTCCAGCTTGAGCGGTCCTTGAAAGGTCAGGACGGCTCCTGGGGAAAGGTCGCTCGGCACGCGGAGCTCCCCGAAGCGGATGCTCGCTCCCTGGGAGGTGGCGCCGTCGAGCTCAGGCGGGGCGGGGGTGCCGTTGGCGCGTTCGGGATCGAGCACGCTCACGGTCCAGGTCAGGCTCCCCTGGGCGCGGGTGCGGTAGACGTTGATGAAGGCTTGATGCTTCTGGACTTGGACCGCAGGATCCTGCGCCAGCTCGGCCACTTCGGCTGGCTGGGCGTAGGCGACGTGCGGACCCATCCCCGGCAGGCCGAGGCAGAGCACGAGGAGCGTTGGCGTCGAGACGAGACTCACGGCGGCATCGTACTGCATGCTGCGAGTCGGCGGAAGATGGAGGGGCTCGAGCGAGGGGAGGTGGGGCGAATAGGATGCCTAAGACGCCATCATTTCTCTTCGGTTTCTCCAGTATAGCCGCAGGCCGACGGCGGAGGAAGCCTTCGGGCGATACGGGGTCGGCTCTGCCGCGATCCGAGGAACTATGACACCACCTGTTCGCCCAGCCGCGACCGTCATCGTCGTGCGAGAGGCCTCCCCTGGCTTTGAGGTCTTCATGGTGCGCCGCAACCGCGCCGTAGCCTTCATGCCTCATGCATGGGTCTTTCCCGGTGGGCGGGTCGATACGGCAGATGCCGAGGTCGCGTCCGCCCTCGGGGTGGCCTCCGGTCCCGCCGCCGACGATCGGAAGCCCTCCCCGGCGATCCGGGTGGCGGCTGCTCGCGAGACCTTCGAAGAGAGCGGGATCTGGCTCGGTCCCCTCCCGCCCTCCGCGGCGGAGCGGGCCGCGCTGACCTCCAGACCGCCCTCCCTCTCGCTGTCCGAGCTGCTCAAGGAACCCGGACGAACGCTTGAACTGGGGCGTATGCGTCCGTGGTCGCGCTGGGTCACTCCCGCCGAGGAGCCGCGTCGCTACGACACCTGGTTCTTCCTGGCAGAAGTCGGAGAGGTGCACGCACGACATGACGCCGGCGAGACGGTGGACAGCGCGTGGCTGCCCATCGACGAGGCTGTCGCGGCCGCTGAGGGTGGACGCTTGCCGATGGCTCCGCCGACGTGGTGGACGCTGCGTCAGCTTCAGCGAGCTCGTGACCTCGAAGGGCTGCGCCGCCACCTCTTCGATCCCAGGCCCATCACTCCGATCCTCCAGAGTCGACCTGGCGGGCTCGCCTTGCTTCTACCAGGTCACGAGCTCCACCCGGACCCCCCTCGCGAGCACCTGCCGACGGAGATCACCTTCGCCCAGGGGCGCTGGTGGTCCGACCGCGACTGACGACGACCGTCGTTCACTGACGGATGTCTGACGGTCGTCGACGGAGGTCGGTCGAGCATACGGACAAACGCCCTCTTTGGGTTGGCACACGCCCTGCTCCTTGTTCGGTCGAACGAGGAGGTGTGCGATGGTCGAGTGGATCGAGCTTCATATGTGGGGCGCAGCGTCCTTGCGGGCCAGAGCCAGCTTCAAGTACGAGCTCCTCGCTCGGCTCGCGCGGAGCGCGAAGCGCGCCCAGGTCGAGCTGCTCTGCTTCGGACTGAGCGACGAGGTGCTGCGGGTCCTGCTGGTCGGCACGGTCGAAGGGCGCTCCAACGTGCTGCGCGGGGTGAAGGTCGGCACGGTCCGACGGGCCCGTGCTCAAGGCGAGCGGCTGCTCTTCGTCGAGACGGTGCGCGAGGTCTTCACGGGTGAGCTCCCCGAGGCGGTGGCCCAGATCCACGGCACGCCGCTGCGGCCCGGCGAGAGCCCCCTCGAGAGCCCTTGGTCCAGCCACCGTGATCTGCTTGGGTTCCGCGTCGCGAACTTCTACGATCCTTCTCCGCTTCGGGCGCGTGTCGACACCGCATCGATCCATCGGGCTTGTGGGGGAGGCCCCCTTCCCCTCGGGTGGCCACCGACCGAGGAGCGACCCTCCATCGAGCTCATCCTCCGCGTCGCCGCAGCGGTGATCGGCGTGTTTCCGGCCGACCCCGCTTGCTTCGCGCTCTTTGTCCAGGTCGGTCGAGACCACGGCTACGGCAACGAGGCCCTCGCTGCGGCGCTGAACGTCACCCAACGCCGGGTGCGGCAGCTCCTTCGTACCTCCGATGAGCGACGCTTTATGGTCGAGACCAGTCTGGCTGATCAGCGCTTGCGACAGGTTCCCTGAACGGGAGCGACCCCTGGCGACCTCTCGCCCCTGGGGTGCCTGAGGCGCGACACGGCGGGACTACGGTCGCTTGACTTCTCGGAGCTCCAGCACGTAGGTGAGCGGGACGTCGCCAGGAATGTCGCCGCGGCCCTGCGGACCGTAACCAAGCTCAGGCGGAACCACGAGGAGACGACGTCCACCGGGCTTCATGGTGGAGAGGGCCTCCTTCCAAGCGGGCATGATCGGCGTGCGCGAGATCATGAAGGTGACGGCGTTCGCCTGGTTCATCGACGACTCCACCACCACGCCCTCCGGGGTCCAGCCCGTGAAATCGACCTCGACGACGGCGCTCTCGGACGGGGGAGTCCCTTCGCCTTCCTCGAGCTCTGCGTACTGCAATCCGCTGTCCGTCGTGACCAAGGCGCTGGGATCGACCTTGGGAGGAGCGCTGGGCGGAACGCGGGGTGCTCCGACGTCGAGGAGGTCGATCTGAGCGGTGATCGTGTCGTTCGGAGGTACGTTCGCGGGTAGGTTCTGGTCGCCGAAGGCGGTCTTGGGGGGGAGCAGGGCGAGCCGGCTCTCTCCGGCCTTCATGTCCGATAGCGCGATCCCGAGGCCGGGGAGGGGCTCGCCTGCCGGCGGTGGCGCCCCCTTGAGGAAGGTCGCAGCGGAGCGGGGGCCGCGCCCTTGGTAGGTTGAGGCGAAGAGCTTGCCTTCGGAGGTCCACAGGGTGAGCTCCGTTCGGACGACCGACCGCTCTTGGACCGCCGGGCCCTCGCCCTGGGTGAGGACGACCACCTTGACCCCATCGTCCAGCTCCCGCGCCTCGGACCAGTCCTGATCGGGCAGGTCGGGTACCCGGCGGACCTCGCCGAGCTCGAGCAGCTCGATGTCGAAGATGAGCGTGCTGTTGGCCGGAATTTTGCTTTGGCCTTGGTCGCCGTAGGCCAGCTCCGGCGGAATGATGAGTTGGCGCTTGCCCCCCACCTTCATGTCGGCGAGGCCGACGATCCAGCCTTCGATCAGGCCCCCGCGTACGAGGCTGAACTCGGCGGGCACACCGCGCTTCACCGAGCTGTCGAACAGGGAGCCATCCGAGGCGAGCCAGCCTGAGTAGTGGACTTTGACCATCTGTCCTTCGACGGGGCTGGCACCTTGGCCGACCTCAAGATCCGCGATCTTCAGGCCACTGTCCAGGACGCGGTAGTCGCTCTCGTCGACCTTGGTCGGGACCGGATCGTCCTTGGATGGGGCGGGTGCTTGGGCGACGCGCTCGGTCTGGGGAGACGCGGGGGCAGCCTTCTCGCTCGCCTTGGAAGACGCGCGATCGATGGTTCGGGGCTCGATCTCACCGGAGGGTGGGCTCGGCGGGAAGAAGAGGATCGCGCCGACGCCGACGGCAGCGAAGAGACCTCCGAGAGCGAAGACGGGGAGATAAGTGTTCTTGTTCACGTTGGCTCCGGGTTGAGGCCGGGTATGTACCGCAGCCACCGAGAACAGACCACCGCGTACCGGCCGACGGGGCCCCGTCGGGGCTGCGTTCGAAGCGGGAGATGAAGGGGAGAGACCCCGGCGGACTGCTATTGCAGGCCGATCCAGACCCCGACGGCGCCGAAGCACCCCATGCACGCCATGGCGAGAAAGCCCATGACGGCGACGATCGCGCCGATCACATACCTGGGCCGCAGCAAGGCCCCAGTGCGCCACCGCGTGTACCAGCGGTAGACTTCACGTCCGAAGGGGTTGCGGGTGAACGAGCTGAGTGCCTGCCGCTCGATCTCTCGCTGGTAGGCTTGTTTCGACAGGTGTTGGGACCCAGGGACTCGTGGGCCGCGCTTCTTGCTTGGGGACACGTAGGCCTCGGAGAAGGAGAGGGACGGAGGATCTACGTCTTACGCTCTCTGAGCTTAAACGGCAAACGCCCCGCCGAGAGGGGGGCGCTCGAAGAGGCGGTAGAAACATGGACCGGCGTTTCGACCCTGGAGCCTAGCCGGAGGTCTGGTTCAGCCGCGCTTCTTCTTGACAGAACCCTGCCGCGCCTTGAAGCGGGGGTTGGTCTTGTTGATGACGTAGACGCGGCCCCGGCGCCGGACCACCTGACAGTCCTTGTGGCGCTTCTTGAGGCTGCGAAGGCTATTGGCGCACTTCATGACGGGCTCCAGAGCGTGTCGGGGGCGAGGGGTCGCTTCCCGAGGAGGTTGAACCCGCCGCGCTTAGCCGGCCCGTCGCTCCGCGTCAAGGACGAGGTCCGCGTCAACGAGGGTTGATGGATCCTCTTCCCCTATGACATGTTCAACGATAGGGGGAGCGGAACCGGAGGCGGCTATCCCCGTTGACGCTGTGCTATATCCCATCTGTCTTCCACCTTATTTCCAGATCTTCCCTCATATCCGGAGACGCATCATGACCCGCACCCTGGCCCTCTCCTTGGCCGTCTTTGTGGCCTCGCCAGCCCTCGCCTTGGACTTCGAGTTCTACGATGCCGAGGAGGATGGTGAGCCCACCTGGCTCATCACCGGCGACATGGTCTCGGACTACTCGCGGCGGGGCGCGGGCTCGCCTACGGTCGCCTACGATGGCGAGAAGTTCGTCATGTTCTTCGAGATGTTCTTGAGCGAGACCTTCCTGACCGAGGTCGGCGGAGAAGAAGGCTTCGACAATTGTCGCGCCTTCGACGGCGCGGCCAATCGGGTCGTCTGGGGTATCGGGCGTGCCACATCCGAAGACGGGTTGAACTGGGTCGCCGACGAAGTGCCCGTTCTGATCCCGCAGCCCGACACTTTCTACCACTGTCAGGCGGCTCAGCCCAACGTCATGTTCGACGCCGAGACCGGGGAGTGGCACCTCTACTTCAAGGCCGAGCAGAAGCGCAGGAACATCTCCACCGAAGAAGAAGAGAAGTGGGGTTCCAGTCGATTTGTCGGGGTTGGCTACGCCACATCGACCGACGGCGAGAACTTCGTCGTACCGGGCGACGACCCCGTGCTCCAGGTCGGGGCGGACTTTGGCTTTCCATCGGTCACGCGGGTGAAGCGGCCCGAAGATCCAGAGCCGATCTGGTACTTGTACTTCTCGCAGAACCCCGATATCTACCTGGCTACTTCGACGGTGCCCGACGGGGGTTTCGACTTTGTCCGAGACGACCTCGGGGAGCGGGAGCCCGTGCTCCGTCCCGGGACGGCGGGGTGGACCCAGTCCGAGCTCTTCAACCCCTCTTCGCTGTGTACCGATCCCACCACGGCCTTCCCCTTCTCGCTGTTCAACGGGGGGCGCGCCACCGACGGCGGGGGCATCCTCTCGGCAGGGTGGGGTCGCGCCACCAGCGCCGACGGTGCGGAGTGGTTTCTGACCGCGGACAGCCCCTTCTTTACCTGGGACGATGATTTGCAGTGGCGCCACTGGGAGGCCACAGCCGTCGGTGACGAGTACGTCGTCTGGTTCTCAGAGCGCGAGACCGACTCCTCACCCCTCCAGATAGGGTTCGTCTACACGGCGGCTTCCCCCGAGATTGACCCGGATCTCTTCAGGCCCCGATCCTGCATTGCCCCCAGTTTCGACACCGACACGGACGTTGACACGGACACGGACGTCGACACGGATACGGACACGGACGTCGACACGGACACGG
>REDI01000035.1 GCA_007693595.1 Deltaproteobacteria bacterium | reverse complement strand
GATCCGTCCGATCCGTCCGATCCGTCCGATCCGTCCGATCCGTCCGATCCGTCCGACCCGTCCGACCCGTCCGACGTGCCTACGGCTCAGGTTCGACTCCTCCACCTAGGGGTCTTCGAAGACAGCGCGGCGAGCGGGGTCGACGTCTACCTCGACGATGAACCCTCGGGTATCACCCTCTCGTTTACCGAGGGTACCGACTACCTCGACCTCGCCGTTGGGTCCTATAAGGTCGATCTGGTTCCGGCAGGGGGCGAGCTGGCCGACGCAGCCCTCACGGTCGACGAGCTGGCGGTGGTCGAAGACCTGCTCTACTCGGTCGCGGTCGCGGGCTTTGTGACTCCCGAGACCGCCGAGCCTCGTGTTCAGCCCCTCGTCGCGATCGACGATGCCACGGGGATCGACCCCACCGATCTTCGGCTTCGACTCACCCACGCGGCGGCAGCGGTAGACGATGCGGCCGACATCTGGTGGGTCGATGAAGACTGCGCGCCCGTGGGGACCGAGCCCCTGATCGCAGCGTTCTCATTTGGGGACTCCGAGGTCCTCGACGACGTCGAAGCGGGAGCCTTGGGGATCGGAGTGGACACCTCGCTCGATGGGCAAGTCGATGCGTGCTTCCAGATCTCCGGTCTTGAAGCGGGCGAGCTCACCAATGCCTACGTCGTCACCGACTCCTCGGGCGATCCGAGCGTCGTCGCGCATCGAGCCGATGGCTCGACCTCCGTCATCGAGCCCACCGAGATCCTGGCTGATCCGGGCTTCGTCAGGCTCGCACACTTCGGCGCCTTCCCGTCCACAGACGCGGCCCTGGTCGACATCTGGATCGATGGCGAGATCTCCGATCTCGTCGATGTGCCCTACCTCGCCACGACCGACTACTTCGAGATCCCGGCTGGCGAGCGCGAGCTGGCGATCGTCCCCGCCGGCGAAGGTCTGGACGACGCCCTGCTCACCACGACCGTCTCCATCGACTCCGACGAGCTGTGGTCGGTCTACGTGGCGGGCTTGGCCTCCCCCGACGAAGGCGACTTCGCCATCGATGCCTTCCAGCTCCTCGACGAGCCGGAGGGGATCGATCCGGGCCAGTCCGGCGTCCGCGCCATCCACGCCGCGGGTACAGGCGTGTTCAGCCCCGTCGAGCTGTGGATCGTCGACGAGGACTGCAGCCCCTTGGCCGAGATCGAGACCGGCGTCACCTTTGGGGAGAGCACGGGGATCCTCAGCGTCGACACCCCGTTGAACGTCGGCTTCCGACTCGGCGAGGAAGGCCCGGTCGACCGCTGCTTTGCTGTCCCCGAGCTGGAGTTGGCCGAGCTCTACAACGTCTACGCCATCAGCGATGCCTCGGGAGCGTTCTCGGTCATCGCCCATCTGCCCTCCGGCGGGAGCTTGGAGCTGTCTGAGCTCGAGGTCCCCGAGCCCCCCCCCGCCGAGGTCTCCCTCGTGCACCTGGGCATCAACTTCTCAGATCCCGACTTCCCAATCCATACCTACGTGGGCACGGAACGTCTCGACGACGCCTCCCTCTTCTTCTCGTCCTATGCAGGGCCTCTCGCCCTCGAGCCGGGCTTGGCGCGCTTCAGCTTCAGCGAGTCTGGCCTCGACGAGTCCTTCCTCAACACGGGCGACCTCGACCTCCTCCCTGGTTCTCGGACCACCCTCGTGGTGGCGGGTCAGTATGACTCCACCGGCGATGTCTCCGACGACTGGCTTCCCGTCGGCGCCTTTCCCTTCCTCGAGGAGCCCTCGGGCTCAGGCTTGAGTACCATCAGCCTCTTCAACGGGATCGCGTCCTTGGCAGGCCTCGAGGGCGAGGCGCCGCTCTTCCAGGTCCTGCCCGACTGCGAGGGGGGCGAGCTCTTCGGCGAATGGCCCGAGCCCGACCCGATCGCCTTCGGGGAACGTCGCCTGATCGATGTCGAATCCGAGGCCGGCTACGCCGTCCGCCTGACCCACGACACGTCAGGGGTGGATCGATGCTTTGCCGTCATGCCCGCCGAGGTCGGCGTGAAGCAGTCGCTCTTCTTCACGACGGAGCCCGAAGCCCCCAACCTCGACAGCGCCGTGCTGTTCCGACTCGACCTCGACGCAGACCCGGACATGCTGGTCAGGGTTCCCCAAGCTGAATGACCTGCGAGCACGCCCAACTCCCACGCGGGTCTGGGTGACACCCGGCTGGTCGAGGGATTGGGGTAGAACGAAGGGGTGCCTCAGGAGTTCAAGCGCAGCGAGCCGGCTCGGAGAGCGGCTGTGTGACATCGCCCCTCGACATGGATGGTCCCGTCCACGTAGGATCCGGGCATGAAGCCTCGTCCGCTCGTCGATCTCCAGACCTCCGATCCGCCGGACCTCGTGCTGCGGCGCTTCCGCGACTGCTTGGCTGCCGGCGCGTGTCCCGTCGAGGGTCATGTGGGTTCCAAGGAGCTCTCGCTCGCGCTGAGTGGCGAGGGCCGTCACGTCTTCTCGCCCTGGCTCTCGGTCGAGGTCTACCCCTGGCGCGGGGGCACCAGGCTGCGAGGGGTCTTCGGGCCGCATCCGAACCTCTGGACGCTCTTTGTCTTCATCTACGCCACCTGGGTCGTCGTCTTCATCGGCGGGCTGGTCTTTGGCTATGGCCAATGGATCACCTCCGCCGATCCCTGGGGACTCTGGCTCGCCGGCGGGGCGGCCGTCGCGCAGGGGGTCTCGTGCGGCGTCGATCTTTGGGGCCGTTCCTACGGCCGAAGGCAGATGCAGACGATCCGCGACTTCATGCTGAGCGCCCTGCCCGACGCCTGCGAGGTCCCCCCCGACGCCCCGCTTCCCTGGGTGGAGCAGGAGCAGCCCCTCGGGGTCTGAGGGTCCTCAGAACCACGCTCTGCCCGACACGAAGCCTACGGCGGGGTAGAGCCCGAACTCGCTGCGAACCCCAAAGCTCGGTGGCAGGGCGGGCGTCTGGGGTCTTCGGCCCAGACCCACGAAGCCACCGGCGGCGAGCTCGGCGTTATCGGCGATGGACCAGGTGAGGGACGGCGCGCCGAGCACGCTGCCGTCGGTGAGGTTCAAGAAGGATCCGGCGCCGACGTGGATCAAGGGGGTGATCTCGAAGGTGGCGGCCAGGCCCGCATAGGCGAGCCCGGCGAGCCACAGCTCTCCGCGGGCGAAGCGATCGCCCTGCAGGGTGGTGAGCAGGTTCTCGGAGGAGGCCGTCCCGATCGTCTGAAGGTAGGCCTCGCCCGAGAGCATGAAGCGCTCGGTGAAGCGATGACTCGCGCCGACGGTGGCGCGCACGAAGGGATCTTCGTCGCCATAGGGGAGGGTGAAGGCAGCGTCGCCGTAGACCGAGACCGGCCCCAGGGCGCCCTCGACACCGCCGCCGAGCACCACATCGCCCCGGATCAGCCCTGCCAAAGCCATGAGATCGGTCGTGCCGAGCGTGGACTGACCGGCGATCGCCGAGGCGAAGTCGGTGATCTCGACCGCCCCCCCTTCGGTGATCGGATCGCCCGCCCAGCTCGTCACGAGGGTCAGCCGGCTCGCCATGCCGTGGTAGAGATCGAGGCGGATCGCGTCGACGCCCGGCTTGTATTCGGTGTCGATGGTGGCGGGGGTGAAGGGGTTGACCAGATCTAGCGGGGTGAAGAATCGACCCGTCCCGAAGGAGATCGGCTGGCGACCCACCACCACATCGAAGCGCTCTCCGTGGAACTTGACCCGCAAGCGGTCGGTCCGACCCATCATGCTCAGGCTGCCCCCCTCACCGGGACCCGCGCTGTAGCTCAGCGGGAGGAGCTCGGGGGCGATGGGCATGACGCCGGTGTCGGCGACGAGGATCCCGCCGGCCACGCCGAAGGTCGGCGTGACGTGGTGTGCGGCGAGGACCTCGACTCGCTCGCCCAGGTCGACCTGCACGTTGAGTCGGGCGTCGAGGAGGTTCTGGCCGGTGGGTGCGTCGGGGAGGAGAGGGTGATCAAAGGGAAAGATGGCGATCGAGAAGGTCTTGACGTGACCGCTCGCCCGAAGTCGGACCTTGGGCTCGTCGGGCGCCACGTCGGCGGGCGGCTCGTCGGCCAGCGCCAAGGTGGCCCAGAGCAGGATCATTTGCGGTTGTCCTCGTCGATCTCGCCGTCGACAAGCCGGATCACCCGCCGGGCAGCGTCGAGAACCTTGGGATCGTGGGTGGCGAAGATGAAGGTGGCTCCGTCGCGGGTGTTGAGCTCGCGCATGAGCTCGATGAGGTCGTGCCCGGTGGTGCTGTCGAGGTTCGCCGTGGGTTCGTCGGCGAGGATCACGGCTGGGTTGCCCGCGAGGGCTCGCGCCACCGCCACCCGCTGCTGCTGGCCCCCCGAGAGCTGGCCGGGCCGGCGGTCCTCGAGCCCCTTCAGGCCGACCTGGGCGAGCACCGCGTGGGCCCGCTCCCGTCGCTCGGCAGCCGGGACGCCGCGCAGGGCGAGCACGAACTCCGCGTTCTCGGCGGCGGAGAGCACAGGGATCAGGTTGTAGGCCTGAAAGACGAACCCAAGCCGCTCGCGACGCAGATCGCTCCGCGCCCCGGCGCTGAGCTGCGCCAGATCGGTGCCCTCGACCACCACGGAGCCGGCGGTGGGGGCGTCGAGGCCTCCGATGAGGTTGAGCAGGGTGGTCTTGCCCGAGCCCGAGGGCCCCATGAGCGCGGTGAACTCGCCGGCCTCGATGTCGAGATCGACCTCGCGCAGCGCGTGGACCTTGTGCTCGCCGCGGGTGTAGGTACGACTGAGGCCGCGTACGGTGACGATCGGCATCTCGGGCCTCTCAGGTGTGTCGCATGGCGTCGACGGGCGTGAGCCGCGAGGCCTTGTACGCAGGCCCGATCGACGCCAGCAAGGTGAGCAGGAAGGTGAAGGGTCCGTAGTAGAAGAGCGCGTCGGGGTCGAACTCTGCCCGCATCACGGGATCGAAGACCACGCCTGCGATGTCGGAGCTTCCGGCGATCATGTCGCCGAGGTCGATGCCGACGTAGGCCAAGAAAGCGTAGAAGGGAAGGTGGAGCACGAAGCCTGCCACGGTGCCACCGAGCCCCAGCAGGGCCGCCTCGGCCCAGAACATGGCGCGGATGTGCTTGGGGCGCATGCCCAGCGCCATGAGCAGTCCGATCTCGCGGGTGCGCTCCAGGGCGCTCATGAGCAGGGTGGTGAAGATCACCACCACCACGATCAGGCCGATGAAGACGTGCAGGATGATCCCGAAGCTGCGGTCGACCTCCATCTGCCGGAGCAGGGTGGGCATGGCCTGTCGCCAAGTCAGCGTGGAGAGATCGCTGCGATCGACGGCCTGGGCCGCGCGGGCCGCCAAGGCATCGAGGCCTCGCTCGTGCTCGAAGTGCACCGCGACCTGGTGGGCTGGATCGGGGACGGGCTCGCCGGTCTTGGGATCGACGAGCAAGGGCTGGACAGCCTGGAGGGTCGTGTAGGCCACCACCGCGTCGGCCCGATCGATGCCCGTACTGTAGATCCCGCGGACCACCAGGGGGATACTCTGGAGCTCGTCGCCTACCTGGGCCATGAGGACCACCCGGTCCCCGAGCTCGACCTCGAGCGTGCGGGCGACCGGGGCGCCGATGACGATCCCGCGCAAGTCTTGGGGCTCAAGCCAGGATCCGAGGCCGCGCTCCGCCTCGCGCTGGAGCGCTTCGCGGGTGGGCTCCGGGGCGCTGTCGAGGGCGGCGCGCGCTGCGTCGGCGTCTTGGAAGAGATCGTCGATCCGGGTGACCTGGGCCTCGCGATCGGGCTCGATCCCCGAGACGAAGAGGGGGCTCGTGTTGCGCGGGCTGGCGAGCAAGCCGCCCACTTGCGCTCTTCGGAGCACACGGGCTTCGGGGAAGGTGCGCTGGAGAGCGCCCGAGACCTCGGCGGATCGGCTGACGACGTACTCCACCTGGGGATCGTCGGCTCGATCGGGGTGCTGCACCACCAGGTGCCCGCTGACCGCCTCGACCGAACCGCGGATCCGTTGGTTCCATGAGCCGTACTCAAAGTGCATGTGGAGCGCGACCAAGGCGAAGGAGGCCGCGATCGCCAGGCCGGTGAGCAGGGTGCGGCTGCGGTGGCGGAAGAGGTTGCGGAGCGCGAGCGTGAACAGCCACATGATCTACTCCGCGCGGATGGCGTCGACGGGGTGCAGGCGCGCGGCCCGCAGGGCTGGCAGCAGGGCGGCGAGCAAGGCGCTGAGGACGACGCCGAGGATCGGCTCGACGAAGGCCTCGACCGAGATCCCCCCATACAAGCGCGAAGGAAAGACGATACCTCCGAAGCCGATCCCCTCGCCTTCGCCCACGTCCATGGGGATCCCGATGGTCATCAGGTAGGCGATGAGTCCCGCCCCGAGGAGGGTCCCGATCCCTGCCGCGAGCAGCGAGAGCAGCAGGGCCTCGTAGAGCACCAGCCACACGATCCCCCGTGGGCGAAGCCCCAAGGCCTTGATCACCCCGAGCTCCCGCGTGCGCTCGAGCACGCTCATGAGCATGGTGTTGATCACTCCGAGCGCCACCAGCCCGAAGACCACGACGAGCACCATGAACTGCGCGATCCCGCGCATCTCCATCATCTGTGCTGCCATGGGGTCGATGTCCCACCACGGGGAGATCGCGGCGGTGGCGTCGTCGTCTTGGATGAGTCCGTCGGGCAAGGCTCCGGGGAGGGCGTCGAGCAGACCTCCGACGACGTCTTGGGCGTCGCTGGCGGCGAGGATGCGCACCTCGTGGACCTGGTCGTCGAGGGCGAGCAGCGCCTGCAGATCCGAGAAGTGCAGCCAGGCTCCTGCGCGGTCCATCGCCTCGTCCCCGCTTCGGGTGAGGCCGACGATGGTGTAGACCTCGTTGCCGATGCCACCGTAGGCATCTTGGGTGATCGCGACGAGCTCATCGCCGAGGGCGACCCGTAGATCGCGCGCGAGATCGTATCCGATCACGATCTCGCGAGCGGGTTCGTCGGCCAAAAAGCGGCCGGGGTCGACGCCGCCCGGCAAGGAGGAGGGCACCGTGTCCTGCACCTTGGTTACGGCGAGCTCCCGCGAGGGCTCGACCCCTACCAGGCGGACCCCGGCGGAGCGATGCTCGGTGCCCAGGAGCGCCTGACCGTGGACCCGCGCCACCGCTCCCCGGCTCTGGGGCAGCGCGTCGAGACGCGAGAGCAGCTCGTCGGCGTGGTGGAGCGTGTCGTAGAGACCCCGCCGGGTCGGAAAGGCGCTGTGGGTGATCTGGACGTGTCCGAGGAGCTGATCGATCATCAACGTGCGCATGATCCCGAACATGCCGTCGTACATCGAGATGATCGACATGCTCATGGCCATGCCCAACGCCATGGCCAAGGCGGTGAGCAGGCTCCGGCGCCCGTGCCGCCAGAGGTTGCGCCAGGCCATGATCAGCAGGATCGGCATGGCTACCTCTTGAGGCTCTGAAGGGAGAAGGTGCGGTCGGGGACGGGGGTTTCGAAGTCGAGCTTGAGGTAGCGGAACTCGGTGAACTCTTCGGGCTGATCGGCGGGTTGGACCCGAAAGCGAGAGGGGATGCGGCGATCGCCGAAGTCTTTGACGTCCGACCAGGTCATGGTGCGCACCAGGGCGTCGCGGCCGTCATAGTAGCGGATCTCTCGGGGGAGTCGGTCCGCGCCGAGGGTGGCGACGACCTTGCCCCAGACCACCGCCGCGCTCTCGGTGGGCGAGAGCTCGATCACCCAGCGCCCGTCGTCGCCTTCGGGCCGCTCTTTGACGGTGTAGGTGTAGTCTTCGGAGAGGCGCGAGTCGTTGACCAGATCGTCGTTCGTGACGTGGCTGCCCATCCATGAGCCCGACATCATGCCGGCGGGCACCCGCACCGTTCGGTCGGTGCGGGGGAGGTAGTTCCAGAGGTTGTCTTCGACCTTGAGGGTGGTGATACCCGCGTCGCGAGCCGGTGAGACGATACGTACCAAGGTGCGATCCGTGCCTTTGGACCACATGTCCATGACGACGGTGCGCTCATAGCGTCGCGTCTTGACGTGCATCTCGGCGCGGCCGGTGCTCTGGGAGCCACGGGTGAGGTCGTCGGTGCCGCGGAGGAGCTCTTCGACGGTGGGCTCGGGCTCGCTGGCCATGCCGAGGGCGAGGACGAGGAAGGGGACGATCATGACTCGCTCTCCAGGGTGTCGAGGAACTCTTGAACCAGGCGGGGAAAGGCCTGCTCGAAGAAGCGGTAGAAGTCGACGAAGCGCTGGAGCCGCGCGCGCCGAGCGGCCGGAGCGTGCTCGAGGAGCGCCAAGCCCTGCTCAGCCCGCTGGCGGATGATGCGAAAGTGTGCTTCGCGACCCTTGAGGATGTGCTCCCAGGCGTCGTCGCGCAGTCGGTAGGCGATGGCGCGGCTGCCCGGCCTGGGCACCTTCTCGATGAGGCCGGCCTGGAGGAGCTGCCTGGAGGTCGTGGAGATCGATCCGCGGCTCGCTTGCAGGGCGTCGGCGAGCTCGGCGGCTGTCTGCTCGGCGGGCTCGCAGATCAGCAGGTGTCCGAGCAGGCGGCCGGTCATGGGCGGCCCGCCCGCGAGCGAGAAGGCAAGGCCGATCTCTTCGATGAAGCGGCGGAGTTCCAGATTGGAGGGCGCTTGGCTCATGGGATCCTCTCCCTGAGTTTTAGTTCTTTCTGAAAGTTCCCGCAAGTTCAAAATCTCTGATCGTGTACCCCGAGGTCGACTCTTTGGAGCGGGCATCGCATGGCTGTCGCAGATGGGGTAGTCTCGCTGTCGAGGAGGCCCGATGCTTCGACCCATGCTGCTCACCCTTTTCGCTGCAGGGCTGACCACCCCGGCGCTGGCTCTCGACACATGGATGTGGGGATTGGGGCCGAGGATCGGCACCCAAGTGCTGCCTGGGGGCTACCCCAATCGGTTGCCACGCCTAGCCGACGGCGATCCCGACTCGGGACCCCGGACCGACGACGGCATCGTTCAAATGCCCCACGACCTCATGCTCGGCGGGCGGGGCGTGTACTACATCGACCGGCACCATCGGATCGGCTTCGACGGGGGCACCATGATCGGGCTCGGCATGGGCCAGGGGCGTCGGGGCACCACCTGGGACTTCCTCTTCACCTACGACTACGCCTTTCAGGGCAAGGCGCTCGACCTCATGCTGGGTGGCGGCGCGGGCTTCGGGACCACCGGCTTTCGGGGGCCCGACGATCAGCGGCTCCGGGTCAACACCTTTCCCGTCCGAGTTCAGGTCAGCGGCATGGCGCGCGACAACACCCGCGCCTATGAGCTTGGAGTCTTCGCGCAGTACAACACGCCATCGAGCACCACCTACACCCTGCCCAGCGGGGATCAGCCCAACGTGCGCGGGGGGATCTGGTTCACCACCGGGCTTCAGATCTCGGTCTTCTTCGGGGACTTCAACCCGCCGACCGGCACACCGGGCCCGGTCCGCCGCTTGCCCGAAGACTGAGCGAGTCGCAGACCGCTCCCATGTTGGACTGTGAGATCCTTGAAGGATGGAGGGTCCTTCGACAGCCGATAGGTCTTGAGGGCCCGCGCTTCGGCGCTGTCGGAGCCCACCATGCCCACCTGGTCGCGACCCCACGCCATCGTCCTGGCCGTTCAGCTCTCCTGGGGCTGCTGTGGGCTCGGAGGCCCGGCGGGTCGGGACTTCTCCGACGAGCTGGCCCCCGAATCGCCTCAGCGCCCCGACAGGATCGCGCCCGTCGTCGAGGCTGCTGCGCCTGAGCGGCCTCGAGCGCTGCCGAACACCCCCTCCTCACCCACCGGGCCCGTCCCAGCGCGCATCGCGCCGCTCTGCGGGGCCTCCGACGCCATCGCCTTTCACTGCAGCCTGGCCGACGAGGGGCACCTCTCGATCTGCGCGGCTGGGGGCTCGGGCTCGACGTTGCAGATCCGAGCCGGCACGCCCGAGCGTATCCAGCTCGCGATACCTGGCTCGGAAGCTGCTCGAATGACCCGAGCCCGGTTCGAAGGTGCCGAAGAGGTCACCGAGCGCATCACCGTCATGGAGCCCCCCCTGCTCGCCGTGCTCACGATCGTCAACGCAGAGGGGCCGACCGGGCTCATGGATCCGGTCAAGATGGAGCTCGTCGTGCACGACGACGGCAACGAGCGACTCAGGCTGTCGTGCGATCATCGCTACGGGCTCATGAGCAACGAGAGCCTGCTCGGGCAGCTTCCAGGGGAGTGATCGCACCAAGGATCGACCGTTCGCTAGGCTTCGACCGAGGGCAGGGCGTGGGCCATCAGAGCTTCTAGGGGTACGGATCGAAGCGCGGCCGCGTGGGTCGCTTCGAGGTCGACGGGGCAGGCGACCCCCGCGCGGTAGGCCTGGTACCAGGAACCGGCGCAGACACACCACCGATCCCCCGCCTTCAGTCCCGGAAAGCCATGCTGCGGTGCGGGGGTGACCAGGTCGTTGCCCTGTTGCTGAAGAAAGCGTAGGAAGTCGGGCGTGACCTGGGCTGCGACGGTGTGGGAGCCCCGATCGTTGTCGTCGGTATTGCAGGAGCCATCTCGAAACCAGCCGGTGAGGGGGGCGTGCGAGCAGGGCTTGAGCGGGGTGCCGATGACGTTGAGGGGAGCCTTCATGCGGGGCCTCTTAACTCTGTCGCGCAGGGGAGGCTGCCCGCATAGGGACGAACATCGGGTGGGCCGTCTCTGAGAGGTCTCGTGCTGCTCCTGCTTTCTCTCGCTGCCTTCGCTTCCGACGTGGATGTCAGTCGGGAGAGCCCCCACGGCTCAGCGCGGATGGTGAGCATGGGGGGTGCCTTTCGGGCGATCTCCGAAGGCGCGATGGCACAGACGCTCAACCCCGCAGCCATCGCCGTCCGCCCGCGTGGGCACGATCGCGACGACTGGATGGTCGACGGGATGGCTGTCGCCGGCGGGGTCGTGCCTTACCTGCGTAGCCTCAACCTCGAGGACTTGGCCGGGGCGCCGCTGCCTACGCTCGATCTTCAGGCGGGGGCCGTCTTCGGTCGGCACGGACGCGCAGGGGCGATCACCCTGGGCACGCGCACCCTGAACGACGCAGCGAGTGAGCGTCGCACCGTCGCCTTCGAGGTGGCGGCGGGCGGTGGGTGGTCCTCTCCCGATGATCAGGTTCAGCTCGGGGCGATGATCGGCCTGGTCTCGGTGAGGACCCGGCTGCGTGGCGCCGAGGGCCCGGACCTCGCCACGGTCGTCCCCAGCCTGGCGGGTGGAGCGCGGTGGGTCGTGCCGAACAGCCGCGTTCGACTTGGGATCTCCGGGCAGAGCCCTTGGCGGCAGCGGGTCGAGGCCGAGCAGGTCTCGACGGTGAGCCAGCCCTGGCGACTGGGGGTCGGCGGAGCGGTGGCTCGGGGCGAGCGATCGCGGGGGCTGCGCCCGCAGGATCGAGAACCGATGCCGACCTACGTCCTAGGGGCCCTCGATCTGGTGGCGATCGGAGCGCAGCGGGGCACGACCGCTCTGTCGGACTGGACGCGCGCCGCGCCTCGAGGTCTCGACGCCCCGGTCAGCCTGGCGGTTCACCTGGGAGGGGAGGTCGAGGTCATCCCGTACTGGCTGCGGGTGCGCGCTGGCGCCTATACCGATCCTCCAAGGCTTCGTGATGATCGGACCCGCGTTCATGGCACCCTTGGCCTCGATGTCGCCACCTTCGAGATCCCCCTGCTGGGCCTGCGCCTCACCCTGCTCCCTCATGTAGACGTGAGCGGTCTGGGCGTTCAACCGGGGCTCGGGCTCGGGGGCTGGTGAGCCTTGTAGTAGATCAGCTCGTCGAGACCGGGGCCGACGTACTCAGGCAGGGCGCCGACCCGGCGGTAGTTTAGGCGCTCGTAGAACCGCTGGGCGTCCTGATTGTCGGCCGAGCAGAGCAGGACGACGCCTCGGCGCGCCTCGGGCCAGGCCTCGACGTGCGCCATCATAGCCCGTCCGATCCCGAGCCCGTGGCGCGTGCCGTCGACCGCGACGAGGCGTACATAGAGGGAGCGCCCGAAGGCGCCTCGGTCGATCGCCCAGACGCAGCCCACCAGGGCGCCTTGGTAGCTGGCGGCGAGCAGCCGGCTCCGCCCATCGACGAGGGCGCGCTGAAGATCTCGCTCCGCGGCCTGGGCCGTGTAGCCGTATCGCTGGTACAGCGGCAGCGCGCCCACGAGCTGGGCGGCGTGGGGGGTGTCATCGGCGCAGAGATCGCGGAGGCGTAGCATCGAGCGGTAGTGTTACACCTTCTCCCCGGCGGCTGGCAAGGACGTGTCGATTGATTCCCAACCATCCTGTTTTTTCGCTCGCCCTCTGCTCCCTGCGCGCCTCGCCGCTCGCTCGCTCCCTATCCGTCCGTTCCATCGCGCTCCCTTGGGTTCGATCGGCGCCACGCTCCGGCGCGCCGGCCTCGCGACCCCACGCGATCGCTCCTGCGCGGCTGTCTGGTCTCTTCGGGCGCATGGCGCTCGGCGGCGCCCTGCTGGGTGCGGCCTGCACCTCCGATCCTCTCGTGGATCCGGCGTCGGAACCATCGCTTACGGCCGAGGAGCCTCAGGCGCCCCCTCCCGCGGCTCACCTGGACCTCATCGACGGACGCCCCGTCTTTCGGAGCGAGCGTCGCACCGTAGCGCTCAACCTCCAGGTGTTCCTTCAGCTCGAACAGGGTGAACCCCTCCGCGTCAGGGTCGAGGACTGGGCCTCGTCCGACGATGGCCTGACGGCTACGGTCGAGGCGGGTCCGGCGAGGGTTGTGCTCACGGCGACGACCTCCACTCCCGTGGTCCTACGCGCCGAGGTCAGGGGCGCGAAGGCGACCTTGGTGCGTGGGGTCGGCGTGGAGCTGTCCTTGCCCTCCGAGGGGCTCGAGATGGTCGATCGATCCAGCCGGTGGGTCAGCCCCGAACACCCGACCGACGTCGGCCGCTTCACCCCCCAGCTGCTCCGCACCTCGGGGATCGCCTTGATCGCCCAGGCCCAAGGCCTGCGGGTTACGCCGGACGAGGATAGGGTCAAGGTCCGGCTGGTGCTGGACGAGGCCGCACGCCGGCCGCTGTTCCTCTGGTCGGATTGCGTCGAGGGGGCCGAGGACCTTCCTCCCAAGATCGACCGAGGTCCTCAGCCGATCCCTAGCTCGATGCCCTGGGTCGCCGAGGTCGAGCTGATCCCTGATCCGGGTCGCCTCCCCGTGCTCTCGCGCATCCCGGCTCCGTACAAGGCGGCCATCGTGTTCACCGATCATGCCGATCAGAGCGATGTCGCTCGACTCGGGGCCCTCATGTATGGCCAGGGGCGCTACTCCGATCCCCTCGAGGCGCGCCGCTCGGGTCGAGGCTTCGCTGGGCGTGGGCTCTCGATGACCAAGTCGGTCTTCCCGATCCGAGCACGGGGCTACCCGGCTCAGGTCGACGACCCGCGGTACCGCAGCCTGCTCGACGAGCTGCATCGCGACGGGATCGAGATCGGACCGCACTCCGTCTCAGGGCGGACCGACACCACCCAGCAGACGCGCGAGGGCTTGGCGCTGCTCGCCCCTTACGGACCTGAGACCTGGATCGACCACCAGCCGAACACCAACTGTGAGGCGATCACCAACCGCGGCTTGATCGAGGGGCCCCACGCCGTCCGCGAGGCCCTGGAGGAGCAGGGGTATCGGTACGTCTGGGCGGGCTACGATCTCGACGAGTCGGGTGAGCATCTCAACCTGCTGGCGCCTTGGGACCCAGGCGCCATCCGTCCCATCCTGCACAGCCACCCCCTCCTGGGTGAAGATCTCCAGGTCTTCCATTCCCTCTGGCGATCCATGTCGAAGGCAAGGTTTCTCAGGGCTTTCCGGGTGGAAGCCCTCGATCGTCTCGCCGAGGAGCGCGGGCTGCACATCGCTCACACCTATCTCGACACCCACCGGACCGCAGGGCCAACGGCGGCGTGGACCCTGCTCGATCAGGTGCCTGGCGGCTTCGACCTGAGCCCCGAGGCCGACGCGCTCTTCGCCGAGCTTCAACAACGCCAGGAGCGCGGAGAGATCCGGGTCGGAAGCCTCCGTGAGATCGGAGGGCACATGCTCTTGGTGGACAAGGTGAAGCTCACGGTAGATCACGGCGCGCTCATCCTGTCGAGCGAGCAGCCGATCCCGAGCCTGGGCCTCTTCTTGCCCGATGACCGGACGGAGCTGCTCCTCGATGGGGAGCGCCTCGAGGGGGCGCGAGGCATGGTGAGCCTCGATCTCCCGGCGGGGGAGCTCCGGCTAGACATCGTTCAGAGATCCCCGGAGGCGAGGCCTTAGTGGGGATCGGAACGCCTCGGCGCTCGCGAGCCTCGAGGGCGACTCCAGGGGCCATTCGCGCCGAAGGTTCTCGGATTACGAAACGTCTCTGTGTGTGATGGGGAGGGCAAGGTCGAGGTCTGTACTTGTAGGACTCGCGACGCTATGGGAGGCTGTTTAGGCCTGATGATAGGCATTAGCTCTCGGAGTACATCATGGTTCGTTTCCTAGTGGTCGCTGCTGCCGGCCTGTTCCTTGCGGGCTCGGCCCTCGCGGGCCCCGCCTTCGATTTCAGCAAGGAGCACGTCAAGATCGTCGACAACAAGATGGTCATCAAGGAGCTTGATCGCTGTCAGGCCATTCGTTCGGGCAAAGTCATCGAAGTGGTCCACATCAAGCGGTACGCAGAGGCGCCCGTGAACGGTCCGATCTCCCGCGATCACTTTGTCCACTTTGCCGGCATGCTCGAGGCCAAGCTCGCACAGTCCATGCTAGATGCTGCCAAGAAGGATGAGGCTTTTGGACCCAATGTCATCGTGGAGTGTGGCGAGGTTCCGGTAGGAACCGCGGAGCCCGAGGCCACCCTGCGCACCCTCTTCGACGAGAAGGGACTGAGGATGCAGGTCGAGGCGAAAGGCGAGGGCCAGATTCTCAATGAGTTCGTGAGCTGGGAGCAGCTCAAGCAGGGCTAATCGAGCAGCCCTCGCTGGGAACCCGTTCGACGGCTCCGCGCTCGATGGGGTCGGGTTCTGGATCGGCGAGCGGGTCTCGCCGATCCCTCTGAACGCGATACAGGCGTGCCTCGCCCTGGTTGGGCCCTCCCTTCACCGCCAGCCCGAGGACCGCATGTCCACGATCATCTACACCCATACCGACGAAGCCCCCGCGCTCGCCACCTACTCTTTTCTGCCCATCATCCGCGCCTTTACCCAGTCCGTCGGAGTCGACGTCGAGACCCGCGACATCTCGTTGGCGGGCCGGATCCTCGCGGTTTTCCCAGACTACTTGACCGACGAGCAGCGCGTCGGCGACGCCCTGTCCGAGCTCGGGGCCCTCGCCAAGACCCCCGAAGCGAACCTCATCAAGCTGCCCAACATCAGCGCTTCGGTTCCCCAGCTCAAGGCGGCCATCGCCGAGCTCCAATCTCAGGGCTACGCCCTGCCCGATTACCCCGAAGAGCCTCAGACCAGCGCAGAGCACCAGATCAAGGCTCGCTACGACAAGGTCAAGGGCAGCGCGGTCAACCCCGTCCTGCGCGAAGGCAACTCCGACCGTCGGGCTCCCGCAGCGGTCAAGGCCTATGCGCGCCAGTACCCGCACCGCATGGGCGAGTGGAGCTCCGACAGCCGCTCCCACGTCGCCACCATGACCGCGGGGGACTTCTTCCACAATGAGCGATCCGTCACCCTCGCTGAGCCGACCACCGCGCGCATCGAGCACGTCTCCGCCGACGGCACCGTCACCGAGCTCAAGGGTGGGATCGCGCTGCAGGCTGGCGAGATCCTCGATGGCACCTTCATGAGCAAGGCCGCGCTGCTCCGTTTCCTCGACGCCCAGATCGCCGATGCCAAGGAGCAGGGGATCCTCTTTAGCCTCCACATGAAGGCCACCATGATGAAGGTGAGCGATCCCGTGATCTTCGGTCACTGCGTCGAGCGCTTCTTTCAGCGGGTGTTCTTGGCCCACGGTCCCGCGCTGCGGGGGATCGGTGTCGATCTCCGCAATGGGCTCGGCGATCTGATCGGGCGCCTCGACCAGCTCGAGCCGAGCGTGCGCGAGGCCGTTCAGTCCGAGCTCGACGCAGCCTTCGCCGCGGGTCCCGATCTCGCCATGGTCGATAGCGATCGAGGCATCACCAACCTGCATGTACCCAGCGACGTGATCATCGACGCCTCGATGCCGGCGATGATCCGATCTTCGGGGCAGATGTGGAATAAAGACGGCGAGCTCCAAGACGCGAAGGCCGTCATCCCCGACAGCAGCTACGCCGGCGTCTACCAGGTCGTGATCGACGACTGCAAGCAGCACGGCGCCTACGATCCCACCACCATGGGCAGTGTGCCGAACGTCGGCCTGATGGCCCAGAAAGCCGAGGAGTACGGATCCCACGACAAGACCTTCATCGCGCCCGCCGCTGGCGTGATCCGGGTGGTCGATGCCCAGGGCCGCGAGCTCATGAGTCATCAAGTAGATCAGGGCGACATCTGGCGCGCCTGTCAGGTCAAGGATGCCCCCGTGCGCGACTGGGTCAAGCTGGCGGTCAACCGGGCCCGAGCCACCGGAGTCCCCGCGGTCTTCTGGCTCAACGCCGATCGCGCGCACGACGCGCAGCTCATCGCCAAGGTCGAGCGCTACCTGGCTGACCACGACACCGACGGCCTCGAGATCCACATCCTGCCGCCGGTTCAGGCTACCCAACTCTCGGTCGACCGCATCCGCGAGGGCAAAGATACTATCTCGGTCACGGGCAACGTCCTGCGCGACTACCTCACCGACCTCTTCCCGATCCTCGAGGTCGGCACCAGCGCCAAGATGCTCTCGATCGTGCCGCTCATGAACGGAGGCGGGCTCTTCGAGACGGGCGCGGGCGGGAGCGCGCCCAAGCACGTGCAGCAGTTCCAGGCCGAGAACCACCTGCGCTGGGACAGCCTCGGCGAGTTCCTGGCGCTGGCCGTCTCGCTCCAGCACCTCGCGGGCGCCTTCGACAAGCCTCGCGCCCGCGTGCTGGGCCAGGCCCTCGATCGGGCCACCACCCGCTACCTGCTCGAGAACAAGTCGCCCTCCCGCAAGGTTCGAGAACTCGATAATCGCGGCAGTCACTTCTATCTGGCCATGTTCTGGGCCCAGGCCTTGGCGGAGCAATCCGACGATCCGGCCCTCGCGCAGACCTTCGCGCCGGTGGCGCGCCAGCTCGCCCAGAACGAGGCACAGATCGTGTCCGAGCTCAACGAGGTCCAAGGCCGCGCCATGGACATCGGCGGCTACTACCACCCCGATCCTGCGCGGGCCGCCGACGCCATGCGGCCCAGCGCCACCCTCAACGCGATCATCGACCGGATCTGAGCCGCGCCTCCTGCACGCTCGCCACGGTGACCGCGCGTCCTGCGGCGAGCGCTTCGCGCAGGTGCTCGAAGACCCTCCGATCCGCTTCGCGCCTCTGGGGGCTTCGGCGCTTCAGCCCCCCCAAGGCGAGTGACATGCGCGGGTTGTGGCGCAGCCTCGGCTCGTGTCGTGCCAGGAAGGCCCAGTAGAGGTCGGTGATCGGGCAGGTCTTCTTGGGATGGAAGGGGCAGGAAGCGCAGTAGTCGCTCAACTTGTGCAGGTAGTTCGCGCCGCTCACATAGGGCTTGGTGGTCATGATGGGGCCCGCGCCGTAGGTCCCCATGCCGAGCACGTTCGGCTCGACGACCCAGTCGTAGGCGTCGACGAAGGCGACCCAGAACCAGTCGGTCAGGTCTCGAGGAGAGAGGTCGAGCAGGGTCGCGAGGTTCGCGAGCACCATCAGGCGAGGGATGTGGTGGGTCCAGCCGTCCTCCCAGAGCGCCTCGATGACCGTGTCCAGACAGGTCAGCCCCGACGGGGTGCCCCAGTAGGCCGGGGGGATGGGCTGAGAGGCCCCGAGGGTCGAGGGACAGGCGCCGCCGTCGGAGGCGCTCGGGGTCGGGCTCCAGGGCTGACCCCTCCAGGTTGAGTAGCCTCCATCGCCAGGCTGTTCGCGGATCGAGGAGGGACCTTCCGGCAGATCACGGAAGCCGTCGGTGGCTTCGTGAACGTGACGCACGAACTCCCGCCAACCGATCACTTGGCGAATGAAGCCTTCTTTGCTGTTCAGGGGGATGTCGGCGGAGAGCACGTCCTCGACCACGCGGGCGGGCAGCAGCCGGTGCAGGTTGAGTAGGGGGGCGATCCGGGTGTGAAAGAGTCCACGGCTCTGCGTGCTCATGGCGTCTTCATAGGGGCCGAAGGAGGCCATGCACGCGCGCAGGGCCCAGCGCCAGAGCGCCTCGGCGTGCCCGAGGGTCACAGGGAGGTGATCCAGGCGTAGGCGGCCGGGATGGTGCCCGAAGCGCGCCTCGATCAGGGCGCCGACCTCGGCGGTGATGGGATCGATCTCGAAGGTCGGAGGCACGGGCGCGGGGGGGGTGCCATCCCAGGGTAGTCGGTTCTCGCCGTCGAAGCTGTATCGACCGCCGACAGGGCTTCCACCCTCCATCAAGATCCCGGTGCGCTGACGGACCTGTCGATAGAAGGCGTCCATGCGGAAGGGCGGGCCCCTGGATCCCCTCTGGAAGTCTTCGGTCGTGGTGAGCCAGCCCGCGTGGGGCTCCTGCACGAGCTGCCTCTCTTCGATCAGCGGCTCGAGGGCCACCCGAAGCTCCCGCTCGGCAGGGCGCATCAGGCGCAGAGGCCCACGCTCGGCGACGACCTGTCGTAGGGCTTCGGGGTAGGGCTCCTGCGAGACGCGCCAGTCGACCGCCACCCCTCGCCGGGCCTGCTCCAGGGCGAAGTGTCGTTGGTTGGCTAGGACGAGCGCGAGCTTTTGCTTGTGGTAGGGTCGTCGTCCCGCCTTCCAGCTCGTCTCGATCAGCACGATCCCTGCCTCGCCGGGTGCGAGCTGACGGAGCGGGCCCACCTGGTCGGTGAGCTGGTCGTAGGGAAGGTAGATCCAGCTCCGACCTTCGGCGGAGGGGTTGATCTTTCGTAGGGTCTCGACGAACTCGGACATCGGGCCTCCGCGAGAGTCGTAGCCCGATGGGGGATGTCGGCTGGTGAGCTAGCCGGCCAAAACCTAGAGTCTGACGCTGACCGACTCGTTGGGAGCGACGGCCCCTTGCAGCGCGATCTTGACGGGCACCGCGACCTCGGGGCGCTGGGGGTTGTACCAGAGCTGCTCCGGCATGGTGCGAGGGCCTGAGCCGACCGACACGAGCTTGCCAGGGATCCGCTCGCCATTGGTGCGGATCACCTGGGCGTTGGAGCCGGGCTGGAGCCCCCGCACCTTGTCTTGGTGGAGCCAGCCCACGACCTCTTGAGTCGAGAAGGGGGCCACGCTGACCACCGGCTCTCCAGGGATAACGACCTCGCCAGGTTGGTAGTGAACCCAGGTCACTTGACCGTCGATCGCCGCGCGGAGCTCGGTGCGGCTGATCATCGCGTCGAGTCGATCCAGCTCGCGGCTCTCGATGAGGACCGACGACCAGAGCTCGGGCTCGTGCCGGGTCTCGATGCGCTCGGTGGCCAAGAGCTCGGCCTGCCGGAGCTGGTCCAGCGCCTTGCGACCTTCGCGGATCCGGGCCTCGACGACGCGGAGCTGCCGATCCCAGTCAGCCACCGCTTGTTCGCTGGCCGCGCCCTTCTGGAACAGCGCCCGCTCGATCGCGATCAGCTCACGCAGGGCATCGGCCTCGGCGAGATCGGCGCCGAGCTGGACCTGTACGTCGACCCGCTCACTCAAGGCGCGGTTGAAGCCCTCGGCGAGGCGGCGGATGTCGTTGTCGGCGTCGAGGCGCATCTGTTCTTGGGCGGCGAGCAGCCGGGCGTGGACGACGGCGCGCTCCTCACGGAGGGGGGCCGCGTCGAGCCGGGCGACGACCTCGCCGGCTTGGACCGCGGTGTGCAGCGGGGTGACCACCTGATCGAGCCTGGCGGCTTCGGTGACGCTGAGCTGCACGGTGGGCGCGAACCCAAGCCCAGGCCCTTCGACCCGTGCTTGATCGCGAAAGGCGTAAATGCCCGCGATGGCCAGACCGACGACCCAGAGACCGATCCCGATCTTGCGGCGGAGGCTGATGTCCATCAGGACTCCCCGGAGCGCGCGGCCGGCAAGAGGCTCACCCCTTGGACCAGCCCGGTGGAGGTCAGCTCGCGGACGAGCTTATCGCCGTCGAGCTCCCGCTTGAGGTTGAGGTCGTAGACCAGCTCTTCGGGCCCGTCTGCGCCCGCGAGGCGCGAGGCTGCTAACCGGAAGGAGCGGCAGTGCTTGCGGAGGACCTGGTGGACCTGATCGCGGGAGGCTTCGCCGTCGAGCAGCATGAAGCGGAGCATACCCTGTTCGGTCGAGCGGCTGCCGAAGGCTGTCCAATGGAGGAAGATCGCGGTCGCACCGATGAGGGCCGTGGCGGTCAGGGCGATGGCGAGCTGGCCTGCACCCGCCGCCATCCCGACTGCGACGGACAAGAAGAGGAAGGTGGTGTCGCGGGTATCTTTGATGGGGGTCCGGAAGCGCACGATCGCCAAGGCGGCCGCGAGGCCGAAGGCGCGCGCCAGGCTGTCGCCCACCACGCCCATGATCACGCAGACCACCATGCTCAGCATGACCAAGGACTGCACGAGGTTCTGGCTGTAGGAGAGGATCCCGTGAGAGCGGGCGTAGAACCACCCGAGCGCCTGCCCGGCTAGCCCGGCGATCAGCAATCGGATCAGAAAATCGGACAGCGCCACCCCGGCTCCAGGGGGTTGCGCGAACAGTCCGGTCAGGACAGCGTCCATCGCTCACTCCACTCCATCTTTGCCCATGGTACACCGCCAGCTTGCTGGGCGCTCTGTAAGTATTTCGAGCAACTGATCCTGCGCAACCCCATCGACCGCACGATCCGCTGCATCCAGAAGGGAAAGGCCCCGTTAAACTTGAGCTCCACGATCTGTTGCTCCCCGTCGAGCACCACCGGCCTCCACCCACCCGGCGCCGCGCTGAAGGGCTGCTCCGCATCGGGAACCTGGCAGACGACCTCGGTGTCGAAGGTCACGCGCGCGCCATCGCCGTAGCGCGACAGCCAGGCCTGCCGGGTATATCCCACCCACATGCGAGGGCGCAGGTCGGTGAGATCGATCCGATCGCGAAAGCGGTTCAGGTCGGCCTGATGCGAAGGCTCAAGGGTAAGGTACCCCCCTTCAGGCGGCGTGGACCCACGCGCCATACGGACCGCGGTCTCGCGGTCGACCTTGGCGCGGAGCTTGAGGATGGAGGTCCCGACCCGGCTCTTGATCTCGCAGTAGACGTCGGCGTCGCGGTGGATGTGGTAGGTGCGCATGCGGACTTTGTAGCGGTTACGCTGCCCTTCGACGGTCTGCTGAGCGAGGTGCCAGTTCCAGGTGTCGAAGTAGAGCGACCAGATCTTGTACCGCCCGTCGACGCCGTAGGGGTCGTGATCACAGAACATGGCCACCAGCTCGCGGATCCAGGCTTCCTGCTCTTTGGAGACCAGGTACTTGAACTCGTAGCGGGCCTTCAGCGAGGGCAGGGGGGGCTCCAGACAGCACGAGCGACGGCCGATGAACGCCCGTGGACCTCAGCGAGGTATCGAGTCTGCAACAGCGGTGCAACGTCGAGGTGACGTTAGAGGCTCTCCATGACGACCTGCATGATGTTGCGCGTGAGGTTGCGCCCGTTTGAAACGGAGATGGTGTCGTTCAAGAAGCCAACATTGGCGGTACGTCCTCCGTTACCGAACACCAGGCAGGAGTTGCCTGCCCCGAAGTTGCAGGCCGAGACCCCGCCCCGAACAGGCTGAAGGTCCATGGTGAAGACCGCGTAGATGCTGGGGTTGCTGAACGTGATCGGGTTGGACACTCCGACGGCGATCCGAGGGTCGGTGAAGGTTGCTGAGGTCTGGTTGATGCGGCTCGCGTAGCGCGACTCCATGGCGTCGAAGACCCAGGGGTCGGTCCGCCAGTCGGCGAAGACGAAGCCTTCTCCGTAGAGCGCCCAGTACTCCAGGTAGATGGAGTCGACAAAGGGGAGCTCGTTCATCTGGTTGAAGTAGACGAGGATGTCGGGCGGGTCGAAGTCGATGGCGTCGCGCACGGCCGCGCGGCTGCCCGCGACCGTCAGGTCGATCACGCCGTCGCTGGCGAGTTGAACGAGGCCTTCTCGCACAGTGTCGGTCCCGTAGAAGTCGTCGGTGAAGTACAGCACGTTCGCCCCGAAGAGATCGCTGATGATCATCTGAGCTGCGCTGAACCCGCTCCAGCCCGAGGTGGCGCCGTCGTCGTCGCGGGCGCGGAAGCGGCACGACCAGAGCTCTTCGACGCTGGTGTGAGAGGCGGGCAGGCTGTAGGACAGCCCGGAGATGCCCGTGTAGGTGCTGTAGTGGGCGCCGTTGCGGTAGAACTGGACATCGTAGGTGATCGGATCGCTGTCGGGATCCGTGCTGGCGCTCGGGATGGTACAGACGAGGCTGTCGTCGTCGTACGGCTCGACCGGCGTGAGGCTGGGCGTAGGCGGCGTGCTTGGCGGGCTGTTGGAGATGGTTAGCGGGGCTGAGGTGTAGGGGCCGACCGTGGCGTGTCCGTCGCTCACCCGGACTTGGGCATAGACGGTCTGGTGCTTGACGAAGGCCGTGTGGCTGAGCACGGCGGCGGTGGTGGGCTGCTCCACGGTGTCGACGAACCACTGGTAGGTGTAGGAGAGCTCGTGGCCGTCGGCGTCGGTGGCGTGGGTCGTGGCGGTGATCGCGTCGACGGTGGTGGCAGGGTTTGGTCCCAGGACCAAGCTGTGGATCTCGGGGGGGGTGTTTCCTACGGTGACGGGCGCGCTGGAGACGGGGCTGCCGGGCTCGAAGGGATCGTGCGGGGTGACCACGACATGCAGCACGTCCCCATGGGCGATCCCGCTGTAGGTTGGCCCGGTGTGTCCCGTCGAGACCCCGTGGTTGAACCACTCATAGCTGAAGGTCACCGGATCCTCGTCGTCGTCGGAGGCTGGACCCAGGGTAAGGGTTAGCTCTGTACCGGCCAGGGGGCTGGGCGTCGCGATGGCGACGCTGGCGAGCACGGGCGGGGTGTTGGCGACCACGACCTCGTCGGAGGGGACGGGCGGGCCTTCATCTTCGCCATCATAGGGGGTCAGGGTGCACTGTAGGCGCTGACCTCGGACGAAGGTGTCGCTCGAGAGGGTCGCGGTGTCGGCTGTGGCGTCGCCGTCCACCGTCCAGGCGTAGCGGTAGCCCTCGGGGTCGCCGTCTGCATCGACGAAGGCGCCGGGGGAGCAGCTCGGGAGGGTCAGGGTGTAGACCGGCGAGGGGCTCACCGTGGCCGAGCTCACGGTGGGCGGTGAGTTCGAGATGAAGAGATCGTGGCTGCGTACGGTCGGCCCCATGGCCTCCCCATCGAAGGGGGTGACGTCGACGAAGACGCGATCGCCCTTGATGAAGTGGTCGCCGCTCAGCGTGCTCTCGGCCCCGGTCTGCACCAGGGAGCCCTCGACGAACCAGTCGAAGGCCAGCTCGACCTCGTCTCCGTCGGCATCGTAGACGTCGTGCGCTTGGGCGACCAGCAAGGTGTCGGTGAAGGCGGGATCAGGCCCGAGGGTGACGTCGCCGACCACGGGGGGCGTGTTGCCGATCTCAGCACTCAGGGTCACGCTCTCGCCGCTCTCTTCGCCGTCGTAGCTGCGGACGGTCACCTGCCAAACCTGGCCGCGGACGGTCTCGTCGGCGCTGAGGTCGGGGGCGTCGTGATCGAGGGGGATCCCATCGACCGACCACTCGAAGCTCAGGCTCACCTGGTCGTCGTCGGGGTCGAAGGTGGTGGTGAGGACGACGAGGTCTTCGTAGGGGGACGGGGCGGGGTTGGCCCAGCTCGCCTCGAGGGACGGAGGCGTGTTGAAGATCTCGACCTCGGCCCGGCCCACCGATCCCTGGAGGTTGCCCGCCATCGGGATCACCTGCACCTGCCACAGCTCGCCCTTGGCCGTGAGGTCTGAGGGGACGGTGTCGCTGCTCATGTCGTCGACGTGGCGCCCATCTCGGTACCACTCGTAGAGGTAGGTCAGGTTGGGCTCGGGATCGACCACCGTGGCTCGCAGCCGGTTCGCCGTCTGCGGCTCGGCCGGCGTGATCTCGACCAAGGGCGCGTCCGGCGGTGGCTGCACGCTCAGGCCGTAGTCGTTGCAGGCCATCGCCAGCAAGAGCAAGGAGAGAGAGGGGAGGGCAGAGATCAGCTTCATGGGGCACCTGCCGAGAGACGCCCGGTGCTGTGACGTCTCGTGACAAGAAGTCTAGCCTATGTCAACACCTATGTATACGTAAAGCTCTCGACACCGGATGCTGCGCCGGCTCAGTAGCAGATGGTCAGGCTATCGATCGAGATCCCGCCAAAGGATCGCAGCGCGATCCCTCCGACGAGAGAGTGCCCGAAGTCGTGGGTCACCTCGCGCAGGAGCGAGGCTCCGTCGCTGTCGTAGACTCGGCCGATGGCCCGAGTGTCTTCGAACTCGACCTCCATCAAATACCAGCGGCCTGTCACCGGCGTAAAGGCCGTAGAGCTGAGGTTGGTGTAGCTCCAAGAGCTGTTGTTCTGGAACATCACCACGTTGGTGTTCTGGGCGAGCACCAAGGAGCGCGCTCCGCCACTGGTCGCATGAAAGCCTAGGTAGGTGCGGCCTGTCCCGCCGCGCGTCCACACCTGGATTCGCTCGGGGGGAAAGCCGGTCTGGAAGGGCTCGGTGAAGTTCCTGGCCCAGTCGGGATCGCTGACTCCCAGCCCCCCATCGTGGGCGTGAGCCGCCGAGATCGTACCAGAGGTGTTGGTCCAGCCAGGGCCCCAGCTGCCGCTGTCCCAGTCTTCGACCACCACGCATCCGCTCCCCATGGCGCGGATCTCGCGGGAGAAGCTGTCGGGGCTCCACAAGGAGTCCAGCCCCTCGTCGTCGATGGCGCGGACGCGACAGTACCAGACGTCGCCCTCGGAGGTGGCGGAGAAGGGCAGGGTGTGGCTCGTGTCGGCGGTCTCGTGGCTGCTGTAGAGTGAACCACCTCGGAACCAGGCAAACTCGTAGGTGAGGGGATCGCCATCGGGGTCGTGCACCTCGGCGCCGAGGGTACAGGTCAGGTCGGACTCGGAGTTGGGAAAGCTGGGAGTGATGACTGGGGGAACGGGGCGTTCGGGGGCTGAGTTGTCGATCACGAGGGGATCGGAAGCGACCGGGGGCGACGCCCGGCCCCCGTCGTTCGCGCTGACCGAGGCGACGAGCACGTCGCCCTTGACGAAGTTGGAGGCGTTGAGGGTGGCTCCGCTCGCCGTGTGGGAGCTGCCGTTGATCTCCCAGGCATAGGTCAAGGTGAAGGGCTCGTCGTCCGGGTGGACGGCGTCGGCGGAGACCGTGACGGAGGTGTCGGTGTAGGCGGGGTTGGGCGAGAGCGTGACGCTGAGGACATAGGGGCCAGCGCTGCCGATCTCGGTGGAGAGGGTCTTGGACTCCCCAGCAGCCTCGTTATCGCTCGGGGTGACGGTCACGGTCCACACGTCGCCGATGGTGGTCTGAGCCGCAGGGAGGACGGAGCCCGCGTGCGCGACGGGGGTGCCGTTCGCCGTCCACGTGTAGCTGAGCTGGACGGGGTCTTCATCGAGATCGGTGGAGGTGGCCAGGACCTCGAGGTCGTCGAGCACGGTGGGGCTGTCGTCGGCCCACCGGATTTCGACCTCGGGCGGGGTGTTCTGGATGGTCACGGCAGCGCTGCCCGGCGAGCTCGAAGCCTCTCCGCGGTGGGCCGTGACGAGGACCTCCCAGCGCTCCCCCTTCGCCGTCAGATCGGGCTGGACGAGGTCGCTGGTCGCCTCGGCGACGGGCTGACCGTCGCGGGTCCAGCTGTAGACGTAGCGGACCGCGTCTTCGTTTTGGATCTCGACGATGATGCGGTCGTTCGTGCGAGGCTGGTCTGGACTCAGCGCGACCACGGGCGTACTGATTCCACCCCCCCCGTTGGCGTTGACGTTCCAGTCCCTCTCGCCGCAGGCGGCGAGGAAGAGCAGGAGTAGGGCAGGGGTCAGGCGGGTCATGTCGTGTCCTGGGGCTGGTCGAGGCGGCGGGCCCTAACATGCCACGACATGGGCGGCCCCTCTACCCCTGCGTTCGTGGAGGCTCGGCCTGGGCGGGACGAGGCGCGTCTGGGGACGGGAAGACTCGCATCCGACCACTAGAAGCCCGACGCGACCACCCCCTCGATCAGCGTGAGGCCCGTCTGGATGAAGGCCTCGGCCTCGCCGCGCTGGCGAAGGTCCGTGCCTAGCCAGAGCTGGACCTGCCCTTCGTGGACGGTGACGGCCACCCCTTCGAGATGCCGATCGGCCTCGGCGACGAGCGCGGTCTGTACCTTGTCGGTGAGGAGGTGGCTGATCGAGGGGTCGCCGAGCACCCTGACCTCGAAGCGCTCCCCGAAGGGCCCGTCGAAGGACACGAGGTCGCCTCGGTGAAGGGCCTCGGCGGCGTCCTCGCCGACGAGCTCGACCATGCCCAGCTCGAAGGCTTGTGCGCCGATCCCCTGCGGGGTCTTCGGGCCGACCCAGAGCGCGCTGTCGGAGCGGATCGCGGTGTGAAGACGGGTGTGGTGCCTGCGCCGATACTTGTTGGCCGAGCCCTTCTGGGGTCGCGAGGTGTCGACGATCACCTCCCGCCCCTGCACCTGCCCACGCATCCGCCAGGATGTGCCATCCTCGTCGCGCACATGGGCCCACCCGAGGTGCTCGGCCAGCGCCTCGACGCCTGCGCGCTCCTGGGCGGTCCACAGCAGCTTGACGCCTCCGATGCCCCCGACCAACGCGAGCACCCCGAGCCCGGCGACCCCCACCAGGATCATCCTACGTACTTCGTCGTCCATTCCGCTCCTCCCGGCGAGCCTTGACCCTCGCCGCCTCGTGCCCTACATCTACGCTCGTACCCGGAGGCCGAATGACACGTCGAGCCCTTGCCCTAACGGTCCTCCCCTCGGGCGTCCTCTCCGTGGGTGTCGTCGCGCTCAGCGTCCTTCTAGTGGGCTGTGCCTCTCGAACCGCGTCGACCGCTTCGAGCGATGCGCCCCCAGGGGCGGCCGAACGAGCCCCTCCGCCTGAAACCCAAGGAACATCCATGTCCAAGACCGCAAGTCAGTCCGTCACCATCGTCAACACCAGCGACTTTGAGGTCCGGGGCCTCCTCACCGCCAAGAGCGCCGACGGCCAAGCCGAGCGCACCGCCGAGATCCCTTCGATCGGCCCGGGGGCCCAGGGTCAGGGCGAGGTCGAGGTCTGGCGTGACGGAACGCTGACGGTGCAGGCGACCTGGAGCGTCGACGGCAAGGAGGTCACCAGCCGCAGCTACGAAGCGGCGTACTCCCCCGACGATCCGGTCACCGCCCTGACCGCCACCCTGAGCACCCCGACCTCCTCGGGCACCATGGGGATCTGGCAGTCGGTCGAGTGGGCTCCACCCGAGGGCATGTAGGGCGTGCCCGCCGAAGACCCTTCTGCGTTGTGTCGGCGCGCGGCTTCGCTGCTCTCCGAAGGGCACCTCCAGCAGGTGTGCGCCCTCGCTGCCGAGCCCGAGGCCGAGCAGGACGCGGGGCTGGCCTTGCTGATCGGACAGGCCGCGGCGGGTCTGGGCGAGATCGAGCGCGCAGACCGTGCCTTCGACAAGGCCAAGATGCTGATTCTCGCGAGGGATGCGGGGGAGCATGGTGCGGCGATCGTCGAGCTTCACCGAGCCCTGTGTCTGGGGGACCTGCCCGATCGTCGCTCCGCCTTGCTGACCGAGCTCGAGCGTGGCCTCGGGGTGTTCGTCGACTACGGAGATCGAGAGCACTTCGGTCGGGGGCTCGCTCTCGCGACGCGGATGTGGGCGTCTCTGGCCGACTGGGACAAGGTACTCGATCGATCGCAGCGGCTCGATCAGGCGAGCGCGACCCACCAGCAGCCCCACGGAACCCTCACCGCCCGCCTCTACGCAGCGCTCGCCTTCGAGGCCCTCGGCGATCTGCACCGAGCGCGAGAGCTCCTCGACAGCCTCCCGCTCGACGCGGGCGCGCCGTCCGGGTCCCTGGCTGCCCTCGCGCGCGCCACGTCCTCGCGGCTCCACGCTCGGCAGGGGCGGCCGACGCAGGCTCGCGCCGTGGCGGTGCGAGTCGCACAGGAGCCCCACCTCCCGCCTGTGGCCCGTGCCGGCTTGGCGCTCCTCTTCGGCCAAGGTTTCTCCCTCGATCCCTCCGAGCTGGACGCCGCCCTCGCGGAGCCGCTGCTCCTGCCCTTTGTGGCCGAGCTCTTCCAGCACGAAGTCGCCCGCGCAGCCACCCGTGAGCAGGCGCGTGCCCAGGCCGATCGGGCGGTCAGCCTGCTCCACGGGGCGAGCCGGTCCGACCTCGCGGCCTTGTGCGAGGTCGCCTACGCCCGCCACCTCGGCGCAGACGGAGACCCTGCTCGCGCACTCGAGCACCTCGAGGCCCTCGAAGCGACCCTCCCACCATGGGTTCATGCGCTCGCCGACGTCGCGCGTGCGGATCTGCACCTGAACCTTGGCCAAACCGGACGCGCGATCGCCTATGTCGACGCACAGGCCCGCCCTCTGCAGGACCGAGGCTTCCTCCAGCACGCGGCGCTCGCGCACCTCAAGGCCGCCCGTGGCCTCCGACTAGCCGGTCGGATCGACCAGGCTCGGGATCGCCTCGCCGACTCCGGCGCGATCGCTGCGTCGCTACAGAGCGCGGAGCTCCGGGCCCTGCAGGCCCTCGAGGGGGCGCGCATCGCCTTGGTGGCTGGCCGGGCCGACGAAGCACGGCAGCGCCTCGAGGGCCTGGTCGATGCCCAACCCGCCATGGCGCAGGCGGCCTCCCTCCTCGGTGCGCAGATCGAGCTGATGGAGGGGCGGCCGCGACATTGCCTCGAGCTCCTCGAGGCCCTTGAGCTTCCCTGGTGCAGCCCGGCCTTGCGCGCACAAGGTGCGGCGCTCCGCTTCAGGGCCCAGCGCGCCGCAGGAGTCGAGCCCGTCCTTACCGAGCACATCTTCAACGAGGCGGAGCGGCTCCTCCGGGCGGCGGGCTTGAGCGCCCAGGCCGACCGACTGCGGGAAGAGCACGACGATCCCGAAGGCAGGGCCAGGCTTTGAGTCCGCATCCGCCCGTCGGCGCTCGGCTCGCCGAGGCCAATCTCCAGGGAGCGGATCTGTACGGTGCGAGCCTGGCCCTCGCGGATCTACGCGGCGCGGACCTTCGAGGCGCGAAGCTCTGCGGCGCGGATCTTCGGGGAGCGAACTTGAGCGGGGCGGATCTGGACGGCGCGGATCTGGCGCGGGCGCGGCTGCACGGGGTGGTCATCCAGACTCCGCGCGACGACGCGCCCTGGGCCTCTGCCTCGCCCCTGACGTTGTCGGACTCCTCGGGCTGGGAGCGGGCGGTCGCGCTCCTCCTTCCGCTGGTCGACGAGCCAGCGCCCCTGATCCTGCTGCTCGACGCGCTCGATGACGTCAGCATCATCCTGCCTCAGTGGGCTGCCCCCTGGTCGGTCGTGGCCTCTCGTCTGGCGGTCGCGGACCGCGCGCACGATGCGGAGCAGGTGCTCAAGATGGGCATCGCGCTCACCTCTTCTCGGAGGCTTCGGCATGATCTCGCGCGTTTCTACCTCGATCACGATCGGCCCGAGTCTGCCCGCCCCTGGCTCGAGAAGCTCCTCGCCGAGGATCCCCACGATGCGCGGATCGGCGCAGAGCTCGGCTATGTGCTCGGGCGCGGGGGAGCCTACGACCGGGCGCGATCGCTCCTCGAAGCCGCAGTCCGGCAGGGTGTCGGCGGGGCGAATACCTGGTCTGCGCTGGGTATGGTGGCGTGGTCGCAGCGGGATCTCACGCGAGCGACCGAAGCGTTCCGGTGTGCTCTGGACAAGGCACCGGGCCATCGTCGACACGCCGTCAACCTCGCGCGGGTCCACGAGGCGCGGGGCGAGCTCGTCGAGGCCCTCGCGGTCCTGCCTGAGCGAGGGGCCGACCCGATCATGGAGTACGTCGCTCAGCTCGCGGTGCAGGTCGGCGATCTCGATCGCGCGGCGCAGGCCTGCCGTGCGCTGAGCGCGTCTTCCGACGAGCGGTTCCGACGAATGGCCTTAGAGATCGGCCAAGAACTGGCGCTCCGTCGGGGCCTGGGCGTGACGACCGAGCCGAGCTCCGCCGATCCCGTCGTCGAAGCGCTCCGGGACGGGAGACCGCTGCCCGACCCGGACCGGCTCCCCTTCGCCATGGGCCCCGAGCGGGGCGCGGCGCTCCCGGATCAGGGAGTCGCCCTCCCGCTCACCCCGCGCGAGCTCGACGCCATCCGGAGCGAGTTCTCCGAGCTCGGTCCGCTGGTCGATCAGGTGTGCCCCGCTCCTCCTCACGCGCTCGCGCTCCTGGTTCCTTCGCGGGGGGGCACGATCCTCCTTCGGCGACCGAGCTCGCCAGACCCCCCCGAGCTGCCGCCCGAGGTGATCCCCTCCCCTCGCGCCGCGAGGGGGTGGGGCCTCTCCGATCCGATCCCTGACCTGCGACTTGCGACCTCCGACGAGGCGCGAGCCGCGCTCCTCGATCTGGCGACCGCTCCCGCAAGACCTGCTCCATCGAGGGCTCCACCGATCTTCAACGGGGATCTTCCCGCCGATCTCGCGGCCCTTGGAGCCACCCAGCCCACGGTCGGTCTCCAGCGGCGGGTCGAGGGGTGGATAGAGCTGGCTCGCTGGCGGATCGGCTCCCTAGAGCCCATGCTTGACGGGGAGAGTCTGGTCCTCGATGGGGTGCACCCTGGAGCGTGTTGCCTCGGCCATGGCCGCGTTCGGTGGGCCTTGCCGCCCGACGCGATCACGGTCGGCAGTCCCCTCTGGCACCGCGCGTCCGCCATCGCCTGGCTGGGGGTCGATGCGCAGGCCTTCTTCCACACGGGTCGGCTGGTGTCTCGCACCGACGTCCCCGAGCTCGAGCAGCTCCTCGGATCGGAGCCCGCGCTTCGGCGTGCCTTGGTGGCGGCCACCTACCTGATCTGGCTCCGCCACTTCGCCGGGATGGCCCGCGTCTGGCCCGAGCAGCGCGCGTCCTATGCCTCTCGAGCGATCGCCGTGGTCGAGGCGACCTACGCCGGGGAGCTGCTGAGCTGGCTCTAGCAGGCCGCTGAAGAGCGGGTCGGCACGGTTCGCTCGGCCCGATGAGACCCGTTCAGGCCGCTTCTTCGGCCTCGGGCGGGGCGCCCCAGTCGGGACCCCGCACCGTGGGTCGCGCGGTGAGGTTGCTGAAACCGCTCCCGTCGTAGCGCACCCCTGGGGTCCAGGAGATGCCTGCGTGGGCGATGGTCCACTCCCCGAGGGTGAGCGTGGCGAGGTCCTTGCGGTACTTCCAGACGCGAACGTAGAGGGACGCGGAAGGGGTGACCTTGACCGCCGCCATGAAGTCGAGCGGGGTCTTGAACTCGCCCGCCCAGCCGCGACCGTCGTGTACGAGCGAGAGCTCTACGGCACCGGACAGCTCGGCTTCGACCGCGCCTTCGAGGTTGCCCGAGACGCCGATGGAGACGCCAGCGCCGCCAGCACCGACTCCGATCCCGCCTTTGATCGCGACGAGCGCCTTGCCTGAGATCTGGCCCCGGCCCGTCGCGGTATACCGATCGCCTTCCTTTTGAAGGCTGAAGCCGACGCCAGCCGAGAAGCGCAGGCCCCACTCGGCCTCGGCGAAGAGGTCGAGGACCACGCCTGGGACAGGGGTCTGCACCTGCACCGGGGGAGCTTCGAAGAGGGTCTCGGCCCCGTCGGAGGGGACGGAGACCTCGGGAAAGGTCCAGTTGGCGCTGGGCCCGTTGTCCCACTCGAAGGAGGCCTTGCTCTGGTCATCGCCCAGGGGGGGCCAGGGGACTTCGAGCTTGGGGGCCGTCTTCCACCACTCACGATCCGAGGCCTGCTCGGAGTTGGAGGCCTCGACTTCGGAGCCGGGCATGCACATGGCGAGATCTTCGTTGTGGTGCTGCGATACGGAAGGGCTGGTAGACTGTCGTTGTAGACCGCTCATAGAGATCCTCTCAGTGGGGCGAAGAGCTGCCCCGTTCGGATCGTAGCAGATCCTTGCACCACCAGCAAGCGCTACGTAGCGCGCGGCCGGACTCTGCTCCCGCAAGACCGAGGCGGACCTCGGTCAAGGTGTGAGGGCTTTGCCGGACCAGAGCCCGGCGAGGGCCGAGAGGTCCAGGCTGGCGCCGGCCTCGGGATCGAGCATGGCGGCTTGGGCGAGCATCCCTCCGAGCCCCGCGACGAGCAGGCTGATCAGCTCTTCTCGGGGCACGTCGCGGTGTTCTAGCCAGTCCAGGCTGGCGGCCTCGACCGCCCCCACCCAGGCGCGGGCGGCGACGCGAAAGGCGGGGCGAGGCTCAGCCAGTCCGGCCCCGTCGAGGATCATGGCGACGATGGCCCGCCGGGTCCGGTCCACGATCCCGCCGACTTCGGGATCGACGCCGAGCCCGCCGCGCATGAGAGCCGAGAAGGCCGGAGCGCGGGCTTCGACAAAGTCGAAGTAGGCCGCGAGGCCGATCCTGGCGCGCTCAGGGCGGGGGAGGTTGACGCTCGGAGCGACCGCCTGGAGCAGGTGTCCGGCGGCCAAGGCCACCACCGCCACATAAAAGGCCTTCTTACCCCCGAAGTAGTGGTAGAGGAGCCCCTTCGAGATGCCTGCCTCGCGGGCGATCTCGTCGATGCTCACGTCATCGTAGGCGCGGGTCGAGAACAGGCGCAGCCCCAGCTCCAGGAGCTGAGCGCGGCGGGCGTCGACGGTGAGGCGGCTGGACATGGTGCCAGTGTACGCCGTTCGCGCTGGGGGTGGGACCCTAGAAAAACTAGTTGACCTTCGTTCAACAAGTGGCTAGGCTTTCGTTGAATAGAGTTCAACAAGGAGTGCAGATGTTTCCCGTCCGCCGATATGAAGAGGATTTCTCGGAGCTTCCTCGATGGTGGTACGGCGGTGATCCCGTCATGACCCACTACATCAACGGCATGAATCTCGTCTTTCCAGATGGCGAGCGCTTCTTCATCCGCTCCGTCCGGCGCTACCTCGACCGGATCGACGATCCTGGGCTGCGCGAGGCGGTGCAGGCCTTTTCGGGCCAGGAAGGACAGCACGGCGCGGCGCACGAGCGTCAGTTTCGCGCCCTCGAGTCCCAAGGCTTCGAGATCGAGAGCTGGATGACGTGGTATCGGTGGCTGGCCTACCGGGTGATCGAGCCCTCGGTGCCACCGATCGTTCGGCTGGCCTCGACCGCCGCGCTCGAGCACTACACCGCGTCGTTCGCTCGTCTTGCCCTCGAGACCGATCTTCTCGATCCAGCACACCCCTCCATGCGGGACCTGCTCCGCTGGCACGCCGCCGAAGAGGTCGAGCATCGCGCGGTGGCCTACGATGTCTACGTGGCCGTGGGCGGGGGGTACGCCGTTCGGATCTTCGGCATGGTCGTGGCCACGCTCACGCTCCTCTTCTTCTGGCGCAGCGCGACCCGTCACCTCATGCGCCAGGAACAGGACCTCCCGAGGATCGACAGAAAAGAGCGTCGCTCCAAGAATAAAGAACGCTTTCGCCGTCGAGCGCAGGTCTTGCGCGAGGCCCTGTGGAGCTACCTCAAGCCCGGCTTCCACCCTGACGACGTGGACGACGGCGCGAGCGCGTCGGATTACCTTGCCTCCATCGGGAGGTTGCATGCCTGAGCAGTCCTGGACGGGTCGTCGCGTGGTCATCACGGGGGCAGGATCGGGGATCGGTCGAGCCTTCGCCTTGAAGTTCGCGCGTCTTGGGGCGGATCTGGTGCTGTGCGACATCGCCGAGGATCGCCTCGAGCCCGTCGCGGTCGAGGCGCGGTCTGTGGGGTCGACGGTGCACACCTTCGCGGTGGATGTGCGCGACGCCGCCGCCATGCGCGAGCTCGCCGCCACCGTCTCCGACCACGGCCCGGTGCACGTGCTCGTCAACAACGCGGGGGTCGCCACCGCGGGTCGGGTGCTCGACACCCCTCCCGAAGACTGGAAGTGGGTGGTCGACGTGAACCTGCACGGCGTGGTCCATGGCTGCCAGGCTTTCTTGCCCGGAATGATCGCCCACGGCGACGAGGCGCACGTCATCAACCTCGCTTCGGCCAGCGCTTACATCGGCTCGCCCGGGATCGGTGCGTACTCGGTCACCAAGCACGGGGTGCTCGGCCTCTCCGAGGTCCTCGATGCGGAGCTTCAGGCCACGGCGGTCCAGGTCCACGTGCTCTGTCCGGGCTTCGTCCCGACCCGCATCCTCGACGACGCGCGGATCGCCAGCGCGACCCCCGAGCGCGATCGCAAGCGAGCCAGCCGCCTCTTCAAGAACGGGCGCAGCCCCGATCAAGTCGTTCAGGCCGCGCTCTCGGCCATGCGTTCTGGGCGGCTCGTGGTCTCGGTCTTCCCCGAGGCCCACGCCCTACGCCTCTTGCGGGCCCTGCCCGAGGTCGTCTCGCGCCCCATTCGCCGCGCGATGGCGCGGCGCGCCCAACGCATCGCTGGAGTGATGTCATGATCTTACGTCCCCACCTCCTCGTCGGTGCAGGCCCCGTGGGCCTCGCCGTGGCCAAGGCCCTCGCCGAGAAGGGCATCGCCTACGAACACGTCGAGGCGACCGACCACGTGGGCGGGAACTGGGCGCACGGCGTCTATCAGACCGCCCACATCATCAGCTCGCGCAAGACCACAGAGTATCCTGACTGGCCCATGCCGGAGCACTACCCCGACTTTCCGAGTGCTGCGCAGATGTGCGCCTATTACGAAGCCTTCGCCGAGCACTTCGGCCTCACAGAGCGGATCCGCTTCAACGAGGAGGTGCTGTCCTGCGAGCCGACGTCAAGCGGGGCGTGGAGGGTGCGCACCTCGCGCGGGGAGCACGTCTACGCGGGGCTCATCGTGTGCAACGGTCACCACTGGGACCGCATTCTGCCCGACTGGGCTCAAGAGTTCTCCGGTGAGGTCCTTCACAGCAAGGAGTACAAGCGCCCCGACCAGCTCAAGGGCAAGCGGGTGCTGGTCATCGGGGGCGGTAACTCGGGGTGTGACCTGGCCTCTGAAGCGGCTCGGGTGGGAAGCTTCGCGGCGTGGAGCCTGCGCCGTGGCTACCACTTCCTGCCCAAGTCCTTCTTGGGGATCCCCACCGTCGAGATGATCCATCCCCTCATGCCGATCTGGTCCCAGCGCCTCGCCCTCAAAGCGATCGTGCGGCTCAAGTTCGGCGCGTACGAGCGCTACGGTCTACCGGCCCCTGATCATCGCATCTTCGACGAACACCCTACGATCAACGACGATGTCTTCCACTATCTCAGCCACGGCAAGCTCCACCCCAGGCCCGACGTGGCCCATGTCGAAGGGGACCTCGTGCGGTTCACCGACGGCACCGAGGAGCGGTTCGACCTGGTGGCGTGTGGGACGGGGTATCGAGTGAGCTTTCCCTTCCTCCCCGAGGGCACGGTCCCGATCGACCATAAGACTCCCCAGGTCCTCGCTGGCATGATCGTGCCAGGAGCGGAGAATCTCTACGTGGTTGGCGCTTTCCAGCCGCGTTATGGGCTAGGCCCCCTCGTGCGGCCGAGCGCGACCCTGCTCGCCCGGTGGGTGCAGCTTCAGGCCGAGATCGAGGTCCCGCTCTACAGGGTGCTCAAGGCCGCTCGCCTCAAGCCGCCTACGACCCACCTCGTCGATCCTCACGCTGCGATGCGCCAGCTCAAGCGCGCCCACAAGCTTGATCCTGTCCTCCGCCGGATCGCCAAGCGCCTGGAGCGTCAGGCGGGTCCAAGGGGGCCTGCGCCCGAAGCCGAAGTGGCAGCCGCGAAGTAGCCTTTCTCCGCCGTCACGAGCTCCCGAGCAGGTCGGCGTCGCGTCCTTAGGGTAGGGCGCGAGATCGAGAGGAGGCCCTCGTGGCCTCGGCGACTGGCCCGACCCCCAGGGTTCACGAGGCTGCCGCGGCGGTCGGGCCACGATCCACAGGGGGGTGTGCCAAAGCGCTCAGGTCGCGCGATGGGGCACTCTGGGGACGGAGAGCGGGATCGTGGATCAGGGAGCGCTCTCGTCGGTCTGGGCGTCGGGCGGGGTTCCAAGACGCTTGACCGAGAGATAGACGAGCCCGATGGGCAGCGCGACGGTTCCCACGATCGCGAAGATGCTGATGCCAATGATGAACCAGTTCAGATCCATGGAGGGCCTCCTGGGGGTTGGGCCTCGGTGGTGCAGTCCGCGTGCCAGCGACGGCTGGACTCGACATCCTTGGGGCTGGTCGATGGGATCCTCATGCCTGCGGACCTCGCTCTCCAGGTCCCGCAGCCGCGGTCCTGCGAGGAGTGGGCCTCGGTCACCTCAGGGGGTAGGCGCGGAGCTCTTCGGCGAGCTGCCGCAGCGCTTCGGTGCGAGGGTGGCCCCGTCGAAAGACCATCCGAAAGAGGTCCGAGGCAAGCTCAACCTGAGGCTGGAGCACCGTGAGTCGGCCCTCGCAGAGATCGGGCTCGATGTAGTAGCGAGGGAGAACGGCCACGCCGAGACCCTGCAGCACCAGGGATCGGATCGGGCCGATCCCGCCCAGGAACTGCATGCGCCCGAAGGCCCAGACCTCCCCCCGAGGGTGGGCGTCGCGAAAGTACCGGAACAAGGGAAGCTCGGAGGTTGTGTCGAGCAAGGTGTGGGCGGCCGCGTGACTCGGCTCATCGAGGGGCCGATCGGCGATCAGCGAGGGGGAGCCTACCAAGGCGTAGCGCTCTTCGTGGAGGGGGGCATCGTCGACCGCAGCGCTGCTCAGGCGTTGGCTCGAGATCATGGCGTCGATCATGCCTCGCTCGGTCCGGCTGAGGAGATCCGCGCCTGTGCTCAGGGCGAGGTGGATCGTGCGCGCGGGCACCGCCTGAGCCAGCGCGGGCAGCGCGGGCACGAGCCAGCTCATCGCGAGCTCGAAGCGGGAGCCGAGGGTCAGGGCGTAGGGCAGGGGATCCGCCGAGGCGCGAACCACCCGACGGCAGAGGTCCGCCGCCTCGAGGGTGCGACGCGCCGCCGGAACCAGCCGAGCGCCCGCCGGGGTCAGGGTGATGCGACGGGTGGTGCGCTCAAAGAGCTGCGCGCCGAGGTCCTCCTCGAGACGCCGGATCCGATCGCTGAACGCCGGGGGCGACAGACCGATCTGCTCGGCTGCCTCTCGAAAGTGTAGGCGCTCAGCGGCCCGAAGAAAGCAGCGAAGGGACTCGTTGTCGACGGGGAGGTTCATGGTCTCTCGTTTATACCATGAAACCGAACAGTTGTGTTCCAAATATTCCGATGGACCAAACAAGAAGGGCGGGCCATACTCCCTCCGCGATGCACAGGAGGAAACCATGCACCATCGAGCCCTCACCCTCACCCTCACCCTCACCCTCACCCTCACCCTCACCCTCACCGGCGCTCTCACCCTCAGCGGCTGCGGAGCCACGACCCTCGACCTCTCTTCGTCCGACGACCTCTCTTCGCCCGCCGAGTCCGCGCTTGCCCGATGCCTGCTGGAAGGAGGCAGCCTTCACCTCGCAGAGTCCACCGGCCCGCTGGACATGGTCTCCCTCACCGCCATGACCCTCTCCGTGCGGGGCGACTTGTTGGTCGGCGACGCGCACGGCGCGATCCACGTCTTCCACGAGGCCATCGACCTCGAAGACGAGGTTCTGGTCGAGAGCACCCCGCACCTCATGTTCCCAGCCGCCGGCTCGGCGGTCACCGCCGTCACGTTCTCGGCGGACGGCGACGCGGCGCTCTACGGGGACGAGATCGGCATGCTCGGCTCGCTTCGACGCGTGGAGACGTGGGGCGACATCGTGTTCTGGGATCGTGTCACCGACGAGCCGATCCAAGCCCTCACCACCTCTTCGGATGGCTCGAAGGCCGCCTGGCTCGATGCCTCCTACACGGGCCGGCCCACCCTGTGGGAGGGTCCAGACGGCCAGGAGGACGCACCGCCCGAGCCCCAAGGGACCAACCTGTGGCACGGCCACGCCACCGGCTGGCTCGACGAAGGAGCCCTGTGGATGATCGCGGGGGACTGGTATGGGCTCCCCCTGATCGAGGTCCGACTCACCGCCGACCCCAGCGCGGTGGTGGCCAGCTGGTTCGTCCAGGACGATGCGCATTGGTTTGGAGCCGGACGGGTGCACGACGTGGCTGTCCACTCCAGCGAGCAGGCCTTGTTCATCGCAGGAAGCCACAACGATCTCGACGAGGGCTTCGTCGCGGTAGCGGAGCTGGGGGAGATCGACCAGGAGGCCCGCATCGACAGCCTCGGAGAGCCGAACGTCGCGACCCGACACCTCACCTATGTCGAGGGACATCGACCGAAGAACACCTACATGCTGGGAGGCGAGCGGGTGGCGTTGACCTTGGGCGAGGACGGCGACTTCGTCGTTTGGGAGGTCGACGGCCTGACGGAGCTGAGCCGAGCGCGCTTCGCCGATCTCGAGGTCGCCACTCTCGATCCCTCCGGCGCGGTCTTGCTGGGTAGCTCGCGCGGCCCGACATCCGTGGTCCGACTCGACTGCTCGCTATGAGCCGTGATCGACAGCCGCGGGTCGCGCTGGGGCTCGAAGCGCGGCCCCGATCAGCGGGGCTCCCAGCGGAGCGTGGCGATGGAGGCTGGGGTGTCGGGACAGTCCATGTCGGTGACGACCAGCAGCTCAAACCCGCCGGTGGGCGTATGCTCGACGAGATCGATGCCCTCGAGCTTGAGGAGCGCCACCGCGCCCGCCGCGTCTCGGATGTCGCTGACGCGCACGTGCTCGCCGTCGATCAGACCGACTCGCGCGCCGAGGATCTCGCCGTCGTGGTAGGTGTCGGGGGAGTCTTCGGCCCCGGCGAGGAAGACGATGCGGCCATCGGGTAGGGGGGCTGCGTCGGTGAATCCGAAGGGCACGCCATCGACCACGCCGAGGTCGACGTTGCGAACGGAGAGGAGCTGTGGCGTCGCCCCCTCGCCGTCGAGCCAGCGCAGCAAGGTGCCGAGATCGAGCTCGCCGATGGCGTTGGTGGGCGCACGTCCCTCGACCGGGGCGCCGTTGCCACGCTGAAAGAGGTAGATGCGCGCCCCGACGATCGCTGCTCCTTCGACGTTGAGCTCGGCCCCGGAGAAGGGAGGGGTCGCGCGCAGGTGCTCGAAGAGCGGGCCTCCCTCGAAGAGGGTGACGCGGTGGTCGGCGTCGACCACGACGAAGTGCTCCCGCGCCGGGGTCGAGCCGGAGCCGATGGCCAGCAGTCGACCATCGGGGAGCACCACGCACGCCTCGAGGTCCATCTTGTCGGCCTTATTGCCCCGCCGTTCGCTAAAGCGGCGGCCTCCGTTGGGACCCTCGGGGAGGAGCAGGGGAGCGACGGTGCCGGTCTGCTCGTCGAGGATCGCCAGCGCGTTGACGTCGTCTTGCACGATGACGACGCGCTCCCCCCAGCGTCGCAAGCCGCTGCCCGCCCGCACATGGCCGGGGAGGTCGAGGGTGGCGTCGACGTCGGTGAAGTGCAGCGGCCGGAGAGGTCCGAGCTGCGCCTGCCACCGCTCGGCGAGGGAGGCCTCGAGGATCATGGGTCACGCCTTGGTTTCGTGAGCGCCGCGCTCGCGAACGGATCGCGGGGCATAGGCCTGTATGCCCCCCTTGGCCTCGACGCCAGGGGGCTTTTGGGGGGACGGTCACGCTCCTGCCGGGGTGAGGTTTGGAGTCGGGTCGCCTCTTCGTGGGGCTCGCGCCGACGGGGGCTGCCCCGTCGCCTCGCCACCAGCCCTCCAGGCCGCCTCGCCGCCCTCCCGTATCGGTTAGCCCCGACGCGGAGGTCTCATGAAGGTCGAGTGCTTTACCGTCGGCGCGTTCTCGGTCAACACCTACTTGCTGACCGATGAGGCGAGTGGGAAGTCGGCGATCGTCGACACCGGCGAGACCCGCGAGCTGGTCCAGCGGCTCAAGGCGCGCCGCCCCGCGCCGGACATCACGAGGATCCTGCTCACCCACGCCCACCTCGATCATGCGGGCGCTCTGGCCTGGCTCCAAGAGGAGTGGGACGTGCCCACGAGCATGCCCCGGAAGGAGCAGCCCCTCTTCGAGACCCTGCCGATCCAGCCCCAGCTCTTCGGCCTCGGGGGGCCTCGCCTGCCGCTCGGTCGTATCGACCACTTCGTCGACGATGGGGACTCCGTCCAGCTCGGCGAGACCACCCTGCGATTTCTCTCCACCCCCGGTCACACGCCGGGGCAGGGCTGCTGGTACGACGACCACGACATCATCGTGGGCGACACCCTGTTCGCAGGCTCGATAGGTCGCACCGACTTTCCGATGAGCGATCCGGCGCTTCAGGTCGAGAGCCTCCGCCGCCTCTTGGCGCTCCCAGGTCACCTGAGGGTCCACAGCGGGCACGGCCCGGTCACCACGCTGCAGCGGGAGCTCGAGACCAACCCTTTCCTCGGCTACCTTCGGCGCGAGCGGGGGCTGCCGGTGGGGCGCAGCCTGCGGTGGGCGCCGGGCACCTGAACCTCAGACGGTTCCAAGACCTCGATCTTGTCGCTGGTGGTCGTGCTACCCTCCAGCCGTCTTCCAGCTTGAGGAGGCGCGACCGTGTCGGAGCCCTTGGATCCTGTGGACCAAATGATCTACCAGCGCGCGACCCGCGCGCTATGGCTCAACGGACTCGCGCCGGTCGTGGTCGCGAGCGTCTCTATCTTCTTCAACCCGTGCGGGACCTTCACCGTCTTCACCTACATCGCGGCCGTGAGTACCTTCACGGTGCCCGTGGTGATGCGCCGCCGGCTCGACGACGATCGGCTCTTTCCTACCTGGGCGGCGAATGGGGGTCGCGTCTTGGGTGGGCTGGCTTGCGCGCTGACATCGGCTATTTGGGGGGGGCGGACGTTCTCGAGCACCTGGCGCTTCGTCGAAGACTTTAGCTGGCTGAACTAGCGGGCTGCAGGGGAGCCCCCGGCTCGCTCCGTGGCTCGAGGACCCTGCAGGGCCGTCGAACGGCTCCGGCTGACGCGGACGGCTCAGCGCTCGGGCTCGCCCTCGTCAGGGCCGTCGTGCAGCCAGGCGGCGTGCCGGACGGTGCGCTTGCTCCGGCTCCAGTCCTGGAGCATCTTCGGGGCGATCCGGTGCAGCTCGTCGAGCTGGTCTTGGGTGCCTACGTTGGCCGCCAGCTCGATCCGGTGCCCGTTGGGGTCGAAGAAGTAGATCGACTTGAAGATCCCATGATCGGTCGGGCCGAGCACGTCGAGCCCCATGCCGACCAAGCGCTCTCGGGCGGCGAGCAGGGTGGGCAGGTCTTCGACCTCGAAGGCGATGTGCTGCACCCACTCTGGGGTGTTCTCGTCGCGGCCCATCGCTGGCAGGGTCGGCAGCTCGAAAAAGGCGAGCACGTTGCCGCGCCCCGCGTCGAGGAAGACGTGCATATAGGGGTGGGGTTCTTGGGTAGAGGGAACCCGATCTTCGGAGATGGCGAGCTGAAAGTCCATGTCGAGGGCCTCCTTGTAGAAAGCGACCGTCTCGGCGGCGTCGTGGCAGCGGTAGGCGACGTGGTGGATCCCCTTGAGCATGATCTCTCCGTGGTCTGGGGGGAGGCTGTAACCCGAGGGAGACGAGGTCGGCCGACGATCGCTCTCGCCAGCGAGCCCTGGGCGTGTGATGCACCGTCTCGCGTCACCGTGGAGTTGCCATGCTGGTCGTCTTCCTCAACCCGGTCCACCCTGTCGAGATGCAGGACTTCGCCCTCGGTCTGCGCGAGGTGGGGGCGACGGTACTCGGCGTCGGCGACACGCCGAAGTCCGCGCTCCCCCGCAAGGCGAAGGAGGCGCTGTCGGCCTACCTGCAGGTGCCCCGGCTGCTCGACGAGGACGATGTCGTCCGACGCACCCTCGACGGGTTGGGGGGGCGCCGTCCGGAGCGGGTCGAGACCTGCTGGGAGCCGCTGGTGATCGCCGCGGCTCGGATCCGCGAGGCCGTCGGCGCGTCAGGCATGTCGGTGGACACCGTGCGAGGCTTTCGCGACAAGCAGCTCATGAAGGAGCGCGTGGCGGCCGTGGGGGTGCCGGTGCCCCAATCTTTGCGGGTGAGGACGGCCGACCAGGCCCGCGCCGCCGCCGCCGAGATCGGCTACCCCCTGATCCTCAAGCCCATCGACGGCGCGGGCAGCGCCAGCACCTATCGCTGCGACGATCCCGACGAGCTGGAGCGCGCCCTGTCGCGCATGGGTCACGTCGTCGAGGCCTCCTGCGAGACCTTCATCGACGGGCAGGAGTTCACCTACGACACGATCTGTGTCGATGGCGAGCCGCGCTACGAGAACGTCTCCCAGTACCTTCCCCGACCGCTCATCGCCCGATCTCAGGAGTGGCTCAGCCCGATCATCGTCACCTACCGAGACCTGAGCGATCCCAGGCTCAAGCCCGGTGTCACCATGGGGCGACGCGTGCTCGCTGCCTTGGGCATGGAGCGTGGCTACACCCACATGGAGTGGTACCGCACCGGCGCGGGCGAGGTGGTGTTTGGCGAGATTGGCTGCCGTCCTGGCGGGGCGAGGCTGGTGGACCAAATGAACGTAGGGTCTTCCGCGGATCTCTTCGTGGAGTGGGCGCGTGCCGTGGTGCATGGCCAGGTGCAGGTCGGCCCCGATAAGCCCTACCTGACCGCGATCATCTTCAAACGGGCGCAGGGTCGAGGGCGGATCCGCGAGGTGCGAGGCCTGGTCGACTTCCTAAGGGAGCATGGCGCCCACGTGGCTTTCGAGGAGCTGCTCCGCCCCGGAACACCTCGCCGAGACTGGACCCAGGCCCTCCTCTCGGACGGCTTTCTGCTCCTGCGCCACCCCGACGAAGACACCCTGCTCGCCCTCGCCAACAAGGCCGCCCAAGACATCCAGCTCTTCGCGTCCTAAGTCGCGGGTGCCGCCGGGGTGAAGCGCTCGATCAGTGCCGCGTGCTCAGGGTACTCGTCGAGGAGCGCTCCGCGCGCTGCCAGCGCGAAGCGTTCGAAGCGAAAGGGGGGGGAGACGGTGCACCCCAACAGGGTGTAGCCCGCGCTGTGCTCGCAGGGCTGAGGGGCCGCCGCCTGCCAAACGTCGGGCGGAACGACGCCGATCCGGTGGAGGGCGTCGAGTACGAGGCGCTGGTGCCCCTCGGGGCTCAGGAGGTGCAGCTCCAGGGGGTCCCCTTGGTAGAAGTGCCAGATCTCCTCGCTGCCACGCACGACGTGAAAGGCTGACCGTCGCCCCGCAGGCAGCAAGAAGAGGATCGCCGTGCTCGAGGTGCTCCGGTGGATCTCACGGTAGAACCCGCCTTCGGGGTGCGAGGCGAGCGCTAGGGTCTCGATGAGCTGCTGGGCTGGGGTCATAGGTCCTCGGGGATCTCGACGGGCTCGTCGGCCTCGTCGATCATCTTCAGCGCTCGGCGCAGGGGATCGTAGGACTCGCTGTCGAAGGGCACGAAGCCGCTGAGGCGATGTCGAGAGCCAAGGTTTCGCCTCCCATGGCGGTCGAGGGGGTCCCACGCGAGCAGGACGGAGCGGAGCGCTTCGACCAGGGCGGGATCGGTGTGCGGCCCCGCACAGATGCTCTCGTTGGGGGTGTGGCCGGTGACCGCGACCTGGCGGGTGAGGTGGGCGGGCACCTCGGCATCGACAGCGCTCTTGAGGGCGCCTGAGTAGACGGCTCCCAGCTCGCAGATCCCGTTGGCGACATCGGAGATCACCTGGTGGTGGTCCCCGCTCATGTGGATCGAGGCGAGGTCCTTGTCGGGATCGATCCCGTGATCGGCCATCCACTGTCGAGGCAGCCCGTAGCCCGTCGCGCTGGTTGGATCGGTCAAGCACAGCGAGCGCCCTTGGAGGCTCTGGGGAGACTCCCACGGCACATCGACCCCCGCGATGATCAGGCCATCGACCACCATGGACTTGTCGATCTCCGTCATGGCGACCACCTCGAGATCGTCGCCCATTCGTGCCTCTACCCGAAGGAAGAGCAAGGGGGGAAGGACGGCGAAGTCGGCCTTCTCGCGTACTAAGAGGGCGCCGGTGGTGCGGTAGTTTGGCGCGACGAAGAAACCGACCGGCCTCTCGAGCTCCCGCTCGAGGTCCAGGCGGAGGGGCTCGAGCTCGGCCGAGAGTTCGTCGGGAGGCAAGATAGGGGCGAAGACGATCCTGACCGCCTCGCCCTGGGGTGCGGTGGGGGCGAGCAAGAGGGCTCCGACCAGCACGCTCACCAGAAAGACCCCGACAGCGATGAAGGCCGAGAGCATGATCACCGTGAGGTTCAGGGCGGTTCGCCGCGCCGGCTGGCGAGGCCGGACCGGGGTGGGCTCCGTGGTGGAGGTGGGCGCCTCACCGGCCTCGAGCCTCATGAGGTAGTCGGCAGTTCGGATCTGGCTGGGCACGATGTCGTAGCGGGAAGCCGTGTTCGCCAGCGCTTCTCGAAGGGCGTGAGCGTTGGGGAAGCGCTTGTCGGGGGGGAGCTGGAGGCTGTGGTGCACGGTCGCGATCAGGCTGTCGGGCAGATCGGGCCGATAGCTCCGCAAGTCTGGGAGCTGGCCGCGCGTGATGCGCTGCATGATCTCGTGGTCGCTCAGGCCTTCGAACATGGGCCGACCCGCCAGCAGCTCCCAGGTCACCACCGACAGCGCCCATACGTCGGTGCGCCGGTCGACGGCCTCGGCGCGGACCTGCTCGGGGGCAAGGTAGGACGTCTTGCCCTTCAACACCCCCGACCGCGTGGTGTCCATGCCCCGAGCCGCCTTGGCGATCCCGAAGTCTAGCAGCACGACGTGGCCGCTCCGGTCCACGATCAGGTTGTGTGGACACAGGTCGCGGTGGACGATCTCGCGGTGCTCCCCCACCTCGGTCTGGTGCACCGCGTGCGCTCCGGTGCAGGCCTGCATCATCAGGTCGAGGGTCACCGCGAGAGGGAGCAGGCGCCCGGCCTCGGCGGCAGCTCGCGAGAGCTGTCGGAAGGTGAGCCCGTCGATGTAGTCCATGACCAGGTAAGGGAGCCCATTGTGCTCCGAGAGGCGGTGGATGCGCACGACGTGCGGGTGGTCGATCGCCATCGCGATCCGCGCCTCTTGCAGAAACATATGGATGAAGCTTTCATCCTGCGCGAGGTGTGGCAAGATGCGCTTGATCACGATCGGACGATGTGCCCCCACCTGCGGGTCGATCGCCAGGAAGACATCGGCCATTCCGCCGGTAGCGATGCGGTCTACCAGCCGGTAGCGCCCTATAGAGCCGGTTTCCTTCGGCGAGCCCAGCGGCGACCTCCCTCGGTACGGTCTACCCTAGCAGGTTTCGGGGGCCACCGTGCCCGCGTGCTACCTGCGCCCAGGAGAGATTCACGGGGTGGCTGAGAAGCCTACCGGACCACCGCCGCCCCGGAGGAGCAGTGGGCTCGACCTTGGAGGTCGATCGCGCAGGTGTCCCATGGGGAGTCGGCGCAGGTCACCGTGCCCCGGCTCGCGACGCAGTTCCAACCGCAGGCCCGCTGGCCAAAACCTTGCACACAGGTTGCTTGGGGGATCGAGCTCCCGAGCAGCTCGGCATCGACCACGGCCTTTCGGGTCGCGCTACAGCTCACGCCCCCGTAGCCCGCCACGCAAGCCCCCCAAGGCGCGGCCGCGCACGCGACCTCGCCGAAGCCTGCGACGCAGTTGTAGCCGCAGGCGACGTCGCCGTATGCGGCGCGGCAGGTCGCTCTCGGCCAGTGGCTCGGTACGACGTCCCCCACGGACTCCGGGCCGCACCGCAGCGTGCCGAAGCCGGCGTGGCATCGACCATAGGGGGTGGGCGCACACCGGACCTGCCCATAGGCCGCGCGGCAGTCGTAGCCACAGGCCGTCTGTCCGAAGGCCGTGATGCAGGTGGGCTCGAGGGGGGAGGCGTGGGCGAGGGCGAAGAGCAGGGCGAGGGCGGTGAACACGAGGAGCTCCTTGCGAAGCGGTGGGGCGTTGGCGGATCGACCTGCTCCAGGGACGCTCGACCCGAGGTCGCTATTCGAGCTCCTGGACCTGGTAGTGCCGGACCGCTGCCGGCTCCGCACCGCACGAGGGAGGGGCGCTGGGGCCGAGCTCGATCCGCCGAACCAGGAGACGGTGAGGCGCGGCGCGACACCTTGCGATGACCAGGCACCCAGCGCCCGAGGGCTCGCAGCTCGTGATCTGGACGTCGTTCAGGCCGAGCAGCCCCCGGCGTCGTCGAAGGTGCAGCGCGGCGGCCTGAGCCTCGGGGCGGAGCTGCACCCGACCGCGCACGCAGTCCAGATCGAAGAGCCGATCGGCGTCCAGCGCCGCGAGGAGGGGCTCGGCGTGGGCTGCGCGCACCCTGCCGAAGTGAAGGCCTTGGGGCAAGGCGACCAGGGTGGCGGCAAAGCGATGCCCGCCGAGGTGAGAACACTGCCAGACCCGCGACGGCGCGAGCGCATGCAGCGCTCGGGCCACCCCTGCGCCATGCAGCCCGCAGCAGTGGTCGCGGGCGCTGTGCGTACAGACGAAGATCGGGCGCTCCGAGGTGCGCCCGAGGTCGGTGGTGCCTTCGCGCAGCGCGACCCAGGGCAGGTCGAGCAGATCGCGGTAGCGGTCGAGCTCGAAGCGGTGGACCTTGCCCACACTCAGATTGGCGTAGATCAGCGCGCGGCCGCGCCGCCCCCGCTGTCGGAGCAGCAAGGGTCGGGTCTGGGGGCTCGAGGCCTGGTCCCTGAGCCACGTCGCGACCTGCGGCGGCAGCTCGGTGTCGAGGACGCCCTTGGGGCGCCAAGGGCGAGGATACTCGAGGCCGATCCAGTGGACGGTCTGGGCGCAGGCAGTGCCGGCCAAGGGTTCCCGCGCGTCGAGGGAGGATTGCGAGCAGGGTGTGTTCATGGTCGGGGCTCCAGCAGCCGGTCTATACCTCTGACGACGTCGAGGCACGGAGCGCTTCGTAGCCTGGGCAACGAATCCTTGACAGTGGTCCTGTCGAGAGGCTATAAACCGTCGGCTGTGGATTCTCGGCCATTTTGGAGCTCCCATGTATCGTCACGTTCTTTCCTCCGCTTCTGTCCTTGCACTCCTGCTCGTAGCCTGCTCGAACGAGCTCGATGGCGCGGACCGCGGGCCCAGCGGCCCCGGAACCGACGTGGCCACCGACACCGGCTCCGACACCGACACCGACACCGACTCCGACGACCTGTGCGACGACCTCCCCGGCGCCGGCAGCGTCGCGACCGATCCCGACTGCACGTTCGCTCCGGAAGCCTCGGGCGGGCCCCTCCAGTTCCGGGTCGAGTGGAGCATGGCTCAGGCCATGACCGATCCCTACTCCGGCCGCGCCATCCCCGCGTGGTCCTACACGCTGGAGCCCGAGCTCACGAGCGTCATGCAGATCCCCGTCGTCGCCCAGATGACCGACGACAACGGCGACGGCTTCATCGACAACGAGGACACCCCCGACATCGGCGTCGTCATGGGCTCCGGCTTGGATGTCCCCGGCGACACGCGGGGTGTGCTCCGTGTGCTCTCGGGCGACGGATCCCGCGTCCACGCGCAGGTCTACACCCAGAGCTACACTCACTCCAACAGCGCCCTGGGCACCCGCACCTATCACCCCTACAAGCACAGCACGGTGGCTGTCGCCAACCTCGACGGCGATCCTGGCGTCGAGCTGGTGGTCATGGTGACCGAGCTCGGAGGGGAGGCGACCTGTCGGCCCGCGATCTACAAGGTCGAGCAAGACGGCTCTCAGGTCTCGCTGGTCCTCGACAAGGTCTACGAAGGCACGGCCACCTACTTCTGCGGTGCTCACGCCCCCGCCGTCGGCGACATCGACAACGACGGAAACGTCGACATCGTCATCGGCAACAACGTGCTCGAAGGCGACCTCAGCTTCAAGTGGTCGGGTCCGAACGCGGCATCGGGCGCGGGGCGTGGCTGGTTCGGGCGCCCCACCGTGGGTGGTCAGGGCTACTGGAACAGCGGTTACCACAGCTTCCCCTACGACGTCGACGGCGACGGCTCGACCATGGAGATCGTCGCGGGGCGCCACATCTATACCCACACCGGGGGCACCTACTGCGAGCTCGGCCGCTACGACGGCGGGGCCTGGGTCCCCGCGACCGATGGCTACCCCGCGGTCGCCGATCTGTTGCGCTTTTCGGGCGATGAGCTGGGCGAGCCCGAGATCGTGATCACCGGCAACAACCACGTCTCGGTCTACCACGGCTCTCCCCGCTACGACCCCCAGGGACAGGCCCGCTGCCTCGAGATCGCCAGCCTCCCGAACGACCCCTGGGACGACCCGCACCTCACCCAGGGCTTTAGCCACGAAGACTGTGATCGGGGCCGTGCGAGCTTTGGTGGTCAGCCCACGATCGGCGATATGACCGGCGATGGGACCCAAGAGATCGGCGTCGCTGGAGCTTGCTGGTACAGCGCCTTCCGCTTCGACGACTCGGGCAACTTCCGTCGCTTCGCGATGACCCCTACCCGCGACTGGTCCAGCGCCTCCACCGGCTCGACCATCTTCGACTTCAACGGCGACGGCCGCTCCGAGATCGTCTTCGCCGATGAGCGGGCGCTCTACGTCTACTCGGTCAAGACCGACTCCGCCCTCCAGCCCTGGGAGCGCTTCGAGACCATCCTCGAAGACACCAACCACAAGTCTTGGACCATTCACGAGTATCCCCTCGTGGCCGACGTCGATGGCGACGGTAAGGCCGAGATCATCGTGCCGAACGCTCACATCCCGTCGTGGCCCGGCTACTACGGCATCTATGTCCTCGGCGCGGCCGACGATGACTGGGTCAGCTCCCGCATGGTCTGGAACCAGCACGCCTATCACGTGACCAATGTGGGTGAAGAAGGCCAGGTCGGCTATAGTTCGCCCAACTACCTGCCCCACTTCACGGGTGATACCAACGACTTCCGCAACCAGGCGCCGGGTGAGTTCGGGGCCAAGGCGGCGCCCAACCTCTCGCTGCGGGCCGAGCCCCCCTGTCAAGAGGACTGCGGAGACATCCAGGTCGTCGTGCAGGTCCAGAACGAAGGGGCCTTCATCACCGTCGGTCCCACCATCGAGGTCTCGCTCTACGGCGAAAACGGATCCGCTCGCACCCTCATCGAGACGCAAGAGGTGGGCATCAACGTGCCACCTGGCTTCGTGACTCCGGGCATCGTCTTCGACGTCTCGGGCTGGTCCGCCTACGAGCGGCTCGTGGCGGTAGTCGACGACCCCGCCCTGACCCCGAGTGGCTGGGGCCGCGCCAAGGAGTGCGACGAGGACAACAACGAGATCCAGATCTCCCTCGACGGCCTGTGCGAGTAGGGGCTTGAGGCGCGCCGAGAAGGCTGGGCGCATCCAGCGTATCTTAGACGACCTCTACCCCCGCACCCCGGTGCCGCTCGATCACCGCGACCCCTTCACCCTGCTGGTCGCGGTGTTGCTCTCGGCCCAGACCACCGACAAGAAGGTCAACGAGGTCACGCCGGAGCTCTTTCGGGCTGCGCCGGATCCGGCGGCGCTGGCGGCGCTCCCCGAAGTGCAGATCAAGCACCTGATCCGACAGATCGGCCTGGCGAACACCAAGGCGCGCAACCTCAAGAAGCTGGGCGCGCTCCTGGTCGAGCGCCACGGGGGGCAGGTGCCCGAGACGGAGCGCGAGCTCGAGGCCTTGCCTGGGGTGGGCCACAAGACCGCCAGCGTGGTGCGTGCCCAAGCCTTTGGGCACCCGGCCTTCCCGGTCGACACCCACATCCACCGCCTCGCGGGTCGGTGGGGTCTGACCCGCTCCAAGAATGTGGCGGGGACCGAGCGCGACCTCAAGGCGATCTTTCCCAGAGAGTCTTGGAACAAGCTCCATCTCCAGATCATCTTCTTCGGTCGTGAGCACTGCCCCGCGCTCTATCACGACCTCACGGAGTGTCCGATCTGTCGCTGGGCCGCCACCAAGAAGCGCATCCAAGAAGAGAGAGAGGCCAACGCGACCCGGCGTCGTCGCTGAGGTCTACGGGCCTACGGCTCGACCACCACGAGCTCGTCTTCGGAGGGTGGAGGCGCTGGGCCGCTCACCCGCTGTCCGACCAGTCGCACCGTGAGCACGGTCGTGACCAAGCACAGCGGGATCAGCAGCCAGGGGCTCACCCCCCACCCTGCGGGGATGAAGCCGAAGAGGAGTGCGATGGTTCCGGCGGTGAGCGCGTAGGGGAGCTGGGTCTTGACGTGCAGCACCAGATCGACCCCGGCACCGAGGGCCGAGAGGACGGTGGTGTCCGAGATCGGCGAGGCGTGATCCCCCAGGATCGAGCCCGAGAGCACGGCGGCGAGGCTCCCGAGGATCACGGGGCCGACCTCCCCGCCTTGCAGGGTGAACCCGAGCGGGATCACCAGAGGGATGAGGATCGCCATCGTGCCAAAACTCGTGCCCGTCGCGAAGGCGGTCGCTGCCGCCACCAGGAAGACGACGGCGGGGAGCAGCCAGACCGGGAAGCGATCTTGCCCGCGAACCACGCTCTCGACCGGCGTGCCGTCTGCCTCGTAGGCCTTCACCTGGAGGCGATAAGGGCCCGCTGGGGCCGAGGCGCCGAGGGAGGAGCGTCCGTCCCAGGTATAGCGCTGCTCTCCGGGGTCCAGATCGCGTAGCAGCTCGCTGTGGAGCGCGAAGCCCTGGGGGTTGAAGATCGTCACCTCTGCGCGGTGGGTGGCGGCGGTCAGGGTGAAGGGGATCGTGGTCTCGCCCTCGGCGTGGACGAAGCGGTCAGCGGGTCGAACCAGCTCGGTGAGGTGCTCCGCAGCCTTGGTATCGGTCATGGCGTTACCGAGTCCCCAAGCCAAAAAGAGCACGACGAGAGCACCCAGGACCGGCTTGATCCCGACCCAGACCGCGGCGGGGACGCGAAAGAGCGCGAGCCCGCCGGTGAACACGGCGAGCAGGGCGGCGATGGCCAGGGCGATGGAGGATCCCCACAGCAGCGAGAGGAAGGGGTCGGCGGCCGCCAAGACCTCGAGGGTGGAGGCCTGCGCGAGCTGCCCTCGCTCGGCGAGCTGGGTCCGCCCGTCATGGAGGAGGAAGATCAGGGTGAGCACCACCAAGAGCAGCACGGGAACGAGGGCGGCGAGCGCCATGAGCGGGTGGCTCGGGGGCTCCTCGTCGACCTTCGGGGGGCGGGAGCGGGCCTGTCGCTCTTCGTGGAGCATCGGGCCGAAGTCGCGCCCGAGGATCGCGACCGCCCCGACCATCGTGAGGGCGGTGAGCGCATAGAAGGCGTAGGGCAAGGCCGCGACGAACAGCCCGAGCGCGGAGTGCTCGGAGCCGAGCTTGTTCAGCTCCGTATTGATCAGGCCGAGCTCGTAGCCGACCCAGGTCGAGATCAGCGCGATCGACGCGATCGGTGCCGCGGTGCAGTCCACGATGAAGGCCAGCTTGGCCCGACTAATCTGAAATCGGTCGAAGATCGGACCCATGGCGCTGCCGACCACGAGGCAGTTGGCGTAGTCGTCGAAGAAGACCAGGCCCCCCGAGAGCCACGCCGCCACCTGCGCTCCCCGTGGGCCGCGGGCGAAGCGCTCGATGACGCGCACCATGGCGCGGGTGCCTCCGGAGCGCCCCAGCACCCCCACCATGCCCGCGACGCAGAGCGAGAAGGCGATGATGAGCAGGTGCGAGGTGTCGAGGGCGCTCAGGTCGCCCTCGACGTAGCCCCCGAGGTGCTCTCCCTCGCCGCGAAGCGAGAGCTCGAAGCGGCTCAGACCCGGAATGAGCGCCTCGACGAAGTAGGCTCCCAGGGCCTCGAAGGCCTCGATGGCCTTGCCGTTGAAGATCGCCTCGAGGTGTGCGACAGCCGCCCCCACGAACATCCCGGTAAGCAGGGAAGGCACAACCTTCTGTGTCAGGAGGGCCACCCCGATCGCGAACAGGGCGGGGGAGAGCGCGAGCAGGAGCGGTAGGGGGGTAGGCAGATCCACGATGGTCTCGGGCCTCGGAAGCGGAAGCAGGGCGAAGGGTGTCCCATGGCGCTGCAGGGGGGGTGCGGGCTGCTCCATAGCGTGTCACACTATGTCTATGCCGTCCCGACTGGAGTCCACGATGTCTACCTCGCGCACCAAAGCGCTGGGATCCGTTCGCGCTGAGGCGCTCTTGGAGCCTGCCTTTCGGCTGGTCAAGGCGCAGCGTCGGCGGGTGCGCTCCTCGGCGCCAGGGTCGGGCGATCTTCAGCGCCTTCGCCTGGGGCTCTGGGAGCTCCCCGGGGGCTTTGGCATCACGCAGATGCGGTAGCGCGCTCTTCCTCCACCTCCCGTCGCTCGCCCTGCTGGACCGCCCGACGATGGAGGGCTCGACATGGACCTGCTCGGCGCGTCGGCCCTCTTCGTCATCGGACTGCTCGCGGGTCTGATCAACACGCTGGCCGGAGGGGGGTCGCTCTTGACCCTGCCAGCGCTCATGGCCTTCGGCCTGCCCGCCGTCGAGGCCAACGCGACCAACCGAGTGGCGGTCCTGCTCCAGTCCGGGACGGCCGGGCTGCGCTACCGCCAGGCGGGCGCGCTCCCACCGGGCCTCGGCGGTTGGCTGATGCTGCCCCTTATCCTGGGCGCTCTCCTCGGGGTGTGGCTCTCGATTGACCTCGACGAGGTGCTCTTCCGCCGGATCATCGGTGGGGTGATGGTGGTCATGCTCCTCGTGATCCTTGCGCGACCGAAGCGATGGATCGAGGGGCGAGACGGGCCGCCTCCGGCCTATGTGGTGTGGAGCGCGCCCTTGATCTTCTTCGGGCTCGGGATGTACGGGGGCTTCCTGCAGGCGGGGATCGGGGTCTTCTTGCTGGCGGGCATCGTGTGGGCCACCGATGAGGACCTCGTCCGCAGCAACGCCCTCAAGGTCGTGTTGGTCGGGATCTATACCGTGCCCGCCCTGCTGTTCTATGCGTGGTTCGATCTCCTCGCCTGGGGGCCAGGCCTCGTCATGGGGCTTGGAGGCGTGGTGGGTGCGGTGCTCGGCGCACAGTCGAGTCTTCGCTTTGGAGCCACCTTCCTCCGATGGGTGCTCGTCGTGGTGGTCGCGGTCAGCGCCACCAAGCTGCTCGGGCTGTGGTAGAGGCTCCGCCCCGCGCCCTGGCGCCCCGCGGTCGCCTTTGCCATAGTTCCCATCCAGCAGGAGGCGCTCGTGATGGATCCGCTGCTCTACCAGTACGGCCTGGGTGGGATCGTCTTCGTCTTCGGGCTGATCATCGCCTGGCGTCAGGGCTACGTCTCGCTGAGGGGGCGAGGTCTGGTCTGGCTGCTCGCGCTGATCGGAGGGCTACTCTTCTTCGCGGGCCTTCAGTCCTGGCTTCAGTACGCCCCGATGACCGAGGCGACCCCTAAGCCCTTCACGGGCGAGCGCCCGACGAAGGACATGCTTGGCACCCCCCTCGACTACGGGGTGATGATCGGGTACTTTCTTGCGATTCTCGCGATTGGAACCTGGTTTGGTCGCAACCAGAAAGACACCCGCGACTTCTTTTTTGGTGGGCAACGGTTCTCGTGGTGGTTGCTCGCTTTCAGCCTGATCGCGACCACGATCGGGTCGTACTCCTTCGTGAAGTATAGCTCGATCTCATGGAACCACGGGATCGCGAGTACGCAGACCTACCTCAACGACTGGTTCTGGCTGCCGCTCTTGCTCTTCGGTTGGCTGCCGCTGCTCTACTTTTCGCGGCTGACCTCTATTCCCGAGTATTTCGAGCACCGCTTCAACCCGCTTGCCCGGCGGGTCGTCACGGGGCTGCTCCTAGTCTACCTCGTTGGATACATTGGGGTGAACCTCTTTACGATGGGTAAGGCGCTGCACATCCTGCTCGGGTGGCCCGTCTTCACTGCGGCGGTGGTGGTCGCGACGATCTCGGCAATCTACGTAACCTTCGGGGGTCAGACCTCCGTCATCATGACCGATCTCTTCCAGGGGGTCATGCTGCTCGCGGCGGGGCTGCTGATCTTGGGGCTGGCCGCCGTGCAGCTCGGCGGGGTGGTGGACCTGTGGGAGCACCTGCCGCGCTCGCATCGCATGGCTTTTCCTCACTTCAACGAAGATCCGGCCTATCCGGCGGTCGGGATCTTCTGGCAGGACGCGATCGCCAACTCTGCCATGTTCTACTTTCTCAATCAAGGGATCCTGATGCGCTTCATGGCTGCGCGCTCGGTCAATGAGGGGCGCAAGGCGGCGGTGGCGGTCCTCATTGTGTTGATGCCGATCGCCGCGATCGTGGTCGCTTCGGGCGGCTGGGCGGGCCGTGCGCTGGCGACCGCGGGCATCTTGCCTGCGGATATGGACGGGGGCGAGGTCTTCTTCGTGACGGCGGAGCTCCTCGCGAGCCCCGGGATCTTCGGCCTGATCATGGCGGCGCTCACCGCGGCGCTCATGTCCACGGTCGATACACTCATCACCGCGATCGCGGCGATCGTCGTGAACGACATCTACCGGCCGCTCCGACCCGGCGCATCCGAGGCCTCCCAGCTCCGGGTCGCCCGCTTCACCTCGATCGGGGTCACGATCATCGGGGTGGCGCTCGTCCCGGTCTTTTCGATGTTCGACACCATCTACGAGGCTCACGGCGCCTTTACCGCTGCCATCACGCCGCCGATGGTCGTCGCCTTGCTGATGGGGGTCTTCTGGAAGCGCACCACCCCGGTTGCGGCGGTCGCGACCATGGTGGGGGGGACGCTGGCGATCGCCGCTTCGATCGTCTGGCCCTGGCTGATCACGCCCTTCGCTCACGGGGTACCGATGGTCGAGGTGGGCGACGGCTGGCTCGAGGGTGCGAAGGTCTACAAGTTCATGCGGGCCTTCTTCGGACTGGCCGTGTCGGCCGCCATCGGGGTGAGCCTGACCCTGATCACCCAGCCCCGCTCTCTCGACAGCATTCGCGGCTATGTCTGGGGCACGATGTCCGACGCGCTGGCTCGGTACAAGGGCAGCGCGGGGGAGGAGCTCGAGAGCGCCTTCGTGCCGGCCCGGCCGGTCGCGGTCGACCACGAGGCCTTCCGCGGCGAGGCGCAGCTCCCCGAGGCGCGGATCAGCAGCGCTCTCGCGGATCGTATTCACGCCGGCGAGGGGGATCTTCTCTACGTCAGCGATCGACGCTTCTGGCTTGGAGGCCTGCGCAGCGCGCATGTGGTCGTTGCGGGGGTCGACGAGGGCGACGAGCCGACCGTCACGTTGGGGCCGAGGGCTCGCTCGGCGATCGGGGAGGGGCAGCCGCTCCTGGCTGTGCAGCGGTTGTACTGACATCGCGCCGCTTGTGTGACCGGGAGCCCGCGTTAGTCCAGCGCCGCGGACGCAGGAGGTATCGTGAAGGTCCTGGTCATCAACAGCGGCAGCTCGAGCCTCAAGGCCGATGTCCTGCACACGGGGGATGGTACGCGGGTGCTCAGCGTGCTGGTCGAGCGGGTCGGTCAGCCGGGCGCGGTCGCGCATGTAGGCGGTACGAGCCGATCCATCGACGCGCCGGATCACGCACGCGCCTTGCGGGCCGTCCTGCCGGCGCTGATCCAGGCGGGCCCCCTCGAAGCGGTGGGGCATCGCGTCGTGCATGGCGGGGAGTCCTTCACGGCACCGACCCTGATCGAGGGCGACGTGCTCGACGCCTTGGGCGGCCTCGTGCCGCTCGCGCCGCTGCACCTGCCAGGCAACCTGGCGGGCATCCAGGCCTCTCTCGAAGCCTTGCCCGAGCTCCCCCACGTCGCGGTCTTCGACACGGCCTTTCACGCCAGCTTGCCTCGCCGGGCGCGGACCTATCCCCTCTCCCATGAGCTCCGGCGCGGCGCCGGGCTGCGCAAGTACGGCTTTCACGGCCCGAGCCATCATCATGTCACCCGTCGGGCGGCGACCTACCTTCAGTCCGATGTGCGCGATCTCCGCATCGTCTCCTGCCATCTAGGCAATGGCTCGAGCGCCTGCGCGGTCGAGCTCGGCCGGAGCGTCGAGACCACCATGGGCCTCACCCCGCTCGGAGGGTTGGTCATGGGCACGCGGCCGGGGGATCTGGATCCAGGGGTGATCCTTCACCTCCTCCGTCACGGCTACAGCCCTGACGCGATCGACGCGCAGCTTCATCGACACAGCGGGCTCGCCGGCCTCTCAGGCACCTCGGGCGATCTGCGCGACATCCTCGAGCGCTCGCAGCAGGGCGACGATCCCGCGCGGCTGGCGATCCAGGTCTTCACCCACCGGCTGACCCAGGCCATCGCCTCGATGGCGGCGAGCATGGCGGGGCTCGATGTCTTGGTCTTCACCGCCGGCATCGGACAGAACAGCCCGATCGTTCGGCAGCGGGCGTGTGCGAAGCTCGGCTTTCTCGGCGTCCGCCTCGACGATGACCTCAACCGCGACGCCAAGGTCAGCCACGCGCACGACGTCGCCGAGATCAGCCACCGGCACAGCCGGGTCAAGGTCTTGGTCATCGCGACCGACGAGTCTCTCGCCATCGCTCGCGACGCCGCCAAGATCGCCAGCGGACACCACAAGGTCAGCCAGCCACGCACCATCCCCATCGCGGTGAGCGCGCGTCATGTGCACCTCACCCAAGAAGCGGTCGAGATCCTCTTCGGGAAGGGGCACACCCTCACCCCGCGCAACCCGCTCTCACAGCCCGGCCAGTTCGCCTGCGAAGAGACCGTCGATCTGCTCGGCCCTCGGCGCACGATCGAGCGGGTTCGGGTGCTCGGGCCCACTCGGCGCGCCTGTCAGGTCGAGGTCGCGCGGACCGACGAGTTCTTTCTGGGCATCGACGCTCCTGTACGGGCGAGCGGTGATCTCGACGGCACGCCGGGGATCACGCTGCGGGGCCCTCGCGGCAAGCTCGAGCTCAAGCAGGGGGTGATCTGCGCCTGGCGCCATATCCACATGACCCCCCAAGACGCCGAGGACTTTGGCGTGAAGGACCGAGACATCGTCGAGGTCGAGGTCGGAGGAGGCCCGCGTCGCTTGATCTTCGGCGACGTATTGGTGCGCGTCCACAACAGCTTCGCCCTCGAGATGCACATCGACACCGACGAGGCCAACGCCGCGGAGCTCGACTCGGGCACGCCGGGCGAGCTGGTGCGCGCCGAGGCCGGCGGGAGCTTACGTCGCCGTCGGGTTCTCTACGATACGCCCGTGCCATAATGTTCGGCGTTCTACGATAAACAAGACACCTAATAAAGGAGTTCTCATGTCCAACGAAGGCTATCACGAGCCCGTGAGCGAGCTCACGGACGAGACCCGAGACTACCACCGTGCCATCGTCTCGCTCATGGAGGAGCTCGAGGCCGTTGACTGGTACAATCAGCGCATGGATGCCTGTAAGGATCCCGAGCTACGCGAGATCCTCAAGCACAACCGCGACGAAGAGAAGGAGCACGCTGCGATGACCCTGGAGTGGATCCGTCGGCGGGATCCAGTCTTCGATAAAGAACTCCGCGAGTACCTCTTTACCGATAAGGATCTCAGCCACCACTGAGCCTGATCCTCGGGTCGCGGCCTAGGGCTGGGCCCCGCCTTGGTGCGCTGGGCGCCCCTCGTGGATGGGAGCGCCTGGACCTGCCGCAGTGGGTAGCGAGGTTCACACACGAATCGCGCGACCCGCACGGCGGCCTTGACGTCGTGCGCGTATACTAGAACAGGGTCACCGCCCTTGGAGGACGCTATGCCCAGGCTGGGCTCAGCCATCGTTGGCCTCGCCCTGGTTTGCCCGGCCTTCGCCGGCTCGCCTCTCATCAAGGTCGGCACCGGGAGCGAAGCCGACGTCACCTCGCTGCAGGCCGCGATCCACGCCGCCGAGGACGGAGCGACGATCGTCGTGATCGATCAGCGGGTCTACGAGGAGTGTCTGGTCCTCGCCGATCGACAACTCCAGATCCTCGGGTCGGCCTTCGGGGGCGCCCGCCCCACCCTGAGGTGCAACGACCCGACTCGACCGACCCTCGAGGTCACGGGCGGGTCGCTCAAGCTCTCGGGCCTCGAGCTCCGACACGACCTGGGTCGAGGCGCTGATCTGAGCGATGCGGACGTGCGGATGGCAGGGATGCACTTCGAAGGCCTGTCGGTCGACGGGGCCTCCGAAGGCGGCGCCGCGATCCGCCAGTCCGGTGGGCTGCTCGAAGTGGTCGGTTCGTCCTTTCACGAGAACATCGCCGGGGGCGAGGGCGGCGCGATCTACAGCGCATCGGGTGAGCTGACCTTGCTCGACGTCGAGTTCGAGCGCAACCAAGCGGAGTCAGGGGGCGCGGTCTTCGTCGAAGGGGGCTCCATCTCCGCGCGCGCGATCCGGACCACGGGCAATCAAGCCGAACGGGGGGGCGCGTTCGGCTTGCGAGGTCCGCTCGAAGCCATCAGCTTCCGGGGGTTGCGCGCGCGCGAGGATCGGGCCTTCCAGGAGGGGGGCTTTCTGTGGACCGACGAAGGGCTGGGCGCGCAGGTCACCATCGAACGGTCCGAGCTCCGCGAGCATCTGGCCCCGAGCGGCGGCGCCATCTCCGCGCAGAGTCCGATGACGCTCCGAGGCGTCGACATCCATGGCAGTCGCGCGACCGAGGGCGACGGAGGGGCGATCTCGTCGGCCGCCGCCCTTGAAGTGAGCGGTGGCACGCTCGAAGCCAACGAAGCGGAGTCGCGGGGCGGAGCGATCGCGACCACCCAGGAGCTCTCGCTCCTCGATGTCCACCTGCGGTCCAACGCGGCCGGCAACGAAGGGGGTGGGGTCTATGTCGAGGCCTCGGGGGCTCTCTGGGTCATCGGGGGGCGCTTCGAAGACCACATGGCCATTCACGGCGGGGCGATCGGCTCCCGCGGCGACGCGACCATCCGCGGGGCGCACTTCGAAGGCAACGGCGCGGAGGAGCGAGGGGGTGGCGTCTATGTGGATCTGAGCGCGGAGCTCGAGGTTCGAGGCTCGACGTTCCTGGATCATGAGTCCATGTGGGGAGGGGCCATCTACGCGGTGAGCAATGCGGAGGTCACGATTACGGGCTGCACCTTTGAGCGGAATGAAGCCTTGGAGGACGGTGGGGCCCTGTACCGCGACACCACCAGCCACGCGACGAGGATCACGGGGAGCCGCTTCGAGAGCAACCAGGCACGGATGGGGGGGGCGATCCGCTACGGAGATGGCTCTTCTCCTCTCGGGTCGGGGGTCCCCTTCGAGATCTACAGCTCCGATCTCATCCGAAACACCGCACGCTCCGGCGGCGCGATCTACGGCGTCGCCATGAGCGCCCTGTTCGAGAGAAACCGATTCGTTGAGAATCAGGCTGAGATTGGCGGTGGTGCTATGTTTTCCGAGTTCGGAAGGATTCAGCAGCTCGGGATGAACGTCTACTGTGCGAACGAAGCGCAGAGGGGGGGGGCGCTCGACTTCCTCTGGAGCGAGAGTGCGGGGTTCTTCTATGGCTCGGCCTTCGCCGGGAACTCGGCCACCCAGGGCGGAGGCGCGCTCCAGCTCGACTCGGTCGACGCGAGCGCTCAAGGCTTCGTGGGCTGGGGCTTCACCTACAACACCTTCTACCGGAACACCGCCCCTATGGGAGGGGGAGGCCTTGTCGGCGGCTTCTTCCGCTCGGTAGAACTCTTCTTCGGTCAGAACATCTTCCAAGAGGTGTCGGACTACGCCATCGCCGTGAGCGGCGGCGACGTCGACCTCTTCGTCGACGAGACCTACGTCTTCGATGTAGGCCCGGAGCCCTTCTTTGGGCTGCAAGACGGCCAGCTCGGCGACTTTATGGAGTCCTTCAGCGACTTCGCCAACCCCGACATCGACTGTCTGGATCTCGACCTCACGGCAGAGTCTTCGAGTGTCGGCGCCCACCAGGCCAACATCTTGTACGGGTATCAGATCTTCGAGGATCGCGACTCGGACGGCTTCAGCATCGCCCAGGGCGACTGCAACGACACGGAGCCGTCGATCTTCCCTGGGGCCGACGAGGTCCCGTACAACGGCGTCGACGAGAGCTGTTCCCTCGACGACCTCATCGACGTCGACGGCGACGGTTTTGTCGCCATCGAGGCGGGGGGCACGGACTGCGACGACGAGGACGCGACGGTCAGCCTGGGCGCTGAGCAGATCTTCTACGATGGCGTGGAGCAGGACTGTGGACTGACCGACAGCGACGACGCCGACGGCGACGGCTTCATCGCCGTCGAGGCCGGGGGGACGGACTGCGACGATAACGACCCCACCGTCTACCCTGGCGCGCTCGAGATCGCGTTCGACGGGATCGATCAGGACTGCGACGGGCTCGACGTCGATGTCGACGGCGATGGCTTCATGGCACGGTGGACCGACAGCGAGGGCACGGTGCTCCTCGATCCCGAGCTCTGGGGGCAGCCCGCCGACTGCGACGACACCGACCCGGCCATCTACCCCGGGGCCGAGGTCATCGTTGGCGATGGCGTCGATCAGAACTGCACCGGCACGGAGACCTGTTACGAAGATGGCGATGGCGACGGCTTCCGCACCGAGGAGCTTCGGGAGTCTGCGCCGGGCGACTTCGCCTGCGCCGGCGACGGCGTGGCCCCCGCCACCGCGCCCGATGGCGACTGTGACGACGACGACCCCACCGTCTACCCGGGCGCCGAAGAGGTGGTCGGTGACGGGATCGATCAGAGCTGTTCGGGGACCGAACTCTGCTTTGAGGACCTCGATGGCGACAACTTCCGCACCGACGAGATCACCGAGTCTGGGCCGGGCGATATCGCCTGCGAGGCCCCCAGCTTGGCGCTGGCCTCGGTGCCTGATGGCGACTGCGACGACACCGATCCGGCCATTAACCCCGGCGCGCATGAGATCCCCTACGATCGGATCGATCAGAACTGCGACGGCTTCGATCAGGTCGATGTCGACAGCGACACCTACCCTGGGATCCTCCGAAGCAGCTGGCAGGGCCTCAGCATCGGGGACCGACCGGCGGGGGCCTGGCCCGAGGGCGTGCTCGATGAGCCACTCGACTGCGACGACACCGAGCCCGCCGTGTACCCAGGTGCCCCCGAGATCCTAGACGGCATCGACAACAACTGCGATGGCTCCGTCGACACCGACACCGATGGGGACGGCGTGCTGGATTACTACGAAGAGCGCGAGGGCAGCGACCCCCTCCGGCGCGACTCCGACGGCGACGGCATCCCCGATGGCGTCGAGTGGGGGGACATCACGACCCACGAGGGGCAGCTCAGCCCCTTCGACTCCGACGGCGATGGCCTGATCGACGCCCTCGACACCGACAGCGACGGCGACGGCCTGTCCGATGCCTGGGAGGCGGGCGCCAACCCCTCCGCTCCTCGCGACACCGACGGCGACGGCATCCCTGACTTCCGCGATCCCGACGACGATGGCGACACGATCCCGACCGCGAACGAGTGTCCGGGGGGGCAACTCCCCGACACCGACGGCGATGGCGCCCCCGACTGCCTCGACATCGACAGCGACGGCGATGGGGCCCTCGACATCGCCGAAGGCACCGACGACAACACCGGCAACGGGATCCCGAACTTCCTCGATCCGGGCTCGAACTTCGAAGCGCGCCACCCCCCCGCGCAGGTCGACGATCGCGGCTTCGGCTTGGGCTGTAGCGCGCTGGGCGCCCCCACGGGCTGGGGTTTGCTCTCGATCGCCGCGCTGCTCACCCTTCGGCGGCGGAAGGCTCGCAGGCTGTAGGGGGCCCCCGCGTCCCCGCGAGGGGCTCGGTCGACGTTCGATAGAGCGAGTCAGTCGTCGATGACGCGGTGGCTCTCGAGCTCCAGGAGCTCGCCCTGGGTGTTCAGCGTCGCGTCGAGGCGCACCTTGAGATCGACATCGACAACCCGCGCGCGGACGAATCCTTCACTGTCGAAGTCCATGACGAAGATGTTGCGGACCGCGTCGAGGTAGACGATCTGGTCATCGGTGGACATGAGCCGACCGATGGGGTTGGGCCCGCTGCCTCCGGGGCCGCTGATGATCTCCCAGATGTGGTAGCCGGGACCGGAGGGCTCGAGGCGCGTCAGTGAGGGCTGGTGATAGTCGCCCGAGAGAACGAAGACGCCTTCGATCGCGTTCTCGACGATGTGCTCGATGAGGCGTCGGCGCTGCTCGCCCCCGCCGTGGCCCATCCAGTTGTCTTCGTGCAGGATGGTCGTTCGATAGACGCCGGGCAGGTTGCCCATGGGCACGCTGTTGCCGATGAGCTTCCAGGTGGCGGTGGATCGGGACAGGCCGTCCATCAGCCACTCGAGCTGGGCCTCGGAGACGTACTGACCATTGGGGCGATCCCGCTCGCCTCGGCAGTCGAGCATGAAGAGCTCCGCCACGTCGCCGAAGCGGACCGAGCGCCACAGGCGATCGGGGTGGTCGGGGTTGCGCGGCAAGGCGACGTGCTGGTGCATGGCGATGCGGGCGTTGTCGATCAGCTCTGGCGAGATCTCGCCATATTCCCAGTTGTTGTCGACCTCGTGGTCATCCCAGATGTAGATCCCTGCACAGTGCGAGAAGAGGTCTTGATAGCCTTGAAGCTCGAGGGTGCTCTGCCAGATCGCGCCGAACTCCTCGACCGTGAAGGAGCCATCGCAGTAGGCGGCGTCGCCCAGGTGGACGTGGGCGTCGACCGCGTCGAAGGCGAGGGCGTTGCTCAGCGCGGTCAGGGGGCGACCGCCTCGGTGATCGCAGGCGTTGACGATGAGCCGGATCGAGCCGCCCTGGCCCTCGGGCAGACAGGTGCGCCCTTGGGCCACCGCGGAGCGGGCCCCGTCTTGGCTGACGAAGCACAAGGCCACCGAGGTGTCGGCCGGCAGGTCCCTCAGCCACGCGCGCACGAAGGGTCCGTGCTCGTCGTGCTCGGCCACGATCGGCTCCTGGGCCCTCCAGCCCCCGCCCCGCCACAGCGCATAGTGGACCTCGATCGGGCCTTCGGCGAGCACCTTCGAGACAGCGTAGAGCCGATCGGCGCCGGGCTCGCCCGCCTGAGCGCCGAGGGGAAACCGCTCGGGATCGAGCGTCTGCGAGGGGCTCCAGGGGCGTCGTGGCCAGGCGCGCCGCCCTTGCATCGGGCCACAGCCAGGGAGCATCGCGGCGCCGACCCCGACGCCCGCGAGTCCCTTGAGCAGGTCGCGGCGGGTGGGCTTCAAGGGGCCTCCAGCGCTTCGAGGCAGCGATCGATCCTCGCGATCACATCCGTCCGGTCGAGGGCGACCAGGACCTCCCACAAGCCTGGGGTCGCGGCATCGCCCGAGAGCGCGATCCGAATGGGCTGAGCCACGAAGCCGAGCTTCACCTCGCGGCGCTGGGCCAGCCCGGTCAGCGCTTCTTCGAGCGCGTCTTCGGTCCAGGGGCAGCGATCGAGGACCGCTCGGGCCGCACGAAGGTTCTGGAGCCCCTCCCCGCGCCGGATCCACTTCTTGACCGCCTTGGGGTTGTAGTCGGTGGGCGGGGTCCACATCCAGCGTGCGGCGGCCTCGAGCTCGCAGAAGGTGTTGGCGCGAGGGCGATAGAGGGTGATCACCGCCCGTCGCAGCGTGCGCGGGAGATCCGGCAGCGCGCTGTCGCAGACCTCGAGCCACTGCTCTAGCCGCACCGAGAGCACCTCGTCGGGCAGACTGCGCAGGTACTCGCCGTTCATCCAGCGCAGCTTCTCGGGATCGAAACGGGCGGAGGTCTTGCCAACGCGCGCCAGATCCCAGCGCTCGATGAGCTCGTCGAGGCTGAAGATCTCGCGCTCCTCGCCGGTCGTCGGATCGGGACCGGGGTTCCAGCCGAGCAAGGCCAGGTAGTTGTTCAGGGCTTCGGGCAGGTAGCCGGCCCGACGGAAGTCCATGACCTCGATCATGGGCAGCTCTAGCCCTAGGTCGCTGGCGATGGCCTCGCTCGTGGGGATGCTGTCGCTCTTCTTCTTCATGAAGTCCTGCAGCTCGGCGGGCTCGACGCCGATCCGGGCGGCCATGGTGGGGATGTCTTCGCCGCGCTCCTTGAGGGCCTTGCGGGCCTCGGCGCGGGCGTGCCGGGCCTTGTCGCGCTTGCTCATCTTGCTGCCCTGGGGGTTGAAGATGAGCGGGAGGTGCGCGTAGGCAGGGGGCTCCCAGCCCAGCGCCTGGTAGAGGCCGAGGTGCTTGGGCGTGTTGAGCAGGTGCTCTTGGCCGCGCATGACCAAGGTGACCTTCATGAGCGTGTCGTCGATGACGACGCCGAAGTGGTAGGTCGGGTAGCCGTCGGCTTTGCGGATCACGATGTCTTCGAGGTGGGTCGCGTTGGTGACGACCTCGCCCAGGACCTCGTCGTGCACCCGGATCGCGTGATCAGGAGCGCGCAAGCGCAGGACAGAGGGGCGGCCCTCGGCTTTGAAGGCTTCGATCTGCTCGGGGCTCAGGCCGGGGTCTCGGTAGCGGAAGTCCTGCTTGGTGGCGAGCGCGGCTTCGCGGGCGGCTTGGAGCTCTTCGCGGGTGTCGAAGGCTTCGTAGGCGTGCCCCTCGGCGAGGAGCTGGTCGAAGTAGGGTCCATACAAGTGCAGGCGCTCGGACTGAAAGTACGGGCCATGGCCGCGATCCTTTCCCGGGCCCTCGTCCCACTCCAGCCCCAGCCAGGCCAGATCCCGCAGGATCCCGACGGTGGACTCGACGGTGGATCGGGCGCGATCGGTGTCTTCGATTCGAAGGAGGAAGGTGCCGTCGAAGTGACGGGCGTGCAGCAGGCAGTAGAGCGCGGTGCGTGCGCCGCCGACGTGCAGGGAGCCGGTGGGTGAGGGGGCGAAGCGGGTGACGACGCTCATGGGGTCTCCGGGGTCGGGCAGGGGCGGAGCCTATCGAGGCCAGAGGCGCGAGGCCACGCCTCACCCTCCAGCGCGGCTACCAGGGGGTCGGGCGGTAGTCCTTGAGGAACTGCCCCCAGGGGTGCTCGCCGGTGGTGTGGCCGACGAAGATGGGGTGAACGATGCGGGCGGCGCCGTCGACGACGTCGAGGGGCGGGTGGAAGCGGTGCTCCTCGCGTTTGGCCTGGGCGAGGGCCTCGGGATCTTCATCGGTGATCCAGCCGGTATCGACGCTGTTCATGTGGATCCCGCTGCGCACGTAGTCGGGGGCAGAGGTGCGGGTCAGCATGTTGAGGCTGGCCTTGGCCATGTTGGTGTGGGGGTGCTGGGCCGTCTTGAAGGTACGATAGAACTGGCCCTCCATCGCTGAGACGTTGACGATGTGCTTGTCGCGCTCCGGGCTGCGCTCCATGAGGGGCTTGAGCCGCGCGTTGAGGATGAACGGGGCGACCGCGTTGACCAGATGCACCTCGAGAAGCTCGAGGGTGGGGACCTCGTGGGCGAAGAGGCGCCAGGAGTTGATGGCGCGGCGGTCGACCTGCTGAAGATCGGCGTCGAGCTGGCCTTTGGGGAAGATCTGCGGACCGTGGAGCAGATCCTCGGGGAGCAGCGCGATCTGGCTCAGCTCGGCGGAGCTCGGGGCGCGCAGAGGCTCGAGGGCGGGGGTCTGGGCTGGGCCCGCGAGCGAACGCTGGGCCATCGGGGGGAGGGCCTGGGGCTCTCGCTCGGCCTGCATGAGGTGCGCGTAGAACCCTGGTGGTCGGCGGACGGTCTGGCAGGCGTTGTTGAGGAGGAAGTCGAGCCGTTCCTCTTCGCGGAGGAGCCGTTGGCAGAAGGCTTCGACCTGGGGGGAGCTGCGCAGGTCGAGGCCGTGGATCGTCAGGCGATCCATCCACGCCTCGGCGTCTTCCTCGGCGGCGTAGCGTCGGGCGGCGTCGGCGGGGAAACGCGTGGTGACGATCAGGCGGCAGCCGGCGCGCAGCAGCTTGATGCCGGCGTGGTAGCCGATCTTGACCCTCCCCCCGGTGAGCAGCGCGGTGCGCCCCGAGAGATCGGCGCTCAGGTGCCGGAAGTGGAGGTTCTCGTCGCCGCAGCCCACGCACATCGAGTCGTAGAAGGCGTGGACTTGGGTGAAGCGCTCCTTGCAGACGTAGCAGGACCGGCCCTGGTGGAGCTCCGCCTCGGGGTCGAGGGGGCCTTGCAGCGCTCGGGGTGCTTCGCGGGGAGGGGTCGCGAAGATCGCGGTGGCGCGGCCTCGGCGGATCCCGGTGCGCTCCAGCAGGGCCTCGTCATGGTCGCGTCGGGCCTGCCGCTCCTTGCGATGCATGGCTTTGCGTAGCTTTCGGCGCTCCTTGCTGGATGGCCGCGAGATCTGCCCCGCCGCCCTCAGCAGCCGTACCCGCAGCTCCTTGTCGAGATGCGAGAGCAGTCCGCGGTCGTCGCGGATCGCCTCGAGCAGCTCGGTGGCCTCCCGGACGCGGCGGGGCAGATCTTGGGGGTCGTGGTCCACGGGAGCTCCTTGGCGAGGTGGGCGCGTAGGTCAGGGGAAGGGGCTCGTCGAGCCCGCGTGGCGGCGACGGGGCAGCGGGATAACGGCCCAGTCCGTCTGGAGCCTCGTCATGACTCGAACGATCGAACGTATCGCCGTGTATTGCGGCTCGTCCAACGGTGTGCACCCTCGCTATCGCCTCGCCGCCAACCAGCTCGGGCAGGCTCTCGCCCGGCGCGGGATCGGCCTGGTCTACGGAGGGGGCGATGTCGGGCTCATGGGCGAGGCCGCTCGTGGGGCTCTCTCGGCGGGAGGCGAGGTCATCGGGGTTATCACCGAGCAGCTCATGAGCCTCGAGCTCGGCCGCTTGGATCTGAGCGAGCTGCATATCGTGCGGACCATGCACGAGCGAAAGCTACTCATGACCGAGCTCTCCTCGGCCTTCGTGGCGCTGCCTGGAGGGTACGGAACCCTCGACGAGCTCTTCGAGGCAGTGACCTGGAGCCAGCTCAACGTGCACCGAAAGCCCTGCGCTCTGTTCAATGTGCATGGGTATTTTGACCGACTGATCGCCTTCCTGGACCACGCCGCCGCAGAGGGCTTCGTCCGCGGCCCCCACCGCGCGCTCTTGCCCGCCTTCGACACCGTACCTGGCCTGATCGACGGGTTGGAGCAGGCCGAGGTGCCCGAGTTCGGTGACTGGGTCGTGCAGCCCTGAGCGTCGCGCAGTTCGCGCAGTTCGCGCGGTTGGCGCAGTTCGCGCGGGACATTACGCGTGCTCACATCGCAGGCATCCTCAGGGAGCCTTGGACTTGAG
>REDI01000064.1 GCA_007693595.1 Deltaproteobacteria bacterium | reverse complement strand
GCGCCGGCCGCCGCGCCCCCACCCGAAGCCAGCGAGCCCCCTCCCCAGGACGATCCCGACTTCGAAGACGCCTTCTTCGGGAGCACGCCTCAGATGGACCCTCCTGAAGACCCCCTCGACGAGCCCATTCAGACCAAGGGCGGGCTCGGGGTGCTCCCCATCGTGCTCGGGATCGTTGGTCTGATCTCAGCGGTCGTGATCGTGGTCGCGCTGGTAGTGATCTTCGGGGTCATCACCTCCGGCGGCCCCGCTACGCCCGAGCCGCCGAAGGCCACCCCGGCTCAGCCAACCCCGCCTCCTACCCCCGTCGCGCCGGATGCTCCACCAGCCGAGGGCACCGAAGACCCCGACGCCGAGGGCACCGAAGACCCCGACGCCGAGGGCACCGAAGACCCCGACGCCGAGGGCACCGAAGACCCCATCGAGGCCCCCGAGCCCATCGAAGAGCCCGACGTGGCGCCAGCCCCAGAGCCTGCGCCTCCCGCCCAGCCCGCCCCCAGACCTTCCCCCCCTCCGGCGCGTCCCGCGCCCGCCCCAGCCCCCAAACCTCCGCCGCCCGAGCCCGAGCCCGAGCCCGAGCCTGACTCCCCCTGGGGCTCGCTGCCCGATTAGGGGCCCATGTGCAAGACCCTTGGCGAGTGCTCGGCGTCCCTCGCGACGCCGACATCAGTGAGATCCGAGCCGCTTGGAAGCGGATCGCTCGACAGACCCACCCCGACCGCAACCCTGGGGATCCCGAGGCCGAGCAGCGCTTCAAGGATGCGGCGGCCGCATGGTCGCTGCTCTCGGATCCCCGATCTCTCGAGAGGCTTCGTCAGTCCTGGACCACGCCCTACCCGAGCGCGGCGCCGAGCGAGCTGCGACGCTACGCCGATCAGGTGCGTCGGGCGGTCGACGACGTCGCCGAGATCCTCTTCCGTCGGGTGCTACCAAGCTACGTGGCTCACTTCGACCGGGGGATCAGCGCGGAGCTCTGCTGGCGGCTCCTACGAGACATTGACGAGCTGACGCTGCTGGATCTCCCACGGGCCGACGGGCAGCCCGGGTTCGGCGCACGAGGCCGAGCCAACGAACTGATCCAGCGACTACGACTGCGGCTGGACCTCCGCACCCGCTACCATCTCGACGGCCGGCCCCGAGTCGCCGAGCTCACCTTGGTCGAAGAACACGACCTCCGCTGGGCGTCGATCACCATCTGGATCGGCGCGCTCCACGAGCTGGAGCTGCGCGACGACAACGATCTGCGGGTCGTTTTGCTCCCCGAGATCGCCCGCGAGGTGGTCCGCGCCATCGAGTCCAGCCTGCCCGCGCGCCTTCAGGCGCTCACATGGCGCGATCTGACCGGCAACGAGGGCTTCCCCGAGCCCTTCCAAGCCGCCCGTATCGCCGACAATCGGGACCTCCTACGACGCGGAGGGCGCCTCGCTGCGGGCGCGCTAGGGGTGCTCCTGGTCGGCTCGATCCTGTGGTGGCTGTGGTCTTGGTGGTGAGCCGTTCACTCCGGCGCGCGCACCGCGATCACACTCGTTCCCGCCACCACCAGGTCGTCCCAGCTCACCCGCTCTGCGTTCTGCGCGCGCGTCAGGCTCTCGCTCCCCGGACGGAGGATGAAGGTAGGACAGCGAGGATGAAGGGGCGTGACCTGCACCATATCGCCATCGAAGGCGAGCGAGGCCTGCCGGCGTCCCGCGAGCGCACGATCCAGGGTGAACCCGCCCGCACGGGCCCTCGCCGCGCGCTGACCCGAGCACCACTGGATGTTCTCTTGGCCGTGGCGGTCGGGCAGCGCGAGGCCGGGATGGTTGGGCTCACGACCGATCTCGGCCGTCTGACCCTCGCCGACGCCCAGGCGCATCTGGGTCTCGGCGAGGAGGAGGCCGCAATAGCCCGCATCGGCCCGTCGAAAGGTGTGGTCACCCTTGGGGGTCGTGACCCGATCTCCATCGACGAGCTGTTGGGTCTGGCCGATGTTGAGAGAACGCCCATTGATCAAGACTCCGGTGCTCGTCGCGGTGATCGAAGCGCCCTGTGGGCTGACGTTGACCCGCATCACCGCCCGCTCCGATCGGTTCACCCACCGACCGTCGGGGAGGAGATCGTAGGCGTAGCTCGCCACGACATCCGATAAGGGCACCGCGGGGAGCGCCAGGCCGTTCATGACGATCTCGAAGTCTGTGCTCCCTGCGACGTCGAGCACGATGGTGTCGGAGCCGACCGCTCGCTGGGTCTTGCGCAGGGTGTCGCGCATGGCGGTCTCGATGGCGCCCGGCGTGCCGATGACCACCCCTCGGCCCGACTCGACCCACTGTAGGCGGTCTTGCATGGAGATGTTGTAGGTCGCGAGCCAGAGCCCCGCGGGATTGAGCACCGGAAGCCGATCGATGGCTGCTTCGAGGGCTGGGGAGCCCGGGGTGAACCCCTCGAAGAGGATGACGGGATCAGGGGGCAGCGAGCCCACCCCGCTCCCTCGGCTATAACGCACCAAGGCGTTGCGGCGCAGGGCGCTCTGGATCGGCTCAGGCAGCCAGCAGGTGTGCTCGGGGACGGCACGAAACACCTCTTGCTCCCCTGGGATGCCCTTGAAGCGGAACCGGCCCACCGACTCCCAGGGGATCTCGGCACCGTTCATGCAAATGAAGGTGCCCTGGCTGAACCAGATCTCGCCCGCCGGCGCCTTGGAGTTGATCCGTGCGGAGAGGTTCACCGCCTCGCCGAAGGCGTCGCCGTCGATCTCTTCGATGTCGCCCGTGGCGATGGACAAGCGAAGCGGCATGCCCGCGTCGGAGGTCACCTTGGTCTGGATGTCGAGGCAGGCGCGCACCGCATCGGTGGCTGCCGTAAAGAGGATGAGGAAGGCGTCACCAAGGTTCTTGACGATCCGCCCCCCGTACCGCGAGGCGATGGGACGCACGAGCTCTTCGTGCTCCAGCAGAATGCGTCGGAGGCCCTCTCGATCGCTCCGCGCGACCTTGGCCGTGTAGTTGGCGAGGTCGGTGAAGACGACGGTACGAGTTCGAGTAGCGGTGCCCAAGGCGACTCCAGTTGAGCGAGGCGACGAGAGCCTCCGCGCCGTCCAAGGCTACACCCAGAGAGCGCTGACGTCGACCCCCGGGCAGGCGACCTCAAAGATGTTCCTGGCTGTCGGCCTTGCGATCGTGGTGCCCATCGGTGAGAAGAAGCGACCACGGAGGTGCTATGCCCGCTGCGCTATCGGTCAACCTCAACAAGGTCGCCCTCCTTCGAAACGCGCGAGGGCACGACGTGCCCAACCTGCTCCAAGCGGCCGATGCCGTCATCGCCGCGGGCTGTCATGGGATCACGGTGCACCCGCGGCGCGATCAGCGACACATTCGCTTCGACGACGTCCCGGTCCTCGCCGAGCACCTCCGCCGCCATCATCCGAGCATCGAGTACAACGTCGAGTGTGAAGCCCACCCCGATCTCATCGCGCTGGTGCTTCGGGTTCGCCCCGATCAATGCACCCTGGTGCCCGTCACGCCCGGCGAGGTCACGAGCGATCACGGCTGGGATCTACCCCGCGAAGGGGAGCGCCTGCGCCCGATCCTCGATCGCCTGCGAAGCGCGGGGATCCGAAGCAGTCTCTTCTTGGACTGCGAGCCCGAGCGCGCCATCCACGCCGCCCACATCGGCGCCGACCGGGTCGAGCTCTACACCGGCCCCTTCGCGTGGGCCTGGGGCACCCCCGATCAGGCCGCGCGGACCGCCGAGGTCTTCCAGACTGCCCGCGCCGCCCTCGACGCGGATCTGGAGCTCAACGCCGGACACGACCTCGACGCTCACAACTTGGCGGGTCTCCGCGACCTCCCAGGCCTGCAAGAAGTGAGCATCGGTCACTGGCTCATCAGCCGAGCGCTGTACGTTGGGCTCAACCAGGCCGTTCGGGAGCTGCTGGGCGCCCTCAACCCCTCCTAGACCGTCCCTACGAGCCTCCGATGGACCCCCTCTCTCATCTCAGACGAGCCGCGGGGCTGGACCCCCAGCAGCCTCTCACGCACCTTGGCGGAGGAGACGTCGCGCAGGTCTGGCGTTGCGGCGAGGCGGTGATCAAGACCCTGCGGGGTGCGCCCTCTGACTTTTTTCGGGCCGAGGCTCGCGGTCTCGCCTTGCTCCATGAGGCGGGCGCCCTCGCTCCGGAGGTGCTCTTCGTCGATGAGCACGGCATCGTCCTGCAATACCTCGCCCCGAGCGCTCCCCGCTTCGATGCCTTGGCCGTGCTGCTCTGCGGGCTGCACCAGCCCGTGGCCGAGCCCTATGGCAGCGATCATCCCTTGTATCTCGGCCGCCTACCGCTCCCCGCCGGCACCTCGACCGACTGGACCCAGCACTTCGTCGAGCGCCGGCTGACCCCTCTGATCGCGCAAAGTCATCCCCACCTCTCCCCAGCGCTACGGCGTCAGCTCGATCGCTACCTCGCGAACCTGGTCCTTCCGACCGAGGGCCCCTGCGTCGTGCACGGCGACCTCTGGTCGGGCAACCTGCTACACACCGCCGACGGCCCTGCCCTCATCGATCCCTCCGCGCAGATCGGGGAACGGGGGCTGGACCTCGCGATGATGAAGCTCTTCGGTGGTTTCCCCGAAAGCGTCTTCGACGGGATCGCCCGACGCCGTCCGATCTCGCCCGAGGTGAACGCCGCCATCGGACCGCGGGGCGCCTATCAGCTCTACTTCTTGTTGGCACACGTCGCGATGTTCGGCCCTGGCTGGCTCGGCGGCGTGCGCCAGATCGTCGACCGACGCGGGTAGCCGACGCTCCGATCCACGAGTCGACCCGCGCCGCTAAACCTACCCCGCGCCCGACTCACCTGTACCGTGATCATGGCCGGAGCCAAGCCCGACCGACCAATCCAAGGTATTGTGAAGTCTACCCCGCGGGGGACTCGCTACGCTCCTAGGCGGACCGGAAGCCGCTCGCCCACCCCGAGGGCGGTGGCCGAGATCGTCATGCGGTAGGCGAGGACCTCGACTCCGGCGGCTGCAGCCTCTCGGAGCGCCTGGGCGTAGGTGGGATCGATCGCCTCGGCGGGCGCGACGCAGGCCCCATCGGAGCGACCGATCAGAAAGAGGAGCACGGCGCGATGCCCCTCGGCGCGGATCTGGTTCAAGGTCTGAACGTGGCGGGTCGCGCGGGCGCTGACGGCGTCGGGAAAGCGCAGCACCTCCTCGTCGAGGAGGGTCACGGTCTTGACCTCGACCCAGCAAGGAGGACGATCGGGGTCCTCGAGCCCGAAGTCGAGCCGCGCTTCGCCGCATCGGACCTCGGCCGCGACCTTGCCATAGCCTTGAAGCTCCGGGATCCGTCCATCACGCAGCGCCGACCCCACCACCCGGTTCGCCATAGCGGTGTTCACCACAATCCAGCCGCCCACCTGGACTTGCTCCAGTGTGTAGGCAAGCTTCCGACGGGGGTTCGGCCGATGAGTCACCCGGCACGGGGCCTCGGGCGCCAGGCACGAGGTCATGCGGCCAGGGTTGGGGCAGTGCGCGGTGACCTCGGTGCCGTCCGAGAGGCGCACGTCGGCCAAGAAGCGCTTATACCGTCGGAGCAAGGTCGCATCGAGGAGCGGGTAGGGGTAGTTCACGAGGGGATGATCCTCCAGATCCCGACCTTGAGGTACCGCCCCTCGGGGAACCAGGTCGCCGCCGGATAGTCCGGGGCCTGTCCAAGCCAGGCGAGCTCCTGGGCACGACAGCCCGCGCGACGGGCCGCGTCGACGATGAAGCCGCGGAAGTCGCGGGGGCTGAGCTGCCCCTGGTTCGACGCCGCGATCAACCAGCCCCCCGGATCGAGGACCCGCATCGCGGCGGCCGCCAGGCGCGGATAGTCCCGCTTGGCCGACCAGGTTCCCTCGCTCGAGTGCGAGAAGCTCGGAGGGTCGAGGATGACCCGATCGAAGCGGCGCCCCGTCCGCCGAAAGCGATCGAGCGCCTTGAACGTATCCTCGGCGAGGATCTCGTGTAGGTCGAGATCGAGGTCGTTCGCACGCAGGTTCGACTCCAGACGGTCGAGGTAGGGCGTACTGAGATCCACACTCACCACCTCGAGGGCGCCCCCCAGGGCCGCAGCGACGCTGAAGGCCCCGGTGTAGGCGAACGTGTTGAGCACCCGCTGGCCTCCCCAGTATGGAGCCATAAAGGCACGAACCTCACGCATGTCGGGGTACATGCCGACGTCGGGGCCGTCCCAGGGCCTCACGTTCATGAGCATGCCCCGCTCGCGCACCGCGATCTCGGCTCTGAGGGAGTGGCCGGCGAGCAGCCCCGGCGCAGGCTCTGCGGCCGAGAAGTCCCGATCATCACGCGGATCGGGCCTGTAGCAGAGGTAGATAGACCGCGGGGTGAATCGGTCTTCGAGCCAGGCGACAACCTCGTCGAGGAGGGGGGCGACCGCCGGACTGTCGAGAACGATCACCACGGCGTGTCCCCACCGATCGATCCGCAGCCCAGGCAACCCGTCGTTCTCGCCGTGGACGAGGCGATAGCCGTCCGTGTCGCCCAGCAGGATCCCCTCGCGCAGCTCACGCGCGAGATCGAGGACTCCCCAGAGCCAGTCCCGATCGAGCGGTCCTCCGTCGTGACGGTAGACCCGCGCCGCGATCCAACCCTGATCGGGCAGGGCCGTCCCGAGCAGCGTGCCGTCGGGCGCCTCGACCTTGAGCGGGCCCCGGCCTGCCACTGGCCGGGAGATCTCCTTGGGATAGATCCATGGAAATCCCTTACGAAGCCACTCGGCGCTGTAGCCGTTGACCCGCAGGGCACCCGAACGACGCGAGCGCGACTTCTTGCTCATGGAGCCTCCTCGACCGCCAAGGTTCCGACCGCACCTCCCGCCGAGATCCAGGCGGCATCAACCCAAGAGAGCACCCAGCCTGCGTCGCGGGCGACCAGCACCTCGCTGACTCGCCCATCGATCCGTCGGATCGCGCCGAGCTCCCGAGCCTTGTCGATCCGCTCGCCGGGCTGCACGAAAGGATCCCACCAGCCTGCGACCGGCGCGCGCGGCCCGACCACCCGTCGCAAGGGGCCCACGATGCGGCTGGGGTGGGGCGCTGGGGGGGACTCCACGAGCCCCAAGCCCGAGAGCACGCCCCAGACGCCGTCGGCCATCGCGCGGATCGAGGGGGGATCCAGGCCACGGCGGGGTCCCGCCTCGAGGGTGAGGGCCGGGACCTGCGCTCGATTCACCAGCGCGCCGCTCAGGCTCTTATCGAGGGAATAGCGAGCATAGAGCTCGGGCTCGTACTCTCGAACCACCGTCAGCCCACTGGAGGCGCCGAGCGCTTCGAGCCGAGAGAGCATGGCCCGACCGGCCCGCCCCGAGAGCTTGGTCGGACGGTCCAGCAGCACGTAGGGAATGGACCGAGCCGAGTCGGCGTGCAGGTCGAGCACAACATCGGGCTCGAAGCTCCGCAGCTCTCTCCAGATGGCGGCGGCGAGGCGCTCGGCTGCTCGACCCCGGCGACGACCGGGGAAGCAGCGGTTCAGGTCGCCCCCATCGGCCGGCACGGTCCGGGAGCGCTCCACGAGACCTTCGGGGTTGAGGCTCGGGATCAGCACGACCCGCCCCGCGCGGAGGGCCTCGGGGAGCTGCGACGCGAGACGCTGGCACGCCGCCAGACCCGTGAGCTCATCGCCGTGCAGATTCGCGGTGACCAACGCACAAGGCCCCGCATGCGGCCCGTCGAAGACGAGCATCGGGAGGGAGGGGCCCCCTTCGACCTGGATGGAGCGGATAGACGACGTCATGAGCAGCTTGAGGTAACGGTGCCCGACGAGGAGCGCAGCCCTTCCCCGCACGAGCCGCTATACTGACGCCGCGCACCTTGGAGGACCCGTGAGCCAGAGCGCCGATCAAGCCTTGCAGAACCTCGAGCGCCTGCTCGCGCAGGAACCTGCCCTGCGCGACCTCATGGCGCCAGCGAGCATCCCCTCGGCCAAGCCCGGCCGGTTCATCCCCCAAGCCGACGTGGTCCAGACCGCGAGCTCCTACGTCGTCTTGGTCGACCTGCCCGGCGTCCCCCGCGATCAGGTCGACGTCACCCTCGAAGGAAGCCGACTCATCGTGCGTGGGGTCCGCCGATCCGGGCACCCCGAGGGCAAGTGCCGTAGCGCCGAGCGGGGCGCTGGGCGGTTCGAGCGCGCCTTCATCCTCCCCAGCACCGCGGTCGGCGAGGCCGTCACGGCCGATCTCAGCCTCGGCGTGCTGCGTGTCGAGGTCCCGATCAGCGGGGGCGTCGCCAAGGGCCGCAAGATCCCTATCGGCAACCCGAGCGACGACGGGGCCTAGGCCCTCCAGCCCCCTCCCTTCACCTCCGCCACCGCAACCCCGAGCCGCCGTCCCTCCCGCCTCCTGTCGACCTGCCGACCAAGGCGAGAGAGCCCCTCAGCCTCGATCCAGCAAGAAGTCTGCGACATCCTCCCAGGTCGCCTCAAAGGGGCGGCGACGGTACTCGCTGCCCGAGGTGAGCCAGTCGTAGCGGGGAGGGAAGCTTTCGGGATCCGGATAGTGTCCGAGCACATCGAGATGATCAGCCTTAATGGCTCGGATCACCTCGCCATGGACCTGACTGAGGCTGGGGACCATGCCGTCGTTATCGCTCAGGGTGGGGATCTCTCCGTAGGCTGCGATCAGGGCGGCCATCGCCTCCGGCGAGAGCGGATCGAGGTGCTCCTCGCTCATGGTCGAGGCCAAGTACCAGCACGAGGCGTACAAAGCCGCCATGCCGTGTTCGAGGGGCGAGAGCCCACGACGAAAGATCCGCCTTGCCCCCGGACGCCTAGCCCTCGTGATCACACAGCCATACCGGACGCCGGGCCGATCGGGGGCGGTGGCGCCAAAGATGTCCATGCCATGCGGGGTGATCTGCGACAACAGCCCCTGATCCGCCCGCAGCTCTCCCATGAAGTCCTTGACCGCCGCTCGGCGCTCCTTGGTGAACTCGCCGAGCAGGGCATCGAAGAGGTGATCATCGAGGCTGAGCTCTCGTTGACCTGGCAGGAGCGAGATCGAACGCCGCATAAGCTGGGCCAGCCGGATCACGACCCGAAGCGGAAGGTGGCCTCGCCTGAGCACATAGACGGTGGAGAGGCTGAAGAGGCGTAGGAGCCGCTTTCCGTACAACGAAGAGAAGAACTCGGCCGAGGGCGTGCCCCGATGGGGCGTCGCTACCGTGATCACCGTCTGGACGCGCTGGGCGATGGACTGGGTCAGCGCCGGCTCGACCAGGTTGAGGCCTGGCGTCACCAGCAAGCGCGCATCGAGGCCTCCCGAGGAGTGCCCGATGAGATGAAGCGGGGCATCGACAGGAGCCGTCTCGCGGATCTTCTGAACGACGGCGCGCGAGCGCACCCGGAGGGAGGCGGTCGGAGGAACAGGCACCACATGCAGGGTCACCGGCCAGGCCGCCTGACGGAGGTAGTGCTTGAGCATGTCGTGCGCAGGGCCCCAGTACGCCAGATCGCCAAGATCGACAAAGCCGAAAAACCCTGGAATCAGGTAGATATGGTTGACGGCCAAGGACACTCCTGCGACAGCGCTCCTCACTCTTCCTAGCGCGCTGGCCTCCACTTCGCAGGGAGCGCGGGGCGGGCTGACCCGACCTCCCTCCGCCCATCGAAGCCATCGCAGCGCGAGGACCTCAGTTCAAGCTGCCGTTGAGCCGCCAGCCCTGCTCTGCTTGAGGATCCCGCATGAGGTGGAAGGGCTTGGGCATGTCCGAAGACTTACTCACGACAAAGATCTTCAGATATTCATGTCGTCCGCCCTTGACCTCTTCAACATAGGCACGCCGAAAGACCGGCTTGGTCTCATCGGGGAGGAGATGGCGGACGCTTCGTCGAAACGCGGCATAGTTCATCGTCTTCCAGCTACGTTCGCTCGCCGGACTCGCGAGCTGGTCGCTGTGTAGCCAGCCTCGAAACTGGCTCCAACCCTCTTCGGGATCTTCGGTGATCGCGGCCTGGATGAGCTGGCGGATGACGTACTCTGGCTCTTCGGCGGCAGGGTTGTCGATGAGGACGTCGCCCGCCCGGGCACCACCCGACAGGCCGGCCAGGACCATCAGGCTCCCAAGAACACCAGAGAGAGGGGATCGCGAAGGGGGTGTCATGGTCGACTCCAGATTTCACGGGGCTGAACGGGGCTCCGATGCCCAGAAGCGAGGCTTCAGACGACGACAGCCTGACGCCTCGGTAGACCATGAACGAGCAGCGCTGCGCGTTCCCTCATCTCGATCGCCCCACGCCGATGGCGGAGCTGCGCAGCTCAGCCATCGGTGTGGGGCGCGGCTGACGAGTTCTACCCCGGAAAGATCATGGCCGTGACATCGCCGATGCCGATCGGCGGCTCTGCCCGGCCGTTCGAAGCCTTGTTCAAACCATCGATAGCGGGCAGCAAGGGCAGCAAGACCAGGATCAGGACCAACGGAAACGCCAGGATCCCAACGCCGCAAGTCACATAGAAGCACACGAGGAAGGCACCCACGACCAGAAGGGACCAGACCATGCTCGCGAGAAAGGTCGTGAGGGCATGGCGCGCGTGGTACATCGCAAAGGCGTTGTCGTCTTGAAGAAAAGGAATAAGGAAGAGGGGAAGTCCTACGAGGATCCCCACCCACGATAGGATTGCCATCGACTTGCCCTGCTCGACCACCTCGAGCGCGATAAGCTCGTTCACACCCTCGTCTTTAGCCACGAGTCAGCTCCTTTTTTAGGGCGGAGAGGTAGCGACCCCAGGCCTCCTTGGCCACATCGCGCGCGTGCGCGTCCGGCAGCCGTTCGATCTGAACCGAGACCGAGCACTTCTCGGGCCCCTTCTGGGTGAACCACAGGCTCGCCCGCGTCCCATCAGGCAGGTCGAAGCGGAGCGACGAGGACGAGGTCGTGCTGCGCTCCTGAAGATCGACCGGGAGCCACCGCGACCGCTGCTCCTGCGAGAAGGCGGCCCGGACCCGCTCGACGCCGGCGGGAAGCGTAGCGCTCTTGCTCGTATTGAAGGTTCCTTCCGCGCTCTGTCCCACCGCGCGGCGCCCCTTGATGCGCTCGTAGCCGACGGTGATGGTCTGCGCCCACCAGCGGTCGATGGAGGGATCGATCAACGCCACGATGTCCGCGTGGTCGAGCTCGCCAGCGCCGGCCTCGTCGAGCCGATCAACCCAGGCCTGCCACCCTCTTCCGGTCCGCTCGCGCAGGGTCTGCTCCTTGCATCCAGCCAGCGCTTCCATCGAAGACTCCCCCTCGGTCGACGCCATGCTCACCTCCTCAATGGCTCAGGTCATAACCCGCTTCAAGGTGTCTAGCGCCCTTCGCCGGGGTCGAATCGGTACAAGGCGGCCGGCCGCCCCCCGCGAGGGCCCGCCGTGCGGGTCTGGCCTGTCGGCACGATGACGCCATCGCCCAGGAGCCGTCGGATGTGCCGACGAAAGTTAGGAGCGTCCAGGGGGTGGCCCTGAACCGCCTCGAAGACCGCCCGAAGCTCCGCGGCGCTGAACGAGGGGGGAACCAGGCAAGCCGCCACGTCACTCCGATCCAGTCGATCTCGAAGACGGGCAAGCCCCACCTCGACGATCCGGGCATGATCGAAGGCGAGCGGCTCCACGCCCCCCATGACCTCTCCCAGGGGTCGCCAGCGAGCTTCGGCCGCGTCATCGCCCGGACGGGTGTGATCGATCAGATCGGGTGGAACGAGCGCCAGGTAGGCCACCGAGATCACCCGCATGCGGGGGTCCCGACCGGGAGCACCAAAGGTGTGGAGCTGCTCGAGGTGCACCCGCCGAGCGTCGAGCAGCTCGGAGGTCAGACCCGTCTCTTCGCCGAGCTCGCGCCGGGCGGCCGCTTCGAGGTCCTCGCCCTGGTCCTCGGGGGTGCTCCCGACATCCACGAAGCCCCCTGGCAACGCGAGCGAACCTTTGAAGGGTGGGACACCTCGGCGGATCAAGAGCAGGGCAAGCTCGCCAGCCAGGACCGTGAAGATCAGGAGGTCCACCGTGACGGATGGCTTGGCGTACCGCTGGGGATCGTAGCCTTCGAGCCCCTGCGGGCGCTGCGCTGCGCGCCGGCTCAAGAGATCACCTGGTCGAGACTCACGACTCGAGCTCCTGCCTGCGCCATCTCGGCCAGCGCGCGATCGCCATCCCCCGGATCGAGTTCGACCGCCCGACAGCCCTCCCGCACCACGAAGACCTGATAGCCGCGCTCCAAAGCATGCAAGACTGTAGCCTTGACGCAGTAGTCGGTCGCCAGCCCCAAGGCGACGAGCTCCCGAACCCCCCGCTCCTGAAGGTAGGCGTGCAGCCCGGTGGGCACGCCATCGTCATCGGCAAAGCCGGAGTAGGAGTCCGCCTCGTGGCGCGTGCCCTTCGGGAAGACCGCGTCGGGCTCCACACGCAGCTCGGGGTGCAGCTCGGCACCGGCCGTGCCCTGGACGCAGTGCGGTGGCCAGGGTCCGCCGTGCTGGTGAAAGGAGGAGTGACCTTCTGGATGGTAGTCTTGGGTGCAGACGACGTGCTCGAAGCGGGGCGCGAGGGCGTTGGCGACCGCGATGGTCTCCTCGCCGCCGCGCACGCCCAAGGCCCCACCTGGGCAGAAGTCGGGCTGAAGATCGATGAGGAGGAGGGTTCGCATGGCTACCTCAAGCTCTGGATGATGGCGCGGTGGCGCGCCTGGGTAAGGGCTTCGATCTGCTCCTGGGTCCGTGCGCTCAGCGGCGGGTGGGGCCCCTGCTCCTTGGCGAAGTCTTCGGCCTCGGCCGCCGTGAACCGAAGCCTGGCGGGGAGCTCTGCCATACCCGTGAGCCGGACCGCGTCGCGCGGGGTGCGCTCGGAGTGTTGTTGGACAAGTCCCGACCAACGACACCCATCGAAGCGTCGCGTCAAGACGGGCTCCCCAGGGATCGACGCCTTCCCCCCACCCGGTGCGTCGCCGAACTTCATCGTCGGCTCGCCCGCAGAGCTGCTGACCTTAAAGACCGCCGCGACCCGGTCCCGACCTAGCTGGTCGTCCGACTCGCGGACAATGTACCCCCCATAGCCATAGACGACGTCCTCGGGCGGGAGCTCCTGAAGGGAGCGAAGACTCTCGAACGTCGCGGTGAGCTCCACGTCGAAACCATCTTCAAGGATGAACCTCGGCCTGACGCCGCGAGATCGAGCCATGGCGCACGCGACCAGAAACTGGGTCTGCTTGTCGCCCGAGTCGAAGCGCACGCTGTGCGGCCGGCTCGGATCCTCGGCGAGCAGGTCGAAGGCCACCGGAAGACCAGAGTGGATGGTGCTGTAGGTGTCGAGCAAGAACGAGACCGGCCCGTCGAGCCGATCCCGCATGGAGCGGAAGGCATCTTCGTCGGAACGAAACCGCTGGACGTGCTCGTGCCCCATGGTGCCCACGGGCTGCATGCCTAGCGCTCGAGCCCCCGCCACGTTCGATGTCTTGCGGACGCCCGCCTCGGCACAAGCTTGCAGGGCGATGAGGTGCTGTTCCGGGCACGTCGCGGCGCGCAGGCCGACCTCGAAGATCCGTGAGGGATCCTGAACCACATCGACCAGCCCGCGCACCCGGGCGAGCACGTGATCCGCGTAGGCCTGCGAGTCGACGGTGATCTTCGGGGGGCTGAGCCCGATGCGGTCCAGGGTCTCGAGCACGATCTCGCGCTGACGGTCGCAGGTGACCCGGGCGACCGCCCTCGCCAAGCGATCGGAGTCACGACGAGCGAGCGTCGCGACTTGGATGCGGTAGTGGAGCTGAAGGACCAGCGGCTCGAGCCAGCTCACCAGGGCCGCGGGACCCGTGATGCTGAAGGCCGGCTCGCGATCGAAGAACCATGCCCCCCTGGGCAGTGCCCGGATGGTGAGCCTCCGCTCGGCCAGCGCGGCACGGATCGCCCGACCGACCGAGTAGCCCGACGTCTCTAAGAAGTCGCGCTCCGCGGAGGTAGGTGGCGCGGGGAGCAGAGACCGCACGGCCTCTTCGACGTCGAAGGGGAGCAGGTGCGGCCCTCCGCGTCGGTGGCTGTAGTAGAACGTCTCTTGGCGCAAGGGGTAGCCCGCCTCGGCCATCGAAAACTTATAGCCATCAGTCTGTAGAAAGGACGGATCCATGTCGACTCCTAAGTTTTTGTCACTTCGACAATAACCTAGGCCCCTCCCCTCGCCCTGTCAAGGTCAGCCGCGCAGATCCCTCTCAGGGCGCGTGGATCTTCGCTCCGTCCACCGATCGTCCATGGACTGCAGCTCGCGCGCCGGCTATACCTTCGCCGTGAACCCGACCTGCCATGCCCCCACCTGTCGCTGCCTGTGTCGTCAAGCCGGCGGGGTGCTCTAGGTCCAGGTTCCACCTGACCCCTCACGCCCCGCCGAACCTCGGCGGGCGTGGTGCTCGCCGTGAGGCGGGATGGAGACGCCATGTCCATGATCCATGTCCTGTACGAAAACGAGCTCTGGCTCCCCCCTCTCCTCGATGCCCTCGCTGAGCGGAAGCTGCCGGTACGGCCTCACTTCCTCGACGGAGGCGTGCTCGATCTGGCCGCGAGCTGGCCAGCGGGGGTGTGGATCAACCGCATGAGCCCCTCCTCGCACACCCGCAACCATCAAGGGGGGGTCACCTACACCCGTGAGCTGCTCGCCGTTCTCGAAGCGAGGGGTCACCGGATCCTCAACGGCTCGCGCGCCTTTGCCCTCGAGCTCTCCAAGATCCAACAAGATGCCGCCCTCCGAGCCGCTGGAATCCTCACGCCCCATACGATCGGGGTGGTCGCCGCCGATGCCAAGGCCGCGGCACGGCGCCTCAGCCCTCCCTTCATCACCAAGCACAACCAAGGGGGCAAGGGGCTCGGAGTCCAACTCTTCCGAAGCTATGAGGCCTTCGACGCCCACGTCGACCAGGGGGGGATCGAGCACGGATCCCCCGACGGCGTGGTGATCCTCCAGCAATACATCGAGCCCGCCGAGCCCTACATCACCCGGGTCGAGATCGTCGACGGGACCTTCTTGTACGCGCTGCGCTCCTCGACCGAAGGGGGCTTCGAACTCTGTCCAGCCGACGCCTGCGCGGTCGACGACGCCTTCTGCCCCGTGGGCGCGGGCGGCAAGTTCGGCCACGATCCAACCGTCACCCGCGACGACCCCCTCGTCCAGCGATACATTCGCTTCCTCGACGACAACGACATCGCGCTGGCGGGGATCGAGTACGTCACCGACGCCCATGGCCGTCGTTATACCTACGACATCAACGGAACGACCAACTTCAACAGCACGGTCGAAGATCAGGCCGGCGTCTACGGCATGAGGGCGCTCGCCGAGCTCGCAGCGCGAACGCTCGCTGAGGTCGACCAGCGATTGCCCGCCGCCAAGTGATAGACTTCTACCTCCCGTAGAGATCAAACGCCTCGTCACTGTCCCCCTGGAGCGCCCATGGTCACCTGTACCCGCCGCCTCGAGTGGGACGCGATGCACCGAATCCCCCGCCACGAGAGCAAGTGCCGCGCCTTTCACGGGCACCGATACGCCGCAGAGATCACCTGCTCCGCTCGCGCGCTCGACGGCCTGGGTCGCGTGATCGACTTCGGCGTGATCAAGGCCAAGGTCGGCGCGTGGATCGACCTCCACTGGGATCACACGGCGATCCTGATGCGCGACGACCCCGAGGCCGCTCCGATCGCCGAGGCCAACGCCCGGCTCGGGCGACCTGTCTACTGGCTCGACGCCTCCCCCACCGCCGAGAACATCGTCGCGGAGCTCGCGCGGGTCGCCCAGGAGCTGCTCCGCCCTCACGGGGTGAGCGTCGAGCGGATCCGCCTCTGGGAGACCCCCAACGGCAGCGCGGAGTGGACGCGCTGAGCCGCTCAGCTCCGCGCCGTGCGGACCGCACGCAGGATGGCCTTCGACACCGACCGCGCGGCGGCCTGACCGAGCCGCGCGAGCTGGACCGCGTCCATCGGGGAGCCGGGGCGGGTCGAGAAGGCGAAGACTACGTCGCCGTCGAAGGGCGTGAAGGCCGGCTCCAAGGAGCGAGCGACCCCAGCGGTCGCCATCTTGGCGAGGATCCGACACCCCGCGCGGTCGAGCGGGGCGTCCGTCGCGACGGCGACCAGGGTGGTCTGGCCACGCCACGCTCCCGCATCGAGCAGCCCCCCTGGACCCGGCAGCGATCCAGCGATCACTCCTCCCGCTTTGGCGTCGACGACCGCACCCACCGCGTTGACGACCACGATGGCGCCGACCCGATGCGAGCCCACAGGCATGGCCCAGCTCCCTTGCCCACCGGCTGCCGGAGCTGGACCTCCCAAGCCCACCATGGCCCCCCTGCCCGCACCGATTCGCCCCTCGGGCGCCGGGGCTGAGCTCGCGCTCCGGGCTGCGGCGGCCCCCATGGCTCGATCCGGCCAGACCGACGCGGTGTGCAGATCGAAGATCACGGCGGCGGGCACGATGGGCACCCGGCCGAGCCCGGTATCGAAGCCCTCGCCCTCACGGTGAAGGACCTCCATCACGCCGTCGGCGGCGGCAAGCCCATACGCGGACCCACCCGACAAGCAGAGGGCGTGGACCTCGCCGGCGACGTGATCGAGCGAGAGCGCCCCCCACTCCCGACTCCCCGGAGCGCTTCCCGGAACCCAGAGCCCGCCCCGAGCCGCGGGATCGAAGCGCAACACCGTCACGCCGGTCTGCCCCTCATCGTTCGTGTTCACGCCCACACGAACTCCTGGCACGGAGGTAATCGTAGGATTCAAAGATACCTTCCCTTCATCAGAGCGAGATCCTTAGCACCATCTCGATCTGAGCCCATCGCTCTCGGATCGCGCCAGCTCCGAGCAGGAGGGTCGCGAGGTGCAGACCGAGCTGCACGTCTTGACGACCTCCGTAGTAAGCTCCGAAACCTCCGAAATGTCGACTCTGTAGACCGGAATAGAGGCTGTCCTCGCCCCCGCCCTCCCCCTCAACCCGGTAGCGGTACTCGAGCTGCAGGTCCAGCGGGATGGGACGAAGATCCGCATCGAACGCGGCTCCGATGGCCAGCGTGCCCAGAGGCGATCGGGAGATCTGCTCGGTCTGGCCATCAAACCAGGAACGATGGCGAGAACCTGCGGTAGAGCGCATTGAGGCGAGCAGCCCGAATCGCGGAGAGATGGCATACGCCGCCGCGAGGCTCCCCCCCCCGAGGATGGCGCGCTGCTGGACCAGTAGCAAGCGCGCCAGATCCCCATCTAGAACCGACTGAAAGGTCGCTTCTCGGTCGGCGATCAGCGCGGAGACCAGCTCCGCAGGCTCGACGGACAGTCCATGCTGTCCTCGGGCAAGAGCCCGAAAACCAAGCTGAAACCTACGCTGCTCGTCCCGAACCAGCCGCACGACACCGCCCGCCTCCCAGGCGAGCCCCCCACGGGCCCCCCGGAAGAAGGCGCTGTCGGGGTTGAGCCCGGTGACGAGCTCACCCCCGACCTCACCGTAGACGCCGAGCCACGGTCTGAGCGCTCCGTCGACCCTCATTGTCTCGATCGCCCCGCCCAAGAGGAGATCGAAGGGCTCGTCGTAGCCGTCTACCCGCATGTCTGGCACGAAGACCAGGCCACCGCCCTGTCGAAAGGTGAACTGCCTGACAACGAAGGGCGTGTCGACGCGCAGCGGCATGACGAAGACGTGGTCGCCGAGAGTATGGGGCTGCGCTCTTCGCGCCTCGACCTGACGGATCACGGTGGAGACGGAAGGCTCCGAGGTCTGGTCTTCGTCGAGCGCTCCCTGGTCGAGCGGTGGCTCGGGATCCTGAGCGAAGGCGAGCGCGAGGAAGAACAGGATGGCGCTCAAGGGACGGCCCAGACAGGCACCACCTTACCCGAGCCGGTGGTGAAGCCTGAAAACTCGGAACGGAGCTCGGAGGATCGCTCCGCCCCCGCGCGGGCGCGGACCAGCCCGATCACCGTGACCCCGTAGAGCGTGTTGGGGGTGGGGAAGGCTCGACGAGGGATCTCGAGCGGATCCGGCGTGTAGCGCGCCGAGACGAAGTCGAGCCACTCCAAGGCCGCGCTGGGGTGGTTCGACCAGGTAACCTCGCCGTCGGGTCCCGCGACCGTGACGAGGATCTGGTCGTACTCCTCGGCGTATCCTTGAGGCATGTCGAGGTGAAGCCGCTCCCGGATCGAGTGCGAGAGCTCGACATGGCCCGTGATGAGGGGTGTGGCCGCCGGGGCGGAGGTGAAGACGGGAGGCTCTTGGGTCTCGGTGACTCGCATCTCGACTCGGTAGTCCTCGCCCTCGGCATACTGGATGGGAGCGCCGGGCAAGACGTACAAGCCAGGCCCCACCTCTGCCAGGCTCTCGCCGTCGGCGCCTCCCCCCCAGATCGAGACTTCAGCCCCCTCGACGGGGAAGCGGCGCAGCTCCGCGAGGTCGCGCTCCACGTCGACCGAGGCCGCGAGGACAGAGGTGCCCGCGTGAACCTCCATGCCGACGTCGTCCGCTTCGGCGGAGAACAGGATCGGCCAGACCGCGAGCCCCTCGATGTGTTGTGACCACGCGACACAGCCAGGGCAAAAAACCAGCAAGCACCACCGAGACCATCGCATAAACTTCCATTAACCCGATCGTGTGAGCGGGGCAGATCCTACCGCTCCTCGACCCCACGACCGAACCCCGCCTGCTCAAGCAGGGCGCGACGACGCTCAGGGGTGGGCTTACCCTTGGATGGTGTCTGCTTATGACCTTTGAGCGGGGCAGGGCGACCTCGCAGCTCACGCCCCAACAGGGTGTTGACCACAGCCCCCGCCATGGTCAGCCCGAAGATGGGGGGCATCCAAGAGCAGCTCCCCTGGATCTGGAGGCGATGCTCGCAGGAGTGCACGTCGTTCTGGTTGCGGTTGGGGCAGATACAGCGGAAGGCGGCCTGAGCTTCGGGGTCGAGCTCGGCCGGCGGCTCGTCGGTCCAGACGCAGCGAACCCCCGACTCTATCCCGAGGACTCGGAGGTTCTCGCGAACGATCCGCGCGAAGGGATCCGTGTGGGTCTGCGAGATGTCGGAGATCTGCACCCGTGTCGGGTCGAGCCGTCCCCCCGCTCCCATGGCGCTGATTACCGGAAGGCCCTGGGTGACACAGCGACCCAACAAAAAGATCTTGGCCGTCATGTTGTCGATGCAGTCGAGCACCATATCGAAGGGACGATCCAGGATCTGATCGTGGGTCTCGCGGCTGTAAAAGAGCTCGAGCGCCCGGACTTCGGCCTTGGGGTTGATGGCCTTGACCCGATCGAGCATCAGCGCGGCCTTCTTCTGGCCGACGGTGCGACGCGTCGCGTGAAGCTGCCGGTTGAGGTTCGTGATGCACACCTCATCAAAGTCTACGAGGCTGAGGTGCCCAACCCCGGCACGGGCGAGGGCTTCGGCCGCATAAGATCCCACCCCACCCAGGCCAATGACACAGACCGAGGCCTGCTGAAGCGTAGCGAAGCCGGCCCGTCCGACCAGGAGCTCCGTCCGATGAAAGGGGTGCATGCGCATGAAGACCTCCCGCTCAGGGCGCACTAACCCACAGGGGGGCCAGCCGGCACCGGAGGGCTCCACAACGAGGCCCCTCAGACCCGCCGGGCACGGACCCAGCAGCTCACGACGCCCCACAGGGCCATCGAGACCAGATCGAGGGGAAGGTCGTCAACGGGGCGGAGCGGGCCCAGATCTACCGGCTCGATGGACAGGCGCGGGGCGTCCTTGGGCGTAGGGAAGCGGGCGCGCGCGAGCGCGACGCCGAAGGCGCCAGGGGGCTCGTGCTCGGGAGTGAGCCACTGCACCGAGAAGTAGGGGCAGCGGTGGGACGCCTCAAGATCGAGGTCATCATGGGTAAACCAGCGCTGCAAGAAGCGCGCGGCACCCGCCGGATCGCAGGGGTGGTCCAGATCGTCCGCGCCCGCGATCGGCGAGGCCACCGCGACCACCGCGTCGACCTGATCTCGGAGCGCGTCGCTGGCTAGGAGCGCATCGAGGATAGGGTGGATGCCCTCTCCCTCGCCGATCAGAACCAGTCGATCGGAGGGCTTGGACGCCGTGGCGTGCAGCTTCTCGAGCAGGGCGACCGAGGCCTCGACGTGGCTCGGGGCGCCGGGGCGGCGCTCTGAGATGGGCCCCCGAAAGGCCTGTAAGGCCAGTTCACTGGGAGCGCTGGGCTCATAGCGGATCGCGCGATCGCCCAAGAGGGCGGCCAGCGCGGGCAGCAGCGAAGGGCCGCCGCGCTCGCGCCCCGGCACGAGCACCCACCGCGCGGAGGAGGCTCGCCGGAGGGCCTCGATCAACGGCCCCGGATCCGAGGCCGCGTCGGCCACCACATCCCAGGTGATGGACGGCCCCAGCCAAGACGAAGGCAGGTGCGCCCGACCGAGATCGTGGGGGTCCCCGAGCCGGGCAGCGCGCCCGACCTCGTCGCGCTCGTAGAGGTGGGCCCACCGCGCGGCGCGATCGGGGAGCGCCGCGAGCGCCTGGACTAGGGCCTCCTCGCCCTCACGCGCAGGGCGCTCGACCCGAGGGGGAGCGTCGAGCTTGTCCTCGGGGCGTCGAGCGAGGGGGTGGAAGAGCACCGCGCGGTCAACGAGCGAAGCCCAGGTCTCGCCAGAGTCTCGCTGCGCCTCGATCCGGCCCCGAAGCAGGGTGGCGAGCCAGGCCTTGAACCACCGCTCCCCTTGCAACTCGGGCGGGCGCGGGCGGGCGAGCCACGCGATCAGGAGCGCGAGGCCAAGCGCCACGACGGCGACGCCCAGGGTGAGCGGATCGGTCAAGGAGACCCCATCAGAGCACTAGCGGTCGTCGCGCCGAACCCGAACTGGAACCGGCACAGGCTGCGGCGCCGGTGCGAGGGACCGCACGACCTGATGCAGCCGCTCCACCATCTTTGCGATCCATGCCTTCAGCCGCATCGTGCCTCCTATGACTCAAGAGTAGGCGCATCGAACCCTCACCGCCACCCCTGCGTCGCATTGCGAGACCAGAAGCGACATCCTTCACGGACGAGACGTGGCGTCCTGCGGGGCGCGGGGCCCTCAGCGGGACGCCGAGCGTGCGGCGAGGGTGACCAAAGGCTGTGTGCAGGCCTGGAGATGTAGGGCGCGGAAGCGCTCGGGCCAGCGCTGCGCGAGCGCCGCGAGGCGTCCTTGTGGACGACCGTTGACCTCGATGGGCCAGAGTCGGCCATCGGCGTCCAGGACCAGATCGACCCCGAGCTCAACCCCGCGCGCTCCGGTGGCCTCATCGAGAGCGACCGCGCAGGCCTCTGCGAGAGCCTGAGCCCGCGCCGAAAGATCGAGGCCTCCCGGCAGATCGAGGCTCGGCACGTCTGCGGGCACCAGATCGGCGCCCCGCGCCGCGTTCACGACGGGATCGGTCGCGGAGCGACGCACGACGGGTGGGTGGGCGATCCATCCCTGCTCGGGGAAGGCCTGGACCAAGACCCGCACGCTCACCCCGGCCCAGCCCTGGGGCGCGGAGATGGCGCGCTGTAGGATCCAGGCACCATCGGCGGGAAGCGGAGTGCCGGACAGCACGCGCTCCACACCCTCGCCGAAGCTACCCCCTCGGGGCTTGAGAAAGCCTTGACCCCAGCGCGCCAGATGCTCCGAGAACCGGAGGGGCTCATCGCAGAGATCGGGCATGGAGATCCCGGCCTGCTCAAGGACGGTCTGACAGCGGACCTTGTCGTGACAGCATGCGATCAGGGCCGGCGGGTTGGCCAATGGGATCCCTCCAAGCCAGGCTACCCCGCGCGCGGCCTCGTCGGGATGCCCGATCGAGGGGAAACGATCGTAGACCGCGTCCACAGGTCGACTGGAGCAGGGGCGCCACCCCTCGCCATGGAGCGAAGAGCCCTGGAACGTGCCCGGCCCGTCGGGGAGCCCGATCACGACGTCGACGCCCATGGCGCGCGCCTCGATAGCCGCCCGCCCCAGCGGCCAGTCCTGAGGGCGGCCTGGCCGTCCTCCGGGGCGTGGCTTGATCCAGATCCCAACCGTCGCCATCGGATCGCTCAAGTTCGAGGTTCGCGCCCCATGCGGAGGAGGAAGCACTCCACTTCCGCGATCTGGCCGCGCCGCGCCCCCCAAGGGACGAGGAGGGAGCCTATTGCACATGGAGGCCGACGACGAGGCGCTCCCAACGACGAGACCCCGAGGGAGCGGCGTGTGCTGCTCAACCTCGGGGTCTGCGAAGGGGTGCCCGCGATGACCTACTCTCCCACCGGGTGACCCCGGCAGTACCATCGGCGCGGAGGAGCTTGACTTCCGAGTTCGGAATGGGATCGGGTAGGGCCTCCTCGCTATCTTCACGGGCGAAAGGGAGGATGAAGTGGTGGCTTTGCAGTGATTCTGAGGCCCTTGCAGGCATCTCGAGCGGTCGGCGGTTGAAGCCGAACGGACCATTAGTACGGGTTAGCTGAGCACATTGCTGTGCGTGCACATCCCGCCTATCAACCAGGTCGTCTTCCTGGGTCCTTCAGGGAGAGCTCATCTTGAGGTGGGCTTCCCGCTTAGATGCTTTCAGCGGTTATCCCGTCCGTACGTAGCTACCCGGCGGTGCGGCTGGCGCCACAACCGGAACACTAGAGGTACGTCCATCCCGGTCCTCTCGTACTAAGGACAGCTCCTCTCAACTCTCCTGCGCCCACGGCAGATAGGGACCGAACTGTCTCACGACGTTCTAAACCCAGCTCGCGTACCGCTTTAATTGGCGAACAGCCAAACCCTTGGGACCTGCTCCAGCCCCAGGATGCGATGAGCCGACATCGAGGTGCCAA
>REDI01000045.1 GCA_007693595.1 Deltaproteobacteria bacterium | reverse complement strand
GTTGTGCCACGGTTGGTGCAACGGATTTGGGCTGGGGGCATGCAACGCAACACCGCGGACGACGGCTTTCGCTTCTGCTCCTGGGCGTGCGAGGACGACGACGACTGCGCCCAGGCCGATGACTGGCGCCGCGAGTGCGCCACCTTCCAGAGCGAGTCCGGGCGCTTCTGCTTGCCCTCCTGTCGTCAGGATCCCGACACCGACGAAGAGCACTGCCCATCGGGCTTCAACTGCCGCGCCACCGGGGGCGGGGACCCCCGACGGGTCTGCTATCCGCGATAGAGGCCTCTCATGAGCTCCGGTGAATCGGTTGAAGCGCCGACCACTCGCGACGCTCGATGGCAGCGGCCTGCGAGGGCCCTCCCCAGGCGGTACACTGGACCCCTGCCATGGAGATCGTGTGAGCCCCAGCTACGCCGCCCGCGGGAGCAGCCCCCTCACTGCCTCGCCCGAGTCCGAGTCGACCACCACCCAAGCACAAGAGCAAGAGCCGCCAGCGAGCAACGCCCAGGCCCAAGCCGAGCTCGAAGAGGTCGTGGAGGCTGAGCTCGAGGCGAGCGCAGGCGACGGAGGCGGCAGCCTCATGGCGCGCATCCGCGCCGCGATCCCTGAGCTCTTCGACCAACTCCAAGACGTGCTCACCTGGGAGAACATCGAGCCCCACCTGGAGCCGGCGGTCGAGTCTGCCCTCGAGAGCGCGAGCAAGGCGGCCTCCGACGCGCTGAGCGGCCTGAACGACCAGTCGGTGCTGGGGGTACAGGTCAGCGTCGAGCGCGAAGCCGCCCGCGCCTTGCTCGAAGAGATCACGCCCCTGATCGAAGGGGCCGTCGATAGCTTCCTAGCCGCCCACGGCGAAACCCTGGTCGAGAAGCTCGCAGGCTGGACCGAGGCTAACCCCGGTAAAGTTGCCGCCCTCGCGATCTTCGCGGGCCTCGGCTACGCCTTCCATCAGCTCACCACCGATGAGCTCGCGGTGCGCATCCCGGCGGGACGGCGCACGCAGATCGATCTGGCCGCCTCCTTGGGCGTGCTCAAGGACGAGGTCGCCGACATGGCGCGCGTCCGGGTCGAGCACGAGGCCGACGGGCTCATGCTGGCAGCACAGGTCGAGTATAGCGACGGCACCACCACCCTCGAGGCCAGCGGCGAGATCGGGGTCGTCGAGTTCGAGACCGAGGCGCGGGTCGGCTCCGACGGGCTCGAGCTCGCGAGCATCGGCGCGAGCGCCGAGGGGGAGCGCCTGAGCGGCGGTGCAAGCGTCGAGCACACCCCCGAGCGCACGCTCTCTCAGGCCGAGGTCCGCTTCGACGGGGGCGAGACCGAGGTCGCGGCCGTCGTCCGCCACGACTCGGACTCCGGCGAGACCGCGGTCCGATCCGAGCTGGTCCGGGAGCTGGCAGAAGGCGTCCAGAGCTCTCAGTCCGCCACCCTGCGCACCGGCGGCGAGAACCCCGGCATGGACTACCGCCACGAGCTCACCACCGAGTCTGAGGGTCTGAGCACGAGCACGTCGTATGGTCGGCAGGGCCACCCCGAGGGCGTCACCCACAGCTACCAGATGGGCGCCGAGATGGACGTCACCGAGCACACCAGCGCGACGGCTCGCCTGACCTACACCAACCCCTATGACGCCCCCGAGTCGGTCCTTAGCGAGCTCGGCATGCGCTACTCCCGCGACGAGCTCGAGGGCTTCATCGAGTCGATCAGCGCCCAGGGCGATCTGGCGGTTCGCGAAGGGCACGAGCCGAGCACCTCGGTCTCGAGCAGGGCCGAGCTCGGCATGCGGCACGGCCTGGGCGCGGAGTTCGAAGCCAGCACATCGACCGACGCCGAGGGGCGATCCAGCCGGGTTGCCGGGGAGCTCTCGCACGAGGTGAGCGAAGGCGAGGGGCGGATCAGGGAGTCCGAGCTCGCCCTCGGGCTCGCCCACGAGACCACTCCCGATGGTCGAAGCCTGCAAGGCAGTCTCTCGGGCGAGGCCGAGCTCCGGCGCGGGCACACCTTCGGCGGAGAGGTCGTGGCCGAGCTGCTCGACGATCCTCGCATCCTCCGGGCGGGCGCTTTCTACGGCTTCACCGACGAAGAAGACCTGCGCAGCTTCCTCATCGAATACACCTACGACGCCGACCGCGAGCGCCAACACGAGATCGTCGGCGCTCTCCGCCGACGCTTCGAGAGCGACGTCGTGCGCTTCGCCGAGCTCGAGTCCGCCTTCGCGACCGGCACACAGGGAACCCAGTGGCGCAGCGAAGGGGTCGTCGGCTTCGGCTCCCGCTGGGAGTCGATCACCCCGGTCGCGGGCATGGGGGTGTCCCACGACCCCCTCGGCACCACCGTTGGCGGAGGTGTCGGCGTGCAGATCGGTGACCGTGTGCGCGTGATGGGCCGGGTCGACTCGGGCCCAGCTGGGGTCACGCCAGGCCTGCAGATCTCGGTCCCCTTCGGGGGAGGTCGTCGTCGAGGGCGTCGCTGAGTCCGGTGGCGCCTGAGTTCACCCCATGAGTCCCCGCTGGTGGCTCCTCGGCTTGGTCGTGCCCCTTCTCGGCGTGGCCTACTTGGGGCTCTGGCCCGTCCCGATCGAGCCCGTGGCCTGGGAGCCGCCCTCCGATCGAGCCCACTCAGGGCCGCACGCGGTCAACACGCGCCTCGCTCAGCTCGAGCGCTTCCCCCTCGACGGCTTCGAGGGGCCCGAGCACGTCGCGGTCGACGAACAGGGCCGCCTGTATACAGCGGTGCGCAGCGGAGAGGTTCTTCGGATCGATCTCGACGCCGGGACCCTGGACGTGGTCGCGAAGACTCGCGGGCGAATCCTCGGCCTGGAAGTCGGCAAGGAGGGACGTATCTACGCCGCAGACGCCTACTTGGGTCTACTCGCGATCGAGCCCTCAGGGGCGATCGAGATCGTGGCTGACGAGGCGAACGGCGTCCCGATCCGCTACGCAGACGCGGTGACCCTCGCCCCCGATGGCCTAGTCTACTTCACGGATGCCTCATCGCGCTTCGGGCCCGAGGAGTTCGGCGGCCTGATGCGCGCGAGCGTGCTCGAGATGCTGGAGCAGCGGGCGTCTGGCAGGGTCCTCGTCTACGACCCGCGAGACGGCCAGGTCGAGGAGGTCGCGCGGGGTCTGAGCTTCGCCAACGGCATCGTGCCGTCGGAAGATGGGGAGCGGCTCCTGGTGGTTGAGACCGGACGCTACCGTGTATGGAGCCTCCCCCGAGCTGCACGAGGACTCGACCTCTCGCGGCCTCAGAACCAGGCCCATCGGGTGATCGAGAACCTCCCCGGCTACCCAGACAACCTGACCCGCGGTCGAGACGGGCGGATCTGGCTGGGCTTCGTCAAGCCGCGCAGCGCGATCGTCGATCGCCTCGGTCCCCACCCCTGGCTGCGCAAGGGGATCGTGAGGCTTCCTCAGGCCACCTGGCCGGTTCCCCCACCCTACGGACACGTCATGGCCTTCACCGAGGACGGGCGCGTCGTCGTGGATCTGCAAGATCCACGGGGATCCTACCCCGAGACCACCGGCGTCACCGAGACGGGGGACCGGCTCGTCGTCCACAGCCTGAACGCCCATGAGCTGGGGTGGCTCAGAAACCCTTGAAGAGCTCCGTGGCACAGCGACCGATCTGAACCGTGCCGGAGACCTCGTGATCTCTGGCCTCGCACTGGAGCGTCGCCTGGCCTTCGAGGGCCGCGACATCGTTGATGGTCAGGCTCGTGGTACGAAACCCTGCGGTACCACAGGGGCCCAGATCGATCCCCGAGGATACCCCGGCTGGAAGGAGCACCACCGTCGCCGTGTCATCGGGCTGGGTCACGATGCGCAGGCCTTCGCCCTGTTCGTTGCGAAGCTCTACCCCTGAGAAACCAAAGACGGATCCCGAAGTGCAGGAGACGGCGTTGAAGGGCTGACCATCGACGAGGAGGCTCCCCTCGACGGTCGCGCCGAGTCCCCCGCACGCGAGGAGGAGAAGCGAGACTCCGCCGGCGATGGGCTTCCAGATCCGCATGCTCACCTCTCTGGGGAAGGCGGAGCATAGCACAGGAGCGCTCAGGGTTCAACGTGGAGCGCTCGCCCCGTCGTCCTCGCGCAGCCCTCTCCGCGTCGACGATGGAGCGAACCATCGACCGAGATCCGAGCCAACTCCTTGACACTGCCACCCCAACGACGTTAGACCGCCCGCGCTCAACCCCTCCATCGGGAGCCTCTATGTACCGCGCTTTGACCGCTCTGGCCCTCCTCTCTGCCTGTTCCGCCGACCACGCCGGGGGCGACTTCGTCGGCTTCGACTGGGCCGAGGGGGACACCTTCTACGTGGGCGCCTCCTATCGCGTCGCGAACATCCGCAACGAAGAAGGGGCCATCGCCAGCCTCGACGACACCCTACCCAGCTTCGATGAGAGCTGGTCGCAGCAGGTGGTTTGGGCCTACCAGGTGGTCGATAGCGGCTTGATCCCCTCCGCCAGCGATGAGCTCTACGACTACGCGGTCCGGTCCGATGGCAGCGTGGCCCCCCTCGCGGTGGTGCGCGCTTACGTCGACCGCGTCCACAACGATCAGAACGAGCTGTCCGAGGTCGACCCGGTCGTCTACCTGGTCTTCCGCGAGGATCGTGACCGCCTCGCCGCGATCATCCAGTTCACCAACGTCGAAGGGGAGCGCATCGAGAAGGCCTGGTCCACCCAAGAGCTCGGTCGGAGCTGGTCGGCCCTGTCTCAGTCTATGCTGACCGCAGCCCCGACCTACCTGGCACCCTTCGCCACCCCCTTCGACGACGGCGATCTCACGCTCGAGAACGGCTCGCGCGTCTCGACCCGCGCCGAGTCCGACGACCTGGTCGACGCGACCTTCCCCGACGAGCTCGGTGGGGGCATGGTCCACGCGCGCTTCGAGCGCGGCTTGCCCTGGGCCACCGAGACCCGCACCGACAACGTGCACGCCTACCTCCTCGACGAAGGCGAGCTGAGCCGGATCCGGCGGCAGCTGCCGCCTCCACCCGACAGCGAGCCCCCTCCCAACTACGACTTCCGTCGGGCGCTGGCGAGCACCATCAACATCGACAGCGCGCTCCAGCTCGACGAACAGACCCTCGGCGGCGGCTTCGATGCCCAAGCCCCCACCGGCTATCGCCCCTGGGCCGGCAACTGGTGGCCCCTGCGCACCGCCGAGATGACCCTCGGCTGGCAAGGCGACTCGCTGAGCAAGCTCCACTACGACGAGTTCCAGCCCATGAAGTCCGAGCTCGAGGCCATCGGCGATGAGCTGCGCAACCTCGAAGGCGAAGATCGCAGCGCCAAGATCGAAGAATACCGCGAGCTTCAGAGCGAGTACGTCGACGCCCTGGTCGACTTCTACAATCAGATCCTGCAAGACCTCGCCGGCGGCCGCATCGTCATCGAAGAGGGCACCATCTCGCACACCGAAGACGAGTGGTCCTTCGTCATCGACGAGCTCTCGCCCACCGACAAGTACGCGGTCCACATGTACCTCGACGGCCAGCGCAGCCCCAACCCCTTCTTCATCTCTGCCTGGGAGCTGCTCAACCGCTGGGCCGCCAACCACTCTCTCGACAACTCCTGGTTCGGCCACTGCAATGGCTGGGCCGCCGCCGCGATCCTCGAAGACGAGCCCCGGGAAGCGATCACGGTCACCGCGGGCGACGGCGTCGAGATCACCTACGAGACCGCCGACCTCAAGGCGCTGACCTCCGAGCTCCACTACATGACCTACAGCCGCTTCTACGGCGAGCGGTACAACGACGAAGACGACGACATCAACGATCTCTACCCCAAGCCCTTCCATCAGATCGTCAGCTTCTACATCCGTGACCAGCAGGTCCCCATCGTCTTCGACACCGATCCCGGCCCTCCGGTCTGGAACTTCCCCGCCTGGGGCGTCGACATCTCCGCCGACGAGACCACCGAAGGCGAGATCATGCTCAACATCAACACCGCGACCCGCCGCGAGCTCATGGCGCTGCCGGGCATCGGCGAGGTCCTCGCGGACCGGATCATCGAGTCTCGTGAGCTCGAGGGCCCCTTCCAAGACACCGCCGACGTCACCCGCGTGCAGGGCATCGGCTCGGGCCGCTACAGTGACATCGCGGAGCGGATCACCGTCGACGCCCAACAGCGTACCTTCGACGTGCGCGCTACGGTCCGCTACACGACCGATAACGTCGGCGTCACCCACATCGACACCGACATCGACAACCCTCGCGGGTTCAGCGAGACCTACCGCTACACCTTGGTCACCGATATGAACGGCCTCGTGGTCGACGGCGAGTGGCACGACGAGCGCAACCACCCTGACTTCGCCTGGATCCCTTACAACAACCCCCTCGGCGTGGTACATCAGTCCAGCGAGAACCCCTTCTTGGTGTACCGCGACTACCTGAACAAGGTGGTCGACCTCCGCCGCGAGTGAGCCATGTCCCTCCCCCGCCTCTTGAGCGCCGCGCTTGTCTGCAGCGTCCTCGGCGCGGGGGCTGGATGTGACCGCGCCGGCGCCCCTCTCGACACGCAACAGACCGATCCCGACACCGACGATCCTCTCTCGGAGTTGGTCGGGATCCTGATCAGCCCCGAGCGGATCACCCTCCCCCTCGGCGACGAGGTGCAGCTCAAGGCCACCGGGCTGCGGGCGGATCGCACCACGAGCGACCTGACCTTCGCCGTCACCTGGACTTCGAGCGCCCCCGAGACCGTCGAGGTGAGCAACCGCCTGGACCGTGAAGGGATCGCGCAGGGGGTCCAGACCGGATCCGCCGAGATCGTGGCGAGCATGGGCTCCATCGAGAGCCCTCCCGCACGGGCCCAGGTGACCGAGGCCTCTCTGGTCGGCCTCACCGTACAGCCGAGCTCCGTGACGATCGAGCAGGGCAGGACCGTGCAGCTCAGCGCCGAGGCCGGGTTCTCCGACGGCACCCGCTCCGACGCCTCCAGTCAGGCCTTGTGGAGCACCGACGATCCCGGGGTCGCGACCTTGGCTTCCGGCGGTCGCCTCACCGCGGTCCGCGCAGGCACGACCTCGATCCAAGCGCAGTGGGGCGAGGTCGTCTCGAGCGCCATCCCCGTCGAGGTCAAGGCCCAGGCCATGCCGAACCTCACCATCTCGGGTGTCACCGCCGAGGTCGGTGGCGGCTTCGTCACCCTCTCCGTCACCTCCGAGAACCTCGGCGAGGTCGGCGCGTCAGACTTCTGGCTCGACGTCTTCCTCAACCCCCCGAGCCCTCCGGGCCCCGGCGATCTGGGCGTCGACTTTCGGCGGATCCCATGGCTCGGCCCGGGCGAGACCCGACGAACGACCTTCCAGTTCCCCATCGATCCAGGCAACCACACGATCGTCGTGGTGATCGACATCGAAGAAGAGGTCGAAGAGAGCGACGAGACCAACAACCACTTCTCCCACGGCCTGACGGTAGCTAGCGACGCGATCGGAGGCCCCAACCTCACGATCCCCTACTTCGAGTATGTTGCCGACAGCGCAGACGACATGGTACTTTACGGCATCGAGGTAGAGAACACGGGCTCCGAGGCCGCCGGGCCCTTCTACGTCGACATCTGGACCCACAGCGTCGAAGACCCCACCGACAGCGGCCTCGGAGATGAGTTCACCCGCATTGAAGGCCTCCCGGCCGGATCGACCGTCACGGCCGACTTCTTCTTCGTCGACTTCACCTCGGTCTCGGGGTGTACCTACTGCTGGAGCTGGACCATGGCAGATACGAACAACGAGGTCGACGAGACCGACGAAACCGACAACGTCGCTGGACCGCTCGAGGTCGAGCTGTGAGCGCCCGTCCTTGGATCTCCTTGGCGGTCCTCTTCTCGGGATGCGGCTTCTTTCAAAGCGACACCTTCTACTGCGCGGGCACCGTCGATGGTCTGACCTCGGGCTGCCTCGAGTTCTCGGACTTCGACCGCAGCATCGGAGGTCAACAGATGCGCGCGAGCTTCGCCATCTACTGCAGCGCCGCGAGCTTCGCGAAGGCCGTGCCGGGCGAGTGCCCCCTCGAAGGCCGGATCGGAGGATGTCGAGGACACCACGAAATGTATACCCTCGACACCTACAGCTACGAGGGCGAGGTCGAGAGCCTCGAAGACATCTACTGCAGCTCCAACGACACCAAGATCGGCCCCGATGGCCTGCCCTGGGATCCCCACGGCACCGACTCCGACGAAGACCCTATCTGCTCCGATCCCAGCGATGGCGAGCGCACCTCGATCGACCTGCACAACCAGACCTCGACCGACGCCACCGTCTACTGGGGCGACTTCGACTGCAACGAACAGCGGATCATGAGCCTGAGCGCCGGCGTGCTGCGGCCCTTGAACACCACGGTCGGCCATGTCTTTCGGGTCAGGGCCGGCTCAGACGTCCCCAACGGTCGGATCCTCGCCGAGCTCACCGCCGAGCCGGACGGGCTCTACGAGATCACCCAGGACTGAGCCGGGTCCGTCAGAACGCGACCCGCGTGGAGGTTCCGCGCCAGGTGATCCGGTGCGGGAGCTGCGCGGTCGGCAGGTAGAGCAGGCCGCCGTCTAGGTGGCTGAAGGGTGCGAGCCGCGCCTGCACCACCTGAGGCGCTCCGTCGATCTCCACCTCGATCACGTGATCTTCGAGCCCGGGGGGATCGGCGAGGGCCACCGGCTCCCAGGCCTCGATCCGGCCGTCGGGGTGGAGCCAAGCGGTCTGCCAGACCCGCGTGCGCGCTCGTGCGGTGCTCTGCCCGTGGTAATATTGGTAGATACCCGCTTGGCGCTCCGCGAGCAGGTTCCAGTGAAAGTCGCTGACCCAGCCGGGCCCACAGTAGCTCATGAAATCGTGAAAGACGTCGGGATCGAAGAGCCGCTCCTCGGCGGGGTGGTATCCCCAGCTGCCGAGGTGGGCGTCTTGGTGAGGATAGTTCGGATCCGAACCGGCGGCCCCGCCGCAGGGGGCGTGGCTGCGGCCCGCGGCGTGCCCGACCTCGTGCGCCATCGTGCCCGCGCCGCCGCCGGGGTGCATGGCGAGGCCGATGCTGGCACGACCGGCGGAGTGCTCGGGCAGCATGGCGAGCAAGGAGAGCCCCGCGATCCCACCGACCTCGGTGTCACCGGGGCGAAAGAGGCCGTAGAGGTAGGCATCGCCGGGGATGCCTCGGATCCAGCGCTCTTCGAGGACCCGGTTGAGCAGCTCCGACCAGCCTGCTCCGTTGGGAGCGACCGAGCGATCCCACGACATCGGCTCTTCGAGATGCAGCTCCAGCCCCGCGGCCGGAAAGATCGAGCGGAGGGTGGTGTGGTAGGTGGCGAGAGACTCGGCGCTGGTGTCGGGGAGACGCCCGCTGCCATCGTGATCCCACGAGATCGGCATCAGGTAGACCTGCATTGGCCCACCGATGGGCAGGGTCGGCAGCGCTGCCGTGCCTTGGGCAGGATACAGCGCCGCCGAGGTCGAGCCGCGCGGAGGACGATCGACGACCTCGACGAGCTCCACCGACCAGCTCAGTTCGGCTTCGGGAAGCATGGTCCCCGAGATCGGCACGTTGAGGGTGGACTCGAGCTCAGCCTGCTCCGAGGGCCCGTCGATCCTGGCCCGGCCCTCGCCTGCGCCGATGATCTGCCCACCGTGATGGATGTAGAAGCGGGCACCGATCTCGCGGGGCTCGAAGTCGTCGCCGGGCTCGACGAACACCCGGATCAGGGCGTCGCGCCCCGTGACGATGGCGACGTCGGAGATGGGGTCGTCGCGCTGCTGCATGAGGATGGACTCGACCCCTTGGTAGAGGGCCACCTTGGCGATACCGACATCGGCGGCGCGATCCCGTGATTCGGCCAGGATCTCGGCGACCGCGCACAAGGGGGCGTCGTCTTCGCATTCCAGGGTGACTGGCGCCGCACAGCCGGCCACCATCCCGATCATTGAACCGAACCTCAGGTAACGCACGCCGACGCTCCTCCTTGCGCCAGTTCTAGTCCGTTGCAGCGGCGGCGGTGTCAGAGGCCTGTGGAGACTGGCGGACGGGCCCCCCCCCGGAGCGACGCTGCGCGTCCGGGACTCAAGGGGGCGCGGTCTAGAGCGGCTCGGCCGGCGCTTCCTCGGAGGCGGGCACGACCAGGGTCCCGCTGCCTTCCGTCGTGAAGACCTCTTCGAGCAAGGCCCCGCTGCGGCGCCCATCCACGACGTGTACGCGGGGCACACCTCCGCGCAAGGCACGTTCGATAGCCGCCTTCTTCGGTCGCATGCCCCCGGACAAGGCCCCGGACTGCTCCAGCGCTTCAAGCTGCGCGAGGTCGGTCCAGTGCAGCACGCTGTCGGGATCGTCGACGTCGCGGAGGATCCCTGGCGCCTGGGTGAGCAGGATCAGCTTGGCCGCGCCGATCGCGACCGCGACCTCGGCGGCGACGGTGTCGGCGTTGACGTTGAGCAGCGCGCCCTCGTCACCCAGGGCGAGCGGGCTCACGACCGGAATGCTGGGGATGGCGAGCAGGCTGTGGATCACCTCGGCCCGCACCTCACACACATCGCCCACGTGGCCGTAGTCGACGCTGACCCGCTCGCCGCCATCGGTGGTGACCACCGCCGGAGGCCGCCGTTTGGCGCGCACGAGCCCCCCGTCGGCCCCTGAGAGGCCAACCGCCGTCTCGCCCTGCCGGGAGAGCGCCGAGACCCACGCCGCGGAGCAGGCGCCACGCCATTCTCGGATCGCTATCTCAAGGATCGAGGCGGAGGTTACCCGACGACCCGCCACCCGCTCCACCGGCAGGCCGGCGCCCTGAAGCGCGGCGTCGAGCTGGGGCCCGCCACCGTGGACCAGCACCACCTCGATCCCTAGACGGTGAAGGACCGCCAGATCACGGGCGATCCCGTCGCGCCAGGCGGGCTCCTGCAAGAGCTCCCCGCCCGCCTTCACCACGAAGGTCTGGCCGGCGTAGGCGCGCAGGTAGGGGATCGCGTCGAGAAGCTCGATCATTCGCTCCATCACATCTCCTCAGCGAGCATCTGCTCGAGCACGGCGGCCGCCGTCCACATGCGGCGGTGGGCCGTCTCGATGACCCACGAGTTGGGCCCGTCTAGGGCGGCGTCGGTCGCGACCACGTTGCGTCGGACCGGCAGGCAGTGCATCAGACCGGCGTCTGGGGCGAGATCCCGTTCCTCGACCCTCCAGGACGAGAGCTCCGCGCGGCGGCGGGCCTCGTCGTCGCGGCGGCCATAGCCCGACCAGCCCCCCCACGACTTCGCCACCACCACCCGCGCTTCGCGCAAACAGGCGCGGTCGTGGCTCACGGTGAGCCCCCCTCCCTCATCCGCCGCGATCGCACCGGCGCGCGCCACCACCTGGGGATCGAGATCGAAGCCCTCGGGGTGCGCCAGCGTGATCTGCATACCCAAGGCCGCGGCGGTGAGCAGGACCTGGTTGGGTACGGCGGCCGGCAGGGCCTTGGGGTGTGGGGCCCAGGTCAGCACCAGGGGCTCCCCCTTGGGGTCGGGGCCGAGGCGGCGGGTAATGGTCGCGGCATCGGCGAGCCCTTGGAGGGGGTGCCACCGAGCTGACTCCAGGTTGATCACCGGCACGGTGCTGTAATCGACAAAGGCCTGAAGGACTGGCTCGGCGCGATCCTCCTCGGGATCGACCAGCCCAGCGAAGGCGCGCACCGCCAAGGCATCGACAAAGCCCGAGAGCACGGCGACCGCATCCTTGACGTGTTCGACGGTGAGGCCGTCCATCACCGCCCCTTCCGCCAACTCGAGCGCCCAGGTGTCGGTGCCGGGCTGGAGCACGATGGGCTGGATCCCCAGCATGCCCGCCGCCGCCTCGATCGAGGTGCGAGTCCGAAGCGAGGGGTTCAGAAAGACCGCCCCCAGCCGCTTACCCGGCGCCCGACGCGGCGCAGCGCCCGCCTCGAGCTCCAGCGCGCGTGCGACCAAGGCGCGAAACGGTGCGGTGCCCCAGTCCAGACCATCGAGAAGATAGAGCATCGATCAGGCCGCTGCGTGCCGTGCCGAGGCGAGGACCTCAGCCAGGGCATCCGCGAGATGGTGGCACGCCCAAAGCGGCATGACCGCCGGCGGTGCGAGGCGGAGGACGCAGGGATCCGAGGAGGTCCCCACGAGCCAGCCACGCTCGAAGAGCGCACGGTGGACCGGACCCGCGGGACGGTCGAGCTCCACGCCGATCCACGCCCCCTTCCCACGAAGACCTACGACGCCGTCGATCCCCCCGAGGGCCTGACGCAGGGTCTCACCGACCTCGCAGGCCCGTTCGAGCATCCCCTCTTCGGTGAGGATGTCGAGGGTGACCTCGATGGCAGCGCAGGCGAGCGGCGCCCCTCCGAAGGTGGTGCCGTGCTCACCAGGTGCGACGGTCTGAGCGATGGCGCGGCGCATCAGGCAAGCCGCGGCGGGAAAGCCTCCGGCCAGGCCCTTGCCGATGGTGACCAGATCGGCGTCAACGCCCTCGGCCTTGCTCACCAGCGGAACGCCCATACGGCCCATTCCGCACTGGATCTCGTCGGCGATGAGGAGCGCCCCAGCCTCCCGAGCGAGGATCGCGACCTCGCGCAGAAAGCCCTTGGGCGGCTCCACGACTCCGGCGATCCCCTGGACCGGCTCCACGATCACCGCGGCGACATCGGGGCCGAGGGCATGGCGGAGGGCCTCGAGATCGCCGAACGGCACGAAGCGGGTGGGCCCGTGAGCGGGGCTGTGCTGATCGCGATACTTCCAGGTGGCGCCCAGCGCGCCGGTGGTGCGCCCGTGAAAGCCCTTCTCAAAGGCGACGATGACTGAGCGCCCCGCGCTCTTTCGGGCGATCTTCAACGCAGCCTCGTTGGCCTCGGCGCCGCTGTTGACGAAGAAGGCCACGTCCATGCCGGTGAAGGTGCACAGCTTCTCGGCCGCGCGACGACGGACGGGGACCCCTCCCAGGGTGGTGAAGAAGGCGAGCTGACGCGCCTGACGCTCGATGGCTTCGATCCACTTGGGGTGCGCCTGTCCGATGAGGGTGACGGCGTGACCACCGTAGAAGTCCCAGTAGCCTCGGCCGTCGGTGTCCCAGAGCAGGGCACCCTCGGCCGAGCAGAACTCAGCGGGGAGCTTGGCGGCGCCAAGGTTGTCGAGCAAGTGTTCAGTCATGATGGACCTCAGGGAACCAGCGGAGAGGTGCGGAGCGGCCCCGGACCTTCGTGGCCAAGAGCGAGCAGGAGAGCCTGGATCGCCTGAGCCGCCGCGCCGCGACCCAGGTTGTCGATGGCGGAGATCACCGTGACGATGGGCCCCTGCCTGGTGGCCGTCAGATCGCAGAAGCCCGTGCCACGGACGAAGCGCAGCTCAGGGCTCGCGAAGCGCAGGCGCACGCCAGGGGCGTGGGCGTAGGCGTCGGCGAGCACGGCGCGGGGATCGACCGCCTCATCGCAGCGGAAGAAGCAGGTGGCGAGGATGCCGCGATCGACGGGAGCCGAGAGAGGGACGAAGGCCAGCTCCGGCGCAGGTGCGCCAGAGAGTCTGGCCAAAAAGGTACGAACCTCGGGCACGTGCTGGTGGCAGAGCACCTTGTAGGCCCGTAGGTTGGCGAAGCGCTCGGGGTGGTGGGTGCCCGCCGAAGGCGAGGCTCCGGATCCCGTCGATCCCGTGGCCGCGACCGCGGTGATCTCGCCCTGGAAGAGTCCCGCTGCGGCGAAGGGCGCCAGGGCGAGCGCGAGGGCGGTGGCGAAGCAGCCGGGGGCGGCGATCCGTCGTGCCCCCCGCAGGGCGCTGCCCGCCCACTCGGGCTGCCCGTAGACCCAGCCCACGGCGTGGCGATGGTCGGCGGCGCAGTCGACGAGGATGGGATCCCCATGCGCGCCGATCGAGGCCGCCAGCGCCGCCGACTCCCCGTGTGGCACCGCCAGGATCACCGCGTCGAGGCAGGCGAGCGCCGCGGCATCGAAGGGGGTGAGCTCGAGATCGCACAGGCCGAGCAGGCCTGGATGGGCCGCGCTCAAGGCCTGACCGGCCCGGCGGGTGCTCACCACCGCCGCGAGCTCCAGCCCCGGCGTCGAGAGGACCCAGCGAACGACCTCTCCGCCGACATAGCCGGTGGCTCCGACGACCCCAACCCGGATCATGCCTGCGCCTCGAGGGCAGCGGGGCTCGCGAGCCCCCGGCGCAGCAGCCCCACCTTGGCGAGCACCGCGTCGGCCAGGAGGCTGGGCTGGGTCCGCGCGTTGGCGACCACAGCCTCGACCCGATCGAGGATCGCGCAGCGACCGGAGTCGTTGTCGGTGGCGGGTCCGGTGATCACCGTGGATTGCAAGCCGATCTCGCGCAGGAGCAGATCGCCTCCCCACGCCGCCACCGGATCGGTGGCCGAGAGGATCACCGCCCCGGTCGCCGCCCGGATCTGCGGATCGTTCAGGATGTCGCGGACGCCGTAGCGCCCCATGAGCCCATCGCCGAGCTCGACGACCATCAGATCGGGCCGCTGCTTCGCGACGTGATTCATGCACCCCCGCGCCACCGGGACGACCTCGCCCTCGCAGGTCGAGGGCAGGCCGGCGTCGGCGAAGGTGGTGGCGAACGTGGCGCCGTGATCGAGCATCTCGAGCACATCGCGACGTAGGGCGACCCCTGTGACCTTGGCGACGCCAACGGTCAGCCCCCGGTCGGTCGCTTCGCGCACGAGCGCGCAAGCCGCCGCCGTCTTTCCCGCGTGCATGCAGGATCCCACGAGCAGGACCATGGGTGGGAGCGGATCCAGAGTCGCCGCGGGCTTCACCGGGCCGGGATCGATAGAGGCCGGGGCCCCGACCCTGCGACCGAGCTCAGGGAAAGCCAGCACCACCCCCAGCACCTCGACGCGACAAGGGGGGCCGACCTGCGGGCTCACCGAGGTACAGCGCCCGATCACCCCGCCCAGGTTGAGCAGGTGCAGGATGTCTCCGGGCCGAACGGACTCGGGGACCTCGCCGGCGTAGCCGCGCAGGGCCTCGCGCTTGCCGAGCACCCCCGCCACCACGTCGCCACGGTGCACGGTCATGAGGCGACCATGGAGGTCTTCGACCTGGTTGTACGTGCGCTTCTCGTCGAGTACCCGCACGGCGATCACCGTCCCCGGCCGGGCCGGGATGTCGGGGCCGAGCACGACCCGGCGCTGCACGCGGGCGTTGGCGGTACACGAGGCGATCTTGTCGAGTCGGATGCGCATGTCAGACCTCGCTCGCTCGCGCCGCCAAGTAGGCCGGCACGCCGTGGATGCGGGCGAAACCCCGCGCGTCGCCCCCGGACCACAGCCCGGTGTGTTCGCCGTAGGCCGTCTCTTGCACAGCCATCAAACTATAAGGGCTGCGAACGCCCGTGATCTGGACCGAACCCTGACGCACTCGCACCCGCACCTCGCCTTCGACCCGCCGCTGGCTGCTGGCGAGCAGGGCCTCGATGTCGCGGGCGAGTGGGTCGAGGCCCCGAGCCTCGTGGACGAGCTGGCCGTAGAGATCGCCGAGGTGATCCTTGACCGATCGCTGCCCGGCGGTAAGCACGAGCTTCTCGAGCTCACGGTGAGCGGGAAGCAGGATCGCCGCCGCAGGCGCCTCGAACGCGACCCGGCCCTTGATACCCAGGATGGTGTCGCCGAGGTGAACCCCGCGGCCGATCCCGTGGGCCGCGCCCAGATCGTGCAGGGCCTCGACGACGGGCCAACCCTCGATAGGGGTGTCGTCGAGCCCGACGGGGAGCCCCTCCCGGAAGCGCAGGACGACCGAAGCGCCCTCCGTTGGGGCCTGCTGCGGGTCGATCGTGGTGGTAAAGGCGTCTTCGCCGGGCTCAGACCAGGGATCGTGAGTGACCCCTCCCCCGGCGGTGGTGCCCCACAGCCCTCGGTTGATCGACAAGGTCGCGTCGGACTGCATGGGCCCCAGGCCGCGCTCGGACAGCCAGGCGGCGCTCTGCTCGCGCGTGACAGCCTCGTCGCGGATCGGGGCTTCGATCTTCGCGCCAGGCAGGATCGCTCGCAGGGTGACATCAAAACGAACCTGATCGTTGCCCGCCCCGGTTGAGCCGTGCACGAGCAGCTCCGCGCCGCACGCCTTCGCCGCTTGGGCGAAGAGCTGGGCCTGCACGATGCGCTCGACCCCCACGCACAAAGGGTAGACCCCCCCGCGGAGGACGTTGCCGCGGATCAGCCAGGCGATGTGATCGTTATAGAGGGGCTCTCGGCCGTCGATGAGGACATGTTCCCCAGCTCCCAGGGTCAGAGCGTGCTTCCGTAGGGCCGTGCGGCCTTCAGGGGTCCACCCGCCAGTGTCCACGGTGATCGCGACCACTCTGTGCCCCCGCTCAGCGTAACGAGCCACGAGCCAGGAAGTGTCGAGGCCGCCCGAGAAGGCGACTGCTACGGTGCTGCTCATGTCAGATCTCCACGGGGAGGTCGAAGAGGCCACCGATGGCGCGCGCCGTCTCGGGGCCGGTGGTGGCGACGAAGACCGTGTCATCGCCGGCGATGGTTCCAAGGACGCCGCTGATCCCCGCGTCGTCGACCGCCTGTCCGAGGACCGAGGCGAAGGCAGGATCGGTGCGAAGCACGACCAGGCACCCCCCGGAGGTAACGTGCACGGCGTGAACCGGGGCTCCCAAGGACTCGTCGGGCAGGGCATACGCGCCCATAACCTTGGTCGCTCCGAGCCGTTGAAGCTCGCGGCTGACCGAGCCCTGATGCACCTCGAAGCCACGGGAGGCCAGCGAGATCACAAGATCTCGCTGGGTCCGAAAGCGGCGGGAGGCGACGAGGTCGCGCAGATGTTCTTTCCAGGTGGACATGGACGTCGGTATAGTATGTCATTCTATGCGAGGCAAGCATTTATGTTATTTTTATTTACTTACTTCTAACCTGATGTATTTTACATGCCCCGTCAAGCATATATGCGCATACTTATGCAGTCGATCGAACCGAAGACGGACCTGGGCGCCCTCTCGGACGTAGCCGAGCCCTCTCCGACGCGATCTGACACCGCCGTCGCGCGACGGCCGGTTAGGCAACACGCTCTGGAGGCAGCATGGCGCCCAAGCCCCCCTCACGACTTCGTCGCATCGCCCGGCTCACCGGCCTCACCAGCAAGGTCACCGGCTCCTACGTCTCCGAGCGCGTCAAGAGCGCCCTCGCAGGCAAGCGGGACCTCTCCGACGAAGACAGGGACAAGCTGCACATCGAGAACGCCGAGCGCGTCGTCGAGGCCATGAGCAAGCTCAAGGGGGCGGCCATGAAGCTCGGTCAGGGCATGGCGATCGCGGCGCGGAGCCTCGACCTGCCCCCCGAGGTGACCGCCCAGCTCAACAAGCTCAACAACGAGGCCGAGCCGGTGCCCTTCTCCGAGATCCGCGAAGACATTGAGAAGTCCCTGGGTCGCCCGCTGACCGAGGCCTTCCAGAGCTTCGATGAGACCCCGCTCGGCACCGCCTCGCTCGCGCAGGCCCACCGCGCAGTCCTGCCCGACGGCTCCGACGTGGTCGTCAAGGTGCTCCACCGAGGCATCGACGGCAGCGTGCACACCGACCTGATGGCGCTCAAGACCATCATGATCGGCAGTCGGGTGCTCCGGCGCGACAAGAAAGAGGTCGACGCCGCCTTCGCCGAGATCCAAGCCCGGCTCGAAGAGGAGCTCGACTATCTCCAAGAAGCGGTGAACATCAGCGTCTTTCATGAGCAGTGGGGTGATGACCCCGACGTGCGGGTGCCACGGGTGCATGGCGGGTGGAGCACCGAACGCGTGCTCACCATGGACCGCATGCCAGGCCTGCACATCGACGAGTTCCTCAAAGTCGCCACCCCCCAGGCCCGCCAACGTGCCGGCGAGACGCTGGCCCGCCTCTACTACACCATGGCCTTCGACAACCGCACGCTCCACGCCGATCCTCATCCGGGCAACTACCTCTTCGAACCCGACGGCCGGGTTGGGCTGCTCGACTTCGGCTGCGTCAAGCGCTTCGACGAGTTCTGGATCGGCCGCTACTGTCGCCTCGCCATGCTCGCGATCGACGACGACCGCGAAGGCGCCCTGCGTGAAGCCCGCGAGATGGAGGCCCTAGTCGTCGACGACAAGAAGACCGAAGAGGCGCTCTGGGCCTTCCTCAAAGGGCTGGCCCATCACCTGCGAAAAGGTCCTTTCCAGGTCGGTGGTCCCGACGATAAGATCATCGAAGAGATCCGACCCGTCGCCCGCAACCTCGCCTTCTATCCCGGCATCCACGCCCCCTCCGACGTGCTCTTTCTCCACCGCTCCCTGGCGGGGATCTACAGCCTCTCCCGGCGGCTCAAGCCCACCCTCGACCCTGGCTCGATGTTCTGCGAGGTAGCCGAGCGGGCCATCGCACGCTCCGAAGGGCGTTTATAGGTAGATTCAATGGCGTGCGTGGGCTCGACCTCCACCCTTGAAGTTCTCCCTGAAGGTACAACCCCTTAGGGGGCGTGTCACGCGGCTTATTCGTACCCAGGAACGGGGGTCGCGGTCGCGTGCGTAGCGTTCTGGAGCGGACTCGACACCCCCTCGGCCTCAGGGGTGGTCGAGCAGGAGCGCTTGTCCCCGATGCGGCCTTGGACCGCGCGCCGTCAGGGGACCCTACCGCCCGCTCACATGCCGATCCACCACCCTATCGACGCCGCCGCGATCGCCGAGGCGACCGGCACCGCCAGGTTGTCGTCGATCCGAGTGGCGAACAGCTCGGTCAGCGCGCCGACGATCGATGCCGCCGCGGCCATGGCGAAGGCTGGCCACCAGCCGAGCGAGGGTCGATAGAGGATGAGGTATGCAAAGCCCACCACGAACCCAGACAAGGCGAACGCCAAGCTGCCCTCGAGGGAGCGTCCGCTGGGGAAGCGGGTGCGACCGTACCGACGGCCGACAAAGCCCGCGACCGGATCGGCGACGCCGAGGATGAGCACCCCGACCACCCCCGATGCGCCAGGTACGAAGAGGGTGAGGAGGAGCAAGGCCGTGCCGAACCACGTCGCGGAGTTCACCCGATAGCGCTCGTGGGCGCGGGTGATGGGGCTGAAAGCGGCCATGAGGAAGTCGTTGAGACGGGTCGAGTACTTACGGCCGATCTCGAGGCTCCAAGCCCAGCAGACGAAAGCCGCCGCGGCCACGATGGCGGTCGAGGGCGTGAGCAGGTGCTCGTAGGCGAGCGCGACGCCGATCCCGGCGGCGAAGTGGGTGCTGGTTCGCGCCCAGTTCGTGGGACGAAGGTGCCGCGCCGGGGCTCCGCGCTGCTCGATCTCGTGCACCAAGGCCTCGTAGGGATCCTCGAGGGCGGTGCGCAAGGCATCCCAGGTCTCGGGCTGCTCGTCGAGGGAGGCGGGATCGGGTAAGGCGTGAAGGAGCGCCTGGATCGCGGCACGCAGCGCGGGCTCGCGCTCCTCGCCCCAGTCCTGCAGGAGGCCGTGGAGCTCGATGCGGAGCCCCTTCAGGCGAGCGCGCGCCGAAGCGGGGACCTCCTCCGACCAGACGGCGGGGTCCAGGCTCTCGAGCAAGGCGTGCATCGAAACCGCGAAAGCCGCGGCAGACCAAGGCACATGGTCTACAACCTTAGAGGAGTTCAAGGATCCCTACCCGCGCGTCATGCAGCAGGGTAACCCAACGTCGGGCCCCTGGCCTACCCTGGCGACCCTCCTCGGCGAAGTGCTCGTTGTATTCTTGCGATCCCCCGTAGCCATCGACTCTCGGGGGAGGGGAGAAGACCGAGCTGGATCAGCGCGTCCTGGCTGTCGACCACGGTGCGCACCGAGATCAGCCGCCCGCCGCGAAAGCCGTAGAGGTCGACCCCCACGAGCCGTACCCGCCGCCCATTCGGTCGGAAGCCGGGAGGCTCCAGCGCCCCAGACCACGTCCCTTCGCAGCGCCAAAGGGCGATGAGGGTCTTGGCGTCGAGAGAGAGTGCGGCCGAGGCCGGGCTCCCTTCGTCGAGGTGGTCGAAGGTCATGTCGGGGAAGGTCGCCCAGAACCCCTGGAGCCAGGCCCTCACCGCCTCGTGCCCCTCCGCGCGACCCCCGGGCCGGATCGAAGGGTCTTCCCAGAGGACCTGAGGGTCCGCTAGCGCGAGGAGCGACTCGGGCGTGCGCTGGTTCCACGCGTCGAGGTAGCGAGGGAGGAAGTCCTGGACGAAAGCGAGATCGAGGGTCTCTGCGTCGGGGTGGGTCCGGTACGGTCGGCTCGACGCCATGTCATGCTCCGTGAGAGGTAGAGACCATCGCGGGAGCGTAACCGGCCACCCCCGGCTCCGAGACTCAGAGCGAGGGGCAGAACGTCATCTGACCCCCGATCGACTCGATGCGGTGTGGGCCATCAGGGGTCTGGATGCTCCGCTCAGCTTGATAGCTCCAGGTGCAGAGCCCTACCTGACGGATGGACTCGACCTCGTATCCGTCGAGTTCGAGATTGGCGCGGGTCAGCTGTGTTCCGACCCACCCCCAGCAGCCTGAGCAGCTCCCGAGGACCAGCACCCCCGCCCCGAGGATCAACAGGCGCCGGAGGCGCTGGCGGCGGACCTGGCGCCGGTAGGCTTTGATCTCGTCGATCTCGTCGATCTCGTCTGGACTCATGCAGGATCCCCATATATCCGAGTCATCCCCAATACCCCGAACAGGATGAACCGCCAACGTCACGGGAGCCAAGGAGCCGCGATCCGAGCCCCAGCGAACCTGCGAGACAGCGTACAATCACGGCGGTTCGCCACCGAGGCGCCTAAAGTAAAGAAGGCCCAAGACCGAGATTTTCTACTCGTCGCCTCCAAGAGACCCGCCTAGAACTCCAAAGGGGCCTTGTCGGGACGGGCCGACCTCCGTTAGCCTCCCCTCGTGGACAGCACTTCGCCGACCCCCGCCCGCCTGAGCCTCGGTACAATCCCGAGCGCGGTCTGCTGTGAGTGCTGCATGCGCGTGCTGGCGTCGTGACGTCGTCTCCGCGCCTGCCAGCCTGACCCCACCGCCCCTTCCAGAGACGACCCTGCCCCGCGGCGACGCGGCGGGCCTCGGCGTGGTGTCGTGGCGGCGCGTCGTCGATCCCACACCCTTTGGAGCCCGACGATGACCTTCCGACCCGAGACCCTGGCCCTTCACGCTGGCTACGAGCCCGATCCTACTACGGGCTCGCGCGCGGTGCCCATCTACCAGACCACCTCCTACGTCTTTCAGGACACCGCTCACGCCGGGCGACTCTTTGCTCTTGAGGAGTTCGGCAACATCTATACCCGCATCATGAACCCTACCACCGGCGCCTTGGAGGCGCGTATCGCCGCACTGGAAGGGGGCAAGGCGGCCCTCGCCGTCTCCTCGGGCCAGGCGGCCACGACTCTCGCCCTGACGACGATCCTCAAGGCCGGCAACCACCTCGTCGCGGGATCGGCGCTGTACGGGGGCACCTACAACCTGCTCTCGACCACCCTACCCCGACTCGGGATCGAGACCTCCTTCGTGGACGTGACCAAACCTGCGTCCTTCGAGTCGGCGATCACCGAGCACACCCGGGCCATCTACGTCGAGACATTGCCCAACCCGCTGCTGGTGGTGCCCGATCTCGAGGCCATCGCCGCCATCGCACACGCCCACGGGATCCCTCTCATCGTCGACAACACCGCCGCCAGCCCCGCCCTGTGCCAACCGCTCCGCCACGGGGCTGACCTCGTGGTCCAGAGCCTCACCAAGTACATCGGGGGCCACGGCCAAGCCATCGGCGGAGTGATCGTCGACGGCGGAAGCTTCGACTGGACCCAAGGCACCTTCCCCGAGTTCACAACGCCCAACCCTGGCTACCACGGCATCGTCTTCTCCGAGGCCTTCGGAGAGCTCGCCTTCATCCTCCGCGCGAGGGTGGAGGGCCTGCGCGACACCGGCCCCGCCCTGGCCCCGGTCAACGCCCACCACTTCCTGACCGGCCTCGAGACCCTGCACCTGCGGGTGCGCGAGCACTCCAAGAACGCCCTCGCCGTCGCCGAGCACCTGAAGGAGCACCCCAAGGTGGCCTGGGTGCGCTACCCCGGCCTGCCCGATGATCCCGGTCATGCGACCGCCAGCCGCTATCTCAGCGGAGGCTATGGTGGGCTGCTCACCTTTGGGGTGCAAGGCGGCCTGCAGGCGGCTCGCGCCTTCGTCGATGCCACCGAGCTCGCCTCCTTGGTCGCCAACATCGGCGATACGCGCACCTTGGTGATCCACCCAGCCTCGACCACCCACCAGCAGCTCTCGGCCGAGGAGCAGCTCAGTACCGGCGTGACCCCGGATCTCGTCCGACTGAGCGTCGGCATCGAACACCTCGAGGACATCCTCGCCGACGTCGACCAAGCGCTCGCGAAGGTCGAGGCATGATCATCGATCTGCCCGTCCGGCCCTTCCGGCTGGAGTGCGGGGTGCCGCTGCCCGGACTGCATGTTCGGGCGCAGGTGCTCGGACCGGAGGGAGCCGATCTGGCGCCGTGGGCTGCCGAGGTGGGTCCCACCCCCCAGATCGTCCAGCGAGATCCCCGAGCGCTCTCCGACCTCTGGGCGCGGCGGGCCCCCACCCTCGATCCCGAGGTTCCTACGATCGTGCTCGTCCATGCCCTCACGGGGGACGCCCGCGCGGGGGGGCCGGGAGGATGGTGGGAGCCCTTGATCGGACCCGGTAGGCCCTTGGATCCCACCCGCACCCGCCTGCTCTGCATCAACAACCTCGGGTCTTGCTACGGGACCTTCGGCCCTGCGGATCCGGGATTTCCCACCTGGAGCCAAGCGCCGGGCAGCCCCTCGGGCGCGCTACCCCCTCCCCCACCCTGGGCTCCCGCCCCGATCACCACCTGGGATCAGGCTCGGCTCCTGCTCGCCACCTTCGACGCCTTCGGGATCGAGCGGATCGAGCGGATCGCGGGAGGCTCCGTCGGGGGCATGATCGCCCTCGCCACCCAAGCCCTCGCCCCGGAGCGGGTGCGTGCCGTCGACGCCATCGCGACCTCCGCCGCTGCCTCTCCGTGGGTCCTCGGCTGGAACCAAGTCGGCCGGCAGGCGATCTTCGCCGATCCCAGGCGGGGCCTTGAGCTCGCCCGTCAGCTCGCCCACCTCTCGTATCGAGCCGAGGAAGGCCTGAAGGAGCGTCAGGGGCGCCGCCAGCGGGGCCGGGGCCTCAAGGCGGACTACGCCATGCAGACCTACCTGGAGCACCACGGACGCAAGCTCGCGCAGCGCTTTCACCCCGCCGCCTACGTCGCCCAGATCGACGCGATGGACCACCACGACCTCGACCGTCCGATCAGCCCCGACCCCCACGAGGGCTGGCGGGCGGGCACCCCATGGGGCGTGGAGCGCCTGCACGACGTCCGCGGGATCGGGCTGTCCACCGACCGACTCTTCCCCCCTGAGCCTCTGCGCCATCTCGTGGAGCGCTTGCCCCGCAGCAGCTTCCACCTCCTCGACAACCCCCACGGGCACGACGCCTTCTTGATGGACTGGCCCGCCATGGCCACCGCCCTGTCCGCCCCCCACCCCGGAGCCTCACGATGATCGTGCTCAAGTTCGGAGGCAGCTCCCTCGCTACGGCGGATCGCGTCCGCGCCGTGGCCGAGCGCATCGCAGCCCGCACCGAGCCTCTAGCCGTGGTCGTCTCGGCCCTCGGCGACACCACCGACCAGCTCCTCCAGACCCTCGACGCCGCCCAGCGCAAGGATCGACTCCGGGTCGCGGGGACCGTCGATGCCCTGGCGGCCCGAGCCTCTGCCGCCGCCACATCCCCCCAGACCTTGGCGGGTATCGACGGCGACATCACCGCCCTTCGCGAGCTCCTCCTAGGGATCTCGCTCCTGGGCGAAGTCTCGCCTGCCACTCGAGATCTGATCCTGTCTTTCGGCGAGCGTCTCGCGGCCCGCGTGGTGGCCGATGCCCTTGAACAGTCCGGCCGAACCTCCGTCGTGATCGATGCACGTTCGTGGCTTATCACCGACGAGCGTTTCGGCGAGGCCCGCGTCGACGAGATCGCGAGTCGTCGAAACCTCGAGATCCTCCTCCCCCGCTTCCGCGAGGCCATCCCCGTCGTCACCGGCTTCATCGGCCGCACCCCCGATGGGCGCACAACCACCCTGGGCCGCGGCGGTAGCGACTACACCGCGGCCCTGCTCGCAGCCCAACTCGACGCCGAGGCCCTCGAGATCTGGACCGACGTCGCCGGCGTCTACTCTGCCGATCCCGCCCTGGTCCCCGACGCCTTTCCCCTGCGCGCCATGACCTACGGCGAGGCGTTGGAGCTCGCCGCCTTCGGCGCCCGCGTGCTGCACCCGCGAACCCTCGTCCCCCTGATGGAGTCGGGGATCCCGATGACGGTCCGATCGACCCTCGACCCCGACGGTCCCCTCACGCGCATCGACAGCCGAGGGGCCGACGACGCCACGCGAGCCACCAGCGTGACCTCTCTGTCCGATCTCGCCCTGATCGACCTCGAGTTCCTCCGCCTCCACGCCAGCCCGGGCGCAACCGAGCGGGTCCAGCGCGTCCTCGAAGAGACCCAGACCAAGGTCTGGATCACGACCTACAGCAACCACGGTCAGGCCATGAGTATGGTCGTTCCCCAAGCTCAAGCGGATCGCGCGGTCCGTCGGATCGAGCAGGCCTTGGAGCGTGAGCTGGTCCGAGGAGATCTCGCCCCCGTGCGCATCCGGCGATCCGTCGCGATGATCACCCTGGTCGCCGAGGCCATGGGCCAGACCTCCAACGTCGCGGGCCGGCTCTTCGCCGCCCTCGGGCGCGTAGGCGTCAACGTCTACAGCATCGGCCAGTCGGCGACCCAGCGATCCATCTCGGTCGTGCTCGACGATGCCGACCTCGCGGTCGCCGTCCGTACGGTCCACGCCTCGTTCCACTTCGCCGTCGAGCGCGTCAGCCTGCTCCTCCTCGGCGCGGGCACGGTCGGCGGGGCCCTGCTCCGACAGATCGGAGCCCAGGCCCCCATCCTCCGCCGCGACCTCGAGATCAGCCTCGACCTGGTCGGCGTCGCGACCAGCGACCGCCTCGCCTTCGATGAGGAGGGCCTCGACCCCGCGTCGTGGCGGGCGAGCGCCGTCGAAGATGCCAAGGTCGACGCCAGCATCCTCGATCGCCTCGCCCGGATGCCGACGCCGATCCTGATCGACTGCACCGCAGCCGAGGGCATGCAGGATCTCTACCTCCGAGCCTTCCGCCGCGGGATCCACGTCGTCGCCGCCAACAAGAAGCCGCTGACCATCCCCCTGCCCGCCCGGCAAGACGTCTTGGACAGCGCACGGCGAGCCCACCGAGTCTGGCGGTACGAGACCACCGTCGGTGCCGCGCTTCCCGTCGTCAGCACCCTGCACGATCTCGTCCGCACCGGAGACGTTGTGCACAGGGTCCAAGGGGCCTTCTCGGGGACCCTGGGCTTTCTCTGCGACCAACTCACCTGCGGCGTCCCCCTCGACCAAGCGGTCCGAGAAGCGATGACGCGCGGCTACACCGAGCCCCGACCCCAGGAGGACCTCGCCGGCACCGACGCCGCCCGCAAAGCCCTGATCCTCGCCCGCGAGATCGGCCTCCCCCTCGCCTTGGAAGACGTGGCGATCGAGCCCCTGGTCGACGCCGAGCTCCTCGAAATCGAAGGGGTCGAAGCCTTCCTTGAGGCTCTCACCGTGCGCCGCGGCGCCATGGAGGCGCGGATCGAGGCCCTGCGTTCCGCAGGCCAGCGCCTCCGCTACCTCGCCGTCATCGATCCGACCCAGCAACCCGCCCTGAAGGTGGGCCCCATCGGCGTCGACGCCGACCACCCCGCCTGGGGCCTCCGCGGCAGCCAAGCCTTCGTCGCCTTCACCACCGCACGCTACCCCGACCAGCCCCTCGTGGTGCAAGGAGCGGGTGCCGGCGGGGATGTGACCGCCAGCGGCGTGCTCGCCGACGTGATCCGGGTGGCGGAGGGGGTGCGGGGGTGAGCAGGGCCGCGCCGAGGCCGCGGACATCGCACGCCTGCTCAAGACGTTATGCCCTGTCCCCCATGCGCTGTGCACCTGTGAGGCAAAACCTTGAACGTCGATCTCGAGACCGCCTTGCCCGCCCTGACCGAGCTTTTGACCGCCCATCTCGAAGCGGAACGGGACGAGCCGGTGCGGCTCCCCCGCGATCCCGACACCCTGCGAGCGCAGCTCGACCTGACGCTCCCGGAGCGGGGCGTGGGCTTCGCGCAGGTGGTCGATGAGCTGCACGCCATCCTTCGTGCCACGCCGAGCACGGCCACGCCACGGTTCTTCAACCAGCTCTTCGGCGGGCGCGACGGCGCCGCGATCCTGGGCGAGGCCTTGGCGGCGGTGCTCAACAACTCGATGTATACCTATAAGGTCGCGGGGATCCAGGTCCTCATCGAGCTCGAGCTGATACGGCGCATGGGGGCGATGGTCGGCTATCAGGATCCCGAGGGCGTCTTCTGTCCGGGCGGCTCCCTCTCCAACCTCTGCGGCATGGCCTTGGCCCGAGATCGCGTGGTGCCAACCCTCAGCGAGCGCGGGAGCTACGGCCAGACGCTGCGGGTCTACACCTCTACCGAGAGCCACTACTCCATCCGCAAAGCCGCTGCGATCTTGGGGATCGGGCGCGAGAACGTCGTGCGCATTCCCGTCGACGAGCACGGCGCCATGCAGCCCCCAGCCCTGCGAGCGGCCATCGACGCCGACCAGGCCGCCGGCTACCAGCCGATCCTGATCAACGCCACCTCCGGGACCACGGTTCTCGGCGCCTTCGACCCCTTGCCAGCGCTGGCCGACATCGCCGAAGACAAGGGGCTCTGGCTCCACGTCGACGCAGCCTACGGGGGGTCGTTGCTCTTCCACCCCGACCTACGAGCGCACTTCGAGGGGATCGAGCGCGCGGACTCCGTCACGTGGGATGCGCACAAGATCATGGGTGTTCCCCTCACCTGCTCCGTCTTTCTCGCGCGAAAGAAGGGGACCCTCACTCAGAGCCTCAACGAGACCGCGACCTACCTCTTCCAAGACGACACCGACGACCTGAACCCCGGCACCCGCTCCTTGCAGTGCGGCAGAAGGAACAGCGCGCTCAAGCTCTGGACCGCATGGCGGACCCACGGCGACGAGGGCTATACAGAGCGGGTCACGCGCCTGCGCGACAACACGCTCTACGCGCGGGACAAGGTCATCAGCCACCCCGAGCTGCGCCTGGTGCGCGAGCCCGTCTCGCTGAACCTATGCTTCTCGGTCAAGAGCGCGCCTGCAGATGCGCTGTGCACCACTCTGAACGAGCAGGGTCGCGCGATGGTCGGCCACGCGATCGTCGATGGCGAGCCCGTGGTGCGGCTCGTCTTTCTCGACCCCACCCTTAATCCCTCCGACATCGACACCTTCTTCTCAGAGGTGCTCACGGTCGCTCGGGCCTTGCGAGCCGCCGCACCTGGCGAAGGATCCCCATGACGTCCAGACTGACCCGACTGATCGACGAGCTGACCCTCGCCATCCAACGAGCGCCCTGCGATAAGACCACCTGCGAGGCGGTCGAAGCAGCGCTCGTCCACGCCGTCGAGACCCGAGAGCCGCTCCTGCCTGCACACCTGCGCGAGCCCCACCCTGACCACTATGCCCGGCATCTGGTCCACCTCGACGAACACAAGCGCTTCTCGGTCATCGCGATGGTGTGGGGACCAGGCCAAGGGACCCCGATCCATGACCACGGGGGGCTGTGGTGTGTGGAGTGTGTGGTGCAGGGCAAGATCGAGGTCCGCGCCTATCGCCCCGTGGAGCGCGTCGAGGTGGAGCGGGTGGGTTTCTCCTGCGCCGAAGTGATCAAGGCGGGCCAGGGCGAAGCAGGCCACCTGATCCCTCCACTGGACCATCACGTCATCCACAACCCCTACGAGGAGCCCGCCGTGACCTTGCACGTCTACGGCGGGGAGATGGCCTGGTGCAACGCCTACCGACCCCATCCAGACGGGGGGTATGTCGAGGTTCGAAAGGAGCTCTCGATCGATCATGACTGAGCGCGACCGACCGCAGCGAGCGGCCGGCGCGAGCACCGGAGTCTCTCGGCTCAGGGAGCTGGCGTCGCGCCGAGGTTCCCTCTCCTCTTGAGCTAAGTTTCTGCCACCCACCACCTGAGGGGCTGAAGCCTCATGGACGAGATCCTCTCTGATTTAGTTCGGTCCTTCGGGACCCGCCCCGAACGACAGGAGCATCGGGCCTGGGTCGACCATCCGGCGCTGCTTCAGCACCGCTTCGACGACGCGGAGCTCGTCAAAACATTCGAGTACTCCGGGCTCCAGGACCTCCCCAAGAACGACCCGACCCTGCCGCGGGAGCTGCGCGCGCTGCTGAGGGCGCCCTCGCGAGGCTGGCGATACCACGTCGGCTTGGCCGCTGGTTTCTTCCTGAGCCTCTACTTCAGCGCGTTCACGTTGGTGTGGATCGTGGGCGGGATCACCTCGCCCAGCGATCTCATGGCTGCATCCATCGTCATCTTCCTTCCTAGCTCCACCGTCTCCATGGTCGCGGCCGCGAACTTCGGCGGTGCGATCGAGAGAGGCATCTGGCACAGGTTTCGCTTGGAGATCCCCGGCACGCGATCCCGCGCGATTCGGCGAGCCCTCGACGCCCTCCACGCCCGTCCCTTCGTCGTCCGTATCGGCGATGTGCTGGTCGAAAACCTCCCTTCTCTATCTCAGCTCCAGGCGTGGGAGGCCGAGCTTCAAAAGGAGATGCACGACGCCAAGCGGCGGGCTGACGAGCTGAACCGCCTGATCGAGCGCATGGTCGAGGTGAGCCGAGACCTCGGCGAGTCGACCGAGAGTCGCCACACCTTGAACCTCAAAGAGGCTTGGGCCGCCGAGGTCCAGCTTCAGCGCCGAACGAAGGGCCTGATCGACGACATTCGAGAGCGGTCTTCCCGCATTCACAAGGAACTCGCCGAGCTTCGCAAGCGCACGGAGCTCGCCGCCCTCCGGGCCAAGGCCGACGCCACCCTCGGACGCCCCCGCGAACAGGCCGGCCTCTCCATCGCCACCGAGCTCGACCTCGACCTGGGAGAGCTCAGCGCCGAGGTCGAGCAGCTTCGCGCCGAGCTGCACGAGGAACGGCTGCGGGCGCGAGCACTGACCGAGGTCGACGCCAGCCCACCCAGGGGATGAGATGGAGGACTCCCACTCGCAGCCGATCCGGGGAAGGTTCACCTCGACATCTTAGTTATTGTCATTCTGACAATAACTCGAGCGCACCACCTGCGCTCCCCCGTCCCGGACCGCGCTCCCCTCGAAAAGCAAACGCTAGATCTCGAGCCTCCACCCCGATCAGGAGGACGGGCGCTCCCCCTCCCCTGACCGACGCCAGGCGAGGATCCGCACCGTCGCGGTCCGGTCGGCGCACACCTGCGCTGTCCTCTCTGGTCTTCTCGCCTTGTTCCAAAGCTAAACGTCCATCGCTATACTGAGATCCGGTCGCCGAGCCGACCGAAGCGAGGACCGTCAGGTCTGAACCCTGCGCGAGAGTCAAGCATGGACGGTCCTAGAGTCAGACATGAGCTCAACGCAGCAGGCCTCTCTCCGGCCGAGCAGCTCCGGGCGGCACAAGATCTCCTGGGATTCGGCTCCTGGCACATGAACCTCGACACCGGCGAGGTCCACTGGTCTGACGCCGTCTATGTCATGCTAGGTGCCGCACCAGGGGGCCTGATCCCCACCCGCGAGAGCTACCTCTCGCGGGTCCACCCCGACGACGTGCAACCCCTCCTCGACGATCTCGAGGCCGTGATTGGGGGCTCCTCGGAGCGCTTCTCGTCGACGCACCGCATCCTCGCTGCGGAGGGGGCTGTCCGATACGTCGAGTCTCTCGGCGTGGTGGAGGCCTCGGACCGTGGAAGGATCCTCGCGGGCGTGGTGCGCGACGTGACCGATCGAGTGGCCGCTACGCAACGGCTGGCGGATCTCGAACAGCTGCGGCGCTTCGCTGGCGAGACCTCGAAGCTCGGGGGGTGGCGGGTGGAGGTCGGTGCGGATCGCGTGATCTGGACGGAGGAGTGCGCGGCCATCCACGGGGTACCGGCGGGCACCTGTCCGACCCTCGAGCGAGCCATCGCCTTTTACATCCCCCAAGATCGCCCTCGCATCGCCGAGGCCTTTCGCCAGTGCGTCGAGCGAGGCATCCCCTACGACGACCAGTTCACCATCCTCAACGCCGCGGGGCAGCGCGTCCGCGTCCGCACGACCGGGCTGCCCTTCCACGACGATAGAGGCCGCATCAAGGGGGTCCACGGCGCCCTGCAGGACCTCACCGGGATCCTTCGCGCTCAGGAGCAAGTCGAGGCCTTGAACCTGCGCCTCGCCCACGTCCTCGAGACCATGAGCGACGCCTTCATCACCCTCGACCACGAGGGCTGCTTCACCTACCTCAACCAACAAGCCGAGGTGGCGCTGGGACAGCGTCGCGAAGAGCTGCTCGGCGCCCATATCTGGACCGCCTTCCCCCAGGAGCCTGGCAGCCCCTTTGTTAGAGCGTACGACCTTGCGAGACGCGATCGACGACGCCAGGAGCACGTCTCGTGGTACGAGGCTCTGCAGAAGTGGTTCTCGGTGGTGTGTGAGCCCACCCCGAACGGCGTCGCGGTCTTCTTCCGTGACGTCACCCAAGAACAGGCTCGCACCGAGCAGCTTCGCCTGCTCGAAGCGGCCGTCGCGCGGGTCAACGACATCCTGATCCTCACCGAGGTCGGGCCGGCCCCAAGCGCAGAGGGCCCCCGGATCGTCTACGTCAACGACGCCTTCGTCGATCAGCTCGGCTACCGCCGCGACGAGGTCCTGGGCCAGAGCGTCGAGATCCTGCGCGATCCGAACACACCGGAGCATGGCCTGGGGCCCACCCTGCGGAGTCCACCATCCGTCAGCGAGCGAACCCAGGTCCTCCACCACCGGCGCGATCAGCGCGAGCTCTGGCTCGAGCTCGACGTCGTCCCACTCTTGGGTGACGAGGGGCGCCCCACTCATCATGTCGCCGTCGCACGGGACATCACCGACCGAAAGCTGGCCGAAGAGCGCGTCCGCATCGCCAACGCGCGCTTCGACACCATCGCCTTGATCACCGAGGATGTGGTGTGGGACTGGGATCTGGAACGCGACGCGTTCTGGTGGAGCGACGGGCTGTACAAGCACTTCGGCTACGATCCACAGACCTTCGGGACGAGCTTTGAGGCCTGGGAGGAGCGCATCGTCCCCGAGGATCGCGCGCGAGCAGCGGCGGGCATCAAGGCGGCCATCGAGGGGCACGCGAGCTCTTGGACCGAGGAGTATCGTTTCTTTCACGCCGACGGGCGGGTTCGTATCGTCATCGATCGGGGGTCGATCCACCGCGACGAGCGGGGCCGCGCGGTACGGATGGTCGGGAGCACGATCGACGTGACCGAGCAGCGCGCGATGCAAGCGCAGCTCCGACAGGCTGAAAAGATGCAGGCGATAGGGCAGCTCACCGGAGGGGTCGCGCACGACTTCAACAACCTCCTTACCGTGATTCTAGGTAATATTGAACTACTCTCTGAGAGAACGACCCAGCAGCACGAGCTCCACCGTCTCGCCAACGAAGCCATGGCCGCCGCCGAACGAGGCGCGGCGCTGACGAGCAGACTTCTCGCCTTCGCGCGACGCCAGCCACTCGAGCCCAAGGCGATCGACGTGAACCAGCTCCTGCGACGGTCAGACCACATGTTCCGTCGAACCCTGCCCGAAGACATCGAGATCGAGACGGTCGCTGCGGCAGGGCTCTGGCTCGCCGACGTCGATCCAGGACAGCTCGAGAACGCCTTACTGAACCTCGCCCTGAACGCCCGCGACGCCATGCCCAGGGGAGGAAGGCTCACATTCGAGACGGCTAACGTAAGAATCGACGAGGACTATGCCGCAAACCACGACGAGGTGTCCCCCGGACCCTATGTGCTCGTCTCGGTCTCCGACACCGGCCACGGCATGAGCCCCGAGACCGTCCAGCGCGCTTTCGAGCCCTTCTACACCACCAAGGGCAGCGGACGGGGAAGCGGCATGGGGCTCAGCATGGTCTTTGGCTTCATCAAACAGTCCGGTGGGCATGTCAAGATCTACTCCGAGCCTGGCGAGGGCACCTCGGTCAAGCTCTACCTGCCGCGCTCCCACGCCCAGAAACCCTCCCCAGCGGACACCCCGAGCTACGACATCCGCGGCGGCCATGAGCACATCCTGGTCGTCGAGGATGACCGCCACGTCCGCGATCACTTGGAGCGCCAGCTCCGATCGCTCGGCTATCGGGTCTCGACCGCGGCCAGCGGTCGCGAGGCGCTCGATCTGCTCCAGGCGAACCCCACCGTCGAGCTGCTCTTCACCGACGTCGTCATGCCGGGAGGCATGAGCGGTCCCCAGCTCGCCGCGCGCGTCCGCGAGCGATCTCCCGACATCGGAATCCTCTACACCTCCGGCTACACCGAGAACGCCATCGTGCACCAGGGCCGACTGGACGAGGGGGTGCACCTGCTGACCAAACCTTACAACCGACAAGCTCTGGCTCGCAAGGTTCGCAAGGCCCTCGACGAGCCCGGTCCAGCCTAGAGCCCCCATCGATCGCGCGCACGCATCGGTGACAGAAATGCCGAAAGGTGTCACCGATAGTCCTAGCCTTCACCCGAAGACCCGAGCTACCTCACGGCCCCACAAGGATGGAGATGCTCGATGAAACCTCATATCCTCTGCGTGATGGCGCTCGCGTTCGCCTGTGGCGCGCCCGACAGCGATCAGAGCGACGAGCCCGGTCACACCCCCGACGGCGACTCCTCCGACAGCCTCTCGGTGGACTCCAACGACAGCCACTCGGTCGAGTCCTCGGATCGATCCCGAGAAACCGACACCCACCCCGACTCCGACTCCCAGCCGGAACCCTCTGACACCCCTCTGGAGTGGGAGGACCCCCCGGAGAGCCTGGTGGCTGGGGGCGGGCTGACCTGCGCCATCGCGGAAGGTCAGCTCACCTGCTGGGGCTGGAACCACGTGCGCCAGATCGGCGACGGCACCACCGAAGACCGGGCCTTTCCGGTACGGATCGGCGAACGGGGCGACTGGCGTCAGATCAGCCCCTCGTGGGTCCATGCCTGCGGGATCGCTGGCGAAGGGGAGCTCTATTGCTGGGGTGAGAGTCTCTTCGGAGCGGTCGGTCACCCCCACGCTCTCTCCGTCCATCGGCCGACCCGGATCGGTCGGGACCACACCTGGATCCAGGTCACGACCAACCAGCAGCACAGCTGTGCTCTCACCCGCGACCACCGAGCCTACTGCTGGGGAAGCGACCTCAGGGGCCGAACCGGCACCGAGTCCTTCGAGATCGTGCGCAGTCCACAGCTCGTCGCCGGCGACCTTCGCTTTCAGCGCCTCGCGGCCGGGAACAGCCACACCTGCGGGCTCACCCGCTCGAACGAGATCTACTGTTGGGGCGCCAATGGCAGCCATCAGATCGGCCCCGGTCCCCACCCCGAGTACGGCACCCCGCAGCGGATCGGTGATCGCTCGGACTGGGTCAAGGTGGTCGCGGGCGACCTCCACACCTGCGCGCTCGACACGCATGGCGACATCTACTGTATGGGCTCCTACTTTCACGATGGGCGTACCGACCCCGAGCGCGCGACCGAGCTTGAGCCCATCGCCGTCTCCAAGTCCTGGGTCGACCTCACGGCGAGCTTCCGACACACCTGCGCCCTCTCCCTCGACGGGGAGGCGTGGTGCTGGGGCGAGAACATCCGCGGGCAGCTCGGCCACAACTCCTTCGTCAACAGCCGCCGCCCGCAGCTCGTCTGGGAAGATGGGGAATGGGATCAGCTCAGCGCGGGGGGAGCACATACCTGCGGAGTTACGACATCTGATGAGTGGTTGTGCTGGGGCAGCAACCTCTGGGGTCAGCTCGGCGACGGCACCACCACCGACCGGCCCCTGCCGAGCCCGGTCCAAGGAGACCTCTTCGACGGAGCCGACTGAGACCAGCCAGCCCGCCCCTGCTACAATGCCGCCCACTAGCCAGGGGACGACGATGAGTGACGAGTGCTTCGTAGTGTTGGGCGCAGGGATGCAGGGGACGGCGGCCGCGTACGACCTCTTGCGGGCCGGCGCGACCGAAGTTCGCCTCGTCGACCGCGACGAGGCCCTGGCGGCGCGCTCGGCCGAGCGCCTCGCCGGCGTAGGGACGGGTCGGGTGCGCGCCATGGGGGCCGATGCGGGCGATCCCGCCACCCTGGGCAAGGCTCTTCACGGCGCGCGCGCGCTCCTCTCGGCCGTCCCCTACTTCCTCAACCCGAACGTGGCCCGCGCCTGCGTGCAGGCGGGCGTGGGCTACTGCGATCTCGGCGGCAACACCGACGTCAGCGCCCAGGTCCTGGCGCTGCACGACCGCGCCGTCGCGCGCGGGATCACCCTGGTTCCCGACTGCGGCCTCGCGCCGGGGCTGGCGAACACCCTGCTCGCCGCCGCCTTGCAGCGCATCTCCAGCGCCCGACACGCCCGCATGTTCTGCGGCGGCCTGCCGCAGCAGCCCGAACCCCCGTTTGGCTACCACCTGGTCTTCTCTATTGCCGGCCTCCTCAACGAGTATGCAGGTCACGCCGAAGTCCTCCGCAACGGTCGCCCCCACGAGGTCCGCGCCCTCGACGAGGTCGAGCTGCTCGACTTCCCAGGCCTCGGACAGCTCGAGGCCTTCGCGACCTCGGGCGGCACGTCCACCACCCCGCGGACGTACGAAGGTCGCCTCGACACGCTCGAGTACAAGACCCTTCGCTACCCTGGGCACGTCGCCATGATGCGAGCCTATCGCGACGCAGGCCTGTTCGACGAAGACCCCATCGCGCTGCCCGACGGCACCCGCGCCCGCCCTCGCGACGTGCTCTCGGCCCTGCTCCTCCCCCGCCTGCACAGGCCTGGGGCGCACGATCGGATCGCTCTACGGGTCGAGGTCCGGGGTGACGGCGTACAAGGTGCCTTCACCCTGCTCGATCACTTCGACACCTCCACAGGTTTCTCGGCCATGGAGCGCTGCACCGCGTTTCCTGCCGCGGTGGTCGCGATGATGATCGCCCGAGGCGAGACCGCGCTAGGGGCCGTCCCCCTCGAGACCGGGGTTCCCGCCGAGCCCTTCCTCGACCACCTCTCCCAGCGAGACCTGAAGCTCCGATGGACCGAAGAACCCCTCTGAGGAGCACGACGTGACCCGCCCCTCCTCCGATGTTCTCAGCCTGCCATGGTTTCAGGCCCCCGACACCGCAGCTCAGACCGAGGCGATCGATGCGCTGGTCCTGGCGGCCCGGTCCTCGTCCAGGGCCGTCGGGGAACTGATCATGCTGCTTCACCTCGCCCGCGATGCCTCCGAGCAGCTCCCTCTCCTGCGCGCTCTGGGAGAGACAGGCTCGACGATCGCCGTCCCTGCCCTGCACGGCGAGCTGCACCACGAAGACCCCGCGGTGAGGATCGGGGCGCTGAGGGCGCTGGGGGCGACCGAGCGCAGCTACGCTGGGGTGCGGGTGGCGGCGTGGCTCGGGCAGGTCACCCTCGACGAAGAGCCCTCCGAGGTGCTCGAGGCGGCGTTGACTGCCCTCGGACAGACGGGTCACCCCTCGGTCGACGCCACGGCGACCTTGCTGTGGCAGGAGGGCCGAGTGCGGGCCGAGGTCATCCACATCGCCTTGGCCGAGGCGGGATCCTCGACGCTGCTGGATGAGGCCCGGACACACCTCAACGACCCCAGTGCGGCCCTCTCGGCCGCGCTGCACTTGGTCGCGGCGAGGGCCCCCGATCGGGAGCAGGCCTTGGAGCGGCTGCGAGCCTCCGATGATCTGCCTCTGCGCCGGGTGGCAGACGTCCTCCTCGCCATGCCCTTCCCCTCCGCCGAAGACGACATGCTCACCTTGCTCGAGGCCAAGCCCTCGCAGCGCGCACGAACCGCCCGGCGCCTGCGAGGCCACGATCCCGCCACGTTGGTTGAGGCCTTCCACCAGGCGATCTCGCTCGAGGGTCCACAAGGCGTGGGTCCCCTATGTGAAGCCGCGGTAGAGGCTGGGATCGAGGCCCTGCAAGACGCTGCCTTGGACGAGGCGGCGAAGCTCGGCGACGAAGCCCTCGCTCGCGCGCTCCGCAAGACGACCCTCTTCTCGCCGGCCCTCCGAGCTGCCCTCGATGGGTGGATCCGTGCCCCCAGCGAGGTGCTGGCCCGTGCCGCGATCCGAGTGGCGGTAAACCTGGAGGGGGTGGCTTCTCTAGACCGGATCGAGCGGCAGCTCCAGCCCGACCGGGCGGTCCACCAGATCGAACGCATCCGCGCCTATCAAGATACTCTTCGCGACTGGCGAGGAGGTCCTGCTCCGATCCCCCACGCCCTGCGGCAACGATCCGAACAGGTCCTGCGCGAGGCGCTCGACAGCCCCGACCCCGGCCAGCGCACCCTGGGTGCCTACGCTGCGGGCAACATCGGCCTGAACGCGCTGGGGGCTCACCTGCGGAAGGCGCTCTCCGATCCACAGGCGTCGGTGCGCGAGGCCGCCGCGACGGCCCTGTGCCACCTTCCGCCTTCCTCCGCCCCCGCCCTGCTCGACCGTCTGCGCGAAGAACCCGCGCCGTCGGTTCGTTTCCGGCTCGCCCTCGCCCTTGTGCGAGCCTTCGAGATCGAACCTCCTCCCCCTGACCTGCAGCGGCTCTTGCCAGAGCGCCTTCACGAAGCGCTCGCCAGCCGCGACGACCTCGACGTCCTTCGGCTGCGACTGCTCGGCTTCGCCGCGTCTGAGCAGGTCCGAGCCACCCTCTGCCAGGCCGCCACCGGGCCGGTGCTCTCACGGGCCGCAGCGGCGATCTCGGCGCTGGGTACGCTCTCGGATCCCGCCACGTCGCCGACCCTCATGCAGCTCCTCCAGCACCCTGATCCCGCCCGTCGCTGGCGAGCGGCCGAGGCGCTCGCCCGACTGGCAGAGCCCGCTTCGACGCTCGCCCTGATCGAGACCTTGGACGATCCCGAGCTGGTGGTGCGGCGCGCCGCCCTGCACGCGCTGCGCACCCATCCCCTCGAACCCGCGACCCGCGCGAAGATCCGCCCGACAGGTCCAGACGATCCCCTCCTCTTTGAGCTGATCGCCCTCACCCGAGGCGACGGATCCCAGGCCAGCCTCTCCGACGTGGACGAGCGGCTCCGCCAGGCCGTGCCCGCCTTCGAGCCCGCCCGCCTGCACCGGCGCTGCCCCGACGCCCTTCGAGCCCTTCGCACCGCGGAGTTCCTGTGCGAAGCCGGAGAGCTACCCGAGGGCCTCGACGCGGCCCCGCCGGTCCTGCTCTGGGCCAAGGGCCTCGAGCTCTGGGCGAGCGAAGTTCTCCGCCCCTGCCTTCAACACCTCGCGCTGCCCGCGAGCCGCAGCGCCCTGGAGCACGCCGCCTTCAAGTGGACCGCCTTCCCTCGCCGCCATCAGGAGTGGCCCGCACGCGCACCCTGGCCTCCGCTGCGCCCCCTCCTCCAAACCCTTCAAGACTACCCCCGCCTCTCCCCCAGCCTGAACAACGTCGCGGCGCTCGTGCTCATCGCGGGTCCCCTAGCCTCCGAGATCGGGGTGCGACGGAGCTTCGACCCCGCGATGGATCCGAACCTGTTCGAGCTGGCCCACAGCGCCGCTTCCCTGGCCACGCTGCGCAACGCCCTCACCCACCGACGCGCCGCCCATCTCGACGAGGCCGATCGGGCCCGCGCCCTCGCCCTTCGGGCGATCCACGCCCTCGCCTCGTTACGCTGAGCCGCCTCAGCCCTCGCAGGAGGGTCGCGCTTCGAAGACCTTGGCCCCTGGGAAGCTCCGGGCGAAGGCCTCGGCGTTCTTGGAGGAGTCGAAGCGGGTCCACAGCACCTCGGCCTCCGCGTGGACCCCAAGCTTGGAGCCGGAAAGGCCCGTCTGGCAGCCCAAGCCCGTACCCAGGGCGCGCTCGGGGATCCCGCTCTGCTGGGCACGCGCTCTGACCTCGGCCTGATGCACCCCAGACTCCGAGGTGTGGAGGACGACGATCCAGTGCGCCTGGCCGCCGTTGAGCGCGGTCAGCACTCCCACAGCCGGGGGGACGCCCGGAGGCATGCCCAGATCGTGCGCGCAGATCTCTACCTCGGCCCCCTGCCAACACGAGGGGTCCTCGGCGGATCGAACCGCCACGCCGAAGGGGCTCTTGATCCCCCGCGCCGTCATGCCCCAGACCTCCGCCTGATCGGGTCCACGGACCGTGAGCGCGATGGGGTTCCACGAGCCGATGAGCGAGCCATCGACCAGGCTCAGGCTGAAGCTCCCCTCAGGTTCATCGGGGGTGAAGAGGCAGGGGCGGTCGAGCAGTCGATCCTCTCCGAAGGAGACCACGCAGTGCCGCGCGCTCGGCCCGACATCCCCGGGCACCCGCTCGACCTCTCGCGATGGCTCGCTCGCCACCAAGGAGACGCACGAGGAGAGGAGCCCTACCAGGGTCGGCACAGACCAAATCGATCGCAGCATACAGGCAGCTCAGGAGAGAAAGGATACAGAGGGCTTATCCAGAGGGTGCCATTTCGCACTGTCTTGTACCTGATATCCAAACTCGGGAAGTCGGCGACTTGAGTCGCCTTGCAGACTGTCGGGGCGAAGGACCGGCTAGAGCACTCCACGGGCCTTACGGAAGTCGAAGCGAGCGGTGCGCGTGAAGAGCCGGAGAGCCCTGCGCATGGTCGTGGCCAGGGTCCGCATGCGTTGGATGCGGTCGAGGATCTCGGGTTCGAGATCTTCGGACTCGGAGGCGAGCCGGAGGGCTTCATCGAGATCTGCGCTGACCCGAGCGATGAGGGTGCCCTCGCGCCGCTGGAGGACGCGGCTGATCATGCGCATGAACTCCACCTCGGCGACGAAGTGCCACGCGCTGTTGCCCGGCAGGTGAACCCGGCGGATGACCTCCCAGTGTTCGAGATCCTGGGTGATCATCGACACGGCCCCCTTCGAGAGGTCGAGGCCCTCGCGCAGCTCGCGCGCGTTCATCGGCTGATTGCGCACGTAGAGCAGCGCCCAGACACGGCCATGGTTTCGCTTGAAGCCCCAGAACTCGATCACGTCGCCCACCGCGCCAGTGACGAGGGCCTCCCACATCGGCAGGCTGCCCGAGGGCTCTTGATCCCCTTGTCGGTAGGTATATCCCTTCATGCACTCTCCAGGGCTCCTCGGGCCGCGCCGCGGAGCAACTCGGCCCAGCGGGCGATGTGCTCCCCGCCTTCGCGACGACGGAACGCCCCGAGCGCCCGCATCGCCCGGTCGAGATGATCCTCGACGCGGACGACTGTAGCAGGGAGGACGCCCGAGGCGCGCAGCGCTTCGGCGAGCTCGCGCACCTTCGCGGGATCGGGGCTCGGATCTCTCCACAACCCATCGGTCGCCTCGCACAGGGCCGGGTGGGTCGCGCGGGCGAGCGCCACCGGAAAGGAGGGGTTGGCCTGGCGGAGGTCCGCGAGCGGATCCTTACTGGGGTCCCCCCCCGTGAGGTCGAGGAGATCGTCGGTGATCTGAAAGGCCATCCCGAGATGCATGCCACACGCGGCGAGGTCTGCCGCGAGGTCGGATCGATCCAAGGTCAAGGCTGGAGCGGTGCCGCACCAGGCGAGCAAGGCCCCGGTCTTGGCACGCGCCACCCGGGCCCAGAGCTCAAGATCCCAGCTCCGCGCTCGACGAGCCTGGACCTCGAGCATCGCGCCGCGGGTCATGTCCGCGACCAGCTCGATGGCGGCGCGCGTAACCGAGGGCGGGAGCGCCTCAAGCTGCTGGAGGCCCAAGCAGAGCACCAGATCCCCCCCGAGCACCGCGACCGAGTTGCTCCACTGGGCGTTGACCGTCGGACGCCCTCGTCGCTCCGTGCCTGCATCCACCACGTCGTCGTGGAGGAGGCTCGCGGTGTGGACGAGCTCGGCACAGACCGCGATCGCCAGGCGCCGCTGCGGATCGAGCCCTACAGCCTGACCAAAGTGGTCGACCAGCAGGGGCCGGAGCCGCTTGGCCGAGGTTCCGAGGCTCACATAGCGAGCGGCGCGCAGCAAAATCTCGGGGCCTTGTTCGCGATGCCGCGGATCGTCGAGAGCCTGAGCGATAGCACGCTCAAACTCCGTTAGAAAGTCTGGTGTAGCCAGAAGTACGTTCATGGCGGAGGCGTCCTGTTCGAGGTGTTCAAAAGCTCTTGAACCACAGAGAGCATAGGACCGCCGGCCCGAGCGACAAGCACTCCCGAACGCAGACCGCGCCTTCGAGCGTCCAGGAGGCAGGGTCCAGGCGGGGTCCGCTACAGACGGCTAGGCCCTCCAGGTGCTCACGTATTGACCCACCATCGCCAGCCGACCTCGGAGGGCGAAGGCCAGCGTGGCGACGATCACCATAAAGAGCCCCGTCCCACCGATCAGCAGCACGATGGGCAAGCCACCCAAGAGGAAGAGGAAGAGCACGACCGTCGAGACCCCGAGGATCAGCATGATGACGGGCACTGCGACCAGGCTACGAGATCTCAGGATCAGCCCGTAGCAGAGCACGACCAGAGCTTGAACGAAGAGGGCGGCGAAGTAGAGGATCTGCATCATCACGAGCATCTGGATGTAGGTCGTGCCGAGCAGCGCGAGCTGCGAGAGCATTCCGGTGAGAAACGCGCCGATCTTGCTGTCCGCTCGAACCAGGAGCAGGTGCATGACCATGCCGAGCACCGCCACGCCGATCGCGTAGAGCTGCGGCTCTTCGACCCGCATCGAGACGAGGATGACGAGGTAGGCTACGAGATAGAGAAGGTTCGCGGGCGCGGCCAGCCAGACGTTCTTTCGGCGGTAGGCCTCGATCGCCCACAGGGTCGCTGCCAGGGCGAAGGGGATGGCGGCGATGTAGGCTCCCTCCCAGGCCAGCCCCCGCGCCGCGCTGAGGGTGGCCAAGAGGATGGCGCTCGACGTGAGCACCAGCCCCCAGCCCTTCGAGGCCTTGGTTAAGGCGGCTCCGACGACGTACATCGGGAATGCCAGCGCGAGGAGAGCCGCTGCGCTGTCGAGCCCCTCGAAGCTTCGAGCCACCGCGAGGGTGGTGGCGCCGAGCATCAGCGTGAAACCATAGCCGACCAGCGGCTTACGATAGACTAGGACGTAGGGCAAAACGAGCGCGGTGACCCCGGCGCTACACAGCGGCACGGCCAGATCGGGGCGGCGGGTGAAGACCACCCAAATCGCGCTCCAGACGACCAGCAGCGCCGCCCCACCCTTGGTGAGTGCCCCAAGGGGGCGCTCCGCGATCACGACGCGCATCAGCAGATCGAGGACCAGCCAGAGCGCTGCGACGCCGGTGAAGATCGCGAAGCGAGCCTCGATGCCTGCATCGCGCAGGATGAGGTAGAGCCCGAGAGAGGCCAATAGGGGCGTGAGGGTCTCGATCGCAGGGATCCGCCGACTCTCGGCCAGGAAGAGACCCGCCAGCAACACCACGACGAAGCCCTGAAAGGCTGGCTGCCCGACCAACATGGTGACCACGAGCGGGAAGGCCAAGAGCAGGGCGGACCACCGCAGGGTTCGCGACCAGCCGGGCAGCGAGAAGAAGCGGTCGAGGCCTTCACCTGCTCCATAGTACGCGAGGCACAGCAGGGTCACCATGGTGTAACCAGGATGAACCATCAGATAGGGCGCCACCGCGATCGAGGCATAGACCGTACTGAGCGCGAAGCCCGCCGTCGCGAGGAAGCCGGACCATGGCTGGTTATACCGGACAGCCAGCGCGCCGTAAGCGACCGTAAAGGCCAGGACACACCCCGAGGCCTGGATCGGGTCGTCGAAGCCCACGAAGACGATCGCCAAGCACGCAACCCCTCCAAGGAGCAACGCCGCGAGGCGTAGGGGGATGAAGTGGTGCAGGTGGGAACGCCACCCAGGTCGAAAGAACAGATCCGGCAGAACCATGAGCACGGCTGGCAGGGTGAACACCGCGGGGAGGTAGGGGTGCATGCCCGTGTGAAACGGCCAATGAAGCGCAAGAAAGTAGGCCAGGACACTGGTCATGAGCGCCGGGAAGAACAGCCAGCCCCGCGCCCGGATCAGGTGCGCGACCAGGAGCAAGAACGTCGCTCCTCCCGAGACGGCCAGGCCGTAACGGTCCGAGAAGGAGGTCGCGTAGATCGCGGCCGCGGAGACGAGCGCTCCTGCGACGAGGCCCAGTGGGAGATCAAAGCCCCTCAGGCGCTCGTTGAAGCGCTCGATCTTCGAGAGCCGGTAGCTCAGCTCAGCCAGGACCAACAGGACGAGGGCCCACCCCACCGCGCCCACCGGCTGCGCTACGTCGAAGAGCGGCAGGCCCGCAGGGGCCCCGATCGACGGGTGGTTGAGGAGCCACTCGGGGGTTCGCGCACGGTCGGGCGGGACGACGCTAGCCAGAGTCAAGGCGCCGACGGGCATGCTGGCAGCGGCGGCGAGCCAGGGGGTGAGCACGAAGGGACGAAGGAGCTGGCCGCAGCCGTACGAGAGGGCGGCCAGGCCCACGGCCAAGGCGACCGCGAGCCTCCACCAGCCGGGCTCTGCGAAGCCCATCGACATCGCGACCAAGGCCGCGATCGCAAGCCCTAAGCTCGCGATCTGTTGGACGACGAAGGGGGTGAGCCCGACCTTGGCGTCAGCCCAGCGCGTATAGACGGCGATCGCCCCCAGCCCGACGAAGTTGCCGAGCTGGGCCAGGGCAAAGCGACTGGTCCAGGCCGGCTCGGGCACCAACAGCCCCGGAGCGAGGGCCCCTGCGAGCCCTAGCGAGGCGAGGGTCACGACGCCAAAGAGCCGAGACGAGAAGAGCCACGTGGCCCCCCCCCACAGCACGGCCAGACCGAGCCAGACCACGGTCCAGTAGCCGCTGAGCAAGGCCCCTTGGATGCCGGTCATGTCCACGATGACCCGCGCGTTGATCGGCAAGATAAACGAGGCGATCACCATGAGGGCGAAGCTTGGTTGAGGCAAGCGACGACGGAGCGCGAGCGAGACCCCGCCAAAGCCGAGGATGGCGATGGTGAGGATCGGCAGCCGCAGGAGCTCCACGAGCGCCGCGAGGATCAAGGCGGAGGCGATCACGAAGAAGGCGCCCAGGTAGAGGACGATCTTGATCGTGCTCTCGCTCAGCAGGATCTCGAGGAGTCCACCAGAGCCCGAGGATGGCGCGGGCTGGGGCTCCGTGGGCGGAGCGGCTGAGTGCCTCTTGGCTGGGGGCTCTCGATCAGACGGGACCTTCGGAGCTAGACCGTCGGGCGATGGCTCCCCGCCCTCGGGCGAGACCATCGCGGGCTCACCCGCGGGGGGGGCGGACTCGGGAGAGGCGTCCGCTCCCGCAGACGGTGCCGAGGGAACCGCGTCCGACGGGGCCGGGGGGGAGACGGCCTCGGTGGCGGGTAGCGCGTCGACCGGCTCGGGAGCCCGTTGGACCGAGGAGGCCTGTTCTCCGTGCCCTTGGGCAGCCTCGATCGCCCCGTCGAGGCGGTAGCGCGCCGACAGGGTGGCGTAGAGGTCCTCCCCCAGCAGCCCCTGACGGTTCCAGCGCTGGATCTCGGTGAGAATCAGCGAGATCTCTTGTCGTTCGTAACGCCCGATCCGCGCACCACGGGTGACGCGGACCCCCGGAGCGTCCAAGGCTTCGCGCGCCGCCACCCGCAGCTCGGGTACGGGGTCAGCGGCAGCGATCCGCTCTAGCGCCTCGAGGCTCTCGGGGGAGCAAGACCGCTGTTGTACCTCGTGGATCGCTCTAAGGCGCACCTGGGGATTCGGATCCCGCAGTTCCTCGGCCATCATGCCCACCCAGTCCTCGATCCTGCCTCGAAGGGCCAACACGCCCAAGGGTCGCCCGACCCTAGCAGCGGGGTTGCTAGAGATGCAACTCCACACCCCTCAAAACCAAAAACCTCAGACCACCGCTCTTACGGGTCAGGGCCGCCGATAGCCCGGCCCCGGTCCACAGCTCTGGTAGCGAACGTCGCCCTCGATCTCGAAGACCGCTTCGCACGAGAAGCTCGCCTCGCCCCGGAGCAGTCGCACGTCTTGGATGGCGGAGGCGCCGTCCTCGATCGAGCCCGTCGCACAAGGACCTAGCAGCGCGCCGACGTCCTCGGCTGGGTCGTCGAAGAAGCCGACGTCGTCGATCCGATCGCCCTCGCGGAAGAGTCGGATGACCCGCCCGTTCTCGAGATGAAGATCGACCCCTGCGAAGCCGACGACCTCAAGGGTGGTGCACCGCCGTAAGGGAGCGAGCTGTCCATCGATGCGCAGCTCCCCGGACACCGAGGAGCAGGCTACGCTTAAGCCCAGGAGTAGGATCGACCTCATGGGGCGTTCCTGGGGATCGCGGGGGCCACACCGGCGCTGGCGCTCAGGGTGGTCTCGAAGGGGGCACCCGGCAGGTCCGCGCTCGCCTGAAGCGTGCAGGTTCCTGCCTGCAAGATCGCGGATGAGACGATGACTCCGAGCAGGCTGTCGGGGGGGGCCTCGCAGACCTCGGGGGTGAGCGAGGCCCAGCGCACCGGCACCTCGCTGTAGAGGATGGCGAAGTCACCGCTCCATCCGATGAGCTGGGCTTGAGCCGAGTCCCCCCAGTCGGGATCGAAGAGCAGCTCTAGGAGCTCGGGCTCGGGCGTGCCCACCCGCACCGTCGCCACCCGCGCCCCGTGATCGCCGATGAGCTCGATGGCGTCGTGGGTCGACGCCGGCATCCGCATCTCGACCGCTGGCCCTCGCTCGGCGGGTCGGATGTCGATCGTGCCGCTCGGATCGTCCCAGGCCTGGAAAGAGTCGCCCATCAAGCGACGCCCGTCGCGATCCCGCGCGGCCCAGCTCGTGACCAGCGTCGCGCCCGGCGGGGCCACGAAGGCGTCGAGGACGACGGCCCCGAGCGAGGAGATCCAGATGTCGTCAGCGCGGGCGGTCTCGAGGGTCATCCGCCGGCTTCGCTCTTTCTGGCCGATCCGTGCGTGGACGCGGACCCGCGCGCTCCCCTCGTCGAGGGCCGTAAGTCGAGCGCCCGAGACCGAGAAGAGCCGCTCTGGGGCCTCGACGGCGTAGACGTGGGCGTGACGCAGATGACAGCTCGTGAAGTCGAGCCCATCGCACTGCAAGCGCCAGTTCGTCGCGACGGGCCGGAACGAGGCCCCGACGGCGATGGGGTCTTCCTCTTCGCGGAGCTGAAGACGAAGACATCCACCCAAGAGGAGCGAGAGGAGCGCAAGTTGGGAGGGACGCATCGAGCCTCCGAGAGGAAGGCCCCGAGTCTACACCGATCCGTAGCCCGACGGGGGCCAGGGGATCCGCAGCGCGCTCCGGGAGCCTCTGGAACGGGCCCAGGAGAACTCCTGAACACCGCACGCTCCCCCTCGCTCCGCACCCCGCGACAGCCAGGGGAGACGCTGGGGTGAATAACCCCCCATGCTCCTCTGCTCCCTGGGGAAGAAGACGGAAGTCAGCGCAGACCAAGAGGCTGGGGCGTATACTCCCATCCGGTCCACAGGAGGAAGCATGGTTCGGCTCGGGCTCGGCCTGATCGGGGCACTCATCGCGGCGCCCGCGAGCGCGACTACGCCCTATGTGACCGTCGGCAGCGGAAGCAGCGCTGACTTCACCTCGCTGCAGGCAGCCATCGACGCCGTCGAAGACGGGACCACCCTCGTCGTGATCGACCAGACCCCCTTCGAGGAGTGCCTTCGGATCGAAGGTCGTACTCTGCGGATCTACGGCTCGGCCCACAGCGACGCCCGGTCGGTCCTCTCGTGCACCTTCTTCGACGAGCCAGCGCTGGTGGTGCGCGACAGCCATCTCCAGATCTCGGGCTTCGAGATCCGCCACCTCGAAGGCCGGGGGGTCGACGTCTCCGACAGCGAGCTGCACATGGCGGGCATGCACTTCGAGGGCCTGGCGGCGATCGACTTCGGCGGGAGCTCCGGGGCTGCCGTCTTCGCCGTCGGATCCACCGTCGAGATCGTGGACTCGAACTTTCTCGGGAACCGGAGCCACGCCGAGGGCGGAGCCATCGCCAGCTTTGGGGGAACCCTGCGGCTCACCGGGTCGCACTTCACCGAGAACGAGGGCGGTTTTGGCGGAGCCGTGCGCGTCTTCGACGGCAACCTCGTCGCGAATAACGTGACCTTCCACGATAACCAGTCCGAGGCCGACGGCGGGGCCCTTCGCGTCGACGGAGCCGGCGCCACCATCGAGCTGCGCGACGTGACCGCCTCGGGGAACACCGCGCTCCAGTCCGGAGGCTTCCTCTCGATCGGCTCGGGGGTGGCGTCGATCAGCCAGATCCTTCGCTCCACGATCGAGGACGGCGCCGCGTGGTCCGGTGGGGCGATCGACGCGGAGTCCCCTCTCCTCCTCGTGGGCGTGACCGTGCGCGGCTGCATCGCCATCGACGACGGAGGTGGCGCGGTCCGCGCCACCTCGACCCTCCAAGTGCTGGCGGGCCGCTACACCAACAACCGGGCGGCCGTCCGCGGAGGCGCCTTCCTTCTCATCGGCAACGCCACCCTGCGAGACGTGCAGATCCTCGACAACGAGGCCGACCTCGTGGGCGGAGGCCTCCAGGTCACGGGCTCAGGCGAGCTGACCATGATCGGCGGTAGATTCGAGGGAGGCTACGCGGAGCTCCACGGCGGAGGGGCGATGATCTCGGGTAAGGCGAGCTTCACTGGCACCCAGTTCATCGGCAACCAGGCGACCGAAGGCGGGGGGCTCTGGGTCGCATCCCCGGACCCGCTGCCCATCAGGGGGAGCTTTTTCCTAGAGAACCAAGGCGACTTTGGAGGGGCCATCTTCGCCTCTGCAGACGCCGACATCTCGCTGATCGGATCTCGGCTCTGGCGCAACCAGGCCGAAGACGGGGGAGCCATCTTCCGGATCCTGGGCCCGCGAGATCTCGTCATCCTGCGCTCCGAGTTCTATGAGAACCAGGTCTGGAACCAAGGTGGGGCCATCTTTGCCCGCGAGCCGGGAGATCTCGTCGAATCTCGCGGCGGGCTCTCGGTCCAGGACACCGACTTCGTCGGAAACCAAGCGACCTCAGGAGGGGCCCTCCACCTGAGGGGGGTGCCCCTCGGGCTCCAACGGAGCCGCCTCGCTGGAAACGCCGCCTTCACCGGAGACGGCGGGGCGATCTTTACCCGCCAAGGCCGCGATCACTCCGTCCAGCTATCGGTCTTCTGCGTCAATGAAGCCCAGGGAGGAGGCGGCGCTATCGCCTTCGAGTCTCAGGGGAGCAGCGTCGAGGTCCTCGGCTCGGTCTTCGCCGCGAACGCGTCTTTCAACCTGGGCGGCGGGGCCTTGTATCTGAACTCCATTCAACATCCCCTGGGCGACTTTCAGTTCTTCTTTACGGGTTGGAACACCTTTCTCGCTAACCACAGCCCGTGGGGCGGCTCATTCCGGGCCGCGGGGAACTACGTCAACACCAGCGTCGAGCTCTCCCACAACCTGCATGTGCAGGAACAACTCTACGCGCTCTCCTCGGCTTCCACGTCCAACCCCATCTACGCCAGCTTCAACTTCTACGACCTCCTGGAACCAGAGTTCTCTCAAGACATTCCACCCGAAAACTTGACAGACAACGTAGGCATGTTCATACCCTTCCCAAACCTCGGCTCAGACTGCTTTGCCATCGACGCGACCTCCCCCGAGATCGACTCGGCCGGCGCCCACAACGCGATGGTCGCTCTCGGAAACCACCTCTTCCGCGATCACGACCGCGATGGGGTCACCATCGCCGAGGGCGACTGCAACGACTCCGACGCCTCCATCTTTCCCGGCGCCGACGAGATCCCCTACAACGGTATCGACGAGGACTGCTTCGCCGACGATCTCATCGACGTGGACATGGACGGCTTCGTCGCCGAGATCGTGGGTGGGACGGACTGCGACGATGACGACCCCGACACCAACCTGGGTGCCGATCCTACCTCCCACTCCGGCGTAGACAGGACCTGCGGGCTCTACGACCCCGACGATATGGACGGCGACGGGTTCCGTGCGGTTGCGGCCGGCGGCGACGACTGCGATGACAACGATCCGACCATCTACCCTGGCGCCCTCGAGATCGCCTTCGATGGCATCGATCAGGACTGCGACGGCCTCGACCTCGACCTCGACGGCGATGGCTTCGCGGCGCGCTGGGTGAGCGGCGACGGCACCGTGCTGCAAGAGCCCGACGGCGAAGCGGACTGTGACGACAGTGATCCCTCGATCAATCCTGGCGCCACCGAGATCCCCGGAGACGGCATCGACCAGAACTGCACCGGCACCGAGCTCTGCTTCGAAGACCGCGACGAGGACGGCTGGCGCACCCACGAGACCCGTCGATCCGCGGCGGGCGACCTCACCTGCAGCGGCGAAGGGCTCGCCCTCGCGACCCTGCCCGACGGCGACTGCGACGACGACGACCCCACCATCTTCCCTGGCGCCGAAGAGATCCCCGGAGACGGCATCGACCAGAGCTGCTCGGGCACCGAGCTCTGCTTCGAAGATCGCGACGACGACAGCTATCGCACCGACGAGATCCAAGAGTCTTCCTTAGGCGACATCGCTTGCGCTGAACTTGGCGTCGCGCTCGCCACGGTGCCCGACGGCGACTGCGACGACGACGACCCCACCATCAACCCTGGCGCCGAGGAGATCTGGTACGACGGGATCGATCAGAACTGCGATGGCTTGTCGGATTTCGACCAGGACTTCGACGGTCACGACTCCGATCGCCACCCCCAGCCCGATGGCTCGTTGGGCGACGACTGCGACGACCTCAATCCCTTGGTCAACCCCTCCGCCCCCGAGATCTTGGATGGGATCGACAATAACTGTGATGGACAGGTCGACACCGACTCCGACGGCGACGGCGTGCTCGATTACTACGAGGTGCGGCAAGGAACCAACCCGCTCCAGCGCGATAGCGACGGCGACGGCATCCCCGACGGGGTCGAGTGGGGCTCCATCGACACCCACGAGGCGCAGCTCAGCCCCCTCGACTCCGACGAAGACGGCGTGATCGATGCCCTCGACACCGACTCCGACTCCGACGGACTCTCCGACGCCTTCGAGGCAGGACCGGACCCCTCCTCCCCCCGCGACACCGACGGCGACGGCGTCCCCGACTACCGCGATCCCGACGACGACGGCGACACCCTCCCCACCCACATCGAGTGCCCCTCCGGCCAGCTCGTCGACACGGACGGCGACGGCGCACCCAACTGCCTCGACCTCGACAGCGACGGCGACGGGGCCCTCGACCGCGCCGAAGGCCTCGAGGACAACACGGGCAACGGCGTCCCCAACTACCTGGATCCCGGCTCGAACTACGAGGACCGAACGACGCCCCGCACCCCGGACGATCGCGGCTTCGGGCTGGGCTGCTCTACCGCCCAGGCCTCCGCGACCGGCTGGGGCGTGGTCCTCTGGGCGCTGATCGCGCTCGCACGACGGCGCCGAGAACTCCCAAAGATCGCCGCCTGAGCCTCCAGGGCCTCCCCAGGGGATGGCCGTGAACCGGCGCGCGCTGTAGGGATGGGGATCCCCCAAGAGGGAGCCTCGATCCAACTTAATCAGTCCGCACAGACCCACTTCACCTGCGGTGAGTTCGACATGGACGAGAGCCTGCTCGACGGCTGCTGAGCTCCTCCAAAAAAAGTCTGAGGGGATCTCGCCCCCTCGACGTTCCTCGACAAGAGGGATCGGTGTGCCCCGCTCCACAGCCATGTAAGGACAGCGAAAGTCTCGACGCGGACCCTTGAGATAGAATAGATTCCAAGAGCCTCCTCCTCTACATCGGAGCCCACGATGAAACAACGTCAATCTGCGGACCGTTCGATCCAACCTTCGGTGCAAGGCCAGGGCGCGTCGACGGATTCTGCGAACCCTCAGCTCGCCGCGAGCAACAGCGACGCGCTCGACGCGATGCAGTCTGCCCCCGCCGTCACCCCGCCGAGCCCCGTCCTCATCGCATCCGGGGGCGCCGGGCTCGACGAAGAGGGCTCAACCTCCGAGGAGGGGGGTGCTGAGTTCGGTGAAAGCGGGCAGGCCACCGCAGCCCCCTCCGATGGGGACGGGGGCGACGACCACACCAAGGAGGTGCTCGCGCTGGTCCGAGAATACGCCGAGAAGCTCGGACTGTCAGCCCTTCCCACCCTGTCGATGGGGGCTGAGGCCGACGCGAAGACCGAGGCCATCAGCGCCACCGGCCTCTACGAGGCTGGCACCATCTACCTCAACCCCAACACCTTCGATCCGAGCTCCAAGGAGGGGCGTCAGACCCTCGCGCACGAGCTCACCCACGCCGCTCAAGACCTCAACGCCTTCGACGGTCTAGGCTCCGGCGCCGCCGCCGAGGTCGAAGCCCACACCCTCGGCGCCGATCTGGCGAGCGGCAAGACCGTCGAGGCCCCCTCCGCCTTCCTCCCCGAAGACCACGTCGCCGCCGAGGGAGCCAGCACCCACCTCACCGACATGGTGCACAGCCTCTCCCAGAAGATGGAGCCCCTCGAGTCCGCCACCGAGGCTGCCAAAGACCGTCTGGGCGCCCGCGCGGTCGAGGGGGATCGCCCCGAGAAGGACACAAAGCGCCGCGCGAAGGACTGGCGCAAGGGCAGCAAACGCACCATGAAGGGAGCGCTCAAGACCCGCCCTGGCAAAGACATGATCAAGAAGGTCGGCAAGGGCGAGCCCCATGGGGCCGAGCTCGGCGGGGTCAAGCGTACCGAGGAGTATGGCGACCTGATCGACATGTACAAGGCGACCATCGAAGACGAAGAGGACGGCCCCGCGCTTCAGGCCCTCTGGGAGAGCAAGATCGCCAACACCGGGTTCCGCAGGAGGACCAAGCAGACCTCCCGCATCATCGCCGACGAGGTGAAGAAGGAGGCCAAGCTCTCGGCCGACGAAGAGGCCGCCGCCGCCGAAGCGCGCGAGGCCGCCGCCATGACCGTCGTCCCCCCCGACGTCATCGAGGGCGGAGGCGAGGCGTCCGCGCCCCCCGATCCCTCGAGCATCAGCGGTGCGGACGGGCAGCTCGGAACCCCCGACCTCAGCGCCACCTCCGTCGATCCCACCCCCATGGCCACCCCCAACTTCGACGCCATCAAGGCCCTCGATAACGGCGCTCGCCCTACTCAGGACACCGTGGTCGGCTCGATGGCCATGCAGTCCACCGTCGCCGAAGAGATGGAGACCCAAGGTCCCGAGATCGGCAACCGCTACCTCTACACCCTGGGCGAGATCGGGTCTGGCATCCTGGATGGTGGCGCCAAAGGCCTCAAGAAAGGCGCGATCAAGGGCCTGAAGAAAGAGACGGTCGACAAGCTCACCGGCAAGCTCGAAGAGTCCATCGACGGCGCGCTCAACGACAAGCTCGGCAAGCACCTCAAGACCGATGGCTTCGAGTTCGTTCAGGCCGGAAAGGCCGGCTTCGACCTCTTCTCGTCCATGTACGAGCACGGGTCGCTCGCGGGACCCCTCATCAATATGCACGACGCGGTGCTGAAGAAAGGGGAGAAAGCCGGCGCCAGCTACAACACCTTGATGAAAAACTTCTCTGACGAGAACATGAAGGCTTGGCAGAACGGCAGCACTTCCGACAAGATCGGCATGACCCTGGCCATCATGGGCGACGCGCTGGGCTTCGCCATCGACTTCCTCGGCGTAGCGACCGAAGCCTTATCCCAGATCGGCAACCTGCTGTGGGGCGTGGGCTTCTCCCTCATCATCATCGGGTTGATCCTACTCTTCTGGACCGGCGGGGCGTCGGCTGCCTTGATCAAGGGCGGAAAGGCCGTCATCAAGTTTGCCAAGCTGCTCGCCAAGTTCGAGAAGGTCCTCAAGAAGGTCTCGACGGCGATGAAGCCGTTCAAGTTCCTCTTCGACACGGCCGCCGCCTTTATGGTGCCCGACTTCATGCTCGCCGATCAGACGGAGAAGTCCAAGGCGGGCGCCTCAGAGATCGCCGAGGCCACCACGGAGGCCGTAGCGAGCAAGGCCACCTCCGACGCCACCAAGGCGGCCAAGAAGGGGTCCAAGAACCTCTACGACAAGGCCAAGAACGCAGGCAAGAAGTCCGCGGAGGATGGCAAGCAAGAGGCCATCGACAAGGTCAACGACGCGATCACCAAGGCCGGCGAGGGAGACGCAAAGGTCCGAGACGCCGATGGAAACGCCCAGACCAAGCCGGGCGAGGGGGAGCAAGCCAGCCCAGAGACCCCCAAGAAGAGCCTCCGCGAGCGGGCCGCAGATCTCGGGAAGGGCGCAGCCTCGTACTCCAAGGATCTGGCGGCCGAGGGTGGTAAGGAGCTCAAGAGCCAGCTCAGCATCGTGAAGTACCGCGACGTCGTGACGGAAGCCAGGACCTTCCGCGAGGAGCTGCGGGCCTTCGCACACCCCGAAGATGCGGTGAAGCGTCGTCAGGAGCTGAGCGGCAACTGCAAGGATCTCGAGGGGGAGCTCAAGAGCCTCAAGACCGACATCGATACGGCCAAAGCGGAGCTGAAAGCCTTCCAAGACGAGGTCAATGGCGTATCGGGCCCCGGATCGACCGGCGACGGCTCCGCCTGGCAGCACGCCCGCGCCGAGGTCAACCTTCGGGACGCGCAGGAGCGGCTCGATCAGCTCGAGAAGCTCGAGAAGACGAAGTCGGCCGAGAAGAAGATGCTTGAGAGCCGGATCAAGAGCATCGATGAATACTACGTTCAAGAGATCGCCGACCGCGATCGTATGGGCGAGATCCACCAAGAGAACATCGACTTCGCCAAGAGCCAGATGGAGGGGGTGCACGAGGCCGACGAGGTCGGCTTCGAAGAGGCCAAGGCCCGCTACGAGGCGGTCAAGAACGAGTCGGCCTGGTCCTCCTCCTTCTTGGAGCGCAAGGCCAACCCCGAGGAGTTCACGCAGAAAGAGAACAAGTCCAGTGGCGCCTTCAAGAAGGCTCCCGACGCTGTGGTCGGGTGGTTCAGCGGCTCCTCCGAAGACAAAGAAGAGGAGGGCGAGGGCGAGGCCCAGCTCGATGAGGGCTCCAAGAAGGGCTACGACACCGCGGGCAACGAGGCCGACGACAGCCTCGAGGGCGTGCGCGAGATCCAGACCATGCTGCAGATCGAGAGCCCCATCGAAGACGTCGACGACCTCGACGAGCTCTACGACCAAGCCGCGGAGCACATCGAGGCCTTTCACAACGAGCACGCGGCCGCCTTCCACGCCTACGCGAGCGAGCAGATCATCGCCGGGGAGATCGAAGAGAACCGTGCCCTCGAGGAGTCCGTCATCGAGCCTGCCAAGGGCACCATTAGCGACCTAAGCGCTCCGATCAACGAAGCGCAGAGCAACGCCTCGCAACGCGCGTCCCTGATGGGGAGCGCCTCCGCCCCCACCGAGGACGCCGATCCCGAGCTCGCCCAGGGCACCAAAGAGAGCATGTCCCGCATGGAAGAGGGCAAGGACGACATGAGCAAGACCCCCGACAGCGGGGATGTCTCGGGTGGCGCCGAAGCAGCGGGCGAGGCCCAGAACGTCACGAACGAGATGGCGACCGAGGGCGCCGAAGAGGGCAAGGAGGCCTCGTCCGAGCAGGTCGAGATCATGGACACGGTCGGCAGCACCCGCGACGAAGCGGAGCAGCAAGTTGTCAACAGCGAGTCGGCCCTCATCGGCAAGATCTCCGAAGACGAGGCCCGCCTCGCCGAGGTTCGATCCATCAAGGCCGACCACCTCGCCAAGATGCAGTCGCACCACAGCCAAGGCGAGTCGGCCGCCGCCTCGTACGGCAGTAAGCTGGCCAGCGGGGCTGACTGGGCCGCGACCCTCGAGGAGTTTCGCGAGTGAGCGAGGCTGAAGCACGACGGAGAGCGGCTGAGCGCACCGCCCTCGAAGAGGTCGCGGAGGCCTTCGGGCTCGATCCGACCCAGCTCGCCGGCATGCTCGCTGCGGGGGACCCCAAGGTCTTCTCGCAGTCGATGCTGCCCCCCGATCCCAAGCGGGTCTCGAACATCGTCGGAGGGTTGGTCGCGCAGCTCCGGCTAGCCTCTGAGCAGCTCTCGCAGCACGCCGAGGCCCTGGCCCCCCCAAGCCTCGACCTCGACGGGGTGGAGCTCCCCGAGGGTGTGCCCGAGGCGCTCGACTCGATCACGGAGTTCCAAGCAGACCTCCAAGGATCGCTCGACCAGTTCGTGAAGCTCGGCCGCGACATCGAACGGGCGCTCAGCCCCCTCGACGACGGCGCCGAGGCGCGAGTGGACGCCTTGGATCAGCGCTTCACCCTGGCGAGCATGCAGATCGCCGACCGCCTCGAGGAGCACCGCTATCTCCTGGACATGCTTCGGGACCTCCTGGGGCGGATCCCCGGAGAGTACGCCGAGGCAGCCAAGGAGGCGCGGCTGGTCACCACCAAGCTCGGGCCCGAGGCTGGGCAAGGCTGGGCGAGGCTCATCGCCGCCGAGCGTCTGGGGCAGCACGATCTCGCACGGAGCCTGGTCGCGCAGTTGGTGCCGCTCTGTACCGCCGCCGAGGCCCCTGAGCTGATCCCCTACGCCCTCGCCCGCCTCCAAGCCCTCGAGCCCATCGGCACCGACGAGGGGCTGGCCCTCGCGCTGAGTCGCGGGCTGGCTCTGCTCAACGCCGACCGCATCCATGAGGGCGAGACCCTGCTCCACACGGTCATGGAGCACGCCGCGCAGCGCGAGCAAGGCATGCTCCAGGCGCGCGCCATCCTGGGCCTCGCCCAGGCCGCGGAGCTCTCGGACCGGCCCGACGAGGCGCTGGCGCACTATGATCGGCTCGTCGAACAGCTCCCCTCCGAAGGTCCTGCGGCGCGGCTCCGTGCGCGAGCCGCCCTGGCGGTCGCCCGACTCTCGCCCGAGCAGGCTCGCGCTGCGCTGAAGATCGCCGCCTTGAGCGCGGCGCACGCCGGCGCCACCCCCCTGCTGGCCGAGGCCTCGATCCAGGCCGCTCGCCTCGCCGATCAGGCCAACGATCCCGAAGAAGCGCTGCGGCTTCTCTTCGCGGCGCGCACCGCCGTCGATGGTCTGGACGACGACGCCAGCCAGCGGCTCACCGACGAGGCCGTGGCGCTGGGCAAGGCTTGGGGCGCCGACCGTTTCCGCGACATCCTCGACCGCCTCTCGGGCTCGTCGCGCTGAGAGCTCGGGGGCCCGCCTGGCTCAGCGCGAGGGCTTCAGCCGAACCCGCCATACCCAGTACGGCGGGGTGGTCTTGTCTTCTCCACCGTGAAGCAGGGGCATGCCCTGGAGCTGGTTCGAGCTGAAGTAGAGGGTCTCGGCGTCGACCGCGTGGATGGCCACCGGAAACACGAACCACCTCGTCGACTCGACCAGCTTGGTGGGTCGGCCGTCGGGCGGGAGCGTGACGAGGGCGGCGTTCTCGACATCGGTGAGGACAGGCCGACCGTCCGCGAGCACGTCCATGCCGTCGCTCATCGGCTTGTCCGATCGTGCCTTGACCGAGCGACGGAGGGCCTGGGGCCGGGACGAGGGGTCGCGGAGGAGCGAGGTGGGCACCGCATAGAGCGTCCGGCCCGTCATAGGCCCGAACAGCAGGGTCTCTCCCCCATCGGTGAGCGCGATCTGGTTCGCACCGACCCGCCAGGGTTGACGCTCCCCAGCACGCAGGAGGGTCGCCTCTGTCCCGTCGATCGTCATCGTCAGAGAAGCGTCTGCCGAGACCGAGGGGTGCCCCTCGATCACCCGCCAGGAACGACCCTCGTTGAGATCGACCACGACGAGCGCTCCCGGTCCGCCCATCCCCGTCTCGGTGAGGTAGGCGAAGCCGCGCTTGGCGTCGATGGCGACATCGTTCATGAAGCTGGTTGGAGGGGCGACCTTGGAAGGGAAGACGTGACGCCAGAGCTCCTCCCCGGTGGCTGGATCGTAGGCGATCAGCTTGGGCGCTCCAGGCGCCGGCGCCCCAAGATCGATGCGCGCGTTGTCGAGCACCCACAGACGGCCGCGGGCATCGAGCCGCAGCCCGTTCACCGAGTGCAGCCGATCCGCGCCCGCCGAGGCGTCATTCACGCGCTCCGAGGGCCACGGGCGCAAGGCCCCGTCGCGCCACTCGTGCAGCGTGGAGGGACCGCCATCCCAGCGAGGTACGGCGATGAACAAGCGCTCGCCCACGGCGGCGATCCCGGAGGGCATACGGCCGAGCTTCGCGGCGACCTCGACCCCGAGGACCTCCTCGGACCCTCGGACATCTGGCGGAGATCCCGTCCCGTCCCATGCGGCGTCGGCCCCCATCCGCGTCGGCCGAATCGGCTCGTCTTGGGTTCCACCTTCGGTGGGGATCGTGGGCTCCGGCCCGGCGTGCGCGAGGCCTGCCAGGCCCGCGACGATCAGAAAGGACAACATCACCACTCGGTCGGAGACGATCATAAGGGAGAACCTCGAGAGGGAACGCTGGACACCCCCTCACGGTAACCTGAAGCAGCGGTCGTCGATGGGGTACATCCTACGCCAGCTCCAAGCGCGACCCCCTCGAGTCGCATCGACAGCCTACCGAGGATTAGATACCCCGCCCAGGTGCTTGATTCCTCTGCCTTGCTGACCACGCCGCTGCCCTATCACCGGCAGATGGTCGCCTACCTGCGCGAACGTCTCCCCTCGGCCTGGGCGCACTTCGCATCCGATGTCTCCGACGCCCGCTACGAAGAGGCCCAGCGCCTTCACCTGCTCCAGACGACCGTCGCCCTCACCCGCACCTCGGAGCCCGAGCTCTACGCCTTGGCGGACCAGGTGGCGAACAAGCTCGGGATCACCGTGCCCGTCGAGCTCTACCAGGGCGAAGACGGCCCCACCATGAACGCCGCCCTGTACTACTCGCCCCGTGCGGCGCGAGTCGTACTCGAAGGGGCCATCCAAGAGCGCCTATCGACCGAGCTTCTGCGAGCGGTTTTGGGGCACGAGCTCGCCCACCACCTGATGTTCAGCCTCGATAAGGGCGACCCCCTGCACGCCTTTCGGCTGCTCGCCTCGCTCGTGGAGCACGAAGCCACGCCCACCCTGATCGAGTCGCTCCGGCTTTTTCAGCTCCACGTCGAGGTCTATGCCGATCGCGGCGCCCTCCTGGTCGCCGGCCTCGAACCCACAATCGAGGCGCTGGTCCGGGTCCGAACAGGGCTCTCCAAGGCCAACCCCAGCGACTTCCTCGACCAGAGCCGAGAACTCCTCCGCAAGCAGGGCACGGGCTCCCGCGCGTGGAGCCACCCGGAGGCCCACATCCGAGCCCTCGCGCTCGACCATGTCGCGACCGCGGAGTCGTTGGACGAGGCCTGGGTCCAAGGCATCATCGACGGCCCCGTCGCCCTCGAGGAGCTCGATCTGCTCCGGCGCGACGCCCTCGACCAGCTCACCCGCAGGATCATCGCCTGGCTCATCTCGCCCGCGTGGTTCAGCACCGACGCGGTGAAGGCCCACGCGGAGCTCTTCTACGACGATGCCCCCACCCCCTCCCCCACGCCCTTGACCGCCGACGACCTCGAGAGCTGGGGCGAGACCGTCCGGGACTACCTGGCGGCTGTCTTGCTCGACTTCGTGGCGGTCGACCCCTCCATCGAGCCCATGCCGCTGCTCCGCGCGGACGCCGTCGCGGAGGCCCTGGGGCTGCAAGACCGCTTCCAGCGCGCCGTCAACCGGCACCTGCGCATGACCAAGCGGGCGATCGCCGAGGCGCTCCAGGATCGCGACGCTCAGCTCGCCCAGGCCGACGTTGCCGTCGAGGACGAGCACGGGAGCGACGATGACGACTGAGCAGAGCTTCCTCGACTGGCTGCGCGAGGCACGAGAGGGCGAAGGGCGCGGGAACGAAGAGCTCCTGCGGGCCATGCTCCCCCTCCTCGAACAGCTCCAAGCAGCGCACGACGAGGGGCTGGTCGGTCCTCTGGACGGCGTGGGGCGGATCCTCATCGACGACGGACGCCTGTGGTTTCATCGCAACGAGGCCCGATCGCCGACCCTCGCCGTCGAGGAGCTGCGCCGGGTCGAACGCCGTCGCAGCGAGGGGCTCGATGTGGTGGGCGGCGGGTACGTGGAGATCGAGTGGGGCGTCCAGCACTCCCGACGGACCGATCAGCGGCGCGGCGAGGATCCGATCGAGCAGCCGGTCTTCATTCCAGGCTTCACGAGCTGGGAGCAGGAGGTCGGCCACCACGACGCGCTGACCGACGTCTTCGCGGCGGGCATGGTCTTCGCCAGCCTGGCGATCGGGGCCGACTTTACCGAGCCCGACGAGCTTCAGCGCTTCGTCACGCACCGCCACACCCTCACCCGCCTGAACAGCGGCCTGCATCCGGTGCTCGCGCGCGCCATCGTGCGCATGACCGAGCCGGACCGACACCGCCGCGCCCAGGATCTCCCCTCGCTGATCGACCGCCTACGCCGCTACCGCGACGTCGACGAGCGGAACGACACCGATCTGGACTTCCAGGCGATCGAGGGCTTCCAGACCGCCGATAAGGACTCTCGCCGGCACCTCATCCAGCGCGCGCTTCAGTCCCGGCTCTTCGATCTCTCCCGCCGAAACCGAATGATCTGGTACCGTCCAACCCAGCGGCAGCTCGATCTCACCATGGCCTCGGTCCCTATCCAGCTCAATGCGGAGGCCATCTCCGCGCAAGATCTCCTGCTCTGGGAGGGTCCCGTGGGCGAGGCTCTCCGACAAGGCAGGCCCGTCCGGCTCGATCGCTTCCTGCGCTTCGAGGATCACCCCTGGGCCCGTAGCACCCTCGACACCATCCGCAGCGAAGATCGACGCGCCCGGAACGAGGTAGGCTTCTCGCAGCTCCGGCTGGTCATCGCCTTTCTGAACTGGCACGACCTGCGCGAGCGCGACGGCGAGGAGCGGATCCGGTCCCCGCTCCTCCTGCTGCCGGTGGCGCTCACCCTAGAGCGTGGCGTGCGCGACACCTACGTGCTGAGTCCGATCTCGGAGTTCGCCGAGGTCAACCCGGCGCTGCGACACCGACTCCAGCAGCTCTACGGCCTCGATCTGCCCGAGCAGATCGACCTGAGCAAGGCCGAGGTCTCCACCTTTCAGAAGGCGTTGGCAGCGGCGATCCAACGCAGCGAGCCAGCCGTCACGGTGCACCTGATCACCCGGCCGCAGATCCGAATCCTGCGCGAGACGGCCCGTCGGCGGCTGAACGCTTGGCGACGGCGGAGTCGGAGCTCGGGCCGGGGGCTGCGGACCGCGCTCGGGGTGTCGTTCAGCTATTCACGGTCCAACTTCCAGCCTCTCGGGCTCGCGCTGTACCGCGAGAAGGTCCAGGCCGAGACCTACGGCTTCGAAGAGCACCTTCGAGACGCCCAGCCCATCCTGCCCCCTTCGGGCGCGGCCGAGGGGCAACCGCAGGGGGCGCCCCCTTCCGACGAGCGCGTCTCGACCCGCCAGGTCTGGCACGAAGAAGAGGTGGCCGCCGGGCCCTACGACTGGGCCGTAGACCTCACCCACCTGACCCTCGGGGCGTTCAACTACCGAAAGATGTCGCTGGTCGCCGACTACGACCGCATGCTCGCCGACGACTCCGATCACGATCACCCAAGCTTCGACCGTCTCTTCTCGCTCGACGCTCGGGAGCTCGGCTCCCCGCCCGAGCCCGAGGGCGAGGGTCTCGATCTCTTCACCGTCGTCTCGGCCGATCCGACCCAGGCCGCCGCGGTTCGCTGGGCACGCACCGGCCAGAGCTTCATCATCCAGGGCCCCCCGGGCACCGGCAAGTCCCAGACCATCACCAACTTGATCGCCGACTTCGCCGCGCGGGGCCAGCGGGTACTCTTCGTCTGCCAAAAGCGTGTCGCCCTCGATGTCGTCTATCATCGCCTCGCCCAGCACGGCCTCGACGAGCTGTGCGTGCTGATCCACGACTCGCAGGCCGACAAGCGCCCCTTCATCGACGATCTCAAGCGCACCTACACAGGGTGGACCACCCCGGATCTCTCGGGCGAGAACGAGCCGCTGCGCGACGAGGTGGTGGAGAGAATGCAGGACTCCCTCGGGCGGCTCCGGCGCTTCGCTCGCGGCATGGCTGCGCCGGCAAAGGGGAGCGAGCTACGCGTGATCGACGTGATCGACCGGAGGATCGCCCAGGGCGCCCCCCCCGCCCTCTCGGCCGCCGAGGCGGAGTGGGTGCCCGCCCATCGCGACTGGGCGCAGGGGCGCGCCGCAGTGCACGAGCTCGGTGGGCTGCTCGCCGAGCAGGTCGGAGATTCCTCGCTTTCAGCGACCCCTCTGATCCACCTCGCGGCCGAGGTGCTCAACGCGCCGCGCCCGGTGCACGTCCTGCGCGAGCGCCTGGATCGCGTGCGCGGGCTGCTCATCCAAGTTCACACAGCAGGCGAGAAGGTGCGCGAAGGAGCGACCCGCGCCGACCTGGCCGACGCCCTGGCCCTCGCGCGCACGCTTCGGCCGCTGCTCCCCGACAACTTGGCCCTCCTCGACCCCGAGAGCGCCCGCTCCCTGAGGCTCCTCGAGCTGGTACAGGCCCATGAACGCGCCCAGGCCGCCCTGGCGCAAGCCCAGACCGCGACCGCCCCCTGGACCCAGAAGCTTCCCCGCGCAGACGTAGGCACCGCGCTGTCCCAAGCCCGCTGGCTCGATGGGCTCTTCTTCTTGTTCCGCTGGTTGGCGCCGGCGTGGTGGCAGCTACGCGGGGTGCTTCGATCCCGCTACGCATTCGATCAGCACGCGGTCAAGCCGACCTGGACGGGCGTGCTCGAGGCCCTGGAGCTCGAGTATGCGCGCCAGGACGAGCTGGAGTCCATCGCGCAGCAGACACGGGATCTGCTCGGCGTCGAGCGAACGCCGCCCGAGCTCCTAGCCATGGTCGAGCGGCTGCGGCGGGACCGGGGCCGCACCGCGCTCCAGCGAGAGCTCGTCCACCGCTGGCGAGCTTCCCCTCACGACGCGACCACCATCCTGAGGGCCGAAGCCTCGGTGGAGGCGCTCAACACGGCCACCGCCGCGCTCTTCGACCGCTCCGAGGGCCTGGGGCTGGAACGCCTCGAGACCCTGCTCTCCGAGGTCGAGGCCTCGATCGACCACCTCCCCACTCTGCAAGGGGCGCTCCGCCGACTCGCCACCACCCCACCCGCGGTCCGCGACGCGGTGCGCGCGCTCCCCCTACGTCCCGTCGACTTCGACGCCGCCGTGCTCCAGCGCACCCTGGATCTCAGCTTCGCCGAGGACCGCGAGCTCGGCACCTTCGACGCGGGCCAGCTCCGCGGTCGCGCCATCGAGCTCCATCACGCCCAACATGCCCTGCTCGCCCTCAACGCTCGCGTGGTGCGCGAGCGCGTCCGAGCACGCTTCCGCGAGCGTCTCCACCTAAGCACCCTGCCCCACGGGGAGCTGACCGAGCCCGAGAAGGCGATCAAGCGAGTCTACAACGCGGGCCGACGGGTGCTCGAGCGCGAGTTCGAGAAGGTCATGCGCCACCGCTCGATCCGCGACCTCAGCGAGGGCGACAGTGGAACCGTCGTCTACGATCTCAAGCCGATCTGGCTCATGAGCCCGCTGTCGATCAGCGACGCCATCCCCCTCGACGAGCAGCGGTTCGATGTCGTGATCTTTGACGAAGCCAGCCAGATCCCCCTCGAAGAGGCGGTGCCCGCCGTCTACCGGGCGCCCCAGATGATCGTCGTCGGCGACCAGATGCAGCTTCCTCCAACCAACTTCTTCGCGAGCGGAGGTGGGGATGGCGCGAGTGAAGACGAGCCTGGCGATATCCACTACGATCTCGAGGCCGAGAGCTTCCTCTCGCACGCCGCCCGGTGCCTGCCGACCACCATGCTCGGCTGGCACTACCGCAGCCGGCACGAGGCGCTGATCCAGTTCTCGAACCAGGCCTTCTACCACGGGGAGCTCCTGACCGTGCCCGACCGCCTGCGCGGGGTGGAGCGGGAGCCGATCGTGGTGAACGAGCCCAACGAAGGCGACGAGTACGCCACGGCCGTCCTCGATCGGCCGCTGACCTATCACCGCATGGAGCGCTCGCCCTACGTCAAGCGGAGCAACCCCGGTGAGGCGGACTACATCGCGCGGCTGGTCCGAGGTCTTCTCGCGGCCCCGGAGCGCCCCACGATCGGGATCGTCGCCTTCTCCGAGGCCCAGCAGAGCACGATCGAGTCCGCGCTCGCTGCCCTCGGGGGCGAAGACCCCGCCTTTCAGCGCGCCTTGGACGCTGAGCTGGAGCGCGAGGAAGACGGGCAGCAGGTCGGGCTCTTCGTCAAGAACCTCGAGAATGTTCAGGGCGACGAGCGCGACGTGATCGTGCTGTCGGTGTGCTACGGCCCCGACCCCAACGGCAAGATGCGTATGAACTTCGGGCCGATCAACAAGGGGGGCGGTGAGAAGCGCCTGAACGTCGTGTTCTCGCGAGCCCGCGAGCACATGGCGGTGGTGGCGAGCATCGAGCACACCGCGATCACCAACCAATACAACGACGGCGCGCTCTGCCTGAGGCGCTACTTGCACTACGCCGAGGCCTGCTCGCGGGGCGACGCGCGCACCGCGGCCACCGTGCTGCACACCCTCCGACGAGGCGGACGGGATCCCGCGAAGGAGGTCCCCTCGTGGATTATCCTAGATTCTTTGGTCGACGCCCTCGAAGACGAAGGCCTGGTGGTGGTGCGGGACCTCGGAAGCTCGGGCTTTCGGGTAGACGTCGCGGTCGGCCGAGACGACGAAGACGCGCTCCGGGTCGCGGTGCTCGTCGACGCCCCGCGCCTGGGCGACGACCACCAACCCCTCGAGGCCTGGCACCAGCGCCCCGCCGTCCTACGCGCCTTTGGGTGGACCGTCGTGCCGGTGCTCGCGCGAGCCTGGCTCGAGGATCCCGACGCGGTCCTCGCCAGGATCTTGTGGGCCCTCGAGGAGCCCGAGGCCTTCGCCCTGCCTGATCCGGGGGAGCCGCCCGACCCCAAGGCGGTGGAGGCCCCCACGGAGCCCAGCGACGATCCCAGCGCCCTGTCGATCCCAGGCTCCACCATCGTCTTTACCGGCGCGCTCCAGCGGTGGAACCGAGACGAGGTCACGTCGCTCGTGGTGGCGCTGGGGGGTCGGCCCGCGAAGGCGGTCAGTCGGAGGACGGCCTTCGTGGTGTCCGGCGCGCGTCCGGGTACGATCCTCGAAGACGCGACGGAGCGAGGGATCCCCGTGATCGACGAGCAGGCCTTCGCCGCCCTGGTCGAGGCGGCCAAGCCCAGCATCAAGCGCCTCGCCCGGCGCGAAGGGAGCGATCCTTGACCTCGGGTCGAGGCCTCCTCTGCCCCAGCACGTCCCCAGTGCTCGGAGTTGTCAAGATGTGGCGCACCCCCCCTCTCATCGACTAGGGGAATCAACACGAAGCCTTGGAGGTCGCATGTCCCGCAGCTCAGCCCGCACCTGGATCGCCGTCGCCGCCGTCGTCACCACCCTCATCGGTGTCACCGTGGCCGTTTGGGCCTTCCTCAAGTGGCTGCAGCGCCCCCTCACCGCGGTGCCTCGGGTCGACCTCGATCGGCTCGCGGGCTCCTGGTACCCCATCGCCGGATCGCCCAAGGTCGATCGACGCCTCGGCCCAGGCGAGATCGTCCTCTCCCACCAGGGACTTGGCCTGCTCGACATCGATGTGGCCAAGCACAGCAGCAGCGGCGAGGTGCGCAAGCGCGTCGTCGCCCTGGCCACCGACGGCGGCGGCGTCTGGAAGCTCGACGGCGGACCGCTAGGCCGCACCCTGCAAGTGCTCGCGCTCGCCCCCGACTATAGCGCCTGCCTCCTCGGAAGCCCCGACCGCAGCGTCGCGGTCATCCTCAGCCGCACCCGCTCCCTCGACCGCAGCCTGTGGCGCCACTTCACCGACGAGCTCGCCCGCCAAGACTTCGCCACCAACAAGCTCCGCCAGGTGAGCGGGACCCGCGTCCGCCTGTCCAAGCCAGCCGAGGCCCCCCGCAAGGTCGCCTCCCCTGAGTCCGAGGGAGCCGAGCCCAAGACGAGCCCCGATGAGGGGGCGAGCAAGAACGGCACCCCGCTCGAGGGTAAAGCCCCGAAGAAGGCCCCGGCAAAGTCCGAGGCGAAGGCCAAGGAAAAGTCCTCGGACAAGGCGGTCGAGCCGGGGAAGGCGAGCGAAGGTGCCGGCGCGAGAGACACCGCGAAGGCTTCGTCCAGCCCCAAGGCGAGTCAAGGGGCAAAGTAAGGAGGGCCTCATGGGGTGGCAGGCCCCTCGCGCTGTCAGCGCTGTTCGCATGGGCGCGCGCGAGGCCCTCCAACAGGCCGCCTCCAGCGACAGCGACACGGTCGTCCGAGGGATCGCCGCCCGGGCGCTCGCCGCCTTGCGCTGAGCGGGCTCGCCAACGCTCCGATCCGAGCGCGCTCCGAGAAGGGGCCGCGGGCTCGGCGCTACGGGCAGTAGGGTTCGATCTCGACGGTGAGCTCTGCGAAGCTGTCGCTATAGGTCTGCGAGACGCGGAGAAACCTCTCCATGTCATCGGGTCGATGGGTGAAGAGCTCCTGATGCGTGAAGGGCACGTAGAGCAGCTCGCCCTCCCGGAGATCGCTGATCGCCGCCGCCAAACGAGGCAGGTTCCCTTCGAGCGTCTCGACGTCGTGCCAGTTCGAGCGCGGGGTGCCCACAGTCGCGAACCGGGTGAGGGTGTAGGTGTGATCCGCGAAAGGGTAGGCGCTGAGCGAGCCCGTGTCGACATGGGCGTAGTAGACCCAGACGTCCTCGACCCTGGGGAAGCGATAAACGAGCGAGTATCGGCTGCACTGCTCCTCGTCGGTGAAGCAGCGATAGTGATACCAATACTCCTCTTTTCGGGCGACCCAGACGTCGATATCCTCGCACCGATCGGTGATCTGAACGCTCGCGGTCGCCTGACCTACAGCGATCCGCTCCGAGAGCCGCACCTCGTAGACCTCGACCGAGACCGACTCGGTGCCCGCCCGATCCCCCGCCAAAAACGTGACCCAAGGCTCGCTGGATGTGACCTCGGTGCCCTCGACCAAGGTGTGGCTCTGAAGCGTGCCGCGGGCGCCGGGCGTCGAGAAGCGGTACTCGAAGACCGCGTCGTCGTCGGCGCCAGGGACGTAGACCTCGAGCCGGTGCCGCTCGTGCAGGAAGATCTCGTGCTCGCGAGGCTCCAAGTTGACTCGTGCGTCCGTGACATCGACCGTCCACACGTCCGCGCGGCGCGAGTTGACGATAGACTCCACGAGGAAGAGCGCATCACCGCCGGTAAGCACGATGTCGACCGCATCGGTCACCCGAAGGAAGGTCGAGGCGACCGACGAGGCGCGGTAAAAGCCCGCGGTGCCGTTCGGCGTTCGAAAGTCGTAGAAGGCCTCCTTGACGAGCTCGAGGATCGCTTCGCGGAGGAAGCGGCTGTCGAGGACCGCGTCGAGCATGACGTGGAGCGCGCCCCTGGGATCCCCTTCGGCAGCCAGATCCGCGGCGCGCGGGGCGTGCTGCAGGAGCAGGCTGGTGATGTCTCGGAGGAGGACGTCGGAGAGGGCGTAGCCAAAGAAGTGCTCGGTTCCAGCCTTAGATAGAACCATGTTGACGAGAACAGGCAGCACGAAGTCCTGGACCAAGAACGAGATCGAGACCCAGACCTGCTGCTCACGCTGAGCAGCCGTGAGATCGTCGAGGTCTCCACGTTGCAGACCCGGCCCCACAATCGCCACCTGGTATCGTGTCTTTTCAGCACCCTCGACGTTTGGCAGGTCGACCGGATCCGTCGAGCGGGGAAAGTAGGCTAGGTCTTGGGAGGTCGACAACCCACCGGCATAGTGGGCGGTGACGATCTGGTTGATGCCGCTGACCCAACCCTGGAGGGCCTGCACCGAAGGGACCTCAAAGTCGGTGATCTCGGCGGGTGATGGGGTCTCGATCCCCTGATCGTCGAAGGTCGAGACCCGCTCCACATAGGCATGACCTCGGCGTCTGAGGCCATTGGTGGCGTACACGCTGCTGCCGGAGCTTCCGGTCTGCAGCCTGATCCCGCTGCGCTCGTCGGCCGGGTGGATCAGCACCCCTGGAGGCGGCGGCTCGGACTCGGTCTCGACCGCTTCGGGCTCCCAGCGCGAGAGCGTATGTGCGGCCTGCGCGAGGGCCTGAGCGACGGGGGCGTTGGGCGATGAAAAGGCACGCGCGTCCGCCACGAGCTCGGCCTCAACGACCCTCGCGACCTCGTCGAGCTCGGGCGCCTGAGCGATCAGATCGTGCAGCCGGCCCGACGCCTGGTGGCCCACGCCCGGACCGCCGAGAGCGAACCAAGAGAGAGACTCCGCCGTGGTCCGCGGATCGAGATCGGGACGGTCCTGGGAGATCCAGCCCATGAGCAGCGGGTCGCCACGGCGATCCACCGCGATAGCGAGCTGCGCCGCGTCGGAGGAGGCGTGCAGGGCGAAGCAGCCGTCGCGCACGGCCACCTCGTCGAGGCTGTTGAGGACCCTCGCGGCGCGCGCCCCATCGGGCAGGACGACGCAGCCCTCGATGATCTGCACGCCCTCGACGTCGTCGAAGGAAGGGCCGGCGCACGAGGCGAGGAGGAGCGGCGGAACGAGGATGCGCACCATGTGGGTCCCTCCTGATCTATAGCGATTCTTAACCGCTCGGGTCGTGGTGAGCACACCGAACAGCCTGGGATCTCGTCGTCGTAGGCGACGACGGGTGGCTCGCGGACCAAGCCCACCCCAGCGAAGCGCTCTGAGGTATTCTTAACGCCACCAAGTTCCACAACCCCACCCCATCCTCAGCCTTAAGCCGCGCCCACTCGTCCACCTCGACGCAGGGGACCTCAAGAGACTCGGGATAGCCGACAGGGTACCAGGTCCAACTTTGATTCTGACTCCCAGAAAGCCAAGGAGATGCTCCCTATGACGACAGAAGCCATGGTGAAGTTCGCTGAACGCAACGTCGCTTACTCCTCGGACGAACGCATTGTTGAGCGCTCGGTGCTCATCAATGGGATCCCGATCAGACTGTGGAAGACAGTCTACTTTGTCCACGACGTGTATCTGCCCTCAGGAAGCGAGGTTCACTTCGACGCGGTCCCCCGCCGCTGGTATCACCTGCTGCTCCAGCTATTCGGGCGTGGGCGTCCGCTAGGGATCCCAGCCCTCGACGCAAAAGCGGTGATCTCGATGTCGAACGCCGACAGCAGCCGAGCTTTCTTCGAGCGTTCGGGGCGCGCGAGCCTGATCGCCCAGATCGTCGCGAGTGGCGGCAAGGTTCAGTGGCACGACGACCACGTGGTCATCGAAGTCCCGAGTACCGCGTTCCCCGACGACGGGCTCACGGCCGTGACGCTGCTGCTCGACACCGTGCTTCCGGCGCCCCCCCTGCCCGACAGCGACAGCGACGATCTCCCCCCCTCCTGAGACAGGCTCCGCCGCAGCGCGACCGTGCGAACCCCAGGGTCCCAGCTCAGACGCCATGGGCGCAGGCCATGCGCCCTGATGCGTCGTGCCAGGCTGGAGCGGCCCGCGTCATGCGGCTGCCCCACTTGGAGGCGCCGAAGCGGCTCGACTTCGTTGCGGTTCAGAGGTCGAGGACGGCCTCCCCTACACTCCTCCGGGAAGGCCGAACTTCGAGCAGACAAGCTGTGATTGGGCCTTCTCTACGGACCTGCGGGGAAGGCGAAGTACGGTCGCACCTTCGAATCCACCGAGGCATAAGCGAAAACCCCCGAACCGAGCGGTTCGGGGGTCTATAGAGATTG
>REDI01000060.1 GCA_007693595.1 Deltaproteobacteria bacterium | reverse complement strand
CGCCTCCGCCCCAAGCAGCGCCCCCGCCCCAGGCCGAGCCGCCGCCTCCGCCCCAAGCAGCGCCCCCGGCAGGTCGCGTGGTCGCGTTCGTCGACGAGAACGACGCCAAGTTTGAGCTCGCGCGCGAAGTGCACCTGATCCACACCGGCTGGTCGGTGGTCGGCGAGCTCACGGTCGGCAACCACTCGGGCGCCGATCTGGTCCTTCCCGAGAACCGCATCGATCCAGACCAGCGCTTCGAGCCTGTGGATTACTTCGCCCTCAAGGTCCGGGGCAGGCGCACGTCCATGACGGTGCTCGCCGGCACGGAGTTCCTCTTCGACGAAGCCGACGTGCACGACGAGGCCTTTGACGATCTGCTCGACATTCCCATCGACGTCATCCGACGAGACGACGAGGGCGAAGAGGACTTCGCGGTGCGCATGGCGATCCTGGAAGACCCATCCCTGCCCAACCCCCGGGCGCGGTTCCTGGCGATCGACACCCTCGACAAGCTCACCCAGGCCCTCGTGACCAAGGGCCTCCCTCTGAACCAGGGGCGCGAGCTCGAGCTGAGCGGGATCCGCCTCACCGCCACCACCGACGGCGAGCAAGTCACCATCACCGACTACCTTCAGACCTACCAGAAGTCCGACGGCTCCTTCCGGCCCTTCTTCGTTCAGCACGGCGACGAGCCCTTCAAGACCGCCCCCGAAGACGGCAGCCCCATCGTGCTCGATCACGACGATCGGCTGCTGATCGGCCACGCCCTGTACCTGATCCAGCACCGCTGAACCCAGCGCCGTCTGCGCGATCAGCGGAGCGCGACCGCCGTCTCGTGCTCCGACCAGAACGATCCACAGACCCGCGCGAGGGCGAAGGGGCGCTCGAGGTGGGGGCAGTGACCCGCGTGTTGGAAGACATGCAGGCGGGCGCCGGGGATCTGCGAGGCGAGGTGCTCACCGACCGCCAAGGGGAAGAGGCTGTCGTGCTCGCCCCACGCAACCAAGGTTGGATGCCGTATTTCGGAAAGATCAACGATGGACCCGCGATCCTCGAAGCGCTCCCCCTCTTCTTTGAGGTGCTCCATGATGCGAGTGAAGTTATCGGCCTTTCGGGCCAGCTCCGCCGCGACCAGGTGCCGGAAGGGGCCGATCATGCGGGGAGGCCGGTAGAAGATCCGCTCAAGGAAGCCGGGCACGTCTTCGGGGCGACGGACCTCGAACAGGTTGCGACCCTGGCGCACCTCGTCATGCACGGAGGTCACGCCAGGGACCTCGACCCCCGCGGAGTCGAGCGGCATGAGGGTGCGGACCAGATCGGGGCGCTCGACCGCGAGCAGCAGCGAGGTCGCCCCGCCGAGCGAGTTCCCACAGACATGGGCAGGCTGGCCCCCGAGCGCATCGAGTAGCGAGGCGACCCACGTCACATACTTGCCAACCTCGTAGCGATGATCGGGGTGGAGACCTTCGTGGAAGCCTGGTAGCGCCGGCACGACGATGTCATAGTCCCGAAGTCGGCTGGCCGTAGGCAGAAAGGTCTCTGGGCGATCGCTGAACCCGTGGATGAACACCGCCCGCGGCCGCCCGGGTCGCAGGATGTGCAGGTAGCGCACTGGGATGCCATCGGGGGTGATGTGGACCCGATGCCGCGCCCGCGCGACCTCGCGCAGGGCCCCTCGACCCACCGACGTGAGGCTCTCGGCGAGTCGAACCCAGAATCCCTGCAGCTCGTAGGGCGTGTCGACGGACATGCCCCTAGACTAACCCCCCTGAGGGGATCCGGCGGGCATCCAGCCGTGTAGGCCGTCGAGCCAGGCGTCGCGCCCCAGCTCACACCGGACGCGACTCACCCCCAGCCCCCGCTGTTCACGCGCCCCGCCGACCGCGGAGCCGTACCCTCGTCTCGCCGCTGCTGCGCGAGGGCGCTCGCCGCTTCGATCGCCTCACGGGCGCTCGGACTCGCCCAGAGCAGCTCGGCCAAGGCGCGGTGCAGATCGGTGTCCCCATCGGCCAACATGGCCTCGAGCGGATCGTCGAGCTGGTGGGGAGACGGCGAGGCGTCGCGGGTCTGCATGAGGGGGTGCTCCAGGGAGCGCGCTTCCCAGGTCTCGCGCGGCAAGGGCAGGTAACGACAGAAGAAGCCAAAGTGCCAGCTCAGGAAGAACAGGGTCCGCTTCCGTCCGATCTCATCGGCCCCGAAGTAGTCCTTCATGTAGGTGGCGAGGCGGTGGTAGACCTCGATCCGCGCCGGACCGTCCAGACAGAGCTCACGACCCTCGGCGATCTCTTGAAAGATCCATGGCTTGATCAACGCCCCCCGAGCGACCATCACCCCCGCCGCGCCGCTGATCTTTAGCCGATGCTCTGCCTCATACCATGTGATCACGTCACCGTTTCCATAGACGGGCAGGTCGAGCTGACGCTGGAGTCGACCGATGGCTTCCCAGTCCGCCGCGCGAGAGTATCGCTGCTCCCTCGTGCGTCCGTGAACGATCAGAGCCGAAGCCCCCGCATCCTGGACCCTCTTGCCGATCTCTTCGGCGTTCTCGCGGCCCTCGCGGTACCCTAAACGGATCTTGACGGTGATCGGCACCTCGCCGGCGGCTTCGACCATGGCGCGGGTCACCTCGGCGAGGGTCTGGGGTCGCTGGAGAAGCCTAGCCCCCATGCCGCGCTTTACGGTGTCGTGGATAGGGCAACCACAGTTCAGATCGACCCACTTGGCGCCGTGTTCGAGGGCAATACGAACCCCCTCCGCCCCTAGCTCCGGCTTGTGGGCGGCGATCTGCACGCCAAAGCAGCGCTCGTCGTCGTGGTGCCGTAGCAGGGCCAGCTCTCGTCCCAGCCCGCGGGCGAGGTTGTGGGCGTAGGCCATCTCAGAGCAGGTAACCTGCGCTCCAAAGCCTACACACAGCCTCCGAAACGGTAGAGTTCCTCCCTTGGTCAAGGGAGCGAGCACCACGGGGCTAGGCCAAGACACGGACATCGGAACCTCTGCGACGGCCTCTCCTCACCCGGCGACCCACCTTGGGCAACCAGCTGCGAGATGGGCTGATATAGTCTGGCCATGCGCTACCTCATCACCGCAGTCCTCGCGACGCTCGGATGCTCCGACGCAACGCTTGAGATCCCTGAACCCTCGACGCTTGGCTCCGAATCCCACGTGAGCTCCTCGACCGACGGGGACACGGCCTCGGGCACGTCCTCCTCGGACTCCGCAGACCCCACCGAGCCCACCCAGACCTACCCCATGCCGCCGGTCGATCGCATCGTCATCGCCGGCGACTCCTGGTCCGCAGGATCCCTCTCGCCCACCCGGGCCCTGCTCGACCTTCACGGCTACGAAGACATCGAGCTCGCCTGGGAGAACACCGCCGTCAGCGGCTCGCGTGCAAGCGAGTGGGCCGTCAACCACGAAGGGAAGCTCGATCATCTGAGCGCCAGCCTCGACGGGGGGGCGACCGGCGCGGACCTGCTCTTGCTCTACTTGGGAGGGAACGACTACAACGCCGCGCTCCACCGCGGACTCTCCCACGCGATCTCGCGAGATCGTGCGATCGATGAACTCACCGCCCAGATCCAAGACGACTTGCAGGCCCTCATCGATCACGCCATCCGGTCCCGCCCAGGCCTCGAGGTCGTGATCGTCGGGTACGACTACTTTCACTTCGACTGGATGGAGCTCCTGTATGGAATGAACTTCGACGCCGACGACACCCTCGCCTACAACCAGGGGCTCGCCCGCCTCGAGGCGCGCAAGCGAGATCTGGCCCTCGGCAACGATCGCGTCCACTACGTCCACAACCTCGGGATCCTCACCCACGAGCTCGGCAACCCGGTCACCCCTCCCTTCACCAACCCGCTGATCGACGTCCCCCCACACTTCTTCGACGCGCCCGTCGGCCCGCCGTCCTACGAGCCCTTCCCCGGGGGCGCACGCCGCGACGACCTGCTCCCTACCGAGTTTCCTCCCGAGTCGCTCCCCGGCCCCGCTCACGCCTACTTGGACGGCATTCATCTCAACGACAAGGGCTGGGACACGCTGCTCTCACACAGCTGGGAGTCGGTCTTGGGACCCGTTATCGAGGCGCGCTGACCCGGTCTACGCTCTGGGCCCGTTCACCGTGCGTGAAGAACGCTGGCGTCACCTGGCACGTCCTACCCTTCGTCGCTCGGGCGCCTTCGCAGGCTCCTTCCCCTCTCCTCTTCCAGAAGCCGACATCCAGCGCCGTGATCGGTCCAAGATCCCAACCGCCTGCTAGGAGCAGACCCATGGATGACATTGAAAAGCAGCGCCTCGCCTTCCTCTATCACTACACTCAACGCGTCATGCTCGCCGATGGCAAGCTCTACAAAGAAGAGGTCAGCGCCTTGACCGAGCTCAACTCCGCCCTGATCAACGCCGGACTGATGCAGGCCGACGGGACGCTGCGCGAGAGCTTCACCGACGCCCGCGACGCAGCCCGCGCCAGCCTCCGCGGACTCCTGGACGAAGACCAGCGCTGGGCCCTCTTGAACCGGCTGATCGAGGTCATGGAGGCCGACGGAGAACGCCACCCCGCCGAGCGCGAGATCATCGCCGAGGCCGCCGACGCCCTGGGGCTGCGCTCCCCCAGCCGCGACTGAAGGGCTCCAGGAGCGGCTCAACGCCCCCCGATCACGATGCCCAAGTTGAACGTAAAGAGCATGCCCTGACCGATAAAGGCCCCCCCGCCACCGTCGGTGGTCCGAATCCCTGCATAGGCGGGTACGACCGCGGAGAACTCGGGCAGGATCCGAAGCTTGTCTCCCGCGCGGAGCGAGAAGCCGAACGACGAACCCAGGTTGAGGACGGCTCCCGTACCGCTACCTTCGGTGAAGCCCCCGCCCACCATGATGACCTGCGCGCGAGGGCCGAAGATGAAGGCATGACGCTTGACGGGGACGTCGACGAGCACCGGGAGGGTCAGCCAGCCGTAGCCTCCAAAGCCCCCGCCCCCGCCGAACGCCACCCCGCCCAACTGCGGAGCGAAGGCGGCTTGAACCGCATCTTCTTGCTCAGGGTCGGTAAACATGAACTTGCCGTGAAGCTCGAGCAGTGAGGTTCCGAAGCGGCCCCCGATGTCGACCTTATCGGTGACCCCGTAGCGCGCTGAGACGTTGAGCGTGGGTAGGAAAGCCGACTCTCCGCCACTCGACACGCCGATGAGGCCGGGCTCGAAGGCCCCTTCGAAGTTCCCTTCGCCTGCCGTCCGCGCGGTCTGGACCGACTGGATCGACGGGCAGCCCGCCAACAACAGAGCGCCGAAGACCAGCACCGCCCCTAAAGACATCGACCTCAAACCCATCTCGCCCTCCAACCTCACCAGACTAGCGAGAGTCGCGACAAGAGGGAAGCGCCCGTCACAAGTCGGGAGCTGTTGCACGACTTATAGGGCTGAAAATAGGCTTATGCCGTACAGCGCCTCAACGCGGAAGCGAAACGGCCTCAGTGCACTTTCGGGGCGACCTACCAGAACCGCCGCGGTATGCTCTGAGGCAAACCCTTTCCAGCCCCCGTTCCATGCCCGTGCTCAAACGCCTACCGCGCCTGTTGCGGCTCCTGCCCATCACCCCCCCCGGCCTCCTGCTGCTCTTGGCCGGCCTGGTCGCCATGATCCCCTTTGGGCTGTGGCGCGAGGACCGGGTGCTGTTGACGGTGGGGGCAGCCGCCGTCGGCCTCACCCTGTGCGCGATCCTCTTCGTGACGGTAGGTGCGCTGCTGTGCTACCGCACCATCCTCGCTCAGCCTCAGCGGGGTGTGCTCCGTCTCGAGGTGGGGCAGTGGGGCGACACCGGGTTCTCGGTTGTTCGACCCTGGCTGGTCCCCTGGCTCGACCTGACCTGGACCGTGCTCTCGCCCGCAATAGAGCCTCGCGTCGAAGCCGTGGGGCGCCGGATGGTGGAGCGGTGGCGGGCCGAGCGGAGAGGCCACCACGACCTGATTCATCGGCGGTTCACCGTGCGCGACGCCTTCGGGCTCGCCTCGGTCTGCTTCGACCTTCGCGAGGCCCGGCCCCAGCACTTTAGCCCCACCCGAGGGAAGCTCGCCAATGTTCAGGTGATCCAAGGGCTCTCCGGGGGGGACCAGATCGGGCACCACGAAGGTTCTCCGCAGGGTGATCTGGTCGACATGCGCTCCTACGGGCCCGGAGATCCGATCCGCTTCGTCTTATGGCGAGTCTATGCACGCTCTCGCCAGCTTCTCGTCCGCACCCCCGAGCGCGCCCTCTCTCCGGTCGAGCGCACCCTCGCCTACCTCGTCACCAGCCCCGACGACGAGGCCGCCGCCGCGACAGCACAACTGGCCGTAAGCACCGACGTTCTAGGCAAAGACTGGATCTTCGCCACCGACGGGCAGCTCGAGCCTTGCCGGACCGCCCACGAAGCGACGCAAGCGCTGATCCGGTCCGCCAGCCACCCGCCCGACCAAGGGGGCTCCGGCTTGCTGCCTTTCCTCGAGGGGCAGCAAGACTTCAGCGCACGAAGGGCGGTGCTCTTCGTCCCAGGCACGACCGGGCCCTGGGTGGATCGGGTCCTCGCGGCGAGCGAGCACACCCGCTTCGACATCTTCATCGGGATCGACCGCGTGGATCGCCTCGACCGACTCGGATGGCTTCGGCGGATCTTCTTTCGATCGAGCACCCAAGATCGCCCTGGGATCGCCACCGACAGCGCCGCGCTCGCCGCGCTGTGCCTCAAGCTTGGGCCAGCAGGCACCGTGCGGGTGGTCGACCGGGGCGCTGGCATACTCTACAGCCCCGCCCACGTCGCCGCCCTCATCGGGAAGGCCGCATGAACACTGATCCCAAAAAGTGGACGATTTCTCGGGTCATCAAAGGGCTGCGTCACCCCGTGCGCCTCGTTCTCGGCATCGGCGCGGTCATCGCCGCGACCTTCCCTCTCGGCTCGGCGCTGATCTCTGCTTGGGCCGCCTTCGGCGCGCTCGTGGGCCTGATCGCCGGGGAGCTGCTCGGGCGCAGCCCGCTGCGTGCAGGCAGCCTGGGCTTGGTCGGCGGGGGCCTCGCGCTGCTCGCCCTGCTCTGCACCGGCCTGTGCACCGGCCCTTCGCTCCTGAGCAACCTGGTCGGCCCGACGCTCGTCCTCCAGGGCACGATCGCGCTCTCATCCTTCGCGCTGGCTGCTTTGCCGCTCGCCTCCCTCCGGGCCTTGGGCACCCGCCATCCTCTGGTGGCCGTCCTCGAGCTCGGCGTCTTGGCCAGCCTCTACGTGCTGCTGGTGATCACCCACCGCGATGGCGCGATCTCGCGGCCCCTGTGGCTGTCCGACCTCACCTGGAGTCTCGGCCTCGATCCCGGCCATGCCCTGGTAGCGCTAGGCGCCTTCCTCGCCCTCAGCCTGTCGGGCCTGATGCTGTTCGAGTCGCGCAACCGCCTGCCGAGCTTAGGCACGATCTGGGTACCCGCGGTCGTGATCGTCTCGATCCTTCTCGCGTTATGGATCGGGCAGTCCGAAGAACCTCTCCCCAGCCGTCTCCTCGATCTCTCCGACGACGGAGACGAGGTCGCGGCGAGCGAGGAGGACAGCCGCTACCAGGTGCCCGATCCCAGCGAAGACGGCGTCGCAGACGGGGAGCAGGACCCCGAGCTCCATGGAGGCTCCGGGACCGAAGAGCCCCCGGGAAGCGACCCAGACAACCCGGATGACTCCAGCGATGGCGGCGGCTCTACCGGCGACGAACCCCTCGACGGCGAGGGGAGTCGCGGCCAGGAGCCCGACGACGGCAGCGCGAACCTCGATGGGTCCGGCGACGGCGAGGGCTCTCCCAACGCGAGCAGCGAGCAGTCCCCGAGCGATCCCGGGAGCCCCGACCAAGGCGAGGGAGGCGGAAGCGGGCAGCCCGACGAAGAGGAGCAGCAAGAGTCCGGCGACCCCTCCGATCAGGGCGAGCCGGCCGGCGAAGGCGAGCCGAGCGGCGAAGACGAAGACGAAGACGAAGACGAAGACGAAGACGAAGACGAAGACGACAGCGACTCCAACCCGCCTCCCCCCGACCCCCTCGAGGAGCGAGAGCCAGGGGAGAAAGCCCACCCCGTCGCCGTCGTGCTCATCGAAGACGACTACATCCCGCCCTCCGGCTACTGGTACTTCCGCCAAGAGGCCCTCTCCGCGCTCGCGGGCACCCGCTTGCTGCCTTCCCGAGACCACACCCTCGACCCCGACACGCCCCGGCGCTTCCCCGTCGCCGACACCCCGGTCGACGGCGCGCCCGAGCTGGAACGTCGGATGAAGGTCCACGGCTCGGTGACGTTGATCGCCGAGCACGAGACCCCCTTCGCGCTCGAGTCGCCCGCCACCCTGGCGCCCCGCGGCAACCCCAACCCGATCCGCTTCGTCCGCTCCTACAGCTTTGTCTCCCACGCCATTCAAGAGGACTTCGGTGACCTGGTCGACCTCGAGCTAGGAGATCCCGATTGGAGCCAAGAGGTCTGGCAGCACTACCTCGCCCTGCCCGACGACCCTCGCTACAGCGAGCTGGCTCGGAGCTGGATCGCAGAGCTCCCCGAGGCGGCCCAATACCACCAACTGGCCCAAGCCTTGATCATCGCGCACCGGCTCGGCGCCTCCATGAAGTACTCGCTGCGCGCTCGCTACCCCAACGCCGAGGACCAGACCGCCGCCTTCCTCTTCGGGTCCCGTATCGGCTACTGCGTCCACAGCGCGCACGCCGCCGTCTACCTCTGGCGCAGCCAGGGCATTCCCGCCCGAGTCGCCACGGGCTACGCGGTGAGCGAAGACGAACGCCGGGGCTCGGCGATCGTCATCAAGGGGGGAGAGGCCCACGCCTGGCCCGAGATCCACCTCCGCGGCGTAGGCTGGGTGCCCCTCGACATCACACCCGCCGAAGACCTCGACGAAGGCTCGGACCGCATGGCCGAGGACGAGGCCGACCTCTTGGCGGACATGGCTCGGGACCCCCCTCCGCCCGAGCTTGAGACCCGCACCGACCTCTCGTGGATCTGGCGACCCTTGGTCACCTACCTGGCGGTGAGCGTCTCCCTCATCCTGCTCCTCACCCTGGCCGTTCACTACCTGATTAAGCTCCATCGGCTCGCGCGGGGGCGCCTCAGCACCTCCCGCGCGATCTACCGCGTAGGCTACCGGGCGGCCTTGGAGCGCCTCGCCGAGATCGGGCTGAGCCGACGTCAAGGCGAGAGCCGCGAAGCCTTCGCCCGCCGAGTCTCCGAGGTCGCGCCGAGCTTCCTGATCCTCACCGAGCTGCACGGCCGGGGCGCCTTCGGTCCCCCAGACAGACCCGGTACCGAGCGCGACAAGGGCACTTGGAACACCACCCTCACCGCCTTCCAGCGGGAGCTCCGATCGACTCAGCCCTGGTGGCGACGGCTGATCGGCCGCCTCGATCCTTCCTCCATCTATCGCGCTCGCTGAGCACACCCCGTCGCTGAGGTCTCCATGGACGCCGAATTTGAACAGAGCCCCCATATCACCCACCACAAGGCCCCCCGGATCACCGACCTCCAGGGCGCTCGCTCGGTGATCCGGCGACTCCACGACCGCATGGTGCGGTCGGTGGTCGGGCGCGACGATGTCATCGACCTGGTGATCACGGCCCTCCTCGCCGATGGCCACGTCCTGCTCGAAGACTTCCCGGGATCGGGCAAGACCACGCTGGCCAAGGCCCTAGGAGATTGCATCATCGACGACATGCCCGACGATCAGATCGTCACCTTGCGTCGCGTGCAGTTCACCCCCGACCTGCTCCCAGGCGACGTGACCGGCAGCACGATCTTCGACCCGAACACCAACCGCTTCTTCTTCCGGCCAGGTCCGATCTTCGCCCATGTCCTGCTCGCCGACGAGATCAACCGAACCTCACCCAAGGTCCAGTCCGCCCTGCTCGAGGCCATGGCCGAGAAGCAGACCACCGTCGACAACCGCACCCGCAAGCTCGACGAGCTCTTCTTCGTCATCGCCACCCAGAACCCCCTGGACCTCGCTGGGACCTTCCCGCTCCCGGCAGCACAGCTCGACCGCTTCTTGTTCAAGATCCGCATGACCCACATCGACCGCAGATCCGAGCTCCACCTCCTGCGAAACATCGCCGCCGTGCATCGCGGCGCTGGCGAAGAGATCCCTCGGGTCACTCGCACCGAGATCGTCGATGCCCGCGAGGTCCTACGAGATCAGGTCTTCGTGTCGCCCCACATCCACGAGGCTCTCGTCGACATCGCCGAAGAGACCCGCCGGAGCGACCGGGCCGCCCTGGGGGTGAGCACCCGCGCCCTCGTGCTCTTGCTCCCCGCGCTTCAGGCTCGCGCCCTCGCCCACGACCGGGACTACGTCAGCGCCGAAGACATCGAGGCCCTCAGCCCCCACGTGTTCGCCCACCGCCTGGATCTGGTGCCGGGCAGCGGGGACCCCTACCAAGTCGTCAAGGACTGCTCGACCAAGGCCCTGGAGCGGCTCGCCCGAAGGAGCCTACACCGATGATGCCTCTGCTCCTCTTCCTGCTCGCCTTCGCCCAGGAGCCTCCCGTCGAGACCTCGGAAGATCCCATGGAGGCCTTCCAAGCTGGGCGAGCCCTGACCGCCCGCCGACTCGCCCTCGCGCAGCTCGAGCAGGATCCCGACAACATTCAGGCGCACCTCGTCGTCGCCATGGTCTCCTGGAACGAGGACGGCCGGCACGCCCAAGCGCTCGCGCGCCTCCAGCTCGCTCATCGGCTCTACCAGGCTCAGAAAGAGAGTCTTGGCCCAGAAGCCTGGCGCACCGAGTGGCATATCCTGAGGCTCCTCATGTTCCTGAGCGCCGAGATGGGCCGGAACAACCAGGCTTTAGACTATGCCGAGCGCTACAACCAGCGCTACAATCCCAAGCTCGACACCGAGCTCGCCTGGATCATGATGTCGATGGGACGGCTCGACGAGGCCAAGGAGCTCGCCACGAAGGGCCTCCAGCGCGACAACTACGATCACCGCATGTACGCCCTGAACACCCTGTGCGCCCTGTCCGCCAAGCAGCCCGATCGCCTGGAGTCCCTTCGGATCTGCGAGGAATACGTCGAGGCGTCGGGCGGCCTGGAGAAGGGCGAGATCACCGCCCTGCGAAACACGGCTCTGGCCGCACGAGGGGCCCTCCGCTACGAGCGGAGCGAGGAGCTCTTGCTCGCCGCCGCGCGAAAGGGGCCCGAGGGCTGGACCAATCCGTGGATCGATCTGGTCGTCTTCCGGCTCGACGAGGGACGTGGCGCCGAGGCGGCTCAAGCCGCTCTGACCGGGCAGCGGTGGCGCATGAGGGAGTCGGGCTCGACCCGCGCCCAGACCCGCGCCAAGGACGACGCCATCTTCGCTACCCTCTTCTTGGTCGCAGGGGAACCCGAGCGGGCACGAACCCTCATCGACCGGAGCCTCGCGCTACCGGACCGGAGCTCCTCGAGTACCGCCACCGACGACAGCACGCGGGGGGGGCACGCCCTGATCCGCATCCAGGTTCGTCGCGCCGAGCGACAGCGAAGGCTGGAACACGCCGCTGAGCAGGGTTGGCTACCCGCCACCTGGGCCTTCTTGCAGGGCTTCGTGCCCGAGTGGACCGACTGGCTCGACCACGCCAAGGTCCGAGCGGCCTTGCTCGATGGCACCCTGCTCCGGGGCAGCCTCTACGAGAACGACGACGATGGTCTGGTCATGCTGCGCACCTGGATGGTCGGGGAGTTCGCCGACATCATCGGACCGGGGATCGTTCGAGCGGGACTTCAAGAGAACCGCTCGAAGGCCAACCCACAACAGCTCGTCCAGATCATCGACGCTCACCTCGCGGAGCTCGACTGCCGCTGGGCGAGCAAGGCGTCCGCCCAGACCCTCCTCGATCGAGCCCGCGAGATCCCCAGTCAAGAGGTGCTGCTCAGCGCACGGCTGCACGCGATCGCAGCCGACTGCGCCTGGCGCGCCGGGGATCGGGCGAGCGCCCTGGCGGCCTACGAGACCGCACTTCAGCTCGATCCTGGGGTCCTGCGACGGCTCGCCCTTCAGCTCCCCGTATCGGTCCAGCACGACGGCGGCGCCGTCGCGCGCACCGCCGCCTTTCGACTCCGCGCCTCTCCCCGGTTTCGCCTGAGCCCGCACACCTTCCTCGTGACCTTCACCGATGTCCGCGCCTGTCTACTCGCTCCCAACGGCACCCGGATCGGGTGCTACACCCCACCCCCCCCCGATCCCGAGGCTCCAGCGCCCACCGACGACGAGCGCGCCGCAGCGCTGCTCGGGGCCCTTCACCAAGGCGCCTTCGCCATGCCTCTGGGCCTGAGCGGCCATGACCTGCGCTCCCTCGACGGCACCACCATGCCAGATCGGGAGCGAAGCCGTCAGCGCATGGACCAGCTCCTCGACGCGCTGTAAGGCAGCGCCGCGATCCCAGACCGCTCAGGTCGCGGCGAGCTTGTACCGCCAGTGCGCCGCCTCGCCGCTCTCAGCTTCGTCGTGCATGGTGTAGGTTCTAACCTGAAACTCTACCACGCCGGCGCGGGGCATCTGGACGGCGGTGTGCAGGGACCGATAGCCACTGGACTTCGGCCGCGCGATGTAGTCATCGAAGGCGCCCTGGACCGGCTCCCAGTTCTGGTGGATGGCCTCGACGGCAGCATAGCAATCGTCGACCGAGGAGAGCAGGAGCCGAAGGCCGATGCGGTCCTCGATCTCGGTCGCGTCAAGGCCCTTGCGCACCATCTTTTGGTGGAGGCTGTACGCCGACTTGACGCGGCCGGTCACCTGGCCCTGGAGGGCCGCGCCCTCGAGCAATCCACGCGCCTGCGCCAGCAAAGGCTCTAGATCGGGGACCGGCCCCAAAGCCTGCACGACGGACCGATAGCCGCTTGGATCCAGCAGCGAGAAGCTCCGGTCCTCGAGCTCGGCCCGCACGTTGAGCATGCCGAGCCGATCGGTGAGCGGCGCGAGGACCGAGAGGGTCTCTTGGGCGAGCTCGGGGGAGGCCTGATCGACGAGGTGAACCTTGCGAATCCCGAGCGCCGCGGTCAGAGAGTCGGGGGCCTGTTGAAGGCTCTGGGCCAGACCATCGATGGCGTCTGGGGTCGACAGCTCGGGGGCGAGCGAACCCAGGGGCGCGCCCGTGAAGAGGGAGGCGAGGAGCAGCTTGGCAGGATCGAACATGAAGACCTCCACGCTCGGAGGGTAGGCCCCGTCCCTTGGCCTTCAAGCCCCCATGACAGCTTTCGACATCCAGGATGAATACCTGCCAACGCGAGACGTCTGCGCTATACTTCAGGCACCCTCGGAGAACGATCCATGACGCGCTTCCTCTTGCTCTTGGCCGCAGGCCTCGCCACCGCGGCCTGCAGCCCCCTCGACGACTCCCTCGATCGCATCGGCACGGTGCACCTTCGGTCCACGGGTGTGGCCCTCTTCGCCGATGGCGATCGAGGTCACGCCGGAATGCTCGGCTCGACCTGCGAGCTGCGCACAGGCGGCGCCATCGGGGGCGACGTGCCCGTCGGAGGCTCCGGCCGACCCGAGATCCTAGGGGGCGGCACGGCGGAGGACGGCGACGAGGTCGTCCTCGCCCGCACTCGCGGGGCCGTCCACATCCTCAGCGCCGGCTCCGGGGGCATGTTCAGCTCCACATCGGTCCGCGCCGCCGCCGACATCGGGCCCGATCTCTCCGGGGCGGTGCTCACGAGTCAAGGTCCGATCGTCCGCGCGGGCTGCGAGCTTCTCTGGCTCGATCACGACCTCGTCGAGCGCGACCGCGTCGCCGCAGGACTCGAAGACGCCTGCGACGAGGGCAGCTTCACCGCGGTGCCAAGCGGTGAGGTGGCCTACCTCGCGACGGGCGGGCAGGTCTTCGCCGTCGGCCCCGACCGGCTCGACGCCCTGGACCTCGCCGGCACCGACATCACCTACAGCACGGCGACCGACGCCCTCGTGCTCACCGATCCGGGGTCGCGAGAGCTCACCGCCACGACCCCCTCCGGCGAGCTCCTTTGGACCCTCGACGCAGGCGGCCCCATCGTGCAAGTGCACGACTTCGAAGGCAGCGACTACCTGCTCGTGACGGTCGAAGAAGGCTATACCTACGACCTGCTCATGATCGACGCGCCCACCGGCGAGATCCATCGCGCGATCCCCCTGCCCAACCGCGCGCAGGTCTACACGTCGTCCGACGGGCGCACCATGGCCTTGGCTCGCCCGAACATGACCCAGTTCTTCCGGCTCCGGTAGGCCTCTGAGCGCACGGCTCACCCTACCCGGCGGGCGCGCGGGGCTCTGGGTCTCGGAGTCTGGGGCCCCCCCACCGACCGATCTCCAGCCTGCCGACGACACCCTCCGCGCGGTCGACGCGCTCCGGCACTTGCGGGCTGGAGGAGCTTGGCTGTGGCAGGGCGACTACCACAACGGCCGACAGCTCCTCGCCGCGCTCAAGCGACGCCTGCAGCGCAGCCGCGAGTCACCCGCCCGCACCTCGACGGAGCGGTGGGCGCAGGAGCGCGCCAAGAAGCAGCGGCTCGCCGACACCCTGAGCCGCGTCGTGGTCTTGCTGGAGCCCGATGGGCAGCTCGCGCTTCGGCGCGCGCCACCGACCGCCGAGGCGGTGCGTTGGGCTTGGCCCGATCACCGAGGAGAAGCCCTGCTCGTCTCGCTCCCCACCCTGATCGGCGCCTTGAGCGCCGCGGGCTGGACCCGCGAGGGCCTCGACGTGCACGGCCTTCAAGGCAAGCTTTACCCACGCTTCGGGGTCTTCTCGCCCACCCGGCAGGCCTACCTGCACCTCCTCGACGACCTGCCTTCTCCTACCGGCAAGACCGTGCTCGACGTCGGCTGTGGGACCGGCGTACTCAGCTTCGTGCTCCTGCAGCGGGGCGCGAGCCGCGCCCATGGCACCGACATTGAACCAAGGGCCGTGCAGACCGCGCTCTTCAACGCCAAGAGCCTCGGTCTCGACGATCGCTTCAGCGCGTCCGTCGACGATCTCTGGCAAGATCACAGCGCCGATCTGCTGGTCTTCAACCCTCCATGGGTGCCCATGGCCCCGAACACCCGGCTCGATCGTGCCGTCTACGACGACCGCGGCGCCACCTTGGGCCGCTTCCTCTCGGAGGCGGGTCTCCACCTCAACCCCGGCGGTCAGGTCGCGCTGCTGATCTCGGATCTGCCCGAGCGCCTCGGCTTGCGGGCCGAAGGGGAGCTCGCGGAGCGTTTCTACGCCGCCAACCTTGCGATCGTACAGCACACATCCCGCCCCGCCAGCCATCGACGGGCGAAGCGGACGGACGATCCCCTCTGGGCCGCCCGCGCCGCCGAGCAGGTACAGCTCTGGCTCCTCGCACCCACCAGCTCCAAGGGCCGAACGCCGGTCTTCCCTTGACTCAGGGGCCCTCGTCGGGCGCTGGACAGCGCTGTTCGAGGCTCTCAACCAGCAGCGCACGGAGCCGCTGCGCCAGCGGGCTCGCCTGTTCGTCGACGGCGAGGACCGGAGAGGCGTAGGCTCGGGCCGCGTCGCAATGCCCATCATCCGCAGCCAACATCGCCCGATCCGCTCGACGGCAGAGCTCCCCATCGACCCGTCCCGCGAGACGGCAGGCCACCGCGAGCTGCTCGCGCTCAGAGCCCGAATCCCCGACTACTTGGGGAACCAAGGAGCCGATGACCTGAGCGAGCAACACCACCCCCACGAGCGCCGCGATCGCCGCGATCGCCCACCGGATCAGGGTGCCAGAGCTTCGCTCGTCCATGCTCACTCTCCGAGGTAGGTGTAGCTATCCATGGTTTCGCGATACTGCTTGAGCAGCTTCCGGCCTTCCTTGATCGAGAGGCGAGAGTCGTCGCAAGCAGCCTCGATCGCCCCGCGGAAGGCATCGACCAGCCGCTTCTTCTCGTAGTGGACGTAATTCAGCGCCTCTTCGATCGTGTCGCCCTCGAGGACCGCCCGCAGGTGGTAGCCCTTCTCGTTCTCGGCGAGGTCGACGTGAACCGCGTTGGTGTCTCCGAAGAGGTTGTGAAGATCGCCGAGGATCTCTTGGTAGGCTCCAAGCAAGAAGATTCCCAGGTAGTACGGCTCATCGTTCGGCTCGTGCACCTCGAGCACGTTCTTGACGTCGCGCAGATCGATGAACTTGTTGATCTTGCCATCGCTATCGCAGGTCAGGTCGACCAGGACCGCCCTGCGCTTGGGCTCTTCGCCGAGACGCTGGAGGGGCATGATCGGAAAGAGCTGGTCGATCGCCCAGGAGTCGGGTGCGGACTGAAAGACCGAGAAGTTGCAGTAGTAGGTGTCGGCCATGAGCGAGGGGAGCTTCTCGAGCTCTTCGGGGAGCTGCTCGCTGCCGACCTCGAGCAGCCGGCGACAGATCCGCCAGAACCAGGCGTCGACCGCAGCGCGCTCTTCGAGGGTGGCCAGGCCCAGGTTGAACCGCGAGAGCGTGTCGTCCTTGATCTCGATCGCGTCGTGGTAGGGCTCCTGGAGGTTCTTGAGGGTGATGTCTTCGAGGATCTTTCGGAGCGAATCGACGCTGGGGTAGTCGGCGTCGAAGTGCTCAGGCTCGACCCGGTTCACGCCCAACACCGGCACGATCAGCACCGAGCTGTGGGCCACCATCGCCCGTCCACACTCGGTCACGATGTCGGGGTGCGCGACGCCAGCAGCGTCGCAGGCCTCTTGGATGGCGCTGACGACAACCCACGTATATTCTGTGAGGTCGTAGTTCATGGAGCTGGAGAAGTCGGTGCGAGAGCCATCGTAGTCGACCCCGAGTCCGCCTCCGACATCCATATACCCCATCTTCGCGCCCATTCGAACGAGCTCCGTGTAGATCCGGCCCGCCTCCTTGAAGGCGTTCTTGAAGTTGCGGATGTGGCTGACCTGGCTGCCGATGTGAAAGTGAAGCAGGCGCAGCGAATCGAGCTGCCCACCCTCTTCGAGGCGATGAACGACCGAGACGATCTCGCGCACCGAGAGCCCAAACTTGGCGCGATCTCCGGAGCTGCCCTCCCAGCGCCCCTTGCCCCGGCTGGTCAGCTTGGCCCGAACGCCGAGCGCCGGCTCGATCCCAATGCGATCGGCGATGCGCAGCACCCGCTCGAGCTCATCGGGCTGCTCAAGGACAATGAGCGTATTCCTTCCGAGCTTTCGACTGAGGAGCGCCAGCTCTAGGAAGGCGTCATCCTTGTAGCCGTTGCAGATGATCAGGGCCTCGGGGTTGTTCTGCAGGGCGAGCACGACCAGGAGCTCCGGTTTGGAGCCGCACTCGAGCCCCAGATGATGAGGCTTCGAGAATCGGACCACGTCTTCGACCAGGTAGCGATCCTGGTTGACCTTGATGGGGTAGACCCCGCGGTAGCGCCCCTGGAACTCGAGGCTCTTGATCGCTTCTTCGAAGGCGCCGACGAGGCTCTCGATGCGAGACTCGAGCACATCGCCCAGACGCAAGAGGACGGGCATCTCGATGCCACGCTCCACCAGGTCATCGGCAAGGCCACGAAGATCGAGCTCCCGATCACCTCTTCGCAGCACGACATGCCCCGCATCGTTGACGCGGAACAAGCCGCGGCTCCAGGAGCGGATCGCGTAGAGGTCTTCGCTATCGGTGATCGTCCATCGAGAAGACATGCAAGCTCCGATCGGCGAGAAGCGGCGCCGTCCGCTCGGGTGAAGGAGGCCTGCGTAACGCTGCGCCGGGTCGGTAGCTGGCGCGTCTGGGCGTCGGACGAAGAGCCGCCCTACCGGAGCCGAGGAAGATGACATACGTTCGAGACCGCCCGACCCTCCGACGCGAGACATGATGACGAGCCGACGCGACGACAAAGCCACCTACGACCGACGCACTGAGACCGTGCGGACCGGCGATGGCCGCTACATTCGCGTGCGCGACCTGTACCGCGCCCTCGCGACCCTCAACCAGGTGCAGCTCCATCGGCTGATCAAGAAGGCTCGTCTCGGCGGTACCGTCAGCGATCCCTTCGAGGTCAAGCGCAACACGGTCGTCGAAGACATTACCGATCTCTGTCGTTCTCGACCACAGTTCTGCCTGCCTCTCGTCGAGACCGCCCGCGGCTTGCCCACGGCTGGCAAGCGCTTCGAGGCCTTGGTGCGCGATCGTGCCTTCGGCGGGCAAGGGGAGGGCGAGGTCGCCGACGTCGAAGCCCCTGCCGAGGAAGGCCGGTACGACAAGTCGATCCTGAGCTACTTCTTCGAGACCCGAGCCTGGGACGGGGAGTATCAGCTCTTCATCACCCTCGACGGGCGCACGCTCACCCTCAACCCGGGCGAGCGCTTCGACAGCCACGAGCCCTATGAGATCTGCTTCGTCGTCGTGCGCACCGGCGACAAGCGCTACTGGCTGCGCTGGCCTGAGCACCACCCCGACACCCCCGCCTGGTATCTCGACGAACGGGGCCAGCCCCAGTGGTTCTACCCCCACCCGGTCGAGGGCGAAGAAAAGGAGTTCGAAGAGCTCTTTCCGGGGCACATCTACGAGGTGCATGGGGTCAGGTTCCAGCTCCCCGACATCGGTACCAACTACGAAGAATACTACGACGACAACCTCGACGCCTGGAACGAGTGGGACCCCTCCCGCGACCGGGCGAGTCACCAGCCCACCGCGAGTCACGACCCCGACGAGGCCCCCCCTCCCGCGAGCGCCCCGGTGAGCGAGGTCGAGCGCCTGCTCACCCTGCTTGAGCTTCGGCCCGGCGAGATCCGCACCGGCAAGGAGCTTTCGAAGCACTACCGCATGCTCTCGGTGCGCTACCACCCCCTCAAGCACCTCGACGCCCCCGACGAAGAGAAAGATCGTATCCACGCGCGCTACACCGAAATTACAGCCGCCTACAACGCGCTCAAGTCGCACTTCAGGTAGGGCGCATCTACCAGAGGTAGCCCATCCCCCGTTGCGTAGTTTACTTCCCATACGATACGCTCTGAAGGCACCTCGGCCTGGTCCCCCAGCGTCCACGCCCCCTTCCCCTGGAGCTCCCATGCCTTCCGACACTCGACACGCCCTGGTCCACGCCGCCCTCGCGGGGCTCATGGCCGGTGGACTCGCCGCCTGTAGCGGCGCCACCGACACCGACGCCCAGCAGGCCACCCCCACCCAGACCGAGGCCCCCGACGCCGAAGGAAAGCAAGAAGCTGCGAAGGAAGGCCACGGCTGCGGCGGCGAGCACGGCTGCGGCGGCGAGCACGGCTGCGGCGGCGAGCACGGCTGCGGCGGCAAGAAGGCCGACGGCGAGGCCGACGACGACAAAGACAAAAAGGCGAAGAAGGCTGACGGCGAGAAGGCCGACGAAGAGGTCAAGAACTGAGCGCTGGTCCTCGTCGGATCTCGCGCTTCGGCGTCCCCGACCTCGGGGTAGGCTTCGGGCTTCGGCTCCGCTACCGCGAGGCGGTGGCGACGGATCCCACCTTGGCGGACTGGTACGAGCTGCTCGTCGAGAACCACCTGGTTGCGGGCGGCCCTGCGGCCTCCATCGTCGAGGAGTTGTCGGGCAAGGTGCCCCTCGTGCCTCACTCGGTCGGCTTGAACCTCGGGGGTGAGCCCGATCCTGAGCACGTCGCCCGAGTCTGCCTGCTGGCGGAGAAGATCGACGCCCCCTGGATGAGCGACCATCTCTGCCTAACGGCTGCCACCGTGCATGCCCACGAGCTGATCCCCGTCCCCTATACCCCCGCGGTCGCCGAACATATCGCCCGGCGGATCGGGGAGCTTCAGTCCCGCACCGGCCGCCTCTTCGCCCTCGAGAACGTCTCGTCGTACATGAGCTACGCAGCCTCCATGCAGACGGAGTGGGCCTTCCTGAAGAGGGTGGTCGAGGCCGCCGACTGCGGGCTTCTCCTCGACGTCAACAACCTCTTCGTCAGCGCGGCCAACCACGGCTTTGACCCACGGGCCTACCTCGACGGGATCCCCCTCGACCGCGTGGTCCAGATCCACCTCGCGGGTCATCAAGTGCTCGACGACCACCTGCGCGACACACACGACGCCCCGGTCTGCGAAGAGGTCTGGGCCCTCTACGCCGAGACCCTTCGCCGCACCGGGCCGGTCTCGACCCTAATCGAGTGGGACGAGGCCCTCCCAGAGCTGCCCGTGCTGCTCGGCGAGGTCGCCCGAGCCCGCCAGGTGCGCGAGGCCGCCTGCCCATGACCGAGCTTCCCCCAGACTGGCGGGCGCAGGTCGTGCGCGCCCTCGTCCAAGGTGAGACGCCGAGCCCGACCCTGCTCGACCCCCACGCCTGCCTGCCCCCCGCCCGGCAGCTCCAGATCTACCGGGGGCAGATCCGCGCCCGCTTCCTCGGGAGCCTGCGCCGCCAGCTCCCCGGCCTCGCCGCGCTCGAGGGCGAGGCCTTCGCCCCCCTGTGTGAGGCCTTCCTCCACGACCACCCCCCCCGCCACGCCTCGCTCTACCACCTGCACGACGCCCTCCCCGACTGGCTCGCAGCCCGCGGTGCGACCCGCGACACCCTCGAGGTCGTCGCCCTCGATCGCGCCGTCGGAAAGGCCTCGCGCGCGGCGACTCCCGGCCCCCTCCCGCCGCTGCGTCCCGACAGCACGCTAGCGCTCGCCCCTTCGGTGACGCTCCTGCACCTCCATCGCCCCTGGCATGACTGGCGAAGGCAGGTTCTTCAGTCCGCTTCGCCCCCGACCCCTCCCCTGAACGAGGTCTGGATCGCGGTCTACCAACGCGGCGAGGGCCCCAAGGACCAGGCGCTCGACCCCCGTGAGGCTGCGCTGCTCCAGACCTTCGCGCGGCCGACCGTCCTCGCAGAGGCCCTGGCGACCGTCCCCCCTCAGGTGGAGGCCGCCGAGATCACGACCTGGTTCGAGCGCTTCGCGGCACGAGGATGGCTCGCCTACCGCGGCGGATGAGCTTCACGGGTCCTTCTTCGGCAGACTCCGAACTTCCTTCGCCACCCCGGCGTTCGAGGACTCGAAACCTCCACCGACGCTCACTCCGGCAGCAAGCGCTCCAGCAGGGCCTCATCGGTGAAGCGTCGGTGCCCCTCGCCCAGGCGGACCACCACCAGATCCAGGCTCGGGATGATGTAGAGCCGCTGATCCTGGTAGCCCGCCGCTGCCACCGTATCCGAAGGTGCAGCGCCGAAGATCGGGCCCTCGGGGGTGAGGGTGCGCACGCCTCGGGCGTCGGCGTTCGGGCCGAGAGGACCGTTGCGCCAGAAGGTCAGGCCGTAAGACTCGGTCGCGGCAGACGGCGCGAAGCAGCGATCGCGGACCCCCTCGGGCAGCACCCGCTCGCCCTGCCACAATCCATCGTCTCGCATGAGGACCCCAAACTTGAGCCACTGGTGGGCGGTGGTGAAGGCGCCGAGCGGGAGTGCGGTGTTGCCCGCGGGATCGTGGAGCCAGCCCGCATAGCGCAGGCCGATGGGATCGAGCAGGAGCTCGTCGAAGGTGACGAGCGCAGGCTGGTCGAGCTTGTCGCGCAGCAGGCCCGAGAGCACCCACTGGTGCGCCCCTCCGTAGACGAAGCGCTCCCCCGGCGCGTGCTCGGACGGGCGGGCGACGGCGTGGGCGACCTTGTCTTCGACCCGCTGTTCCTCGAGTAGGGCGTCGCGGCCGAGGTTCCAGAAGTCGTCGCGGATCCCGCTCGAGAAGTCGAGCAGGTGACGGATCTGGACCGCTTCGCCCGCCGCGAGGTCGGGCAGGGTGTCGACGACCGGCTCGTCGAGGGAGAGCGCGCCCTGGGCTTCGAGGGCGAGCACCACCGGGCACGAGAAGGACTTGGTGCCGCTAAAGAGGTGAACCGGGGTGCTGGGATGGTAGCCCTCGGCGAAGGACTCGAAGAGGATGTGCTCGCCGCGCAGCACGACGAGGGCCAGGCCCCCGTGGCGCTCGGACCAGGCAGCAGCTTCTTCGAAGCGGGCGAGGTCCGCCTCCGACGGCGTCTGGGTCGAGAAGACACCGTCGTCCTCGATGGGTTCATCGAAGGACTGGTGGGCGGCGCAGGCGACAAGCCCAATCCCGACGCTCGCGGCCCTCATGCGGCTTCTTGGGTCGGCTCGCGGTCCTTGCCCGTCACAACCCCGATCAGCCACGACAACAGGCCGCAGACCAGCGCCCCGAGGATGGCCTGCCACCAGCTCGAGACCGTGAAGCCCGGCACCAGCCAGGCCGCCAGCGCAAAGCTCACGCCGTTGACCACGAGGTAGAAGACCCCGAGGGTGAGTACGGTGAGCGGCAGGGTGATCAGCAGGAGGACCGGACGGACCAGCGCGTTGACAAAGCCGAGCGCCAACGTACCGAACAATAGGGCCCAGCGATCGGCGAGCTCGACGCCGGGGAGCAGCCAGGCGGTGAGCCAGAGCGCGAGCGCGAGACCGAACCAGTGCAGGAGAAACTTGACCATGCCCAGAGCCTAACCCGGCGTGAAGGAGGGTGATCAGCCGTAGCGCTCGACAGGCTCTCTCAGGCCCCTCCAGACCCGCGGTCGTGGGCGCTCCCGCAGGATGGCCAACTCGTCGGCGAGCGGCCACCAGAGCAGCCGCGCCGGCCCCCCCTCGGTGAGCACGGGAGCCCCCCCGAAGGGCAGATGGTTCGCCCCATGAAGGGTTCGAAAGACCCGGCGCATGGCGGCGTGGCTCGTGAGGTGCCCGAGGTGGATCAGGACATACGCCGCATCGAGGAGGTTCGCGGTTCCGAGCGGATACCAAGGATCCTGGACCGAATCGTGCCCGATGCCGACCTGGGCGCCCGCCGCCCAGAGTTCGTCGACCCGCGTAAGACCACGCCGCCGGGGGTAGCTGTCGTACCGTCCCTGCAAGACGGCATTGTCGAGCGGGTTGGTCACGACCTGCACGCCCGCGGTCGCGACGAGCTCGATGACCTTGGCGGCGTAGGCGTTGGGTTGGCTGTGCAGCGAGGTACAGTGCCCCGCTACGACTCGGCCGGCGAAGCCACGGTCCAGCGCCTCGGCGCAGACGACCTCGAGGTGGCGGCTGCCCGGATCGTCGGTCTCGTCGCAGTGCATATCGATCCGCCGATCGTGAGCCTCCGCCAGGTCGAAGGCGAGTCGCACGGAGCGCCAGCCCTCTTCGGTGGTACGCTCGAAGTGAGGGATCGCCCCGACCGCGTGGCAGCCGGCCTCGATGGCCCAGACCCAGTCCTCTCGGCGACCGGGTGCCCGGAAGATGCCCTCTTGCGGGAAGGCGACCACCTCCAGCTCGATGCCACGCTCCGCGAGGATAGGCACCAAGCTGAGCAGGGCCTCGACCGCCACCCGACTGCCGGTGTCGACGTGGGTGCGCAGGCGAAGGGCTCCGTAGCTCGCATACGCCTCAGCGGTGCGGGTGGCGCGATCCACCACATCGTCGTGGGTGAGGTTCCGACGCAGCCGAGCCCAGTTCGCGATGCCCTCGCGCAGGGTGCCCGAGACATTGGGCGCTCGCTCCCCCAGCAAGGTCGCGTCGAGGTGCACGTGAGGCTCGGCGAGCGGCGGGGTGATCCGTCCGCCGACCAGCACCTCTTCGTGCGGACGAGGGCGGAGGCTCCCCGCCGGGGCCAGCGCCACGAGGGTCGCGCCCTCGATCCGCAGATCGACGACCTCGTCGAGCAGAGCCGCCCGTTGGACAAGCGTAGACATCGGAGCTCCGGGGTGTCCCACTCATCTAATCGATCCGAGGCGTACCGCTCCAACCGCGGGGCAGCCAGAAGGGCCCGACGGGTTAGGTGCGAACGATGCACCGCAAGATCCCTTCGCTCCTCGCCGCCTTCACGCTGTTCGCGTGCTCCCCTGCCGAGCCGGTCGGGCCGGTCGGGCCGGTCGGGCCGGTCGGGCCGGTCGGGCCGGTCGGGCCTCAAAGCGCAGCGCCGGTATCCACACCAGGCGCCGCCCAGAGCGCCTGCCCCGCCGCCTTCGCCGCCCGCGATCTAGGCACCGGGCAGCACACGGGCTTCGAAGTCGACGATGCACGGCGGAGCTTCCACCTGCTGCTGCCGACCCAAGAGGGGCCCCGGCCCCTCTTGATCGCGCTGCACGGCACCACCGAGAACGGATCGGCCTTCCTCCGCCGCGCGAAGCTCGACCGCTTCGTCCGCGCCGGCTTCGTCGTCGTCGCCCCCGACGCGGTCGGGCACGGCCAGATCTGGCCCGTCTGGGATGCCCTCCGCCCCCCTGACGACGAGCGCCCCAACCCCGACCTCGCCTTGGTGGATCGGCTGGTCGACTGCCTCTCTGAGCGCCTCGCGCTCGACCCGGATCGCCTCTTCGTCGCCGGCCACTCCGCGGGCGGCATCTTCACGAACCGGGTCCTCCAGGCGCGTTCGGAGCGCTTCGCGGGCGGGATCGTCGCCTCCGGTCTCTTCGAGCTCACGGGCGATCGGAACCACAAGCTCGCCCCGATGAACGTCATCGTGACCTGGGGGGGAGAGAACGACGTCTACACCGGAAGGACCCCCAGTGGCACCGAGATCCAAGGCTTCTCCTTCGCCGAGCAGGGGGCGATGGCCTCGCAGCGCTACGCGGCCTCCCCCGAGGTCTCGCAGATCCACTGCGTTGGCCACGATCGCGGGCACGCCTGGCTGAGCGCGCTGAACGAAGACTTCATCTCCCTCCTCCTCGAAGGCCCCACCGCCAACCTGCCCGACCGAGCGGGGGTCGCGACGTGCCGCGCCACCGCAGCCCCCCTCCCCGGCCCAGCCCCGGCACCGACCTGTCCCCACGCCGGATCCACGCCTTGCGCCACCTTCTGCGATACCGCTGCGCGGTGCCTCTTGGGCAACGCTACGGTCGGCCCCGTGATGGCCCCTCACCTCGGGCGCCTGGGCCTGACGGCGAAGGGCTGTACGGAGTGCGTCTCGCGCTGCGAGGCCGCAGCCCGTGACGAGGATCGCGCGCTCCGTACCTGCCTCGGGGAGCTCGACGCCCCCACCCCCTGTTTGCCGGGCCTTCAGGGCGCGCTTCCCGTGATTCAGCGGCTCGACCAATGTTGTTCGAAGGCCCCGGGCGCGACCCTCTGCCGCGAGCTGTGCGCAGATCTGTCTCCTCGCGACGCCGCGACCGCCTTCCTCTCGACCTGTAGGGACCGATGACCGAACCCTCCCCGAGCCCCGGCCCACTCGTTTCCCGCTGGACCCTCGTGGTTGTCGTGGTGCTCCTCGGAGGCATCCTCGCCGGCCTCGCCTTCGTTCCGTGGTCCCCCCCCAGGCCCGAACCGGCGGTCGATGCCGCGCCGCGGCCAGAGCTGGGTCTCGAGGCCTGGGCCGAAGACATCCCGCCGCGCAACCCCCTGCCCGATCCGGCGCTCCAGCCCCTCGCGGATCTGATCCGGGCCGCCTGGCGAGGGGAGCCCTGGTCGCTCGATCGCCTCCCCGAAGGCCTGGAGGGGCGCGGCGCGGTCTACGCCAACGCCCGCGAGGCCGGGTTGAGCCACGGCGCCCGATGGGGCGCCCACGCCGAGCAGGGGCAAGCCTTGATCGCGGTGATCGAAGCACTCCGCGCCGAGGTGGGCGAGCGCCCCGTCGACACCCTCGAGCTCAACCTCGCCCATGGCTTCACCACCCTCGACCCTTCCGCGCATCGCGCTGCCTATACCAACGTCCACCGAGGACTGAAGGGGATCGAGCTCCTCGGCAGGGGGGAGCCCGAACGCATCGGCCCAACGGAGATGCTCGCGACCAACCGTGACTTCAAGAAGACGGTCCAGGTGTGGGCCCGCCGCAACCCCCACGCCATCCCCGAAGACCCGTCCGATCTCATTATTCGTCAGTTCGAAGCCGATCAGCTCCTCATACAACTCAACGAGCCCTCGCCGGCGATCCGCATGTACCGCGGCAACCGCGTGGTCCCCCTCGACCAGGTCACCCCCTCCGCCATCGCCGAGCTCGCGCAGCTCCACACCGACTGGATGACGCGAAGCCTCCACCCCGATGGACGCCAGACCTACAAGTACTGGCCGAGCTCGGGCAAGGAGTCTTCCGCCAACAACATGATCCGACAGTGGATGGCTACCGTCGCCCTCGTGCGCGCCGCCCACCGGGCCGACGACGAGGAGCTCTGGCAGAAGGTCGATCAGAACATCGCGTACAACCTCGAACAGTTCTACGAGGTGGACGGAGATCTGGGCCTGATCGTCGAAGGTGGCACCAAGGTCAAGCTCGGCGCCGTCGCCCTCGCAGCCCTCGCCATGCTCGAGCACCGCGACCGCGACCGCTGGGCCGAGACGGAAGAGGCCTTGTACCGCACCACCCTACACCTCTGGCGACCCGACGGCCGCTTCAAGACCTTCTACCGCCCCGACCGAGACGATAACCACAACTTCTACCCCGGCGAGGCGCTCCTCTACTGGGCCTTCCGCCTCGAGGCGGCCCCCGATCCTGAGCTGCTCGACCGCTTCCACAAGAGCGTCGCCCACTACCGTGAGTGGCACCTGAGCAACCGAAACCCAGCCTTTATCCCATGGCATACCCAGGCCTACGTCAAGGTGTGGGGCCAGACTCAAGATCCGGACCTCGCGGCGTGGACCTTCGAGATGAACGACTGGCTGCTCGAAGTGCAGCAGTGGGAGGAGCAAGAGCGCTTCCCCGACACGATGGGCCGGTTCTACGACCCCAAGCGCCCCTTCGGCCCGCCCCACGCCTCCGCGACCGGGGTCTACATCGAGGGCCTGATCGACGCTTGGCGGCTCGCGCGGGCGCTCGACGAGACGGATCGCGCGGAGCGATACCGACGAGCGATCCTGCGCGCGCTACGCAGCATCATGCAGCTCACCTTCAAGGACGACGTCGACATGTTCTACATCTCGCAGCGAGACCGCGTGCACGGGGGCGTGCGCACCACCGTCTACAACAACGAGATCCGGGTCGACAACGTGCAACACAACCTGATGGGCATCCAGAAGGTCCTCGACAGCATGCCTCCCGAGGCGTTTCAGCCCTGAAGCGCCAAGGTGCGCCTGCACGCGGGCTCCCTTGACGTCATGAGACCCAACCCTTAGACCCTCGCCGCTCAGCACAGGACTCCCCATGACCTCCTCCGACCCTGCGATGCTGCAAGAAGATAGCCTCGAAACCATGCACCGTGCGATCCGCAGCTACGGCATCATGACCCTCGTCGGTGCGGTCGGAATGCTGATCGCGTCACTCGGCGGAGCAGGCCTGATGCTCACGACCGGGCCGAGCCTCTTCGGCGGCTTGACCATCCTGTTCGCCCTCGTCGCCGCGATCCTCCTCTTTATCCACGGCGGGCTCGCGGTCTTCACCGCGCACAAGAGCGCGCCCGTGCTGCGCTGGTCCCAGCGATCCCCTTATCTCTACCTCCTCTTCCTTCCGGTGGTGCTCTTGCTTCAGGCCGCGCTCTCCCTCACGCTCTGGGGGGTCTGATGTCGGATCAAGCCCCCACCGCGCCCTCGCCAAACGAGCGTATCACCCAAGCCTTCAAGCGACGGGCCACCTTCCTGCTCCTGCTCGGGATCGTGCATGTCTTGGCCGCGCCATGGGCGCTGCTCAACGGCTTCGTCTTCGCGCAGCGCGCCACCCCACCAGGTGCAGGCACGCTGAATTATCTGGTGATCCTCGTTCCAGTGAGCCTGCTCGCGCTCTACTTCCTCGTCCTGGGTGTGCTCGCGATGTCCGCACGCAGCCGCATGCGGGCCACGACCTGGGAGATCGAGCCGAGTCGAGCCGTCGCTGGGGGGCTCCGCTACGAGGGGACCTACCTGCTCCTGGTGGGACTTGGGCCCTTGCTCTTGGCGCTGGCTATCCCCTGCCTCATCCTGGTGCGATGAGCACCGCGAGCCGACCCACGACACGCGCGATCGCGGACCGCCGCCAAGGGATCGCGCCGGCGCACTCAGTAGTCAATGTTGAGCTCGAGTCGGGCTTCTTCGCTCATACGCTCCGGCCCCCAAGGCGGGTCCCACACGATGTCCACCATCGCGCTGCGCACCCCTTGGATCCCAGCGGACTTCACCTCGACCTCGCCAGGTAAGGACTGAGCAGCCGGACAGTTCGGTGAGGTGAGGGTCATGCGGATCTCGACGTCGCGGGTCTCCTTGACGTCGACGTCGTAGATGAGGCCCAAGGCGTAGATATCGACCGGGATCTCGGGGTCGTAGATGGTCTGAAGAGCCTCGAGGACGCCTTCTCGGATCGAGGAGCGCTCCTCGTCGGAGGCGGGCTCGCCCACGGGAGGAAGCTCCTTGGGCGGAGGGGCCTCGGGAGAGGCCTGGCTCGGAGAGGGGGCGTCCCGATCGGCAGGCGAGGGCTCGGGAAGATGCATCGGCTGGGCCACGCTACCCCAGGGGAAGTTGGTCCCAAAGTCGTCGATGGCGCCCCCGGTCGGGGACGACGCCGCGGGAACAGTCGGAGTCTGCGGCGACGACGCAGCGGCGCGTTCCGCCGGCGGGAGGGTGGGCAGACCCGCCATGACCCGGTCGAGGGGGTGCAGGGCCGGCGCGCGCGCCCCCTCGGGCTCGCCCATGACCTTGGGCGGCCAGGCTGGGGTGCGACCCCAGCGCTCCTCGACGGGACCCGAGAGGCTCAAGCGGTGAAGGATGCGCTCCCAGGCTTGCTTGGCGCGCGTGCGGACGGTGGTGCGGAGACCCATGGCTCTACCCGAGAATCTTGCGGACCTTGTGGAGCCCTCGACCGAGGGCCTCGACATCGTCCATGGTGTTATAGAAGGCGAAGCTTGCGCGGGCGGTCGCGGGTACGCCGAGCCGTTCCATCAGGGGCTCGGTGCAGTGGTGCCCGGCCCGGACCGCGACCCCTTGCATGTCGAGCAGAGTCCCGATGTCGGCTGCGGGCGCTCCCTCGAGGACGAAGGAGCAGACCGAGGCCTTGTCGGGGGCGGTGCCGATCATGCGGAGACCAGGCACGGCCTGGAGGACCTGGGTCGCGGCGTCGAGGAGCTCGGCCTCCCACTGCGCGATGGCGTCGAAGCCTACCCCGCGCAGGTAGTCGCAGGCGGCTCCCAGGCCGATGATCCCGCTGATATTCGGGGTCCCCGCCTCAAAGCGCGCTGGAGGCTCGGCGAAGGTGGTGCCCTGAAAAGAGACCCGCTCGATCATGTCCCCCCCCCCTTGCCAGGGCGGCAGCTCCGCGAGCAGCTCGCGGCGGCCATAGAGCACCCCGATCCCCGTTGGACCGCAGACCTTATGACCGCTGAAGGCGTAGAAGTCGCAGCCGAGAGCTGCGACATCGACGGCCTCGTGCGGCGCTGCCTGGGCCCCATCGAGGAGGACTGGCACCCCCGCGTCGTGCGCTGCGCGAACGATCTCGGCCACGGGGTTGCGCGTGCCCAGGGTGTTGGAGGTCTGAACCACCGAGACCAGCCGGGTGCGCGGCCCGATGAGCCCCACCAGCGCGGCGAGGTCGAGCACCCCGCGGTCGTCGATGGGCGCCACCTTGAGCACGATCCCCCGCTGCCGGGCCAGGAGCTGCCAAGGAACAATGTTGCTGTGGTGCTCCATGTGGGTGATCAGGACCTCGTCGCCCTCGACGAAGGACTGACCGAGCGTGCCCGCCACCAGATTGATCGCCTCGGTGGTGCCACGGGTGAACACGATCTCGTCGGAGCTGCGAGCCCCCAAGAAGCGCGCGACCTGCTCCCGCCCCGCCTCCATGGCTGAGGTCGCACGCTGCGCCAGCGTGTGGACCCCGCGGTGAACATTGCTCTTGTCTTGCTCCTCGAAGGTCCGGACCGCCTCGATCGAGGCCCGGCAGACCTGCGACGACGCCGCGTTGTCAAGGTAGACCAACGGCTCGCCGTTCACCTGCTGATGCAGCGCCGGAAACTGCGCTCGGATCACGGCCAGATCGAGACTCAAGCAGCCCCCTCGCCAAAGAGGCGATCCAGCGCCTCGCGGACCCAGCGCCCGGTCTGCTCACGCAGGTCTTCGTGCTCGATCTCGGCGAGCATATCGAGCACGAAGCCTCGGGTGAGCAGGGCGCGCGCCTGCGCCAAGGGGACCCCTCGGGTGCGTAGGTAGGTCAACGGCTCTTCGGGGAGCTGGCCCACCGTACACCCGTGCGCCGCCACCACGTCGTCATTGAAGATTTCGAGCTGAGGTCTGGCGAAGATGGTCGCCCGCTCCGAGAGCTGGAGGTTGTTGCTGGTAAGTTCGGCGTGAGTGCGCGCGGCGTGCGGGGCGATCGCGATCTGGCCGTCGAAGACCGACGTGGCCCGATCGGCGGCGATCGCCTTGTAGATCTCGCGGCTGGTACAGTGAGGGACCTCGTGACGAAGCCAGGTGTGGTTGTCGACGTGGCGCTTCCCATCAACCACCGTGATCCCGGTCGCGAGCGCCTCGGCCCCCTCGCCGATGAAGCGGATGTCGAGGTCGTTACGAACCCACTGAGCCCCAAGCCAGGCGGTGTGGCTCTTGAAGCGAGCATCGCGGCCCACCGAAGCGCGCACATGGCCGATGTGGGTCGCGTGTTCGCCCTGGAGCCGCCAGAGGTGATGGCCGAGGGACGAGCCCTCGTGCAGCTCGAGGTCGGTGAGCACGTTGACCAAAGACGGCTCGCTGCCGAGGCCGACGTGACGCTCGACGAGCTCCGCCGAGCTCCCGCGACCGCAGGTGACCAACACGCGGGCGTGGCTCGCGTTGGGCGCCCCCTCGCCGACGCTGATGAGCAGGATCTGGAGGGGCGCATCGAGTTCGACCCCCGACGCGATCTGCACGTGGACCCCGCCCTGCAAGAAGGCCGTATTCAACGCATCGAAGCCTCGGTCTGGCGCGAGATTTCCCGCGGGCACCCCCCCGCGAGAGGCGTCGGGACGGGACGGCCAAGCGGTCGGATCAAGGCGCGCTACCAGCGCCGCCTCGTCGCTTGCGAGCAGATCGCCCAACGAGGTCACCTCGACCCCCTCGGGGAGGGAAGAGAGCCGGGACAGCCCCGTGGCGAGCTGCCCGTTGACGATCACCACTTCGGCGCACGCCCCGCCGAGGGCGTGGCGCCCCGCCAACTCCCCCGCCAGAGCCTCGAAGAGGGGCCCTGCGTCGTGCACGTAGGCCTGACGGGCGAGCTTGGCCGTGCTCGAGTACCGCCACCCTTCGAGCTTTTTGTCGGGGAGACCGACCTCGTGGAAGGCTTCGAGGCTCCGACGACGCAGGTCGCGGGCCCAGGCGGACTCAGGGGACTGCGTGATCCACGCCTCGTGGCTGCGCTGAAGAGACTCGATCACCGGGCCTCCTCGCCATACTCGGTGTACCCGGAAGACTCTAGCTCGTCTGCCAAGTCCTTCCCGCCCGATCGCACGATTCGACCCTCGACCAGGACGTGCACGTGATCGGGCTCGATGTAGCGAAGCAAGCGCTCGTAGTGGGTGATCAGGAGGAAGGCCCGACCCGCACCTCGCAAGGCGTTCACGCCTTTCGCCACGACCTGCAACGCGTCGATGTCGAGCCCAGAGTCCGTCTCGTCCAGGACCGCGAAGTCGGGCTTGAGCATGAGAAGCTGGAGGATCTCGTTCCGCTTCTTCTCGCCGCCCGAGAACCCGACATTGACGAAGCGCTTCCGATAGCGCTTGTCCATCTCGAGGAGGGCCATGGCTTCCTTGAGCTGCCGCAGGAAGTCGGCCGTGCCGACCTCTTCTTCCCCGCGGGCCTTGCGCTGCGCGTTGAGCGCGGTCTTGAGAAAGTAGTCGTTCGAGACACCCGGGATCTCGATAGGATACTGAAAGCCGAGGAAGATCCCTTTCTGGGCCCGTTCTTCGATCGAGAGATCCAGCAGATCTTCGCCCTGGTAGGAGATCTGCCCGCCGGTGACCTCGAAGTCTTCGAGCCCCGCGAGCACCTTGCCCAAGGTGGACTTGCCCGAGCCGTTGGGCCCCATGATGGCGTGGACCTCACCGGGCTGGATCTGAAGATCGATCCCATGGAGGATCTCGGTCTCGCCCACGCGCGCGCGCAGGTCGACAATGTTGAGCATGGATTCCTCGCTCAGCCCACCGCGCCTTCAAGCGAGACGGCGAGCAGTTTTTGGGCTTCCACAGCGAACTCCATGGGCAAGTGCCTGAAGACGTCTTTGCAAAAGCCGTTGACGATGAGGTTGACCGCGTCCTCTTCAGACATGCCGCGCTGGCGACAGTAGAAGAGCTGGTCCTCGGAGACTTTCGAGGTGGTGGCCTCGTGCTCCAAGGTCGCGGTCGCGTTTCGGGACGCGATGTTGGGGAAGGTGTGGGCCGCGCAGGCATCACCCAGCAGCAAGCTATCGCACTGGGTGAAGTTGCGCGCCTGCGATGCGCCGGGGTCGACTCGGATCTCGCCGCGGTAGGACTGGGTCGAGCGGCCGGCGCTGATACCCTTGCTCACCACCGTGCTTCGGGTGCGCGCCCCGATGTGATGCATCTTGGTGCCGGTGTCGGCCTGCTGAAGGTTGTTCGTGACGGCGACCGAGTAGAACTCGCCCACGCTGTCGTCGCCCATGAGCACACAGCTAGGATACTTCCAGGTGATCGCCGAGCCGGTCTCGACCTGGGTCCACGAGATCCGGGACCGGGCACCCTTGCACAAGCCCCGCTTGGTCACGAAGTTGTAGATGCCGCCCTTGCCGTTCTCGTCGCCGGGGTACCAGTTCTGGACGGTGCTGTACTTGATCTCCCCGTCGTCGAGGGCGATGAGCTCGACCACGGCGGCGTGAAGCTGGTTCTCGTCGCGCATGGGGGCGGTGCAGCCCTCGAGGTAAGAGACATACGCGGCCTCTTCGACGATGATGAGCGTGCGCTCGAACTGCCCCGTGTTGCGGGCGTTGATCCGGAAGTAGGTGGACAGCTCCATGGGGCAGCGAACCCCTCTCGGCACGAAGACGAAGCTGCCATCTGAGAAGACCGCAGAGTTGAGCGCCGCGTAGAAGTTGTCGTGCGGCGGCACGACGGAGCCAAGATACTTGCGCACAAGCTCGGGGTGCTCCTTGACCGCCTCAGAGAAGCTGCAGAAGATGACGCCGGCTTCCGCGAGGGTCTCGCGGAAGGTCGTGACCACGCTGACGCTGTCGAAGACCGCGTCGACCGCGACCCCGGCGAGGGCGGCGCGCTCATGCAGCGGGATCCCGAGCTTCTCGAAGGTCTCAAGCAGCTTGGGATCGACCTCGTCGAGAGACTGAGGCCCTTCGCTCGGGTCTTTGGGGGCGGACCAATAGCTCACCGCCTGGTAGTCGATGGGCGGGTACTCGACCGCCGCCCAGGTGGGCTCGGTCATCTTCTGCCAGCGGCGGAAGGCGGAGAGTCGCCACTCGAGGAGCCAGTCCGGCTCTTCCTTCTTGGCGGAGATGAAGCGCACCGTCTCTTCGGAGAGGCCGGGCGGCGCGCTCTCGGACGCGATGTCGGTCTCCCAGCCATGCTCATAGCTGCGCTTGACCTGTTCTTGGATGATGGCTTCTGACATAAGAACCTCAGGAGGGGCCGGCGGAGAGCGAGAGGACGGCCAGGCCGGAGCCGGTAGCGTGCGCGCCCGGATCGGTGGCGCTAGAGACGAGATCGTGCAGGGTGATCGTGGACAAGACGTTCACAACGGCCTGGTTGATGAGAGGCCAGGCTGCGGACAGCGCACACGTCTCGTGGCTATCGCAGCTCACGTGCTCGGCCACCGCACAGTCCGTCAGCCCGATGGGGCCCTCGAAGGCCTCGACGATCTGCGCGATCGAGGTCTGGCGCGGATCGCAGGAGAGGCTGTAGCCGCCACAGAGCCCTCGGGTGCTCTGCAGGAGGCCCGCTCGCTGAAGGCCCTTGAGGACCTTGGCGGTCGATGCGTCGGACCACCCGTGGGTCTCGGCCACCATACGGGTCGTCAAGGTCGCGCCATCGCCCGCCCGAACGAACTGGACGAGGGTGACGAAGCCTTGATCGGTCACGCGACGCATTCGCAACATGGGCAGGGGCTCCAGTAAAACAGGACTACTTTGGTCCCCTTTATCCCTGTGCGCCCCGGCTCGCCACTCGCAAGCGCCGCGCCGCGTAACCCTCCGCACCGGGATGTGCAGGTCCGTAGGGGGGAGGCCGGAACGAGCGCGCTCGCGCCGTGTCGGGTAGGATGCGACAGAGGCAGGCCACCCGCGTCCAGCGACGCGAGGGCCACCTCTCGGAGGTGCATCTGACCCCGCCTTCCCTCGGCGCCTTTGATCTCCTCGATCCCCTCGCGAGCGGCGGGGTCGCCGAGGTGTGGCGCGGTGTGCATCGAAGCTCCGGCATGCCGGTCTCGATCAAGGTGATCACCGGGGAGCGCGCCGAAAGCACCTACTTTCGTGCGTCTTTTCGAAACGAGGTCCGCGCCATGGCGGCCCTGGATCATCCCGCGATCATCCACGTCCTCGATCATGGCGATGTCGGCCCAGAAGGTGCGGGGCCCCTGCCCCCTGGCGCGCCCTACCTGGTGATGGAGCTGGCCAGCGCAGGCACCCTGCGGGCGACCGAGCGACGCGCGCTGGCCTGGCCCGAGATCCGCACTATCCTCTTGGCCCTGCTCGGAGCGCTCGGCTACGCCCATGCCCATGGCGTGATCCACCGGGATCTCAAGCCCGGCAACGTGCTCGTCTGCGGCACGGACGATCCTCGGCCTGGACTCAAGCTGACAGACTTCGGCCTGGCCCGCCTGCTCGAGGAGCACGACCGCGCCGGCAGCGTCGAGGCAGCGCGGGGCACGCTGCACTTCATGGCGCCCGAGCAGTGTCGAGGCCTCTGGCGAGATCAAGGACCGTGGACCGACCTGTACGCCCTGGGCTGCATCGCGTACCAGCTCGCTACCGGCCGCCCGCCCTTTCGTGGCTTTAAGGGCGAGGAGCTCCTCCGCGCCCACATCGAAGAGAGCCCCCCACCGCTCCCGCCTCGACGCGGGCTTCCCGAGGGCTATCAAGCCTGGGTCGAGCAGCTCCTCACCAAGTCTCCCTACGACCGCCCCCAGCGGGCCGCCGACGCCGCGTACCTGCTCACTCGCCTCCCTGAGCCGAGCGACGTCGGCCCCAAGAGCTGGGTCTTCCCTGAGCTCGCCGCCGCGCATGGGCTGCCCCGAGCCCTGACCGCGGGGCGGCCCCCGAACGAGGACCCAGCCGGAGAGCCCACCGTGCGCGCTCCAGCCATCGCCGGAGGGAGTCTGGCGTTGCCCAGCCGGGTCCGCGCAGACGCCCACCCGCGTCCACCCGTTCCTTCCACCTGGCGACCTCCACAAGCACCGGAGCCAGACCTGCGGCTGATCGACGCGGGGCAGAGCTTGATGGGGCTGCGTACCTTAGAGCTGGTGGGACGAAGCGAGGAGCGAGATCTGCTCTGGTCCGCCCTGCGCCGCGTCGTCGAGGAGGAACGGCCGGCGGTCGTGGTGCTGCGGGGCAGCCACGGCAGCGGGATCAGCCGGCTCTCTGCCTGGCTCGGTCGTCGAGCCCACGAGGTCGGAGCCGCCGAGGTCGTAGCGGTCGAACACCGCCGCGGCGACGCCCCCCTCGTAGCCCTGCGTCGCATGGTCTCCCGGACGCTCGGCCTGGGGGGCCTCAAGGGCGAGGCCCTTCACGAGCGCTTGGACCGCGAGCTCGACCGCCTCGGGCTCTCCGAACATCAGGCCACCTTCGGCGCGCTCCTCCATCGCCCCACCCCCGAGGCCGAGGACGAGCCCTCACCCCAGGCGAGCCGGGTGACCCCATGGCATGGCCCGGTCGCCGCTCTGCTCAGGACCCTCGCGCGGCAGCGTCCCCTGATCCTACGCCTCGAAGACCTCCATCTGGCCCCCTCCAACGCCGGACTGATCCTCGACCTGCTCAGCGCGCCCGAGCCTTTGCTGATGGTGGTGACCCGACGGCTCGCCCCGATCGCCGCCGAGGTCCCGCCTCAGCTCCTCAGCTTGGAGTCTCACCCTTCGACCCTCACGCTGACGCCCGGTCCTCTCTCCACCGCCGAGATGCGCTCCCTGCTGCGTGGACAGCTCGGCCTGAGCGCGGCGCTGTCACTACGGATCGAGGAACGCGCGCAGGGTAACCCGCTCTTCGCGGTTCAACTCGCGCTCGGATGGGCGCAGCGCGGGCTGCTCCAACCCACCGAGGACGGGCTGGACCTCGACCCAGGCACGGCGGTCGAGATCCCCGATGATCTGCACGAGACCTGGGTCCAGCGACTGCACTTCAGCCTGGAGTCCTTCACCGAGGACGCTCTCACCGACCTGGAGCGAGCTGCCTTCCTAGGGGAGCGCTTCACCCTCAAGGACTGGCACGCGGCCTGCGCCCCCGAGCGCAGGGCGGTGCGCGAGGCCCTCCTCGACACCTTGCTCGACGCCCATCTCTTGGTGCGCCAGGGAAGGCAAGCGGTCTTCGTCCATCCCATGCTCCGCGAGAGCCTCCTGCGCCGAGCGCGAGAGTGCCAGCGGGATCGCGAGCACCACCGCGTCTGCGCCGAGCTCTTCAGCGCACGGAGGGTCCGGTCTTGGCGAGACCGTCAACGGCTCGGGCTCCACCTCCTCGCAGCGGGGGATGTCGACGAGGCCATCGACGTCCTGCTCCGAGCGGCCGAAGGGGCGAGCGCCGAAGGAGAGCACCGGACCAGCCTCGCCTTGGCCAGCCGAGCCGCCGCCGCCATCGAGCGGCCTGTCGATCGTCGCTCCCTGCGCGCCCTCAGCCTACGACTGCGCGGGCACGCCGCCTGCGGCGAGTTCACCGAGAGCGATCGCTGCGACCGCGCGCTGGAGCTCCTCGCCTATCCGTGTACCGACCCCTCCCTCCGCGCCTCCCTCTTGCTCACCCTGACCCACTACGCCATCGGCCGGGGTCGACGGGACGCGGCTCGAAGCCGGCTCATGAACACCCGCGCCTCACTCCCTCCCCACCTCGCCGAGGAGCATGCGCCATCCCTGGCTCTGGCTGAGGCGCACGTCGCTCGCCTCGAGGGTCGTATCGACGATGCCTTTCGAGCCTTCGACCGATCGATCTCGCTGTCGAGGGCGCGGGGTCAGCGCACGGCCCAGGGCACCGCGATGCGTAGTCTCGGCGCCCTGCACTGGGACCATGGCCTCCCCCACCGCGCAGAGACCACCTACCTCGCGGCGCTCGACCTGCTCAAGGATGGCCCGCTGGCAGAGCGGGGCGCGGTGCTCAACAACCTCGGGGAGTGTGCTCGACTCGATGGGCGGCTCGAAGAGGCGGAGCGCTGGTACCGCGACGCAGCGGCGATCCTGGAGCGCGCAGGGTCCGCGATCCTGCCCTACCCCCTCCTGAACCTGGGACTGGTCTGCCTCCAGACAGGCCGGCATCGCGACGCCCTGGAGCCGCTGTCTCGCGCCCTCGAAGAGCTAGGGCGGCAGCGACAGACCGAGCTTCAGATCGCCGCACGGATCCTACTGCTCCCCTGCTGTGCAGCGCTTGGGGACTGGCCAGGGTGGACCCGGCAGCTCGATCAGCTCGATACCCTCGAGCTCCCCGACGTGATCGAGATCGAGATGGCGACCGTGCTGCGCGCTGCCGCCGAGACCGCGCTGCAGGCCGGACGTCCGGTCGAGGCTCGTCGCGGCTTCTTCTTGACGGCCAAGCTCTTCGACAAGCTCAAACACCACGATCAGGCACGCGCCTGCCTCGCCCGAGGGCTGGCCTTACGCCGACGATCGACCGAGCCCGACCCGCCCTAAGCGCTGGTGTGAACAGGCCGAAGGCCGAGCTCGATGGGGCTCGGCCGTCCACGAAATCAGAGTCCCGTAAGGGTACTGATATCCACATGCAATAGCTCTTCCTCAGATTCCTCTACGCTCATCGAGGTGAAAAGGTGGCATACACTTTCATGACGCTGGCGTGACGAGAGCCTGTTCAGGTCTAGCGGGACGACCCACGAGACGCCACTATACCGTTAACGACTCGGAGTTTCCCCATGGCCTTTCGCCTGCGTCTGCACGCCACCTCTCCCACGCGCCCACGGACGCGCCTGGGACGGCGAGGAAACTACGCGACCATCTTCGGGCTCCTCATCTTCGTCATCATCGGTTTCGCCGCCTTGGCGCTAGACATCGCCTACATGCGGATGGCTCAGCTCCAAGCACAAGACAGCGCCGACGCCGCCTCCCAGGCCGCCTTGATCGTCTACCGGCGAACCGGCGACGAGGCCGAAGCCGAAGACGTCGCAGGCCGGTTGCTCACCCTGAACCGCGTCGCGGGGGAGGTCCCCGACCTCGGTGAGATCACCTTCGGGACTTGGGACCAACCCACGGGGGCGGTGGGCATGTTCCAGCCGGGATCCTTGACCCCCAACGCCGTCCGTGTCCAGGTGGCGCGGACCGCGCCCCACCTCCTCGCCCCAGCGATCGGCTTTTACGAGTTCGACGCCATCGGACGCTCCACCAGCGCGACGCGGAACCTCCACATCATCCTCTCGGTCGATATCACCAACTCATGGTCCCCCGACAACTTCGCCAACGCGAGGGTCGCGAGCGAGCTCTTTTTGCAGGTGCTCGCCGATGGGGCCGGACCTTACGACAGAGTAGGCATGAACGTGTGGACCGGCCGCTACGCCTGGGAGTTCACTCCGATGTTCAACGTGCGCAACACGAGCGCCCGGAACCAGGCCCAGGCCGAGTGGTCTCAGCTTCGGACGGCGAGCAAGCCCGGGCTGCCTCATGGGCCCGCGCACGCACCCCGCTGCAACATCAACGGAGCCCACTCCAACAACGCGTTCTTCGAGAACCCTCCCCCCGGCTTGGACCGAGGCGGCTGCTACCCCAACATGCCAAGGGAGTACATGGGCAACAACAACCAGAACTGCACCCGCGGGAGCGAGTGCGGTACCGACCACACCGTCGGCCTCGAGATGTCGCGCCGTATGTTCAGCGCCGAAGCCGATGACGCGGCCTTCCGAGCGTTGGTCGTGCTCACCGACGGGATCCCCAACACCCTCGAGCAGACCCACGGCGAAGCCCGACGAAACGCAGGCTTCGAAGAAGACCGTTGGAATGAATATCTCGCGCCTGTGCCCCACGCCGTCGAGAGCATCCGGACCGAGAGCGTGGCGATCTCACAGAATCTCTGGGACGACATGCGCGTACACACCTGGGTCGTCTCCTTCGACGCCCACGAGGCCTTCATGCCGAACATGGTGCAGGGGCAAGGCTACTACGAGCACACCAACGATAGCGCGACCCTGGTGGCCATCTTTGAAGACATCGTCAACTCCTTGCCTCTGGCCTTGGTGGAGTGATGATGCGTCGTAGAGATCGCCGTGGGTCCAACATCATCGAGTTCTCGCTCCTCCTGCCCGTCTTCTTCACCCTGATCGCGGGCGCCATCGACGTGAGCTGGGCGCTCAGCCAACAAGCGGCCCTCGATGATGCGGTCCATCGAGCGTGTCGGGCGGGGGCCCTCGTCGACCCCGGCGATCGCGAAGCCTTCGTCGGAGACGTCGTCGCGGAGGCCGAGCGGGTCTTGGAGCTGGCGATGACGGCCTCGGTCGCGGGCGGCTGCGGGGACGGCGGCTGCGACGCCGTTCTGGAGCTCTTCGGTGACCCTCCGACCCGAAGCATGAGATGTGACGTACAGTCTGAGTTCACCCCCCTCCTCGGCATCGTCATGTCGGAGTCGACGATGACGGCGGGGACAGTCGCGATGATGGAGTGGCAGCGATGGCCCGAGTGAGTCGTTCCCCCTTCACCCGCCGAGCGCGACGCGGCGCCTCCGCCGTGGAGTTCGCCCTGCTGTTCCCCATGGTGACCTTCATGGTGTTCGGCGCGCTGGAGTTCAGCTGGTACATCTCGACCCAGTACGATGTCCAGCGGGCCGCGCGGGAAGGTGCCCGGATCGGGTCGGCGACCCTGGTGCGACCCGACGAGAGTCTGGACCAGATCCGCGACGCCGCCACGCTCCGCGCCATGGACGTCTTGGAGTCTCGCGGACGCCCATGTTCGGTGGGCTGCGCGGTCGAGGCTGAGCTCTTCATGTTCGAGGGCTACCAGCACATTCGGGTTCGGGTCGTCTACCCTCACAGCCGTCTCGTCCCCAACATGGGAATCGTCGACAACGTCGCGATAGGCTCCTTCGTGATGCTCACCCAGCAGCAGCAGCGGTCCTGAGCCCCGACGCTCCCTCATGGGCCTCCAGGCTTCACCCCCGCTTGGCGAGCTTCGGTCAAGATCGCAGGGTCGAGCGGGGAGGCACGGAGGGCACGCTCCAGCCAGACCCGACGCTCCGCGTCCTCTTCGAGCCGAGCGCGGAGCACCATCGCCTCGACCAGGCAGGGCTCGAGCTCGAGCGCTCGGTCGAGGGAGCTCCGGGCGCGGCTGGGCTCAGCCCGCGCCGTGGCGAGCCATGCGCGCGCCTCCGCGGGGCTGCGAGAGGTCCAGCGATGGGCCGTGCGACGTGCAGCGGCGCGGTCGCCGGCAGCCAGGGCCCGCGCGATGAGCCCTTCGTCGCGACGCCCAGCCCACCGCTCAAAGGCGGACGTGGAGAGGCCGATCTTCCCCTCGACCTCCCGAGCCATCCTCCCCTCGACCGGAACCACCGAGACGGAGGGCAGAGAAGGTTCTCGGGCCTCGATCTCGGCGAGGGCCTCGGCGAAGAGGCGCTGGTCCGAGGTCGAGCCCGTCAGACGCCCTGCCACATAGGCGGGCGAGAGTTCTCGTCGATGCCAGGCGACCGCCAAGACCACAGGCTCCGACGGGTGCTCGTTGGAGGCCGCCACCAGCCGCGCGAGCGCGCCAGCGCTCACCCGATCGGGGCGCCGATCCACTTGGAGGAGATCCACCCAGACCGCTCCTTCGGGCGTCGAGCGGAGGTGAGCCTCCCAGGCCTCCGCCCGCTCTCGATAGCCCGCGCGCTCCCAACCCACGCAGAGTCGAACGGCGGCTGGGATCCGAGGATCGGCGAGCCAGCCCTCACTCCACTGAGAGGGGGCATCGACGCTCGGAGGGGCGTCGAGCGGGGGGGTGTCGTTCATCAGGCGCTCGATCAGGGCAAGGTCCCCGGCTTGAATCGCGGCGAGCAGACCCGACCGGGCCCTGGGATCCTGAGGGTCGGAGAGCGCTCGCGCCCAGTCGAGGGCGTCGTGGATTTGACAGGAGCTCCTCGCATGCTCGACGAATCGATGGGCGGCATGGGGGTCCTCCTCGACCGCGGCGAGCACCCGCAGATCGGGAAGCGCCAACCGGACCACCTGAAGCCGCTCCGCAGCCCGCGCTCTGCGGCGACGCTCACCGAGATCTCTCGGCTCCTGCTCGAGCCAACCCCGAAGCACCAGGATCGCCTGATCTCTCTCGCCCCCATCGCGGTACACGTCGATGAGCCGCTCTCGCGCCACGGCCTCAGCCCCGTGCTCGACGGCCGAGATCAGCCACGCGCGCTCTTGAGAGGCATCCCCTGCGCGTCCCGCCAACGCCGCGAGGCCGAACATTGGCTCCCACCAGCCCGGATCCAGATCGAGCGCCCGCTTCCAGGCGCGCTCGGCCTCGGTCCAGCGCCGCTGCCGCTGCAGGAACCGAGCGTGATGCACATGCGCGTAGGCGCGGCCTCCATCTTCGAGGGCGACCCAGCCCCACGCTCGCTCCGCGTGATCGATGTCCCCCCAGGACTCGGCGGCGACCGCCTGCAGGTACCAAGACCGCGCCGCCGCGCTCGGCGGGGCCGGACCCTCGGCAGCCTCGAGGGCCGGCGTCTTCTTACATCCGACCAAGACCAACGCGACCACGACCCCGCAGCGTAGGCCACGGTGAACGGAGATCATCCGCGCCAACCTTGATCACGCCCGCGAGTTGGGAGCACGCTCCTGCCACCGCGCAGGTCCGCGTCGACCTGACGCGCGGCCTCTCGTCCATCGGAGATGGCCCAGACGATCAGACTCGCGCCCCGCTGCGCGTCGCCTGCGGCGTAAACCCCAGGGACCGAGGTTCGAAAGTCTGGACCGACTGCGATGGCCCCTCGCGGGGTCCGCTCGACCCCCAGCTCACGCTCGAGGGACTCGGCGACAGGCTGGGTGAAGCCCATGGCGAGGATGAGGAGATCGCAAGGAAGGACCACCGGCTCCTCGTCGACCGCCACAAGCTGCGGACGCCCGCCCTGGCTCGGTTCGACCGCGATGCGCTGCGCCTCGAGCGCCCGGATGCGCCCCCCCTCGCCGTGCAGACGAGTGGTCTGGAGCGCGAAGAGGCGCTCGCCCCCCTCTCGCTGGCTCGAGCTGGTTCGAAAGATCGCGGGCCATGCAGGCCAGAGGTCCTGGTCGGAGCGCTCGGGCGGCGGCGCGGGCAGGAGCTCGAGCTGGGTGACCTGAGTAGCCCCCTGGCGCAGGGCCGTGCCCAGGCAGTCGGACCCGGTGTCGCCGCCCCCGAGGATCACCACGTTCAACCCTTCTGCGGACCGCTCGGACTCCGAGGCCTCGCGGGGGCGGCTCGCCTCGCCGCTCACGCGCCGATTCTGGGCTCGCAGATAGTCCATCGCAAAACAGATCCCATCGAGATCGCGACCCGGCACGTCGAGGTCACGCGGACGCTCGGCCCCGATGGCCACCACGACCGCATCGAAGCTCTCGACCAAGGAGGACCAAGTTCGGTCCTTACCAATAGAGACGGAGGTCTCGAACACCACGCCCTCGGCCTGCAGGATGGCGAGCCGCCGGTCGATGATGTGCTTCTCCATCTTGAAGTCGGGGATCCCGTACCGGAGCAGGCCCCCGACCTTGGGCTGCCGCTCAAAGACCGTGACGTGGTGACCTGCGTGGTTGAGCTGGGCGGCGGCCGCGAGCCCCGCGGGGCCCGAGCCGACGATGGCCACGCTTCGCCCCGTCCGCACCCGAGGAGGGCGCGGCCTCACCCAGCCCTCTGCGAAGGCCCGCTCGGCGATCTCCTTCTCGATCAGCTCGATCGTGACCGCGTCTTGGTTGATGTTGAGCACACAGGCCGCCTCGCAGGGCGCCGGACACAACCTGCCGGTGAACTCTGGGAAGTTGTTGGTGGAGTCGAGCGCGCGCCAGGCTGCCTCGAACTGATCGCGATACACCAGATCGTTCCAGTCGGGGATCCGGTTGCCCAGGGGACAGCCCTGCACGCAGAACGGCACCCCACAGTCCATGCACCGACCCCCTTGCTTCCGCGCCTGCTCGGGCGAAAAGGGCTCGATGAACTCCTTGAAGTCTCCGATCCGCTCTGAGGCCGGGCGCGCCGAGGGCAGCGCCCGGTGCCACTTCTTGAACCCGTCGGGCCTACCCATGAGATCGCTCCTCGGACAAGCGTTGCTGTTCCATGGCACGCCGCTGCTGAAGCACCCGTCGGTATTCGTGCGGCATGACCTTGACGAAGCGCTCGACGGCCAGCGACCAGTTGTCTAGGATCCGTCTGGCGTTGCGCGAGGCGGTCGCTTCGACGTGCTCACACAGCAGCTCGTAGACCAACGAGAGGTCGGCCGCATCGACCAACGACTCCAAGCCGACCATGGAGCGATTGCAGTGGGCGGGAAACTCGCCGGTCTCATCATAGACGAAGGCCGTACCGCCGGACATGCCAGCCGCGAAGTTGCGCCCGGTCTCTCCCAGGCACACCACGACGCCGCCGGTCATGTACTCGCAGCCGTGGTCCCCGACCCCTTCAACGACGGCCGAGGCGCCTGAGTTTCGCACCGCGAAGCGCTCTCCCGCGCGGCCGGCGATGAAGGCCTTGCCCCGCGTCGCTCCATAGAGCGCCACGTTGCCGATCAAGATCTGCTCTTCGGGCCGGAAGGGGCTCTCGACGGGGTGGCGCAGCGCGAGCACGCCACCCGACAAGCCTTTGCCGACGCCATCATTCGCATCGCCTGACAGCTCGAACCGCACCCCTCGGGTCAGGAAGGCTCCGAAGCTCTGCCCAGCCGTGCCGGTAAAGCGCACGGTCAGCGCCCCTTCGGGCAGCCCGGCCGCCCCGAGTCGTCGGGTGATCTCGCCCGAGAGGTGGGCGCCCACGGTGCGATCGGTGTTCCGAATATCGAGATCGAGGGTCTGCGCATCGCCACCACCGAGCACGGGTTCCGCCATGTCCAACAGCCGTTGGTCGAGGTGCCCGTCGACCACCCGAGGCTGCGGCGAGCGCTGGCGGCGGGCGAAGGTCTCGGGCACCTGGGGCGAGGCGAGCATCTCGGAGAGATCCAGAGTCGCCGCCTTCCAGTGGTCGACATCGCGTCGCTGCCGCAGCCGATCCACCCGCCCGACCAGCTCGTCGAAGGTGCGAAAGCCCAGCGAGGCCATGAGCTCCCGAACCTCTTCGGCGACAAAGGAGAAGTAGCGGATGACGTGCTCAGGCTGGCCCGCGAAGAGGGCCCGCAGCTCGGGGTCCTGGGTCGCGATGCCCACCGAGCACGTGTTCAGGTGGCACTTTCGCAGCAGGATGCAGCCCATGGTGACGAGGGGCGCCGTGCTGAAGGCGAACTCTTCGGCCCCTAGCAGCCCTCCGATCACCACATCACGCCCGGTCCTCAGGCCTCCATCGACCTGGACCCGAAGCCGTCCGCGCAGGTCGTTCTGCACGAGGACCTGCTGCGCCTCGGCCAGTCCGAGCTCCCAAGGCAGGCCTGCATGAAAGATCGAGGAGACGGGAGAGGCCCCGGTCCCCCCGCCATTGCCCGCGATGACCACATGGCCCGCCCCCGCCTTGGCGACCCCAGCCGCGACGGTGCCGACCCCGACCTCGGAGACGAGCTTGACGCTGATCCGGGCCCGTGCGTTGGCGCACTTGAGATCGTGGATGAGCTGGGCCAGATCCTCGATGGAGTAGATGTCGTGGTGCGGGGGCGGCGAGATGAGCGTGACGCCAGGCGTAGAGCAGCGGACGGCCGCGATCCGCTCGTCGACCTTCTCTCCGGGGAGCTGCCCTCCCTCGCCAGGCTTGGCGCCCTGCGCCATCTTGATCTGAAGCTCGTCGGCGTGGGTAAGGTACTCGATGTCGACGCCGAAGCGGCCCGATGCGACCTGATGGATCCGGCTGTAGAGGCGGTCCCCATTGGGGGCGGGCGCGTACCTCCGTGCTTCTTCCCCACCTTCCCCGGAGTTGCTCTTGCCACCGACCCGGTTCATCGCCACCGCGAGGGTCTCGTGGGCCTCGGCCGACAAGGACCCGAAACTCATCGCGCCCGTGGCGAATCGCTTCATGATGGCGCTGGCCGGCTCCACTTGATCTACAGAGATGGGCTCGCCGGGCACGAGCTCCAGCTGACCTCGGAGGGTGGACAGGGCGCGGTCTTCATCATTGCAAGCCTTCGCAAAGGCCTTGTAGGACATCGGGCGATCGCCCCGCGTCGCGTGCTGCAGGTGGGCGATCGTGCTCGGGTTCCACTTGTGGAGCTCCCCGCGGCGTCGCCACTGGAGCACGCCTCCTGCGGGCAGCTCGTGCACGCCGTCGCGCTCGTGGTAGCCTCGCTGATGGCGGATCAGGACCTCGCGACCCAGCTCTCGCAGCCCCACGCCCTTGACCCGTGAGGGGGTGCCGGTGAAGTGGCGGTCGATGAGGACGGGGTTCAGGCCCACCGCCTCGAAGATCTGGGCTCCCCGGTAGCTCTGAAGGGTCGAGATCCCCATCTTCGACATGACCTTGAGCACCCCGCGCTCGAGGGCGTGCAGGTAGTGGGCGCGAATCTCGTCGAACGGTCCGGACAAGGCGCCTTCAGAGACGCGGGCCTCGAGGCTCTCGAGGGCGAGCCAAGGACAGACCACGGTGGCCCCAAAGGCGAAGAGGCAGGCGATGTGATGGACCGTTCGCGCATCGCCGGACTCGATCACCAGACCCGTCTGGTTGCGGATCCCCTCGCGCACGAGGTGCTGGTGCACCGCGCTGGTGGCCAGCAGGCTAGGAATCGGGCAACGCTTGGTATCGACCCCACGATCCGAGAGCACCAGCAGGGTGTAACCCTCCTCGACCGCCTCTTGAGCCGCAGCGCAGAGCGCGTCGACCGCGTGCTCCAGGCTGCCCCCTACGTCGAAGAGGAGCGAGAGTGTGGTGGCCTCGAGAGCACCACTGTTCGCGCGCTGGATCCTCGCAAAGTCCGCACAGGTGAGCACCGGGCTGTCGAGCGCGAGGCGCTGACAGTGCTCCGGGGTCTCTTCGAAGGTGTTGCTGTTCGGGCCCAAGGAGGTCTGCAGGGTCATGACCAAGGACTCCCGGATCGGATCGATCGGGGGGTTGGTGACCTGGGCGAAGAGCTGGTGGAAATAATCGAAGAGCGGGGGCGCCTGATCCGAGAGCACCGCCAGCGGCACGTCGGTCCCCATGGAACCGATGGGCTCCTTGCCGTCGCGGGCCATCGGCTCGAGCACCAGCCGCAGATCTTCGTCGGTGTAGCCAAAGGCGCGCTGTAGCCGGAGCAGCTCGACGTCACGCGCGATGGGGGGCGGGGAGGCCTGGGGCAGGTCGCCCAAGGTCGAGACATTGTTGCGGATCCATCGCCCATAGGGCCACCGACCGGCGATCTCGTTCTTGGCGGCCGCGTCGTTGACGATCTCTCCCTCGACCGTATCGACCAGGAGCATGCGCCCCGGACGAAGCCGGCCCTTCTTGGCGATGATCGAGGGTGGAAGGTCGAGCACACCCACCTCGGAGCTCATCACGACCAGCCCGTCGGTGGTGACGACGTAGCGCGCGGGGCGCAGGCCGTTGCGGTCGAGGGTCGCCCCGACCATGAAGCCATCGGTGAACACGATCGCCGCCGGCCCATCCCAGGGCTCCATCAGGCTCGAGGCATAGGCATAGAAGTCTCGCCGCTTCTGCGGAAGGTCGGGATCGGACTGCCACGCCTCGGGGATCATCATCATCATGGCGTGGTGCAGGGGCCGCCCCCCCAAGTGAAGGAGCTCGAGCATGTTGTCGAGCTGAAAGGAGTCGGAGCCTTGCTCGTCGATGACCGGGAAGATGCGCGAGAGGGGCGCACCGAACTTGGCAGACTCAAGCGAGGCCGCCCGAGCCTTCATGGAGTTTCGGTTGCCTCGGAGTGTGTTGATCTCGCCGTTATGGGCGGTAAAGCGCGAGGGCTGGGCCCGCTGCCAGCTCGGGAAGGTATTGGTCGAGAAACGGGAGTGTACGACCGCGATCGCCGAGACGAAGTCGGGCTGCCGGAGGTCGTCGTAGAAGGCAGGGAGCTGCTCAGGGAGAAGGAGGCCCTTATAGACGATGGTCTCAGCGGACATCGACGCGATGTGGAAGTGCCCCTGGGGGTCGAGCCCTAGGTCGCGGACACGGTTCTCGGCGAGCTTTCGGATGACGAAGAGCTTGCGCTCGAGCGCGCTGGTGACGATGCGCCGACCCGCGACGTAGACCTGGCGGATCACAGGCATGCTCGCGCGTGCCATCTGCCCGATGGCCGAGGGATCGACGGGGACGTCGCGCCAGCCGATGACGCGCTGGCCCTCATCGGACACCGCCGCCTCGATCGCGGACTCACAGGCGCGCCGCTGGGACGGGTCGGGGGGGAGGAAGACCATCCCGACGCCGTACCGACGCCGCCGCGGCATCGTCCAGCCGCGCTCAAGCCCCTGCCGCTTGAAGAAGCGGTGCGAGAGCTGCACCAAGATGCCCGCCCCATCGCCGGTGTCGGGATCGGCCCCCGCCGCACCCCGATGCTCCATCCGGTTGAGCATCTCGATGCCTTGCTGCACGAGGCGGTGCGACTTGGCCCCTTGGATGTTCGCGATGAAGCCGATGCCGCAGGCGTCGTGCTCGAAGTCGGGGCGATACAGGCCCCAGGCCGACGGAAAGATGGCGCTCATGAGGCTCCCAACCAGGTGAAGGAGCGGGTGGACAGGCACCGTGCAGCGCGCTGACAGGGCCCCACTCGCCCCCTCGGGCTTAGTGGGTCACCAGGCACCCCGCAACCGCCCGCGCCGGGGGGTGGCCACCCTGATCGATCTCGCAATTCTACTCATTACTCGCACTCATCTGAGAACAACCCCATCAGGGTTCGCGTCGATGCGGGGCTCGAAAGCCAGGCAATGATCCGCCTCGTCCACCACGAGCAGCGCGTGATCGGCCGGGGCGCTCACCTCGATCTCTCGGCCGGGCTCAACCTCGTGGGCGGTCAGGGCGACCGCGCTGAGCGTCAACGCGAAGACCCTGCTCTCGCCGTCGTTTCGTACCGAGACCGAAGCCTCCGGCTCGGAGCCTACCCGCTGATCGACGCCCCGGTATCGATCCAGACAACCCGGCCCCGCATGAGCCGAGAGGTAACGGTCCCCGACCGCTGAAGCCGCCGTCAAGGAGCGAACGTAGACGGGCTCCTCCTGATCGAGGCGGACGAGGTAGAGCCGATCGAAGCCATCGAGCCCCAGGGGTCGGAGCGAGGGCCGGATCTGGGTGGGATAGGCGGGCAGACCGAGCCCCAAGCCATGCATCCATCGCGCTTCTTCAGCGGTCAGATCGGGGCTCCAACGACGGGTCATGGCGATGGGGAGCACGTCGACGTCCGGCCAAGCTCCGTCGAAGTCCCAGACCGAGAAGTACCACCCCGAGTGACTGCGGATCGGCGGTGCGGGCACGGTGAGATCGGGAGGGCCAGCCTGGGGCGTGAGCGCCTCGCCCTCGTCGCGCCAGAACGCTTCGGCTCCCTGGTCGTTCCAGGCCCGGAGGAGGGTGGAATAGCGCTCGGTATAGGCCACCCCCGCCGGCGTGCCCCCCTCGACCTGGAGCCCCTGATGGTGCGGCACGAAGGTCCGGCCATCCTCGCTGGACAGCACGATCCCTTCGCCCCCAGCCACCGCCCCGACACTCCATCTTCGAGAACGATGACGGACGGAGGTCGCCCGAGCACCCCCTGGCAGTTCAAGCACTTCGAAGGTGCGCCCTCGATCCTCGGTTCGCAGGAGCGCCCCCTCGGCCGTGACGACGAGCAGGACGGGAACGAAGCTGGCGAGATCGACCACGTCCTCGCGCACCAATGTTTGCTCGGTCAGGGAGAACCGAGCGAGGGTCTGGGTCTCACGGACGAGCACCATCACGGTGTCTTCGCTGAGGGGCACCAGATCGCCCGGCTGCGGCGGTGCGGGGAGCTCCAGGGGGACGGGGCGAAACTCAAGGTGGAACTCTCCGCGAGCGGAATCGGAGTCGCACCCCACCCCTGCCAGAAGGCCGACCACGGCGGCAGCGAACGCGAGGGTTGCGCCTCTCGCATCGGCCATGGCTCCCTCCTATGAGACGGTGGCGTGCGGCCACGCGGAGCCGCTGAGTCCAAGGTAGCCACGACCGCGCGCCATGGCCCGTCCTTCTGCGGCGGTTACCTTCTGCACATGCTTCGAGTGAACGATCATCTCCAACTGCCCCCCCACGAGATCGCCTACCGCACCTCCCGGTCGAGCGGCCCTGGCGGACAGCACGTCAACACCGCAGAGACTCGCGTAGAGGCTCGATTCAATGTTCGCACCTCCCCGAGCCTGAGCGGCGGCCAGCGCGCCCGACTGCTGCGCGCGCTCGAAGGCCGGCTCACGACCGAAGGCGAGCTGATCGTAGTCGCCCAAGACGAGCGGAGCCAGCATCGCAACAAAGAGCTCGCGACCGAGCGTCTGTGCTCGATCCTCGCCCGCGCGCTCACCTACAAGCCCCCTCGCAAGAAGACCCGACCGACCCGCGCCTCGAAGCGACGGAGACTCGACAACAAGAAGCATCGAGGAAAGCTCAAGAACCTGCGCGGCAAGGTCGAGCGCTGAGCCCCCGCCCCGAGGTCCCCATGACCGATGAACGCCCCTCGATCTGGCTCGACGGCGACGGCTCTCCCGCCGCCGTCCGCGAGGTCCTCTTCCGCGCGGCCGAGCGGCGAAGCGTGCCCGTGACCGTCGTGGCCAACCGCCACCAGAGCACCCCCAAGCTGCGCTGGATCCGCATGGTGGTGGTCGAGTCTGGCATCGACGTCGCCGACGACTACATCGTCGCGCACTGCCGGCCCGGCGATCTGGTCGTCACCAACGACGTGCCCCTGGCGGCCGAGGTGATCGAGCGGGGCGCCATCGCGATGCGCTGTCGTGGCGAGCTCCTCACCGAGGCCAACGTGCGCCAACGCCTCGCCACCCGAGACATGCTCGACGCCTTGCGCGGCGGGGGTGTCGTGACGGGGGGACCGCCCCCGTACAGTCCGTCCGACAAGCAACGCTTCGCCAACACCCTCGATCGGTGGCTCACCGCGTCGGGGTGGTGAGCCCGACCGTTGGCTCCCACCAGCCCGCACGAGGCCCTTCCGTCATGCCCCCCTCGCTCTCCGCCCTGCTCGCTGGCGCCCTCTTGGGGCTCGCCCCCCTCGACGGCACGCCGGGGGTGGTGCTCCGGCTCCTGGCGATCGCGCTGCTCGCGCTCGCGGTCCGGGGGGAGCCTCTGGGTGACCTGCTCCGGGGCGGGGCGGCGGGGATCTTGTGGTATGGAACCTCCCTAGTCTGGTTTCCCCTGACCTGGGCCACCTTCGACAGCGTCGGGAGCCCCTGGCTCGCCTTCGCTGGGCTCGTCGCGCTCCAGGCGATCGTTCCGGCGCTGAGCCTAGCCGTGGCAGGGCTCCTTCGGGCGCGGGGGATGCCCCTGGGAATCGCGCTGGCTCTGTCCTTGCCTTCGGTGGGGATCCTCGCCGAGTGGATCCAGCCTCTTCCGGCGGGTCTCGAGGTCTACCTGGCCGGTGACGCGCTCCTGCTCTGGCCCGCCGCCCTCGGGGGCGAGGCCCTGCTGCTCGCGGTGCTCGGGATGTGGGCTGGCGCTTGGCAGCGATCCTGGATGGGGCTGCTCGTCTCGGCGCTGTGGATCGGGGGAGGCCTCCTCGCACCCCGCTTCCTGCCCGCCGGGGATCCCGTGCAGGTCGCGCTCATCCAGCCCAACACCGGCCCCCTCGATGGACGACGGGCCTCCACGGCCGAAGACCGCGCCGACCGCCTGCTCGCCGCCATCCAAGCCGCAGGCAAGAAAGGAGCCACCTTGGTCTTCACCCCCGAGGGGGCCTGGCCTCACGACGCTGGCGCCGCGGGGAGCCACCGCCGCGACCGCCTGCTCCATCGCTTCGAGGATCTCCCCCCGACCGTGCTCGGGGTCAACCTCACCGAGGGCGACCTCCCCACCAACAGCCTGCTAGCGGTCGAGGGCGGCAGCGTCACAGGACGCTACGACAAGCACAACCTCATCCCCTTGGGGGAGCGAGCCCTGCTCGGCTTCGGGCGCGACACCTACGCTGCGGGCTCAGCCCGTCCGCCCCTCGTGCTGGCCCAGATCCCCCTCGCGGGACGGATCTGCTACGAAGACCTCCTCGGCTCGCGGCTCGCGAGCCTGGGATCGGCCGAGCTGCTCCTCACCCCCTCCAACGATGCCTGGCTCGGGCCTGGCGCAGGCAGCCGCGCCCACGAGAACGCAAGCCGACTCGCAGCCCTCACCACCGGGCGATGGGTCCTCCGTCCCACGACCAACGGGCGGACCGCCGTCTTCGACCCCCTCGGCCGAAGGGTGGTCCACCTGGACTGGGTGCAGGGCGATCGCTCGCCGCCACCGGATCCCGAGATCGCGATCGCACGAGTCGACCGCCGCGCCCCCCGCTGGACCGGCGCCGATGTCAGCGGGTGGCTGGCTCTGCTCGCGGCAGGGCTCGCGCTCGGACTGAGCCTGCGTCGCAGCCCCTCCCCTTCCGCCGGGTCCGAGGAATGACCGAAGACGCGCGAAGCTTGCTCCCCAACAAAGAGGTGCATAGGCAGAGCCCCCACCGCCCACAGAGGTTCCCGATGCCCATCTCCAAGACCTCCCGTGAGGCGTACCACCCCCACGTCGATGAAGAAGCCAGGTTTCGTGGCGGCGAGCGTGACTATCCCGGCCGGTTCTCGATCATCGCGTCCCAGGTCGACCTCGAGGGCAAGTCGGTCCTCGACTTGGGCTGCTCGGGTGGCTTCTTTGCTTTCTCGGCAGCCAGGACCGCGCGCGAAGTGGTCGCGATCGACGCTGACGGCCCCCTCATCGAGAAAAACCGCGAGGCGGCCAAGCGGCTCGGCATCGACAACATCACCTTCTTACACCAAGAGATCACCCCCGCGCTCTTCGAGGATCTGCCGCGCTTCGACCTGGTCTTCTTCCTCTCTGTCTTTCACCACATGGTGATCGACTCGGGCACCTACGCCTGGGCAGGGGTGGGCGACACCCCCTCGGCCATGCAGGTCCTCGAGCGGATCCGGGGGATCGCCACGACCTTGGTCTTCGAGATGGGCCAGCCTGACGAGGGTTACGACTGGTGCCCGAAGATAGCTCAGCTAAGCCCCGATCTCGACACGTGGGTCCGCGAGCACGTCTTCGGCGAGTCCTTCGAGGTCCGGCGCGTCGAAGGCTCGGCCTATGGCCGCTTTCCGTACCGCCTGCGCCCCTCCCTCTGGAAACGCACGCCCAAGGGAGCCCTCGGAGGCCGGCTGCTCAAGCTCACCCGCTTCGACCGGCGCGACTTCCGCCCAATCTACGTCGGACAGCGGATCGGCGAGGAATGAGCCCCCCAGGTCGGCCGCGACTGCGCGAGCGCTTGGCGCGTCTCTCGCGCCGCGCCGGGATCGAGATCCGGCGCGCCCAGCCTCCGCTCGATCGAACGAGCGAGCCCGATCTGCACCCCCTCGACGCCCTCTACCAGGCTGGCCCCCGCGACGTCCTGCTCCGGGTGCGCCTCGATCGGTGCCTCACCTTCGGGCTCAACAGCTTCCTACCCACCGCCGAGGGCGCCTCGCCCTTCGTGCGCACCCTCCGTTGGGCCGCCGCCATCGACGATCCCCGCTACGTCGCCTCGCCCATGGCGCACTACTACAGCCTCCACCCCGCCTCGCTCGCGACGCTCTACGAACTTCAGCCCGGCTCCAACCCCTCTCTCGAGTCCCTCCCCCCCATCCCGACCCTGTGGCCTTGGCAGGCCGAACCCCCCACAATCCTCGCCGCGGCACGCGCCGCCCAGGTCGCGGCCGACAACGCAGAGCACGGCCAGCCCTTCCGCCTGGTCGACGGCGATCCCTTGATCGGACCCCTCACTCCGGCCAAAGGCAGCTTCGAGCTCGAGCGGCTCGTGGCTCTATACCGCGCGATCCAGACCGAGGGCTTTCGGATCGACCCGCAAGGCCAGCACAACATCCGAGTCCAGCTTCTCTGCCGCGGCGAGGCCTGGCGGGTGCTCGTCCAAGATGGGGGGCAGCACCGGCTCGCCGTCCTCGGAGCCCTCGGCCACGAGCACGCGGTCGTGCAGGTGCAGCGGTCCGCCGGCCTCGGAGGCGTCATCTCCCGACGCGATCATCTGCGCTGGCCGTGGGTCCGAGCGGGTACGATCTCGGCGGAGGATGCCCTCACCGCCTTCGACCGCATGTTCGAGGGTCGGCAGCCGGCCTACCTTCAGACGTGGTGCGCGTCCGCCTGGGGGTGAGAGGGATCGCACCGCCTGGGGCACGGCGGACGCCTAAGGGAGATCGGCGCGCTATACTTCCCAGCCCCCCGCCCATCCGGAGTCCTCATGTCTCGACCGATCGCGTTCGTCCTCGGCACACCCCGCAGCGGCACCACCCTGCTTCGAGTGATGCTGGAGGGACATCCCGGCCTCTTTGTGCCACCAGAAATGGTCTTGGGCCCCTACGAGACGATGGCTGAGCGCGAGGAGGGCCTGAGTCGACGCTTCTGGGAGAAGGGGGGCCTTCGCCGTGCCCTGATGGAGCTGCGCGGGATCAGCGTGCAAGCGGCTCGCGAGGCGGTCCACACCCTGCGCGAACAGACCGTCCGCGAGGTCTACGAGCAGCTCCAGAACGAGATCGGCGAGCGGATGCTCGTCGACAAGTGTCCGCACCTCGGCATGCCGGACGGAAGCTTGGAGCGCCTCATCGGCTGGTTCCCCCACGCCCGCTTCGTGTGGATCGTGCGCAACCCCGCCAGCGTGATCCGCAGCCTGCAGAACATGCCTATGGCTGAAGTCATGCTGCAGGGCTACCCCGGCGGGCCCACGCAGGTCTGGGAGGTCAGCAACACCCGCATCGAGGCCTTCTTGCGAGACCATGTGCCCGAGGATCGCTGGGCGCGGGTACGCTACGAAGATCTGGTCACCGATCCCGAGCCTGAGCTACGAAGAGCGGCCTCGGCCCTCGGCATCGAGTACCACCCTGCCATGGCCACCCCCTACGAAGGCGAGCGCATGCGAACCGGGCCCAAGGGGGCTCGGGCGATCGGCGATCCCAACCTCGCCGGGCGGGGCAAGCTCGACCCCAGCCTCGCCACCAAGTGGCTCGACGGCTTCGATCACCGCACCGTGAGCGAAGGCACCAAGGCGCTGGCGAGCCGCTACGGCTATGACCTCGAGTCCTTGCCTCTGCCCGGGGTCACGGCCATCGATGCCCAGCTCCAGCAGCTCTTCGCCACCGCCACGGGGCTTCTCCGCGAGATGGACCTTCCCCAAGACATCGACGCCCTCGAGGGCCGGCGGTTCCTGGTTCGCATGGTCTCGGCCAGCCTCGACACCTTCACCGAGCACGCCGATCCCGATCACCCGGTCTTTCACCACGGCGAGGGCCCGACCCGCAAGATGTTCGCCGACAACCCCGACACTGACTACCACCGCGCCACGATCCGCACCGCGGAGGGCCAGCTCTACAAGGTCTCCGGCACGCTCCCCGCCGACGCCACCTACGTCGGGGTCCTGCTCTACGGTCGCGGAGGTCGGATCGGCAACCGCCTGGTCGATGATCAGCTCAGACCCGCCGCGGATGGCTCCTTCACCCTCTACATCGCCACCCAGGATCCCAGCCTCGACGACGGGGTCTGGCTGCGAGCCGACGGCGACGAGACCGCGATCTTCGTCCGACAATACTTCACGGATCGCGACGCGCAGACTCCGATCACCCTCTCGATCGAGCGGATCGGCGCGCCGCCTGCGGGCCCGCTCACCATCGAGGGCTACCAGAAGGGGATCGAGCGCGCCGACCGCATGCTGAAGGCCGTCTTCGCCCGCACCGCTCAAGCGCTCCAGATGGCGACCGGCATGGCGCTCAATCGCTTCATCCAGATCCCCGGCGAAGCGCTCTTCCCGACCCCCGACAACACCTACCAGGTCTGCTGGTACCGCTTCGGCCGCGACCAGATCATGCTGGTGCGGTCGACCCTGCCCGAGAGCCGGTACTTTAGCCTCGCGCTCTACAATGCCTGGATGGAGTCCCTCGATTATCTGAACCACCGGGTCTCACTCAACCACCGCCAGATCCAGTGCGACCCGGACGGAAGCTTCGAGATCTGCCTGGCCCACCGCGATCCGGGCCACCCCAACTGGCTCGACACCACCGGCCACCACGCAGGCTACCTGCTGGCCCGAAACCTCTTGCTAGAGGGCGAAGCCCCAACCTTCGAGATCCAGGTCATGTACGAGCACGAGTGGGCCGAAGCGCGGCCCCGATGAGCGTCCCCGTCGCTTCCGAGCCCCCGTCAAGCCCCGCGGCGCCTCACTCGCAGTCGACCTCTCCGAGCTCCATGCGCACGATCCGCCCTTGTCCACCGAGCTCCAGGTGAAGGGCCTGATCTTCGCGCCCGTAGCGCAGCCAGGCCGGCCAGGCCTCCCCAGCTCGGGTGAAGACGGCCTGCTGCGTGGTGGAGCGCTGCTCGTCGAGCACGAAGCGGTCCCGACGCACGCCGTCGAGCTCCGAGACGACGCCGAACACCCCGTCTTGGTCGACCTCGAAGCGCTCCCGCTCTTCGCTGACGGTTCCGTCGGGGCGTAGGTGCCGAGTCGTTCCGAGCAAGATGCCCGGCGCTGGCGAGGCGTAGGCCACCGCCCACCGATCTCCCTCGGGCCCGACCGAGGCCCAGCACCCGACCAGGTGAGCGACGGGCTCGGCGCGCCCTAGACCAGCGTCGTCTGCCGGCGGTTCGAAGAGGGTACAGGCACAGAGCAAGATCGGCAAGAAGTGACGCAACGAGGCCCCCTGACAGTCGGCGAGGTGGTTGAGGCTCGCGGTCGGAGATAACCGGGGGGCATGTCCACGCACGAACAGCCTCCAGCGACCAACGGCCGCCTCTTCGTCGTGATCTTCCTCGCGGTCTGCACGCTGTTGGCCGGCTTCTCGGTCTTTGTGACCCTGAGCGCCCGATGGTTCCCTCCCCCCGAGCAGCAGCCCCCCCCCATCGAACGAACCCCCTGAGCAAGCGCCCATGAAATATCTTACCTGGCCCATCTTCGAGAAGTGGCGTGACATCGGCCTGCTGATCGTCCGGGTCGGCCTGGGCCTGATGATGATCGGACACGGCTGGCCCAAGCTCCTGGCGCCCGAGCGCTGGGAGGGCCTGGGCGGGGCCATGAGCCACCTTGGCGTCCCCTTCTTTCCATCATTCTGGGGCGGAGCTGCCGCCGTGAGCGAGGTCCTCGGCGGCGCGCTCGTCGCGCTGGGCTTGTTCACTCGACCCGCCGCTGCCCTCGTCGCCTTCACGATGTTCGTAGCCTGGTGGTCTCACGTCTCGGGGGGCGATCCCTTCCGATCCTGGTCCCACTCGGCCGAGACGGGACTCGGTTTCCTGCTGATCCTCTTTTTGGGTGCTGGCCGCTTTGGGATCGACACCCTGCTACGCAAGCGATGATCCAGGTCGCGCCGCACGCGACAGGTCGATAGAACCCCCTCATGATCTACCTGCTCTTCTTGCTGTGCGTCGCTCTGGGGGGCGAGGCCTTGCTCATCGACGGCTCCGTGCCCAAGGGCTCGACCATGCGCGGCACCTGGCGAGCCCTGCCGGCCGGCCTGCACCTCTCGGAGCCGGCACCCGGCGAGATGAACGTGGTCCTGCCCGAGGGCCCCGAGCTCGTCAACGGCGTGGTCCACGCCCACGTCCGCCTGGGGCGCCGCCCTCACCTGACCGTGCTGGTGCGAGCCACCGCACCCGCCGATACGCCGGAGCGGCTCTCCGGCATGGGCCTTACCCTCCGGGCCGATTCGATCCAGTGGGAGCGCTGGGATCGCGGCGTGGGCGCACCCGTGGCCGCTCCTATGACCGCCTCCACCCCTCTCGCCGGCAAGGAGCTCACCCTCGAGGTCCAGACCGAGGGCTCGCGCTTCATCGGCATCGTGCGCGACGCCGCCGGGAACGGCGAGCTGGCCCGCGCCGAGGTCCTCGACGAGCGCTGGGCCTGGGGCCAGGTCGGCCTGCGCCTGCACCAAGACGCCTTTACCACCATCCGGCGCCTCAGCGTGGCAGGCCTCCCCCTCGACCCCGACGCCCCTCGACCCAAGGGCAACCCCGACAGCCCCCTCGGCCTCGACCGCTTCGTGCTGGTGAGCAACGCCGACGTCGCCCGCCTCCCTTCGGGGCTGCGCACCAAGATCCTCGGCACCTGGCCCTACGACGAGACCCGGCGCCGCGCCCTGCTGCTGACCCCCGAAGAGCTGCGCACCCTCCAGTCCTCGGGCGTGCCGCACGAGCTGCGGCCCTACGTGCCCTTCTGGGCGCGCGACGCCGACCTGCGAGCCAGCTCTAAGGCGGATCCCTGGGCTGACGGCCGGCCCGACCCCGCCGCTCCTTACCGCAACGCCCGCCAGGTCGAGCGCGTCCTGCGGGAGTGGGCCCGGCGCCACCCGGACCGAGCCCAGGCCTTCGCCATCGGCAAGACCCACCAGGAACGGCCGATCGTCGCCCTGCGCATGAGCGCCCATGAGCAGCCCGACACCCGCCCCGCCGTGCTCCTCCTCGCCGCCTTACACGGCGGAGACTTGCTCACCACCGAGTACGCCCTCGATGCGATCGCCGAGCTCCTGACCGGGGATCCATCCACGCAGGGCCTCCTCTCGCACGTCGACCTCTGGGTGGTTCCCTTGGCCAACCCCGACGGCCACGATGCCTTGATCAAGATCAGCGAGCACGCGGGCCGTAAAAACGGCCGTCCTCCACCCGACGACGTCGAGCCAAACCCCTTCGAAGGCGTCGATCTCAACCGCAACTTTCCACTCGGCTGGGGCCGCTCGGAGCAATCGAGCCGCAGCTTCCCTGGAAGCCCGACCTACCGAGGTCCAGGCCCCTCCTCCGAGCCCGAGACCCAGGCGATCATGCAGCTGGCCCAGCAGCGACACTTCGCCGCGGCCCTCATCTTCAACGCCAGCGGGAAGGTGATCGTCCCCCCGTATACGCTCGAGGGCGTCCCAAACCCCGAGCCCAACGTCGCCCGCATGATCGCCGAAGAGCTCCTCGTCAGTTTGCCCGATCAGCCCTACGGCCAGGGCTTGAGGGTGCGCAAGCTCATGCACCAGGTCGACGGCGCAGCCCAAGACTACCTTCGCTTCTCCTTTGGCACCGTCGCCCTGAGCGTCCAAGGCCCCGAGCACAACCCGACCGACCGCCAAGCCCGGATCCGCGCGATCCAAGAGCTCCGGCCCCTCGTTCCCGCCCTCCTCCGCAGGGTCGCGGAGGGGCCACGCCTCTCAGGGGTGGTGATCGACCCCGAAGGCAACCCGATCTCCGCCATAGTCAGCACCAACCAGGAGCGCTGGGTCGGCTCGGAGTCTTGGGCATCCCGCACGGTTGACGGTCGCTTCCATCGCCTGCTTCCCCACGATGGCGACCTCCTGGTCACCACCCGAGCCGAGGGCTTTCGCCCCTCCAGCGCCCGAGCCACCGTCCGTGGCGTCGAGCACCTTCGGGTGGTGATGGAGCCGCGGCGGTAGGGGATTCTTGCAGGCGCTCGTGCTCCAAGTGCGGCCGAGAGTCGTCGTGTTGCCTCATGGACGGTCTGTCGGTGGTGCGCCGTCTTCGCCGCGACGTTAACCGCCCACCTCGCACAGAACGGAGCGCCCCATGACAGGAAAGACCCCCGAATTCGACAAGGCCCTCGAGTCCCTTCGAGCGCTCGACCCCCGCGATCGCCGCAAGGCCTTCTCGATCCTCAAGCGCGAGCGCGAAGCCTCACGCGCCGAGCTGCTCGAAGAGCAGAAGCTCCTCCCCAATAGCCACTGGAGCCAGGCGGCCCTGCTCCAGCGCATCGCCAACCCCACGACCGAAGCCTACGAGCAGAAGATCTACATGCCCGAGCTGACCTTCCTCGGGGTCGCGAACCAGCCCGACTTCGGCGAGGTCCTACTGACCTTCTATCCGCGCGAGTGGACCATCGAGCTCAAGAGCCTCAAGCAATACAAAGATGCCTTCCGAGGGTCGATGGTCTCGTATGAGCGACTGGCCAACGTCATGTTCGACGACCTCATGGAGGTCTACGAGCCGATCCGCCTGCGCCTGATGCTCAAGCTTCGCCCGCGTGGCGGAATCAGCTCGGTGCTGACCATCGACTCCGACTGGAAGATCCGCGGCGGCGACGAGATGTTCGCCGACTGGACCGGCAACGTCGACACCTTCGGCTTCCAGGTCGAGGGCGCCGGGCGGGTCTGAGAGCTACGGGCCCCAGCCCTTGACCAGCGCGTCGAGGGCCTGCAAGCGACGCACGAGGACCGGCAGCGCCTCGAGACGGGTGGCGCTCGGTCCGTCGCAGCGTGCCCTGGTCGGCTCCGGGTGCACCTCGAGGAAGACCGCCGAGAGCCCCTGGGCCACCCCCGCACGCGCCAGGGGCTCGGTGAGGTGGCCGCGTCCCTCGGTCTGCGACCGCGCGCCGCCGGGCGCCTGCAGCGCATGGGTGACGTCGAGGCTTACGGGGACTCCATGGGCTTGGAGCGCGACCAGCCCGAGGGGATCGACCACGAGAGGACCCGGGCCGAACGAGGTGCCCCGCTCGCAGAGCACGACCTGCTTCGCCCCGAACGCTCTGCACTTCTCGACGGCAAAGCCGAGTTGCGAAGGGTCGAGGGACGTCATGCGCTTGAGGTGCAGCGGGCGCCCGGTGGCGGAGCAGGCGGCGAGCAGGTCCGTCTGCCGTACCAGAAAGGCCGGGACCTGCAGCATGTCGACGACCTCGGCGACAGGCTCCGCCTGCCAGGGCTCGTGCACATCCGTCAAGACAGGCACGTCGAAGCGACGGCGGATCTCGAGGAGCTGGCGCAGGCCCTCACGCAGCCCGGGCCCACGATAGCTCCGGTGCGAGGTACGGTTCGCCTTGTCCCAGGAAGCCTTGAAGATCCAGGGGATGCCCAGGTCATCGCGGAGGTCAGCCGCGGCTTGAGCGACCTGAAGACCGAGATCAGGCTCGGGCTCCAGCACGTTGATCCCCACGATGAAGACCAAGGGGCGCGCGGGCCCCATCACGACCGAGCCGACGCGGACCTCACGCAAGGGAGCGCTCCAGCCTGGCGCGCGCCGCCTCCAGCTCCTCGGGCGTGTCGATCCCGCCGGGCGCGTGCTCGGCCTCGACCAGCTCGACCGTCCATCCAAAAGCCAGCGCCCGGAGCTGCTCCAACCGCTCTTGAAGCTCGAGAGGGTGGGGAGGGAGGGCGGTGAATCGGTGCAGGCTCGTGCCCGTGAAGCCGTAGATCCCGATGTGTTCCCACGCCTTGAGGCCTTCGGGCAGGGGCTTGGAGGGGTCGGGTGGCGCGGTCTGCACGGTCTCGAGGGCCGCGGACCAGGGGACCGGAGAGCGCGAAAAGATCATGGCGCGACCCTGTGCATCGGGCACGACCTTCACCACGTCGGGCGAGAGCAGAGCGCCCCAGCGACGGATCGGCGCGCACGCTGTCACGAGCGGAGCCCCCGTCACGCGCTGGACCTCGACGACTCGGCCCAAGAGCTCAGGATCGACAAAGGGCTCGTCACCCTGAACATTCAGCACGATCTCGGGGGTGAGACCCAATCCTGCCAACGCCTGCGCCACCCGATCCGTACCCGAGCTCGCATGGCCCGTCTGCACGACCTGCACCGCCAGACCCTCGACCGCCTGCGCGACCTGCTCCGCGTCCGTCGCCACCAGGATCTGGTCGACCGCAGCGCAGGCGCGAACCCGCTCGATCACCCGCGCGATCATGGGGGCTCCGCCCAGATCACAGAGCACCTTGTTCGGTAGCCGCGTCGAGCCGAGGCGCGCAGGGATGACCGCGACGACGTCAGCGCTCATGCCTCGGCCCCTCGATCGTCCCCTCGACGGCCTACATGGCTCACGCCGAGACCTCGACGGCCTCGGGCTCGAGCCAGGCGATCTCGTGCGAGGACTTTCCGGCCTCGAGAAGTCGCTGGAGGAGCCAGGTCTTGACCCCGTCGAGGCCGATGGGCGTCTCGCTGAGCTGTGGCAGGGGATCGAAGGCCGCGGCGAGGAAGTCTTGCTTGGGCGCCCCGAGCTTCTTGCGGGCATCGGCGAGGTAGCGCTCGCGATCCTTCTCGCGCAGGGTGTCGACCTTGTTCACCACCGCGAGGACCGGGCGGCCGCTCCGCACGCAGGCCGTGTAGTCCGACTTCTCGCGAGCCTGAACGCCTCCCTGGGCGTTGACGAGGTAGAGGTAGAGGTCGATATGGTCGAGGATCTGCTTGGCTTCTTCGGTGACAGACTCGACCACGTCGCCGAGCCCCGGCGTGTTGATGACGTAGGTGGCGGTGGCGTTCGGAAGCCGGGTGATCGCGACCTCGCGGGTCGAGCCAGCCACCGGGTCAATATTGCCGTGGTCGATCCCGAAGAGCGCCTTGATCGCCGCATCCTTGCCTGAACTGGGCGAGCCCACCACCCCGATCGTGACCCGGTGCAGCACGAGCTGACGTAGGCGGCTGACCTCGAGGATGGCCGGGAGCAGGATCCGATCGTTGGGCCCAGCGTAGAGCCACGCCAGGATCAAGGCTGGGATCGAGATCGGGTTGAGCGGCAGCACGGCGAGGGCGAGCAGCCCGGGGAGCGTGAGGGTGGACAGCCCGAAGCTCGCCTGCTCGCCGAGGTGATCCTTGACCAGATCCAAGGCCTTTTCACCAATCTTGGGCACGGGCGGTCGGAGGCCCTGCTCGCTCCAGAGCTGTAGCCGGGCTTCGTCGGAGAGCTGCGCCCAGCTCTCGGCCAGGTGCTTCTCGAGGATGGCTTGCTCGGTCTCTTCGAAGGTGACGCCAGGCTTGACCTTGACCCGCGCGGCGAGCTCGTGGAGGACCTGACGGTACGGAGCGGGCTTGAACCCTCGAAAGATCGCCTTGAGCTTATGGGTGCCTACCCAGCGCAGCTTGCGACCGAGCGCGACCGAGAGATCGCGCTGGCCCTTGCCCCGCGCGTCGACTCCGAGCAAGGCGATCAGGTGGTCCAGCTCCTTGCGGTGACAGCGCCGCAGCAGCTCCTCGACCGAGGCGTGGGCTAGCTGTGGTGGTCGCGCCACTCGAAGGCTCCTTCGTCGAAGGCCGATCGTAGCTCGTCGACCGTCAGCTCCGCCCCACGCTCCATGTACGTCACCGCCGCGCGCCCGACCCCGTGGGTGGTCGCTCCCGCGACGGTGGCCCCAAGCGCGCTGGTGGCGATGTGGGCGATCTGGCCCCCGGGGATCCAGCCCGCGTTCTTGAGGGCGCTGAGCGACCAACGGATGAAGCCCTTACTGGTGCCCGCCAGGATCTCGCCGAGGATGAAGGCCGCGACGTCGTGGTCGAGCTTTCGTCCATAGATCTTGGCGATCGACGCGATCAACCGAACCTGGATCGCGGTGACCGCCGTGATGTCGACCCCTACGACCGGGATGGCCCCCGCGAGGGCCGCCTTCCGGGCCGCCGCCCGAACCACCACCCTGGCCGCCGCGGCGCGGTTGCGGAGGGTCTTGGCAAAGAGCAGCTCCTTGCCCTGGCTGGTGAGCTGCTTGTGGATCCAGGTGATGACCTCGTCGACGCCGACGGGATCGTCGGAGAGCGCAGGGAGGGGATCGAAGGCGGTGACGACCGCATCGCTGGGATCGACCGCGAGCTGCGCGAGGGTCTTGTCGACGAAACGCTCCCGCTGGTCGGGGCGGATGAGGTCGATCTTGTTCACACAGACGAGGGTGGGCCGGCCAAGAGCACGGATCGCGTCGAGATCCCGACGCTCGTCGATCGTGGCGCCACCGTCGGCGTTGAGCAGGTAGACGGCGATGTCGAGCTGATCGAGGACCTCGCGGGCCTTCTGGTCCACCTCGGCGCGGACATCGCCGAAGCCCGGCGCGTTCACCACGAGCACCCGACCATCCCGATCGACCGGCGCGACCCGCACCTCTTCGGTGGAGCCGGGGATGGGATCGATCTCGCCGAAGTCCATGCCGAAGAGCGCTCGGATCGCGGAGTCCTTGCCCGAGGAGGCGGACCCCAGGAAGGCGACCACCAACCTCTGCCGGAGGGCTTCGTCGATCTCGGCGGTAGCGAGCTCCCAGCGCTGTCCCGCGACCGCTTGGGCCGCAGCGGCGACGGTCGGCAGTTCCTTGCCCATCAGACCTCCAACACGATCATCCTATGCTACCAGCGGCGGGCTGGCGAGCCCCTTGCAGCGCCGCCCTCGCCTTGGTGCTACACTCCGAGCCGTAGCTACAGGAGCCACCATGACCAGCCCACAACAAGCCTTCGAGGTCGCCGTCTCCCTCAACCTCATCGGCGTCTTCTTCGACACGGCCTCGGTGATCTCTTCGGTGCGCGGCTACGCCGAGGGGGATCTGGCCGAGCGGGCGGCCGAGCAAGCCGAGGCCCTGAAGGCTCAAGCCGGCAACGCTAGGAAATCCATCGCGAGGGTACAAGAAGCGCTCTCGCCTAAGCCCATGCCCGAGGCCCCCCAACACCCCGACGCCTACGCCCAGTGGGCGCAGGACTGCGCCGAGCTGGTCTACGCGGATCTCGATGAGGCGGGGTCGGCGTCCTACACCGCAGGGTGGTGGCTCGGCGCCTGGCTCCTCTCCGGCAACCTCGTCGCCCTGACCCTCTACCTGGCCGACGTCGCGCCAGACGACACCTACCTCGCCGAAGTCTTAGGCACCTACGCCGAGAACGCGCAGCATGCCGTCGAGGGCCTCACCCAAGCGCAGGCCCAAGACCCGGCCAACCCTCACCTCGCCCAAGCCCTCGCCACCATTCAGGCGTTACCGGCCCCTACCCTGGGCGAAGGCAGCCTCGAGATCGCGGGTGCCTGGCAGGAGGCCCTCGAGGCTCTCGACGAGCAGGTCTCAGCCTTCGGAAGCGCGCTGTCGAGCTAGTCATCGACTGAGGGGCCTCCCTACGCCCGGCGTGCCAAGCGAGCCCTGGCCGCTGCCAGGTTCGTCCTTGTCTCGCTGCCGTCAGGGTCCCCCCGCGATCCGGCGCCGGGCTCGGCCCCTGTCCCCAACGGTCGCTCCCCGTACCGCTCGCTACTCCTGACCGGCCTTCTGGGGATAGACCACGATCCGAAGATCCTCGAAGCCCAGCTCTCGCAGCGGCGCTTCGATCTGGGCGCGATCCCCGACGAGCACCACGAGCGCCTGTTCGGGGGCGATCGAGACTGCCGCCTGGGTGATGGCCTGCTGATCGAGCGCGTCGACCTGGGCGAGGTAGGTCGCCAGATCTGCGGGCGACCGCCCCTGAAGGATCTCGGAACCATACGCGGCCGCGAGGCCCGAGCGGGTCTCGGCCTGATCGACCGCGCTCGTGATCATCAGCGCCCGACCTCGATGGGCATCCTGGCCGGTCACCCCGTCTCGCTGAGCGGCGCGAAGGAGCTTCATGAACTCCACCAGGGCATCGGCGGTGGCATCCGTGCGGACCGAGGCGCCCGCCCCTAGGGTGCCCCCTTGGTGATAGCGGGCGACCGACATGCGAGCCCCATAGGTGTAGCCGAGCTCCTCGCGCAGACGCCGGTTGAGACGGCTCGTAAAGCTGCCTCCCAGGATGGTCCGGACCGCGTCGATCTCGGCCCGCTGAGGATCGTCGACCCCGCGCCCCGGCATGAGGATCGAGATCACGGTCTGTGAGGATCCGGGCCTATCGACCAGCACGACCCCCGTCGGGGCGCTCGGGGCAGGCAGCTCCTTGGCAGCTCGAGGCTGCGAGACCCAGGAACCGAAGTGTTCGTCGAGGAGTCCGGTGACCTCGTCGGCGCGCACATCGCCCACCACCACGATCGCCGCGCCTCCAGCGTGGATCTCTTGGGCGTGCCAGGCTCGAAGGTCTTCGAGGGTCAACGGCTGGACGGTGGCGAGACTCCCCTGGGTGGGGAGGCCGTAGGGGTGTTCTTGCCCCCACCACTGGGAAGCCCCGACCAGGCCCGCGACCACGGTGTTGTTGTCGAGGGCGGAGCGGAGGCCGCTGAGCTGCTGCTGGTGGACCCGCGCGAAATCTGCCTCGAGGAAGCCGGGCCGAAGGAGCGCATCGGCTGCCAGGGGCAGAGCCTCGGCGAGCGTGTCGCGGTGTGTGTCGAGGTACAGGGTCGTGGACTCCCGCCCGGCGCTGATCCCGACCGAGGTGGCGATCGCGTCGAGGGCAGCTGCCTGCTCCAGGGCGGACCGAGGGCCCGCCGCCTCGTCGAGCATCGCGGTGCCCAGGCTCGCGCGACCGGCTTGGTCCACGGGATCGTTCGAGGTGCCGGTCGGGAGCAACAAACGCACACTCACGAGCGGCAAGGAGGGCTGCTCGACGACGAAGACCGGGATGCCGTTCCCCAGCGCGCGCTGGACTGGAGGCGCGGGAGTGAAGGCCTTGGGAGGCCCCGGAACGGGCACCACCTGATCCGTCGAAGGCGGAGCCGGAGCCTGCTTCGGAGCACAGGCGATCGCGAAGAGGGCGAGGAAGACGAGGCGGGTCACGGGGCACCTCCCTGGTGGCCGGCAGGCCTGGGAAAGACCGCGATGGTCGTGCTACGGTCGGCGGTCAGGAGCTTGGCTTGGTCGATGACAGCCTGGGGGGTCACCCGGCGGTAGCGGGCGACATCGCGCTCGACGTAGTCGAACTCCCCAGTGTGGAGTCGGTAGCGCTGGAGCTGCTCGGCGCGCCCCAAGAGGGTCTCGATCCCCTCGACGACCGAGAGCTCGAGGTTGCGGACCGCGCGCGCAACCTCGTCGGCGGTGGGGGGTCGATCGCCCGCGAGAGCTTGGATCTCGGTGTAGACGGCCTGACGCAGCGCCGCCTCGCCCGCCTCGGCCTCGGACCGCTCTTGGGGTGGAAGGACCGCATTGATCGAGAAGACCCCACCCCAGCGGCTCGACCACATGCCCGCCCCTACGTCGACCGCGAGGGACGACTCGTGCACCAAGGCGCGCTGGAGCCGGGCATCTTGCGACCCGCCCAGGATGTGGGCGAGAACATCGAGCGCCGCGTCCTCGTCGGTGTAGGAAGGGGCTGCGTGCCAGGCGAGCCGGGTCATCACCAAGGAGACGTCGTCGTGCAGCACCACCCGGTCCTTGGCCGGGGTGTCGGACATCTCGACGAGCTGACGCTCGGGCTTGGGTCGGGCTGGCAGTCCCCCAAACAAGGTGGTGATCAGCTCGCGGGTCTGGTCAGGATCGAAGTCTCCTGCGACGGCCAGAACCGCGTTGGACGGCACGTAGAAGGTCTCGTAGAACGCGGTGACGTCTTGCAGGGTGGCGGCCATCAGCTCTTCGTGCGAGCCGATCCCCGGCCGATGAAGAGGGTTGTCTTTGGGATACAAGGCGGGCGGCAAGGCGATCCACATGCCCCCATACGGGCGGTCTTCGTAGTTCTGGCGCTTCTCGTTGCGCACGACTTCGCGCTCGACGTCGAGCTTGTTTTGCGTGATGTCGAGGGAGGTCATCCGGTCGGCCTCGAGCCAGAGCAGCAGCTCGAGGGCGCTGGAGGGACCTACGTTGAAGTAGTTGGTGCGATCATCGGCGGTCGTGGCGTTGTTCCACCCGCCGGCTTCCTCCATGAGCGTGTCGAACTGCCCCTCGCCCACCCGCGCCGTGCCCTTGAACATCAGGTGCTCAAAGAGGTGGGCGAACCCTGAGCGCCCCTCCGGGTCATCGTATGAGCCGACGTCGTACCACACATCGACCACCACCTTGGGCAGCGAGCGGTCGGGGATCAACACCACCTCGAGCCCATTCTCGAGCTCGAAGGTCTGGTGCGGGATGTCAACGGCCTGGGCGGAGGTCAGCGAAAGCAGCAGCGCGATCATGGAGCGGGCTCCTCGGTCGAGGGAGGGGAAGCAGGAATGAGGCGACCGCGAACCAGGTTCGGAGTCGACAAGGTCTGAGCGGCCATGGACTGCACATCCTGCGCGCTGACCGCGTTGGCGAGCTCCACCGCGCCGACCATGGCGGGCACGGGATCGCGATCCGCCTCCAAGAATCGAAGCAGCACCATCCAGTAGTCATTGGTGCGCGACATCTCTTGGTAGCTACGGCGAACCGTCTCTTTATACTGGGTCAACAGGCGCTCTTCGGGGGGGGTCTCGACCGCCTGGGCAAAGATGCGCTCGACCTCCGCGACCAGCTCATCGACCCGATCGGGATCGCAAGAGAAGGTCACGGAGAGATCGAAGGTGTGGTCGAAGCGATCGCTGATCGAGCCGTAGGCGCTGACGCCGTAGACCCCTCCCAGCTCCTCGCGAAGCGACTCCCGGAGCTGCACCCTCAGGGCGGACATCAGGGCCTCGAAGGCGGCGCGGCGCTCCAAGCTCGGATCGTCGAAGGGACCGTGCCAGAACATCCGAACCCGCGCCTGGGGCTCACTGCCCCGCTCCACCACCAGCTCGTGCTCACCCTGAACCGGCCGAAAGCCTCGATCCCGTGGCTCGGAGACCTCGCCCGAGGCGGGCAGGGTCGCGACCCAGCGGCTCAGCAGATCTTCGAAGTCATCAGGGATCGCGCCGACAAAGACGAGCTGTAGGCCGGCCAGATCCCCGAAGCGCTCCCGGTACAGGGCCTCGGAGCGCGCGAGGTCCATCTCGGCCAGGCGCTCCACCGTCCAGGGCTGGGCGCGCGGATCGTCGGGGGACACGAGCCGAGTCCAGGCATCGGAGAAGTGGGCCGCAGGGTTGACGAGCCGGTTTCGGAGCGACTCGGTGCGGGAGGCGCGATCGAGGGCGAAGGCGGTCTCGTCGAACCGGGGGGCCACAACCTTGGCGTGAAGGAGCTGGAGGGCGTAGCCGAGATCCTCGGGCGAGGCGCTCCCGCTCACCTTCTCGGCGTAGGTGCCTACCCGGGTCGTGACCGAGAGGTTCTTACCCGCGAGCCAGCGCCGCAGAGCCTCGGCGTCGAGGGCTCCGACCCCGGACTGCGTCAAGATGCTCCCCATGGTCGCCAGGGGAACGTAGTCCGCATCATCGATCAGGCTCGAGCCCCCTGGACGGAAGCCAGCGAAGCGAACCTCGTCGCTCTTGAAGTCGGTGGGGCGCACGTAGACCTGCACCCCGTTCGAAAGGTCGTAACGGACAAAGCCCAAGCTCTCTTCGAAGGTTCGGTCGATGTGGACCACGGAGCCCGGCGTGGGAGGAGGCTCGATCGGATCGACCAGCTCCCCCTCGGCCTCGGGCGGGGCGAGCTCGACGGTCGCCACCCGAGCCTCGGAGGCCTGGAACTGTTCGATCGATGGGATGCTCTCGTGGCCCTCGGGGAAGATCCCCACGACCAACCGGGGCCCTTGCAGGAACTCCTCGGCGATCACTTGGATGTCTTGGACGGTGAAGTCGGGGACAAAGCGCTCGGCCAAAGCCACCTCGTAGGGCAGCCCTGGCATGGGCTCTCCGGTCATGAAGACGCGGATGATCTCTTCGGCGTGGGTGGTGGAGCTGGTCTGGTCGATCTCTTTGAGCATCGACCGGAAGAAGCGCAACGTGTCCCGGCGAGCACGATCGAGCTCCCCCTCGGTGGGTCCAAACTCGACGAAGCGTCGAAGCTCGGTGAGGACCAGCTCGTAGGCCTCGATCTCGCGGCCCGCCTTGGGGTTGATCCCGAGTTGATCGGCGCGAGAGGTGGGCGTGATGCGGCTCCGGCCGGCGAAGGCCCCCAGCAGGGGGCTGTCTTCGCGACGAGAGAGCTCGCCCAGCCGCTCCGCCATCGCGCGCTGCATGAGCCCCTCGGCGAGGGAACGACGGTAGTCGCCGTGGGTCGAACCTTCGCGCTCGACGAAGACCCGACTGACCTGAAGGTTGCTGGTCGGGACTTCGGGATCCGTCAGCACGAGCCAGGCGGGCTCCTGCAGACCTGGGACCTCGGGTCGGACGCGCTCGCGCGGCTGATCGGGCCCCTGAAGATCAGAGAACTTCGCGACGATCGACGCCTCGATCTCGTCGGGATCCACGTCGCCAACGACGATCACCGCCATCAGATCGGGGCGGTACCAGTCGCGGTAGAAGCGCTCGATCGCCTCGGGGGTGAAGGTGCGCAGACTCTCTTCGGTGCCAATGGGCATGCGTTCGTGGTAAGGAGAACCCTGGAAGAGAAGAGGACGGATCTGGCGCCCCAGCCGTTCTCCGGGCCCCAACCTGAGCCGCCACTCCTCGAGCACGACGCCGCGCTCCTTGTCGATCTCTTCGGGATCGAAGGTGAGCCCGCCCGCCCAGTCGCGCAAGACGAGCAGGCCCGTGTCGAGCTGCTCCAGATCGTCGGTGGGGACCTGGAGCTTGTAGACGGTCTCGTCGAAGCCAGTGTGAGCGTTGAGGTGGGCGCCGAAGCGGGTGCCCGTGCTCTCGAGGTAGGTGATCAGCGTGTTGCCGGGGAAGTTCTCGGTGCCGTTGAAGGCCATGTGCTCGAGGACATGGGCCAGACCGAGCTGGTCTTCGTCTTCGAGGATACTGCCCGCGTCGACCGCGAGGCGGAGCACGGCACGCTCGGCGGGCTCGCGGTTGACCTCGATGAACCAGGTCAGGCCGTTGTCGAGGACGCCGGTTCGGACACCGGAGTCCAGCGGGAGCGGCTCGTGTAGCGCAGCGGTCTGCGGGATGGGGGCTGCCTCGGGGACCGCACGGGTGCAGCTCACGAGAATCAAGCCCGTCAGGAGGGCGAAGTGGCGCATGGGCTATCCTTGGTGAAGGCCACCCCATACTCCGATCGGGCGAGGAGGGCGCACACAGTGCGTCACGTCGACAAGACGGGCGGACCGGGTCATGAGCCGCTACCACACCTCTCTGGAGCCATCGTGAAGGTCGCCATCACCGGCGTAACGGGATTCTTGGGCTCGCACCTCGCCGAGACCTTCCATCGTCGAGGGGTCGATGTGATCGGTGTCGCTCGCCGACCCGAGAGGGCCGAGGGCATGGAGTCCGAGCGCCTGACCCTCCGCCGCGCAGACCTCGCCGATCGTCAGGCCCTCGCCGCGGCCTTCGAGGGTGCCGACGCCGTGATCGCCAACGCAGCCCTGGCCCCGGGCTGGGTCAAGCACGACGACCGCGACTTCATCCAAGCCAACATCGTTGGCACCGACAACACCCTCCGCGCCGCGCACGACGCCGGGGTGCGCCGGATCGTGCTGGTGAGCAGCGTCGCCGTCTACCGTACCCGCCTGCGCTCCCCCATGGACGAAGCCACCCCCCAAGTCGATCCCGAGCACCCTCGCTTCGAGCTGAGCCAGTTCACGACCGACGCCCGCTATGCCCGAACCAAGGCCGCCTCGGAGCGCTTGGCGTGGCGCCTGCAGGACGAGCTGGAGCTGAAGATCACCGCCGTCCGACCTGGCCCGATCTACGGGCCCCGCGATCATAAGGTCACCGCGCGCTACGGCCGATGGAACGACCGGCGTCTCGCCGTCGCGCCGACCGCCCGCATCCCCCATGTGCACGCCCTCGACGTCGCAGACGCCATCGCCGCCTGCCTCGAGACCCCGCGCTCCGTCGGGCGGGCCTACAACCTGGGCGGCACCGCCGAGAGCATCTACCACGTCCTCCGAACCTGGCGACGCATCGCCGGGGGCGGGGCTCGGCTGATCCCCCTGCCCACCCCCGTCGGGGTGCGCTTCGATGACCGACGCGCCCAACGCGAGCTGGGCTTCGCTCCCCGCCCGCTCGACCAGGGGCTCGTCGACTGCGTCGCATGGTATCGACAACTCGTGACCTCATCCCCCAAATCGGGCAGCGCCTCGGCGGGATAGACTCATGAGATGCGAACCCCTTCGGCTCTCATTCTGTGTCTGGCGCTCTCCGCGTGCGACGGCCTGAACCTCGGCGACGAGGAAGGTTTCGTCCGCGGGCGCTGCGCGAGCAACTTCGGCTGGATGGTCTTCAACATCGACGTCGAGAACGCCCCTCTGAGCTCTGAAAACTTTCTGAGCTACTTCGATCGTGGCTTCTACGATGGGCGACGCGGAGGGGACGCCACCCTCTTCGACACGGTCGAGCCCGGCCGGCGGGTCATCGCCGGGCGCAAGGGCATCGATGGTCGACTGAAGCCCACCGACGACCCCGTCCCCAACGAGCTCGGCAACGGTCTGACCAACGAGCGTGGCTCCATCGCCGTCTACCACGAAGGCGACCCCGACAGCGGGACCGCAGGCTTCTTCATCAACCTCTCGAACAACCCCGACTTCGACGGAGTCTACACGGTCTTCGGCTCCATCGATCCAGGCATGAACGTCGTCGACCAGATCGCCGGCTTGACCCTCGACGAAGATCGGCGGCCGCGCCGCGACATGCTCCTCACCGACTGCCACCGTCTGTGAGCCGCCGACGGCCGCGGAGCCATCCGAGCAGGCCAAAGAGCCCCAAGGGGCCAGCCCCAACGAGCCACATCGGGCGCTCGCCGCAACCGGAAGAAGCCCCTTGGAGGGGCAGCCTCGCGCGGCGCACCGGCTCGGTCGACACCAGACCGTCTAGCCCCTCCCGACCCAGGCCCTTGAGCCGTTCGGCCGCCTCGTGGGGGCTCAGGCTCGGATCGTCGCTCATCAAGACCGCGACCAGGCCCGCGACGATGGGCGTGGCCGCCGAGGTGCCAAAGAAGCCGCGGGGCCCGTAGATCGCGGAGGACAGCGCGTCCGGGCCGTGCAGATCGGGCTTGGTCCACGCGAGGTCCGGCGGCCCGAAGCTGCTGTAGGGCTGGGGAGGCCCACCGAGATAGCCCATGGCATCGATGGCTCCCACCGTCAGCACCGAGCGGTGAAGGCCGGGCTCGTGGATCGTCCCCCAGGGGTGGCTGTCGGGGATCCGCCCGCCCGGGGTGAGCACGTCGACCCGGACGCCCGCGGTGACGCCCCGTCGGTGGAGCACTTCGAGTTGGTACCACCCATCTTCGGGGACCGATCGGACCTGTTCGATGGGCTGACAGCGATGCCCCTGCTGACCTTCGCGGGGAAATCGCTGGGACTCCTCGCTTCGCGCCACGATCCAGCCGTCGGCGTCGCGCAGAAGCAGGTCGAGGTCGGTCTGACCACAGGCGATGAACTGATCCCAGGTCACATAGAGTCGCGGAGAGCCCTCGGTCAGGTACACGGGAAGGTAGCCTTCGCCCTCGAAGTCCATCTTGCCATCGCCGTCGGAGTCGACGAAGGTTCCCTGCCAGTGCCCCCTGGCGTAGTTCCCCGCGGAGGTGACGAGCAGGATCCCGTGTTCTTCGAGGCGACGGATCGGCACCCGAAGCGGCCCGGTCCGGTCGAAAAAGTTGAGGTTGAGAAAGGACATCGACATGGAGATGATGTCGATGTCTTCTCGGATCGCCCACTCGACGGCGTTCTCAAACATGGTGGTCGAGTTGACGCGCACCAGGTGGAGCTCGGCCTCGGGGGCGATGGTGTGGAGCGCCTCGGCGCAGCCCGCGCCGTGGGTGCCACGCTCGAAGTCGAAACGGGTGCGCGTCGTGTCCATCGAGGGCTCGCACGAGGGGTGCATGAAGCAGTCGTGTGTGCTGACATCGCCCAGGGTCGGTTGGAGCTGCTCGACCCGCTCCCACTGCACGTCAAAGACCGCGACGCGGACGCCCTGGCCCCGAGCTCCTCTCGCTCGATAGGGGCGGAGGTTGACCGCCGAAGCCAGCTCCGCATCGACCTCGTCGACCCATGGCACTGCGTCATAGGCCCAGGGAGAGCCATCCGAGGGAGGCTCGAGCAGGACCGAGGAGGCGTGGGAGAACGCCACAGCCTGCTCGTGCGCAGGAGACTCGACCCGGATGAGGGAGTCGCGATCCAGATCGGGCGCATCGGCGAGGGGTGGGTACATGTGCCTAGGCTAACCGCGCGAGCCGCCCCTCGTCTCGCCCCCGCTCGGCTCGACCTTGGCCCAGGTGCCGTGTTCGAGCACGATGCGCCCGGCTTTGCGCGACAGCGCGGGAAGGAAGCGACCGGAGACCACCAGCTCGTCGCCGTAGGCTCGGCGGGCCGTCCAGGTGCGATCCCCTTCGCTCGCCTCGACCTCGACCTCAAAGCGACCCGGGGCCCCCGATATCTGGTCCGCGCGGTCGACGACGACCAGGGTCCAGGGGCCGATCACGTCGCGCTCCTGTTCGACGAGGAGCGGCAGCTCGATGGGCTCGCCTCGGGTCGGGAGGTAGCGCACCGAGCCCTTGACCCTCGCCATGCGGCGACCTCGACCCAGCCGCACCCGAAACCGCAGCGCCCGGTGCCCGTCGATGCGACCCTCGGCCGCCACCGGACCGAGCGCCAACGGCAGGCGGTCCAGGTGGACCCGCAGCGCCAGGAGCCCCCCTGCGCCCGCGACCAGCGCCGTGCCGAGCAACAACACGACCACAGCAGGAGTGCCCCCGAGCAGCCACGCCAAAGGCAGCGGTACCAGAGCTCCTGCGGCTGCGATGAGCAAAAGCGGAGCTTTGGGGAGTGACTCAATCAGATCGAGGACGAGGTTCACGGGTCACCGGGCGCTGGACGCATTACATACAAGACGCGCCTCTTAGCACGGAACCCTAGCCGCGGGAGCCCGATCCATGAGCATCTGGAACACCCTCACGAACCACGCCAAGTCGCAGTTCCTCGAAGTCATCGAGTGGCTCGACAACACCCAAGACACCATCGTTTATCGGTTTCCTGTCTTCAACCAGAAGATCACCGATAACAGCAAGCTCGTCGTGCGCGAGAGTCAAGCTGCGGTCTTCATCAGCGAGGGCCAGCTCTCCGAGGTCTTCGGGCCCGGCACCTACACCCTCGACACTCGAAACGCACCGATCGCGAGCTTCTTTCAGTCGATCGCCTATAAGCTCAACTACCCCTACAAGGGCGACGTCTATTTCGTCAACACCAAGCTCTTCCGCGAGAACCGTTGGGGAACCGCCAACCCCTTCATGATGCGCGACGCGGAGTTCGGCCCGGTGCGGGTGCGCGCCTTTGGGATCTACACCTTCCGCATCACCGATCCGGCCACCTTCCTCCGCCAGGTGGTCGGCACCGATGGCCTGTTCACCACCGACGAGATCAACGGCCAGCTCAAGCGCCAGGTCGTCTCCGGCTTGGCCACCGCCATCGGCCAGGCCCGGATCCCGGTGCTCGACCTCGCCGCCAACTACATGGATCTCGGCGACACGATCCGCGAGAAGCTGAATCCTCGCTTCCAAGAGTCCTACGGCATCACCCTGACCGCCTTCGACATCGAGAACATCAGCCTCCCGCCTGAGGTCGAAAAGGCCCTCGATCAGCGCTCCAAGATGGGCGTGCTCGGCGATCTGAACGCTTACACCAAGCTCAAGGCCGCCGACGCCATCGAGACCGCCGCCGCCAACCAGGGCATCGGTGGTGCGGGGGTCGGCATGGGGGTCGGCTTCGGCATGGGCAACACCATGGGCGGCATGATGGGTCAGGCCATGAACCAGGGGGGCAACTTCAACCCCCACGCCGGGATGCAGGGAGGCCCCGCGCCGGCCCCACCGCCGGTCCCAGGCGAGCAGAAGCTCCACTACAACGGCCCCGCCGGCCAAGGCCAGTTCACGCCGGCCGAGATCGCACAGAAGATCTCGGCGAACCGTTCAGGCAACCACCTGCTGTGGGCACCGGGCTGGGCCTCCTGGAAGCCCTGGGCCGAGGTCAGCGAGGTCGCGGGCCTCGTGCCCCCCGCCGCGGCACCCCCTCCCCCTGTCCCGTCGGCCAACGTCACCTTCCACTACCACGGCCCCTCCGCGCAGGGCGAGAAGTCGGTCGGCGAGATCGTGGAGCTGGTCAAGGCCGAGCCCGACGCCTCGCACAACGTCTGGAAGCAGGGGTTCGATTCCTGGAAGCCCGCCAAGGACGTCCCCGAGATCGCGGCCGCTCTCTCGGCGGGTCCTCCGCCCCCGCCCCCCTCCGGCGGACCTCCCCCGCCGCCCCCCGAGTAGGGCCTCCCCCTCGGAATAAATCGACAGGCCGGCGCCTCCAAAGATGCGGAGCGCCGGCCTCTTGAGTATCGTAGCGGCCCACGGAGGACTTCATGCGCACGTCGATGATCGCTGGCACCTTCGCCGCGGGGGTGGTGATCGCCCTCTCCGCGCCCGCCCAGGCCAAGGTTCCCGAATCCGTCGCCGACGATCGGCCGGGGCCAGGCTCCGTCACCCCCGAGTCGGCGCACTACGATCTCGAGCTCCTCTACGGCGAGGGCAAGATCAACGAGGGCCTCGCCCTGGCGCGGCGACGACTCCAGAGCGACCCCGAGGATCCCGAGCTGTATCGGCATGTGGCGCGTTTTCTCTTCGAGAAGGGGGAGCTGGTCGATCGCAATGATCCCGACTTCGACAAGGTCGCGCTCTACACCGAGATGTACGACCTGCTGAACAAGGCCCTCGAGCTCGATCCGAACAACGCCCACCTGCTGTTCAACCGCGGCATCGCGCTTGGCCGCCTGTCCACGACCAAGGGCGTGCTCTCGTCGATGGTAAACCTCAAGACGGTCCAGAACGACTGGCTGGCGGCCGCCGCGGCACCCTACCGCTACAGCTCCCTCGAAGAAGCCGAGCACATGCCGTGCAGCGTCTACCAGACCCTCGGCATCTTCTACCGCCTCGTGCCCGACTCCTGGCTCGTCGGGGTGCTGGCAGGCGTGAGGGGGGATCTCGATAAGTCCCTGATGTGGCTCGAGAAGGCCGACTCCTGCCGTCCCAACCGGATCGGCGTGCTCAAGGAGCTCGGCGCGACACAGCTCTGCATCGGCGACCGGCGCAAAGATCCCGCCATGACCGAGCGGGGGCTCACGACCCTTCGACGCATCGAGGGGATCCAGAGTGGGCACACGCTCACCGCCATCGACAAGCGCCACGCCAAGATGATGATCGACGATCCGACCAAGGCCTGCGGCTACAGCCGCGACGGCCAGCAGGAGCTCGACGAGAAGGCGCTCGAGAAGAAAAGAAAGGAACAAGACACTGAATAGCGGCGCCACGTCAGGCCGCGCACCTACCGGGTCATGACCACCAGCTCGAGCAGCCCTTGCAGCCTACGAAGCTCCACGACCGCCAGCTCGTAGTCCATGCGGGCCTTGGCGGCGCGAGCCTTGGAGTCGAACAAGGAGGTCCGAGCGTCGAGCACGTCGCGCTGCAGCGCACGACCGACCTCGTCGCGGGCCTCTTCGGCGGCGAGGGTCTCGGCGGCGAGCTCGACCTCCTGCTCGGTCAGATCGACCTGCACCTTGGCCGCGTTGAGCACCCGAACCTGACGCGCCACCTGCGCCACGACCTGTCGCCGCTGATCTTCGAGGGCGACCTTACGCTGCCCTTCGATCGCCGACGCGCGCCGCACTTCGCCCCGAGAGGCGCGGTTGCCGAGCGGCATCGAGAAGGTGGCCGATCCCTGTAGGTTCTGCTGGGGCACGGTCTGCGCCGGCAGGTCCCCCTGCTTATTCGTGACCTGAGAACGAGAGAAAGACCCATCCACAGTCAAGGATGGAAGGAGGGCGTGCGCGGCGAGCCTGCGCGAGAGCTCCGCCTGTTCCGCTTCGAGCTCCGCGACCCGTAGTTCGAAGTTCCCTTCTTCGGCCGCCTGGATCTCGCGATCCAGCTCGAACGAGACCACCTCGGGCAGCTCGATCTGGCTGGAGGGGAAGACGTCGTCGCCCGGACGGCGGCCGAGCAAGATCATCAGCTCATCCCCTGCGAGCTGGGCCTGCTGCTGGGCGTCGAGCACGTTGTTGCGCGCACGGACGAGCTCGGTGCGCACCCGGACCTCGTCGACTGGGGCGATCCGGCCTTCGCCAAGCTGGACGGCTGCGATCCGAGCCGCCTCCTCGGCGACCGCCAGCCGCTCCTCGGCGATCTCGGCCAACCGGATGGTGTTCGACCACTGCCAGTAGGCGCTGGCGACCTGCCCCAAGGTCTGCTGCCGCTGGGCCTTGAGCCGAAGCTCCGCGATGTCGAGCGCGTTGCGAGCCTCAATGACCTGACGACGGTTGAAGGCGGTGCGATGCCCGCGCAAGAGCTCCTGACCGACCCCTACCTCGAAGCTAGGGGAACGCCGAGAGGTCGAGATCATCTGCTGGGTCACGAAGTCCGGGGCGTCTTGGGTGAGGTCGAAGTAGCTCGCGTTCAGCCGGTAGTTGGTGCCGGTCGCGAGCTGCCCCTGAAGGCCGGAGTTGGCGACAGTACGCAGGGCAGACTGCTCGAAGATAATGCCAGCGAAGAGCTGGTTCGTCTCGTCGAGCGCCAAGTTACCCGAGGCCGTGAAGCTGGGATCGAAGACGCTCTGGGCCGAGAGCAGCCCTCCCTCGGCCTGGGAGACGTTGAGCTCGGCGCTCGCGAGCTGAGGGTTCTGGCCCAGCGCCTCCGCGAGGGCCTGCTCGAGCGAGAGGCTCTGCCCCGCGGACGCGGTGCCCGACACCCCAAGCAAGATCAAGATCAGCCAGTTCATGTTCGTTCTCCGGGAGGAGGTAGGCGCGCAGCCCCTATCGCCTGACCCGCCCAAGTGCGCAGGTCATCGAGGGCCGCGTACAAGAAGGGCACAAAGATGAGGGTCAACAGCGTCGCGGCCCCTAGCCCGCCGATGACGGTCCGGCCGAGCGGAGCGTAGGGGACGCCGACGAAGTCCGAGCCCCCGACCGCCATCGGGACCAGCCCGAAGATGGTCGTCAGCGCGGTCATCAGGATGGGCCGAAGACGACGACGCCCCGCCTCGACGAGGGCCGCATGGCGATCTAGCCCCCCCGCCCGAAGCTGCGCCACCAGATCGATCAGAACGATCCCGTTGTTGACGACGACTCCGACCAGAATCACGAGCCCGATCCCCGCCATCGTGTCGAAGGGTGTGCTGGTGAGCCACAGCATCCACCAGGCTCCCAGCCCAGCCATCGGGAGCGTGATCAGGATGGAGAGCGGCAAGAGCCAGCTCTCGAAGAGGATCCCCATGAGCAGAAAGACAAAGACCACCGACATACCGATGACGAAGATCTGCTGCTGCATGTCTTCGGCCTGGACCGAGAATGACTGACCCTGCTCCCAAGTATAGCCACGAGGAAAGGCCATGCCCGACATCGCCTCACGCACCAGTCCCCCCGCCATGTACGGTGCGATCCCGTCCTCGAGATCGACCCCGATGCGCACCGCGGTCCGGTTGTCGATGCGCTGGATCGAACCTGGGCCCTTGCCACCTTCGACGTGAGTGAGGGCTCGGAGCGGGACCAGCCCCCCGACCTCGGAAGAGAAGACCGGCGAGTCGAGCACCGCGGCGAGATCGCTCCGGTCCTCGAGCTCGAAGCGGTTGATCACCTCGACCTCACGGTCCCCCATTCGGAGAGGCTGAAGCCCCGTGCCGCGTAGGTAGAACGAGATCGTTCCCGCGACCGACTGACCCGTGAGGCCGTAGCGAACGAGCGCCTGGCGATCGAGCACCATGCGCAGCTCATCGACCCCCGACTCGACCGTGTCGACCGAAGCGTTCATCACCCCAGGCCGACTGCCAACCCGCCGCGCCGCCTCTTCGGCGAGCAGGAGCAGGGTGTCCATATCTTCGCCGGTGATGGTGAAGTCGACCCTGGAGCTCCCCCGGCCCGCCTGATCGAAGCCGACCGACCACCGGGCGTCCGCGCGGTCCTCGGGCAGGGCCTCTCGGGCCGCGGCCATCACCTCGGTGCGGCTCATCGGCCCCTCGTTCTGGAGAAAGACCGTGATCCTCCCCCGGGTGCTCGACCCGTCGAGGTTCGTATAAAAGGCGCTGATACCCCAGTCCGACTTGCGGTCCGCCAAGAGGGCCTCGACCTCGCCGAGCACCTGGCTCCGCTCGTTCGGATCGATCTGAGGCGCGACCTCGACCCTGAGATCAAACTGGTTCTGCGCGTCCTCGTCGACCACCGTCATGGGCACGTTGCGCAGCGGAATCAACGTCAACAGGCCCAGCGCGACCAAGACGATCACCGTCTCGAAGCGACGCCGGAGGGCTCGATCGAGGACCCAGGTGTACGCGGCCGCGACACGCCGAAGAATAGGCCCTTCTTGGCGCGCGCGGCCCTGACCGAAGGCCCGGGTGACGAGGGGCGCGACGACGAGCGCCACCAGCAAGCTGGCGCCGAGCGCAAAGATCACCGGATAGCCCAGCGCTCCGAGAAAGACGGTGAAGCTCCCCTCACCCGACATCAGGATCAAGGGCAGGAACACGACCATGGTCGTCGCGGTGGACATGATGATCGCGAGGTTGACCTCGGAGACTCCGCCGATAGCCGCCTCGCGGGCGCCCTCTCCGTCCGCGCGGCGGCGGTAGATGGTCTCGACCACCACGATGGCGTTGTCGACCACCATCCCGACGGCGAGCATCAGCCCCATCAGGGCCAGGAGGTTCAGCGAGTCCCCCCGGAAGTAGAGCACCGCGATCGTGATCAATAGGCTGAAGGGGATGCTCAGTGCGATGAGCAGGGTCATCCGCCACTCCCGCAGGAAGGCGAAGAGGACGATCACCGCGAGCACGCCGCCGACGAGAGCCGTCCAGAGCAGGTTGTCCATCGCTTCGACCACAAGATCACCCTGACTGAAGAAGGCCATGAGCTGGGCCCCCTCCAGGCGGGGGTCCTCGTTGAGGCTCTCGATCTCGCGCTCGATCCGACGGGTCACCTCGACCATGTTCGCGCCGGCCTCGCGCCGCACCAGGACGATGGCGGCCTGCTCCCCGTTGAGGCGCCCGATGTCGGAAGACAGCGTCCCTCGAAGCTCCACGGTCGCGATGTCCGAGAGAACGATCCCCTCCTGCACGGGCCAGCGGCGGAGCTGGTCGACCTGATCGAGGGTGGCGATGGAGCGGACGAAGCGGACCTGCCCCCGATCCTCGATACGACCTGCCGCCATCTGGAAGTTGTCGGCTTGCAGACCCCGCTGCACCGAGCCCACATCGACCCCATGGGCCAGGATCTTCTCACGGTCAAACTCGATGTAGACGCTGCGCTGAGGCACCCCCCTCACATCGACCGCCGCCACCCCCGGCACCCGCTCCAGCCGGGGCTGCACGATCCGGGTGAGCAAGTGGTACGGGTCGTCCACCGTCTCCGGCAGGGTCACCCCGGCGAAGAGCACCGGCAAGTCGGCGGGATTGAACTTGAAGATGAAGTACCTGTCGATGTCGGAGGGCAGGTCCGCCATCGCCCTCTCCATGCGGTCGACGACCAGGTTGTAGGCCTCGTCAGAGGGGACCGATGGATAAAACTCTAGGTTGAAGGATGCGGACTGGGCGTCGGCGGTGGTGCGGAGCTGCTTGACCCCAGGGATGGTCGAGAGCTGCGCCGTCACCGGACGAACAACCTGGTCGTCGGTCTCACGCGGGGCGCTGCCGGGGTTCTGGATCCGCACGACGAGCTGTCCGGTCTCGATGCCATCGGGCAAGAGCTGGATCGGAATGCGCATCCACGCGATCGAGCCCAGCACGATCAGCGCCAGGCACCCCATCAAGACCGTCACGGGATGATCGTAGGCAAAGGCTGGCAGCCAGCGCCTCACGCCGCCTCCTGCTGAGCCGGCTGAGGCGGTCCACGGCCGTCGAGCAGCTTGTAGATCACCGGGATGATGATCAGGGTGAGCACGGTGGAGCTCACCAGGCCCCCGATGACGGTGATCGCCAGGGGTTGCTGGATCTCGGCCCCATCCCCAAATCCGAAGGATAGGGGCAGCAGGCCGAGCACGGTGGTGAAGGTCGTGATCAGGATCGGACGGAGCCGCAGACGCCCCGCTTCGACGATCGCTTCGAGCCTCGCCATGCCCCCCGCGCGCCGCTGGTTGATGGTGTCGACAAAGACGATGGCGTTGTTCACCACCACCCCGGCGAGCACGATGGCGCCGATCAGGACCACGACCGAGATCGGCAGCCCGACCAGCCCGAGCGTGAGCGCGACCCCTACGCCCGCGAGCGGCACCGAGAGCAGGATGACCATAGGCTGGATCACGTTCTCGAAGGTGGAGGCCATGATGATATAGACGAGGAAGATCGCTAGTAGAAGCGCAAACTGCATGGACTGCATCGACTCCCGCAGCTCTTGGGACTGCCCAGCGACCCGCGCCTCGGTGCCCGCAGGGAGCGCGAGCTGGCTCAGGTTCGCCCCGATCGACTCGGCCGCTGTGCCCAGATCGAAGCCTGCGACGCTCGCGCTGACCACGACGGCGCGACGCTGATCGACCCGACGGATCTCGCTTGGTCCCTCGGCCTCGACGAGTCGGGCCACCGTGTCGAGCGGGATCGGGGGCACCCGATCCGGGTTGACGTTGAGAGACGCGATGTCGCGGACCGTGCTGCGCTGAGAGGGGTCGAGCTGGACCCGCACGTCGACACGTTGCTCCGTCCGCTGAACCGTCGTGGCCCTCACGCCGAGCACCTGATCCCTCACCGCGGTCGCGACCGTGTTGGGATCGAGCCCCAAGCGCCGAAGACGCTCGCGATCGTAGTGGATCTGGACCTCGGGATAGCCGCGCGCCAGGCTCGTGGACACATCGCGCAGTCCGTCGGTGCGCTGTAGCAGCTCGAGCGCCTGGTCTCCCGCCTGCCGAAGGTCCTGAAGGTCATGCCCGTGGATGACCACCTCGATGGGGGTGGCGACCTCGAAGAGGGGTGGTCGACTGATCCGGGCGTCGAGGCGGGGGTAGCGCTCGAGCATCCGTCGCACTTCCTCCATGATGCGCGCCTCGCGGCGCGGCGCCGACTCTTCGAAGAGGCCCGACGGCTGGCGCAGCAGGAGCCGCAAGACCGCGGTGTGCTCGCCCTCATCGGCCTCGGCATCCGCTCCGCGATCGGAGCCGAAGGTCGCGTAGACCGTGCGGATCTCGGGGTGCTCCCGAAGGGCCCGCTCCAGAGAAGCCAGCGAGGTCACGTTGGCGCGGAGCGGGGTGCCCACGGGCATCGCCGTGTTCACGATCAGACGGCCCTGGTGGACCTCGGGGATCAGCTCCGTGCCCAGGAAGGAGCCCAGCCCAAGCGCCGCGAGCAAAGCGACGACCGCCAGGCCGACGATCAGGCCAGGCCTGCGCAAGGCCAGGGGTAGGAGCCGAAGGTATCGGGCCTCGATGAGGTCATAGACCTTGCCCCACCCCGTCGCCATCGCTCCAAAGATCCGACCGATCGTGTGACGCAGCGCGAACAGGCCGAGTCCCAGGAACGCCAAGGCCAGGATCGCCAGCCCATCGACGAGCACCCGGAGCACGCCCCACAGCAGCAAGACGAAGGCCTTGACCAGCACCAAGGGCAACAGAGCCCATCGGAGCGCCTTACCCGGTCGAGGGTTCGCGCCCAGCGCCCGAGCCAAGCGCGACTGGCCGACCCCCGCGAAGAACTCCCCGAGGGTCTGGCGAGGGGCACCCAAGGCCTGCGCTGCCATGCCCTTGAAGAGGTCGACCAGGCTGCCCTGCCCGGCGCGAAGGCGGGCGACCCCGCCGAAGACCCCGTCCGCCTCACCCTCTTGAAAGGCCGCGAGTTCGAGGGCCGCCAGCGTCGGCACCAAGAAGAGCGCGACCGCGAGCGAGGCCAGCAGCGAGGCGACCACCGCCACCGCCAGATCCCCAAAGAGTTCTCCCGCGACCCCATCGACGAAGGAGATAGGAAAGAAGACGGCCACCGTGGTGAGCGTGGAGGCCGTGACCGCTGCGGCGACATCGGAGACGCCGTGAACCGACGCCGCGATCTTGGACTCTCGATCATCGAGATAGCGCTGGATGCTCTCGAGTACCACGACAGCGTTGTCGACCAGCATACCGACCCCCAGCGCCAGCCCCCCGAGCGACATGAGGTTGAGCGAGACCCCCAGGAGGTAGAGAGGCGCGAAGGCGATCACAACGCTCACGGGGATCGCGAGGCCAATAATCAAGGTCGCCCTACTGTTCCGAAGAAAGAGGAACAGCACGAGCACCGCGAAGACCGCGCCGATCAAGGCGGTGCTCAGCAGGTTGTTGATCGAGGCCTCGATGAAGGCGGCTTGATCGTCGAGGACCTCGAGCACGACGCCGTCAGGAAGGCTCTTGGCGAGTCCGGGCGCCTGATACAGCGGGCTCGCACGAGGAAGCATTGGGGTGCCTTCGCGAAGCAGCCGATCCTTGACCCGACCGGCGACCTCGACGACGTTCGCGTCGGCCTCCTTGAAGATCTCGATCTCCACCGCCTCCACCCCATCGAGGTGGCTGACAACTTGGCGCTCGGCGTGGGTTTCGCGCACGGTCGCGACGTCGGTGAGGGGGATGTTGACCCCGTCCGAGCGTGTGATCCGTAGCTGCTCGATCTCGCGGACCGTCCGGAGCTCGTTGAGGGTCCTCACCAGGTACTCGGTGTCGCCTTCGAGGATGGATCCCCCCGCCAGGTTGACGTTGCCCGAGCTCAGAGCGTTGCGGACCTCGTCGATGCCGAGTCGACGGGACGTGAGCTTGTCGCGGTGGATCTCGACGAGGATCTCGCGCGAGAGCCCGCCCCGCACCCTCACGGCCGCGACCCCCGCCATCCCCTCCAGGGCGCGCTGTAGCTCTTGCTCGGCGATCTCGCGCAGGGTGTAGAGCACCCGCTCATCCCGGTCGGCCGCCGCTTCGGGGGTCAGCGAGAGCGCGAGGCGCAGGAAGGGATCGAGCGAAGGGTCGTAGCGCAGGATGAGCGGTCGGTCCGCCCCGTCGGGGAGGAAGACGGTCTGAAGCTTTTCGCGCACGGCCTGGGAAGACTCCGACATGTCCGCGCCCCAGTCAAAGCCGAGCACGACATCGGACTGACCCGCCCTGGACCGGCTCTCGAGGCGGGTCAGACCGTCCAGGGTCGCGACCTGGGCCTCGATGAGGCGGCTGACCTGCGACTCGACCTCTTGCGGCGCCGCCCCCTCGAAGGTCGTTCGCACCGTGACCGTCGGGTAGCTGATGTCGGGCATGAGCTCGACCGCGAGCCGCTGGTAGCTGACCAATCCGAAGACGATGGCGGCCAGAAAGACCATACTCACCGCCACGGGGCGACGCACGAGCGCATCGAAGGCCGCATGAAGCGGCCTGCGGGACCGTGAGGTGCTCAACCGGGCTCTCCGAAGTCGGTCGAGGCCTGCGACCCCTCATCGGTCGCATCGGAGTCCGAGAGGACGCGGACCCGAGCCCCATCGCGGAGCGCCGACTGCCCGAGCACGATGACCTCGTCGCCGGGCTGGATGCCTCGCACAATCTCAGCATGATCGTCGTCGACGAGCCCCAACTCGATCCGCACGCGTTCCGCGACATAGGGGCTCGGCGGCTCTTTGGGGCGCGCGGACGGACCCGAGCCCCCACTCCAACCTCCCCGACCGCGACGGAACCAGGACCCCATCCCGCGACCGCCCGCCCCTTGGCTCGCGCCACTCAGCGGACCTTCGGAGGAGGAGGCGTCTTGGGCATCCTCTTCGATCTCGCGTCGAACTCGACGGTAGACGACCGGCATGCCGTCTTCGTAGACCAGCGCCCGCTTGGGGATCACCACCACATCTTCGTGTCGATCCACCTCGATAGCGACCGAGACGAACTGACCGGGGCGGAGCGCGCGCTGGCCTTCGTCCAGGCGTAGCTGGACCCGGAAGGTGCCCGTGTTCGCGTCGATGATCGGAGCGATCCGCTCGATGGTCGCGTGAGCGAAACTGTCTGGATCGTAGGCGCTGACCGCCCGCGCCGACTGCCCGACACGAACCCGACTCACGTCGCGCTCGGGTAGTGAGGCGACGACGAGCAGGGCGTCGAGGTCGACGATGGTGAACGCCTCGGTCGAGGACGTCGCCACCTCCCCGACGCGGATCTCACGCGCTCCGACCACGCCGTCGAAGGGAGCGAGGAGGCGCGTCTGCTTGCGGGTCACCTGGGCCTCGCGAAGGGTGGAGCGCTGCCCGAGGACTCGCCCCTCGAGCTCATCGAGCTCCCGCTGCGCCATCGCGCGCTGCTCGACGAGGCGTCGGCTCACCTCGAGCTCCGCTTCGAGCCGACGCAGCTCCGCCACGGCCCGGTTCGCCGTCTCGTCGAGAGAGATGTTGTCGATCACCGCCAAGACCTGACCACGCTGCACCGGATCCCCCTCGGCGGCCAGAACCTCGCGGACCAGACCCGTGGTCTGAGGCAACACCCTCGCCATCCGCTCGCTCTCGACCGTCGCGTTGGTGATGAGCTGATCCGAGACGGCGCCAACCTGCGCGGGCTCGACCTCGACCACGGTCGCGACCGCCTGGGACGAGCCCCCACCCACACCAAAGGTGGAGGGAGATCCAGAGGAACAGGCAACCAACCCGAGGAGCAGGAACAGAGTTTTGCGCATCGAGCTCTCCCACGCAGTCGACCCCACCCACCTAGTCGGCTGAGGCCCCGAGCGAGGCCGCGCTCCGCGCAACCGCTCGTCTAGAGTTGTTTCGAGATGACTCGTCAGTCTATGCTGTCCAGACTCTCGCCCCAAACCCGCTCTGCCAGAGCGCCCCCTGATGACTTTCGCGCGGAGGCCCGCTTGAGCGGTCCGACCATCCTAAGCTCCGAAAAAGACCTCAAGCTCATCGGCGAGATCCTGGCCGCGCTCAAGCGCAGGGAGTCTCTCCCAGGGGGTGCGGCGCGCGAAGATCTGGACCGTCGGCTGGTCATGGCGCTCGGGAAGCTCGAGCGCATCCTGCCCGAGCGTCAACCTCGACCCTCCGGGCCACCGCCTCGCCCCATCGCGGTCGCCATGGCGCTCACCCTCTTCAGCCAGCCCCACTTGGTCGCCACCTTCGGCCGCCCTCCCAGCCAGACCGATCCCCACCGCCCTGAGCTCGCGCCGGTGCTCGTCCCCATGGAGTTTCTCAGCGAGCTGCTGGGTCTCGCCCGCTGGGAGCTCGAGGAGCTCCAGTCCGAGATCGACCAGCGCGTCAGCCTCATGCTCAAGCAGCGCCGCCTACTCTCGTGGCTCTGGACCCGCTTTGGACTGCCCAACGCTGGCGTCGCCCAGCTCGTTGAGTTGCTCTTCCCTGGGCTCCGAAACGGCGATATCTCGACGGTCGGCCTTTCGCGCCGCGGGGGCCAGCTCTACGCCCTCGTCGACCAGCCCCGAGCCCCGAGCCCCTCCTCGCTCTACCTGGGCTGGATCGAGCGAAACCTCGACGGAGCGATCGCCCCAAGGGGGACCTTCTCGGCCCGCTACGTCGATGATAGCCTCGTGCGCAACCTCGCCCAGTGCACCGGCTCCGAAGCCGCCGAGGTCATGGCCCTGCTCGACCGGGCCATCACCGTCATCCCTCGGGCCGAAGCCAAGGCCTTCCTCACCGCGGACCGCTGGCGCTCTGGAGCCTACGAAGGCCTCACCAATCTCGCGGGCGGCTACCCTCGAAGCGCGGAGCTCGCGACCCCCCTCGCGCCCCTCGATGTCCCTATCGAAGGATGGTTTCGACGCAATGACGACGCGCTGGTCATCGACAACGCCAAGGCCCTCTTCGATAGCCTCGCCCTCGATCGGGTCACCGAGGTCACCCGTCAGCTCCACGCCCACAGCCTCGCCCACTTCCTCCACCTCTCCGACGAGAGCCTGCTCACCCACACCCACGAGGAGCTCATCCGCTATGCCACAGGCCCCCACCTTCGGGCCGCGCTAGCGCCCCTCATCGCGTGGGCGAAGGCCCCCGAAAGCGCCAAGCACCTCGCGAGCCGACTCGGGTCGGACCCCGCGACGGCAGAGTCCAGCCTCGCCCCGCTCAGCCAGAGCTGGGAGCGTCACCTCGCCGAGACCTGGATCGGCCGCAAAGGCTCCCAGCCTGTCAGCGTCGCGGCCCGGCTCGCCGTCCAGTTGCTCCGAACCCGGCACTCCCTCGCCCAGCTCTGGCACCGCGATGCGATCCTCGGTCAGGAACATCGCGAGGCCGCCCTGCTCTTCGCGGCACACTACTATGCCGAAGCCCCGATCGACCGGCTCTGGTCGAGCAGCGCCGGAAGCCTCGCCGAAGACCCCATCGGCTCCTGGTTCTGGCCCCTGTGGGACGACATCCTTCACGCGCGAGATACCGAGCCCACGGCGGACGCGACCTTCTCGTTCTGAGCGCAGGCGCCAACGCTCCCGTCGCTCGGGTTGCCTCGCCGCTCCAAGCCCACCTCGGTCTGAGCCTTTGCGAGAACCTTCCTTCTCGACCAGAAGACGCCGGCGCGCGCCGTGGGCGAGCCTCGATCCCAGCAACCCGCTAGTCCGAGGGCAGGTCCTCGGCGGATGGACTTGCCGGCGGGGCCGGCTTGGGAGCGAGCCGACGCTCGGGGGCAGCCGGCGCGGTACTGGCCAGATCCTCTTGGTCGGGAGAGGGTGGATCGGGTGATGGCTCGGGGCTGGGTTCGCGCCCTTCGGCCTCGGAGGCGGCCTGCTCGGGGCTAGGTTCGCGGCCCTCGGCCCCGGAGCCGGGCTCCCCCTCTTCGGCCTCGGAAGAGGCCGGCGCGGAGGGGGTGTCGGGCAGACCGGGCGGCGCCGCTTCGGCGTCTTCCTCGTCGACCTCTCGCCCCTCGAAGAAGAGGTAGTGGATCAAGAAGAAGCCGACGCCGACCACCAGGTTGATGTCGGCCACGTTGAAGGAAGGGTACTCGGCGGTTCCGAACATGGAGCGGAGCCACTCGGCCCACTCAGGGTGCTCTGTATAGATGCGAAGGAAGTCAGTGACCGTCGCATCGTACTCGAGCTCGCCCCGGTGATTGGGGACCCCCAGGAAGGGCTTGTAGACCCGATCGATCATGTTGCCCAGCGCCCCCGAGAGGATCAGGCCGAGCGTTCCCGGCAGGAACCAGTCGGTCGCCGGAAGCTTTCGGTACATGTCCCAGACGATCCCCAAGGCGATCAGAGTAAAGATCACGAAGATCCCGATCCGCCACTCCTGAGACAGGTTGCCCAGCATCCCGAAGGCCGCTCCGGGGTTCTCAGCGTGGACGATGCTAAAGAAACCTGGGACGATCTTGAGGCCACCTGGTGCGTTGACCGCCGGGTCGACCCGAACCCACCACTTCGTGGCCTGATCGAGCACCACACCGACGAGGGTGACGATCGACAATACGAGGAGTTTTCTGTTCAATGACCCACTCCGACTGAGATGCGATTCCGCAGAATGACCGCCCTGGTAGCCCGGGCGCGCTCGCGCATCCACCCCCGCATGCCAGCGGGAACGTCGGGGCGCTCACGCCTGGGCCCGGTCCGAGCGGGACGAGCGGGCCGGATCGGTTACCTCCCCCTCTCGCCCGGGGCGCCGGGAGCTACGGAGGTCCAATGGAACGCGAAGAGATGCCTGTCGATGTCCTGTTCGTCGGAGCGGGCCCCGCCTGCCTGGTCGGGTCCATCCACCTGATGAACCTGATCGAGGTGCACAACGAGGCCGTGCAGAGCGGCCAGATCGAAGGCGAGATCCTCGAGGAGCCGATGATCGCGGTGCTCGAGAAGGGGTCCGAGGTCGGTTCGCACCAGCTCTCGGGGGCCGTGATCGACCCGATCGCGCTGGCCGAGTGCATGCCCGACTGGAAAGAGCGTGGTTTCCCCGTTGAGCGGTGGGTCGAGCGCGAGGAGTTCGTCTATCTGCGCGACGGAGGGGGTCGGGTCAAGGCACCCTGGCTTCCCCCCGAGCTCATCAACCACGGCAAGCCCATCGCCTCGCTGGGCAAAGTCTGCAAGTGGCTCGCCGAGGTCGCCGAAGAGAAGGGCGTCAATATCTTCCCCGGCTTCGCAGGAACCGAGCTGCTCTGGGACGGCGATCAGTGCGTGGGCGTGCGCACCGGCGACAAGGGCATCGGCCGCGACGGCCTCCCCAAAGACAACTTTGAGCCCGGCATGGATCTCACCGCCCAAGTCACGATCCTCGGCGAAGGCCCACGAGGGCACCTCTCGCGCCGGCTCATCGAGCGCAAAAAGCTCGACCTGCACAGCAACCCGATGGTCTATGAGCTCGGCTGCAAAGAGATCCTCGAGATGCCTCCTGGAACCGTCAAGGATGGCCTGGTGATCCACGGGGTCGGCTGGCCCCTGCCCGCAGACACCTTCGGTGGCTTCTTCCTGTACGCCATGGGCGGCGACCATTACTGCATCGGCCTGTTGGCCGCCCTCGACGGCGGCAACCCCGACATGGACGTCCACCACCACCTCCAGGCCCTCAAGACCCACCCCTACATCAAAGATATCCTCGGGGGTGGCAAGGTCATCAAGTACGGCGCCAAGGCCGTTACCATCGGCGGCTGGTCCTCCATGCCCCAGCTCTACACCGACGGCGCCATGATCGTGGGCGACTCGGCGAGCTTCCTCAACCCGCTCAAGATCAAGGGTATCCACCTCTCGATGAAGAGCGGCATGCTCGCCGCCGAAGCAGCCTTCAAGGCCCTGGTCGAGGGCGATGCCTCGGCCGCGACCCTCAGGCACTACAAGGAACAGCTCGACGCCTCGTGGATCAAGCCCGAAATGGAGCTCGCCAAGAACATGCACGCCAACTTCGAGGCAGGCTTCTTCGCCGGCCTGGTCAAGACCGGCATGCAGTACCTCTTCGGCCCTGGCGACACGAAGAAGATGAGCCCCGACTTCACGCACCTCCGCAAGAAGTCCGAGGCTCGTCCCCTCCCGCCGGTCGAGTACGACGGCACCTACCTGGTCGACAAGCTCTCCGACGTCTACCACTCCGGCACCGTCCACGAAGAGCAGCAGCCCGCGCACCTCAAGATCATCGACACCGAGATCTGCGCGACCACCTGCAAAGAAGAGTACGGCAACCCCTGCACCCGTTTCTGCCCAGCCCAGGTCTACAACATGCGCCCCAACGAAGAGTCGGGCCGCGACGAGATGGAGGTCGACTTCGGCAACTGCGTGCACTGTAAGACCTGCGATATCCGTGATCCCTACCAGATCATCACCTGGGTCCCACCCGAAGGTGGCAACGGGCCCGAGTACGGGATGATGTAGGACTCAACAGGAGTTCACGGCACAGCCGCCCGCCGGCGATCTTTCTCCCGACCGCCCGATGGGCCCTCGCCGAGGGAGATGGTCCGCTCGGTCCGCCAGCCACGGTCCGCGCGCCAGGTCCTCACCACGAGATGACCCGAGTGAACGGTCAGCTCGACCGTGCCGTCGAGGCGTGTCTGGTAGACGCGGGCGCCCGCCGTGCTCCACCTCCGCACCGTCTCGGCGGCGGGGTGTGCGAAGCGGTGGTGGCGTCCAGACTGGGCGATCACGACCTGGGGTCGAGCCGCCTCGATGAGCTCGCGTGAGGACGCGCCCCGGCCTCCGTGCCGCGGGGCGGCGACAGCCACGACCGAGGACAGGTCTAGCTCTTGGAGGAGGCGCTCCTCGCCTTGGGCGGAGAGATCGGAGGGAAGCAAGACCGCGTGTCCGGCATGGCTCGGCAGGAGCACGAGGCCCCAGTCCTGGGGATGGTCCAACCCGCCCCGAGCGCTCGCTCCCTGATCCTCGGCAGGGCCCGGCACGACGCGCACTCCGCGATCCAGGGCGGTGACGACCAGGTCGTGAAGCGGAGGCTCTCCCCTCGCCCAGCGTGGCAGCCAGACCTCCCCGACCGAGAGATCCCGCACCACCGCCGCCAGCCCCCCCGCGTGATCGTGCCGAGGGTGCGTCGCGACGACCACATCGAGGTGGTGCACCTTGCGGCGACGCAGCCAGTGCAGCACCTCCTCGGATCGCGGACCTCCGTCGACGAGCCATCGGCGACCATCGGGCCACTCCACCAGCGCCGCCGCGCCTTGCCCGACATCGGGCCAGGTGATCCTCAATCCGCTCGGGGCGGGAGGTGGCGGCGCGAAGATCAGCGCTAGGGCGAGCATCCAGGCCCACCGCCGATGGAGGACGACCGCGCTCCCCAGCGCCAAGGCCCCCGCGGTGTCCAGAGCGATGGGGAGGGGCTCGGCCGCCAGGCCGTCCAAGCAGAAGAGTAGCGCGTCCACCACGACGTCTCCGAGCTGGTAGGCCCATCCATCGACCGGCGAAGGCGCGAACCCCGCAGCGACCGCCAGGGGGGCCAAGGCGAAGGTGGTGATCGGCACCGCGACCAGGTTGGCCACTGGGGTGGTGGTCGGGAGGGCCTGGAACCACCAGCCCGCCGCGGGAAGGGTCCCGACGGTGGCGGCGATGGTGACGATGAGCGAGGTCCAGATCCAGCGCAGCGAGTCAGGCCACCACCGAGGGCGGGCCCCCTCGAGGGGAGGGGCGAGGCGTGCCAGCCCGATCACGGCCCCGAAGCTTAGCTGGAAGGCTGGACTCACCGCTGCAGCAGGGTCGAAGCACAGCAGAAGCGCGGCGATGGTCGCCACCAGGGGCACAGGATCCGGACGCGCCCCGACGCACCGGATGAGCGCGGCGAACATCACCACCGCCACCGCCCGCTGCGCGCTGACGGGCGCGCCAGCGAAGAGGGCGTAGACCAAGGCCCCGAAGGCAGCGGCACACCACGCCAACGCCAGGCTCACCCCGCGCTGGTAGGCGATCCCCAGACTGCGCAGCAGGAGCGCGCTGATCCCTCCGACCACACCTGCGACAACGCCGACGTGAAAACCCGAGATCGCGAGAAGGTGGGAGGTTCCGGTCCGCCGCAGGCTCTCGGTCACCCTCGCGTCGAGCAGCCGACGATCGCCCAGCGCCAGAGACTGCAAAACCCCTGCGTGACGGGCCGGAACCGGCAGGTACGGCCCCGGCCGCCCCCCCACCACCGCCGACCCACGCGCGCGGACAACCGAGCGGACCGCTCCCATGCGCGTCCCTGGACCGAGGTCTGGCGCCCCTGGCAGGACCGAGGCGGTGGGCGCGCGGGCCTCGCCCCAAGCGATGAGCTCCGAGCCCGGTGCCGGGGCGCTGCCCTCCAGCTCGAGCCTCACGCGGCCTCGAGCTGGCCGTAGCCCTTCCGAGGGTGTTCCCGCACGGCGGAGCTCCAGATCGAGGGTGGCTCCGACCGGCGCCCGCACCACCCAGCCGTGGACGGCGACGGGTCCGCGCAGGGCGGGGCCTGGCGGCGAGATCTGAACCGCGAGGACCCCGAGAGTCAGTCCTAGCCCCAGTATCAGCGGCCCAGCCCGGCAGACCAGCCACCCGCCACCGAGCGCAAGCGCCGCCAAGGCCCAGCCGAGGGGCTCCCAGGTCAGGCCGCCGGCCGCGAGGACCCCGAGCCACACGCCAAAGCCCAGCAAGGTAGAGTGCTCCATGCCACCTCCGGGCCAACCCGACAGCAAGGTCCACGCCAGCCCGAGTTCGGCTTCTCTCGTAAACCCAGACCGACGTCCGTCGACGACCGTCGACCGACGTCGGTCCGTCGGAGGTCCCGATGTCCTTCTCTTCAGCGCTGGCGAGCGCCAAGCAGATCCTCGACGAGGCAGACGCCATCACCGTCATGACGGGAGCAGGGATCAGCGCCGAGAGCGGCGTGCCGACTTTTCGGGGCACCGGGGGGCTGTGGAAAGGCAAGGACCCCATGACGCTCGCCACCCCCGAGGCCTTCTTCGCCGATCCTGACTTCGTCTGGGAGTGGTACGACCATCGCCGGGCCGAGCTGAGCCGCTGCGCACCCAACGCCGCTCACCACGCCCTCGTGCAGCTCGAGGAACAGACCGCCGACTTCACCCTCGCCACCCAGAACGTGGACGGGCTTCACCGCGCGGCAGGCAGCCGCAGAATCGTCCATCTGCACGGCGACATCTTTACGGTCCGATGTACGGATTGCGGGAACGAGCGGGTCGACCGGACCCACGGCTGGTCCGGCCCCCCTCACTGCGCGCGCTGTGGCGGACTGGAGCGCCCCGGCGTGGTCTGGTTTGGAGAGGCCCTGCCCGAAGGCTCGCTCGAGGCCGTCGGCGAGGCCGTCGGACGGTGCGATGCCTTCCTCATCATAGGAACGAGCGGGCTCGTCTGGCCGGCGGCGGGCTTCGCTGGACTCGCCCGTCGCTTGGGCCGACCCGTGATCCTGGTAAACTTAGAGCCGACCGAACAGTCGAGCCTGGCGACCGTCGAACTCTACGGGAGGGCCGGGGAGATCCTACCAAGACTCATCTCTGGATGAGACCTGGCACGCTCCTTGCTTGGCGTGGCGCCTCAAGGAGGTGAGCGTGCAGCCTAGAGAGCGGTACATCGTACACGGCCCAGAGGAGCTCGGAGATATCGAGCTTGTGGCCCTCTTGCTCGGCACCGGCGCGGGAGGGCGAAGCGCCTTGTCGATCTCGGCCGATCTCGTGAGCCGCTTTGGCGGTCTACGGGGACTGGCTCGGGCGGAACCCGACCGGCTCCGAACCATTCCTGGGGTCGGCCTGGCGCGGGCGGTGCGGCTGCACGCCGCGCTAGAAGCCGGTCGCCGCGCCCACGTCGTGCCCCTACCGACCTCCCCGGTGGTGAGCTCGCCAGCCGAGGCCGCCGCCGTCCTCCTCCCGCGCGTCCGCCACCTGCCGGTCGAGGAGCTTCACGCTCTCTATCTCGACCGACGAAACCGTCTGCTAGGCGCTCGACGGCTCACCCGCGGCAGCGATGGCTTCACGGTGGTCGATCCCAAGCAGGTCTTCCGCCCTGCCGTCGAGCTCGGAGCCGCTGGAGTCCTGATGGCCCACAACCACCCCAGCGGCGATCCGACACCTTCCGCTATGGATCGCGAGGTCACGCGACGCACCGCGAGCGCCGGCAAGGTGCTTGGGGTCCGCCTGCTCGATCATCTCGTACTCGCAGGCGAGCGCTGGACCTCTCTGGCGGAGCAGGGTTGCATCCCCGATCCCGGAGGAAGCTTCGGCGCCGTCGCCACCGGCCCCTGACTCCAGCCTCGTTGCGCGGCTGGGAACGCCACCGTAGGAGGTAGCCCCAGCGACGCTGGCCGAGGTCTGTGTGACGAGTCCACCCATCCCCGACGAGATCCGCCTGCGGCCTACCCATCTGGTGGTCGACCTCGACCGTCTCGCCCATAATCTCGAGGTGATCCGAGCGCAGATCGGCGGGGCGAAGGTGCTGGCGGTGCTCAAGGCCAACGCCTACGGACATGGGCTCCTCACCGTAGCGCGCCTGTATGAGAGGCTCGGGATCGCTCACCTCGGTGTGGCCTACCTCGAGGAGGGCCTCGCTCTGCGTCGAGCGGGGGTTCAAGCGCCCATCCTCGTACTCGGAGGGATCGTCGGCGAGCAGATCCCTGCCTTCATTCTCAACGACCTGACTCTGACGGCCTCCTCGGTCCCCAAGCTCCAGGCCATCGAGGCGTGCGCGGCCCGCCTTGGCCGCCGCGCCAAGGTCCACCTGAAGATCGACACCGGCATGGAGCGCATCGGGGTGCACTGGTACTCCTGCCGCGAGCTCCTCGAGACCAGTCTGCGCTGCACCTGGGTCGATATCGAAGGGATCTACTCCCACCTCGCCAACGCCGACGCCAAAGACCTCCGTCATGCTCGAACCCAGCTCGCCCGCTTCGAGGAGGTCCTCGACTTCTACGCGCAGCGTCGTATTGCGCCACCCCTACGCCACATCGCCAACTCCGGTGCCCTGCTCACCCTGCCCGAGGCCCGCTACGACCTGGTCCGTCCTGGTCTGTTGCTCTACGGCTACGATCCTCTCGGCGAGTGTCCCCGCGAGCTGCTCCCCGCCCTCACCTGGAAGAGCAAGGTGGTCTACTTCAAGGTTGTCGCCGCCGGAAACCCTGTCTCGTACGGCTCGACCTGGGCTCCGTCCGAGCAGACCCGCCTCGTGACGCTGCCTGTCGGCTACGGCGATGGCTACACCCGGCGCATGTCGGGCAAGGCCCACGTGCTGATCCGGGGACGGCGCTACCCGGTGGTAGGGCGGATCTGCATGGATCAGGTCATGGTCGATATCGGCTGGGAGACAGCTTATAACGGCGACGAGGTCGTCCTTCTCGGCCAACAGGGCGACCAGCGCATCACCCTGGCCGAGCTGGCGCGATGGTCCGACACCATCCCCTACGAGGTCCTCACGACGATCAACACCCGCGTCCCGCGCGCCTTCGTCGGTCGGTGGGCCGGCGAGCTCGGCGTCGGGGCACGCTGACAAGGGCGGGCGTTCGCCGCCCAGGCTCTCGGGTTAGTCCTGGCTCTGGGCAGGGCTCTCCCCGCCATCGCCCGTGACGGAGGGCGCGATGCGAGAGACCACAAGACGCAGCTCCACCTGCGCACCCGCGAGCGAGACCCCGCCGCGCTTCGAGACCCGCTCGGCGTACTGACCTGGGAAGGTTTGTCGGAGGTCACGGACAAAGGCGTTCCGTGCCGAGGCGTCGGGCAGGCGCAGCGCCATGTCATGCTCCCCGCGAGACAGCGAGGCGATGCGCTCGGCCGGATCGTCACCCCGCACATCCCGCCCACGGTGCCGCTGCACCAGGCGCGCGATGGTCGGGAGGTCTTCGGCTCGCACTGCGATCGTGTGAATCGAAGCTCCCCCGAAGAGATCCGCTGGCTCCTCCGCGGAGGAGGAGCCCTGGACGGCCTGAGCAGAGGGGCCCAGCTCGCCGGCCGGATCGAGGCGGGACCCCTGGAGGGGCTCCGGCTCCTCGCCTGGGACCCCAGCCCCACCTTGATCCTGGGTCCGGTCGAGGTCCGGAGGGTACTTCTTGGGTGTGGTGGGCGGCGGAGAGGCCGCCTTGGCCGGGTGGCGCTCGGCTCGGAGCGCGTCGTCGATCAGGTCGAGCTCGGTGGACGGCTCTTGGACCTTGGACATCGCGGGGCTTCGCTCGCCCATGAAGCTCCCGCTCACCGCAACCCCGACGACCACCACCGCCGCCGCCGCCACCGCCACCGTCTGGAGCGCCCCCCTTCGAGGCCGCCAGAAGACCGGCGCGCGCGGCGGGGGCTCGTGCATGAGCGCGCGTCGGATCCCCTCGGTAAGCTGCTCTGGCGCGAGAAGGGGCCCCTGAGACCGCAGCAGCGCCACCGTGTCCCGCAGCGCCGCGAGCTCGGCTCGCAGGGCGGGGTCGTCGGCCAAGCGCCGCTCGAGCGCGCGCCGCTCGCCCGGACTGAGCTCATCGTCGAGATAGGCGCTGAGCTCATCATGCGCTTGCATCGGGCCTCCCTCGGTCCTCACAGCACGTCCTCCACCGAGGTCGATCGCACGAGCACCCGGCCGAGCTGAAGGCGGGCGCGATGGAGGCGGCTCTTGACGGTGCCACGAGGGACGCCGAGCAGCTCGGCGATCTCTTCGTAGGAGAGGTCTTCGATGTCGCGCAGCACGATGATCTCGCGCTGATCTGCGGGGAGCTCTTCGAGCGCGCGCTGGACGGCGTCGACGGCATCCTGTCGCTCCATCCCCGCGTCGGGCGGAGGGCCCTCCGAAGCAAACTGCCGCTTCGGGGATCTCTCATCGGAGACCGCGCGCTCCCCTTCGAGCGGCTCATGGTGATCGAGGTGACGACGCCGTCGGTACTGACGCTTGTTTCGCGCGTGGTTGAGCACCACGCGGTAGACCCACGTGCTGAGCTTGGCCTCGCCGCGAAAGCGCCCCAACGATCGATACAGCGCAATGAACACGTCTTGCGAGAGGTCAAGCGCGAGCTGCTCATCGCCCATCCATCGATAAGACAGGGAGTAGACGCGGTCTTGATAGCGCTGTACGAGCACGTCGAAGGCATGACGATCGCCTTTCTTGAAGCGTTCCACCAGCTCAGCATCGGTCGGAGCGGTCACCATCGCAAAGAGCATCAGAACCATGGGCAGAGGGCCAACAAAGCTCTTTGACGCCCCGGGACCTCAACGGTTCCATCGAAGATCAGAGCTCGCGTTCTTCGCCTACTCATCAGTCCCGATCGGCTCCATGCGCACCTTGCGCCCCGTCTTGACGCTGCGCTTGACCTCGTCGAGAGGAAGCTGACTGAAGGGAAAGACCGTCTTGCGGATCCGGGCCCCCTTGAAGGTACATCCATCGAGGAAGGCGAAGTCGAAGTCGGTCTCCTCGAGGATCGCACCGTCGAAGTTTGCGTCTTGGCAGTCACACTGCCAGAGCGAGGCGCCGCTCAGGTCCGCCTTGCGGAAGGTCGCTCGGGCGAGCGTGCTCTCGGCGAGCTTGGCCCGCTGAAGATTGGCCCCATCGAAGCAGACCCCAGCCAGGTCGCAGCCACGGAGGTCGGCATCGGCGAGATCGCCAGTCTTGGCCAGCGTATCGAGCACCTGTTTTTTGGTCAGGGTTCGGGGAGAGCCCATGAGCGAACCTCCGTGCTGCAGCGGGGCGTGGGCCCCTGGGTGAGGGTTGAGATGACCGTAGTGGCGTGGGTCGAGCCGGTGAGCCGATCGGTGTGGAAGGTTCCGCCAGGATTCACGGCGTTGACCTCGACGAGGTGCTCTCCGATGAGGTCGAGTCCCGCGAAACGGATCCCGATCGTGGTGAGATGCCGCCGCAGCGGCTGGAGCAGGATTCGCTCCGCCTCGGTGACCTCGATCGGGGAGGCCTGAGCGCCCCGCTTGAGGTTGTGGCGAAACTCCCCTGGGGCGCGTGTGCGGAGGTATCCGCCGAGGATCTCTCCGTCGAGCCAGAGTAGACGCTTCTCACCACGCTCGGCGGCTGGCAGATAAGCCTGCACGACGACGTGCGCCTCGGCTCGACGACACGCCGAGAAGACCTTCTCGAAGGTGGCGCTCTGGCCTGCGGGCACGCGGACGACATCCCGTCCCCCCGAGCCCCGTGGAGGCTTGATCACCACGCCCGACCGTTGGGAGCGGTAGAAGACGGCTGCCGCCCCTACGCTTCGGGTGACCAGGGTCGCTGGCGTCGGCACGTCGGGCAGCGACGCGAGCCAGCCCTTGTTTGAGACACGGGCCAGTCCATCGGGATCGTTCACGACCCTCACCCCGCGGTCCTTGGCGATCTGGGCGAAGGTGAGCAGGTCGGAGCTCAGCGGAGCGCTCCGAAGTAGCAGCACATCGAGACGCTCCACATCGACGAAGCAACGACGCGCGAAGCGCTTGCGCAGGTCTTCGGCCAGGCGCTCCGCCGAACAAGCGGGCGGCTCGAAGGCATGGGCCCGCGCCACGACCCGACCGCCGGCGTCGACCTCGAGATCGCTCCGCTCGATGACCCGCACGTCGTGACCGAGTTGAAGCGCGGCGTGGATCAGCGCGACCGTCGTCCAGGTCGCGTCGAGGGAGGACGCCCGCGTAATGACCATACCCAGCCGCATCGGCGCTTCCTCGTTCCATGGCGCCCAGACGCCACACGCTCGGTGAGTGGGGTTCCTACCCGCACCGTGCGTCGAGAGCAACCGCCAGGCATTGACCACGCCCCGAAGGCCACCTATTCTGGTCGAGGCGACGCGGTCCGACCCTTTCGACCGACCCGAGCGAGGCGAGCTCCCCTCCCCTCGCACGCGCCACCCAGCGCCCCTGCCACAAGCGGGGGCCAAGGAGTGTGGTATGAGCATGAGATGTACGGTACTAGGCGCGGGTTCATGGGGCACCGCCCTCGCGATCCACCTCGTCCGACGCGGGCACGAGGTCGTGATCTGGGATCGCAACCCCGAGCGCTGTGTCCACATCGACGAACAGCGTCGCAATCCACGCTATCTGCGCGATGTTCCTCTGCCTGCCGGCCTCCGCGCCGAGCCGGACCTCAACAAGGCTGCCTATCGTGCCGAGCTGCTGGTCCCGGTGGTGCCCTCGCACGCCCTGCGCGACGTGATGGACCCGATCGCCAGCACGCTCCAGCCCGGCGCTTCTGTGTGCTGTGCTACAAAGGGGATCGAGGAAGGCACGGGCGCGACCATGCCGGAGGTCCTCAAGGATCTCCTCTCGCCCGAGCATGCGTCGACCGTCAGCTTGCTCTACGGCCCATCCTTCGCGGCGGAGCTTGCGCTCGGCCTTCCAACCGCGATCGTCTGCGCTGGTCCGCCCCATGCGGCCCGGCCGGCGACCGAGGCCTTTCACGGCGACAACCTTCGCGTCTACAGCAGCGATGACCTCGTCGGCGTCGCCATCGGAGGGTCCCTGAAGAACGTCATGGCCATCGCCTGTGGCGTATCCGACGGCGCCGGTCTTGGCGCCAACGCCCGCGCCGCCCTCATCACGAGGGGCCTGGCCGAGATCACCCGGCTCGCCGTGGCCTTGGGTGCGAACCCCCTCACCATGGCCGGGCTCGCAGGCATGGGGGACCTGGTGCTCACCTGCACCGGCAGCCTCTCGCGCAACCGACGGGTGGGGCTCGCCCTCGGTGAGGGCCGTTCCCTCGACGACATTCTCGGGGAGCTGGGCGAGGTCGCCGAGGGCGTCGTCACGGCGCGATCCGCCCGAGCCCTGGGGCGAAAGGTCGGCATCGAGATGCCGATTACCGAGCAGGTCTACGCCATGCTCTACGAGGGGCGCCCCGCCGCCCGAGCGCTCACGGAGCTGATGGGGCGCGACCGAAAAGAGGAGCTGCAAGGGCTTCAGTAGAGACTAAGACAGCTCACTCGTCGCCGTCGTCGCCGATGGCCTCGACGGGGCAGTTCTCCATGGCCTCGTAGCACTGGGCGAGCTCTTCGTCGTTCTCGGGCTGCTTGAACACGATGTCGTGATCTTCGTCGTCGGACATTCGAAAGTTGTTCGGAGCCGCGTCGGAGCAGACCGAGCAGAGGATGCACTCCTGATCGACGTAGAACTTTCCAGGTACGTTATCGCGCCACTTGATCGACTTGTCTGCCAAGACATCCTCCTGGGACACTCGGACCTAACCCACGGACCCCGCGCCCGCGAGACCGCCGTCTCCGCGAGGTGGCCGAACCCACACCCTCAGAGCCCGTGCCCCGACACGGCCCTCTTGAGCTGGATGAAGCGTTCATCCGCGGTACGCGTGATCTGATCGAGCATCCTGACGAAGCTGCCGTACCCCACGCCATCGTTGAGGGGCAGCTCGAGCGAGAGCAGGATCTCGCCCGACTCAGGGTCGAGCTGAAACTTGCCAAGAAGGAGCTCGTAGTTCAGCGCAGCGAGCTGCACGAGCAGCGCGATCACCGACCCGCTATCGGTGGCCTCTTCGAGACGCAGGTAGCTGGTGGTGGACAAAAAGAGGACCTTCTGAGGCTCAAAGAGCTGCACCCGCACGCCGAAACTCGTGTTGCGTCCTGCATACTCGAGTCTTACAAACTTGTCGTCGGGTGCGCGATGATAGACGTAGCCCGCGCGGTCCAGGTAGGCCTCGACGTCGTCGAGCGAGGGGTTCCGCACGAAGTCTTCGGGGCAGCCAGCACCCGCTTCGAGCTCTGCGACCTGGCGCGTGAGCGCCTCGTTCTGCAGGCGCGTCAGATCCGACTCAAGCCGGAGCACCCTGGGAGAGACACACCCGATGAGCCCCAGGCCGAGGAGCATCCAAGCGCCGCGTGAGATCAAAGACCCGCGTCGCGGCTGATCCGTCGAGTCCGAACCCGGCCGTTGAGATCGGAGCCGAAGAGCTCACCCCGAAAGTCCATGCCCAGGTCTTCGCCTTGGAGGCTGCCTTCGGAGCCAAAATCCAAGCTGAAGGCCATGACCCGCACCGCGACGACGCCGTCGACATCGCCCGCCTCATGATCGGCTTCGACCACGAAGTCCAGGGGGATCTCCACGTCGCCCAGCCCCCCGACGCAGGTGGCGGTCCCATCGACGAGCTCGCCGTAGGGGTCGACGACGAGGGTCGAGGTGCCGGCGCAGTTGACCGGGAAGTCCGAGAGCGTGAAGTTGGCCGTGACCGTGCCGACGTACGTGCCCGCCGACTCGGCTTGGACCAGCACCCCGCCCACGGTGTGAGCGAGCCGGTCCCCGTTGGGGAGCTGCACTTCGGCGGTGAGGTCGTGCAGCCCCACGTCGAGGCGGTCGTCGGAGAAGACAGGCTCGACCGGCTCCCAGCTGACATCGGCCGAAGAGCTCCAGCGGATCTCGTCGACCGACTCCAAGAGCTCGCCCTGAGCGCTGCGCACCTCGGCGCGGAACGTGTGGGAATCACCCCATGGCAGGAAGGAGGCCGAGGAGGGCTCGACGATCCGAAGGCTCGCGCCATCGTAGCGCGAGGTGTCGAGCTCGGACTCCTGATCCACTTGGTCGGACCCGAGCTCTTGCTCTGCTTCGTTGACTCGGAGCTGGCCTGCACATCCGATGAGGACGGCGAGGGAGAGCGTGCGAAGCATAGGGACCTCCTGAGTCGAGAGCGAGCCATCTTATCTCCCAATGCACCCCTCCGCCAACGCCCCGCCCCACCCCTTGCGCGGTTCTTGCCGATTCACCACTTGAGACGTCTGAACGCGTCGTAGTGAATCCTGTGCAAACGGCCCTCCCTTCACCGACGGGCCTCGAGGGCGCCGAGCACTCCTTTTCGACCTTTGCCCGCACGCTCCAGGGCCTCGATCGCGTCGAGGTTGTCGTCGTAGTCCCCCGAGCCGATGGCAGACTTGACCTCTGCGACGGTGCCCGCGAGCAAGGCTGAGAGATCCGGGCCTGCCGGACCCTCGCGGATCTCGTCGGGGTCGCGGATGATCGGATCCCGTTCCGAGCGCGGACCCGGCGATCCCGGCCTCCGCCCCAGATAGGGCTTGCCCTCACCCACATCGGTGCGATCGGGCTTGGGGCTACGCCCCTGGGACGCGCTCCCCTCCGCGGGTCTGAGGTCTTCGCTCGGCAGATCGGGCGTCGGATCCCCCTGCCCTCGAAAGCGCTTCGGCGCTTGACCCTCGCTCGACGCCTCGCCGTCTTCCCCTTCGTCGTCGTCTTCGTCGTCTTCGTCGCCGCCAGGTCGAAAGAGCATCAGGCTCTCAAGGGAGCGAAAGTGCTTGCGAAGCTCCTGGACCCTGCGGGCCAGCACGGGATCCTCGTCGCCCCCGAAGCGCTTTGGGCGCATGCTCAGGATCGTGGGGCGGTTCAGCTTCGCGGCGAGCATGACATCGACCTTCATCATCTCTTTTCGGTAAGCTTGGGGGTTGGTCGTTCGAAGCTCGTGCAGCTGCTCCGCCCACTGTGGATCGACGCTCTCGAGCTCTTCGAGAACTCTCAGGCGCTTCTTGCGGTAGCTGCCTTTCGCCAAGGGGCCTCCTTGCTCCACCCCCCCTCTAACGGCGCGTAGGCGCGAGGACGGGCCGGCAGTATACACCGAGGGCCCCCGAGAGCTGGTGCGGGATCAGGGCGCCTTGTGGTGAAGGTGCTCGGCGTGAAAGGCGACGTGATCGGGGAGCGCGCCGCTCCAGACCTCCCATGTGTGTCCGCCCGAGACCTCGACGTAGGCGTGTTCAACTCCCGCATCGACGAGGACTCGGTGCACATCGCGGCTCGCCTGGACCCACACCTTGTCCTCCCGTCCACAGGTCATCTTGATTGGCAGCCCTGGATCGGGATCCGACTGCAGCCGGTGAAGGACCGACCACTCATGCCAGGCTTTGGGATTGGATTCGTAGAGTCCGAGGCGCTCTTGGAGCTGCTTTCGCGACCGTGCATGGGCCAGATCGAGCGCGCCGCTGATCGAGGAGGCCGAGGTGAGCAGGCCCGGCCGACGCAGCGCCGTGATCAAGGCGCCGTGCCCCCCCATGCTCAGCCCCATCATGCTGACGGGCCCCGACACCGGAAGATCTCGCGCGAAGGAGGGGAGGAGCTCGTCGACCAGATAGGTATGGATCTTGGCACCGGGGACTTCATCGCTATCCAAGTACCAGCCGAAGGGGTCTCCATCGGCGAGGACCAAGATGAGGCGGTGTCTCTTCGCGAGTCGTCGGAGGTCCTCATGAGCCCGCTCGGACCAGTCGGTCCACCCCCCGTAAGCCCCGTGTAGCAGGACCAGCACCGGGAGGCCCTCCGGGGGGACCTCTCGCGGGACAAAGGCGAGATGAGGGACGCTACGGCCCCGCGCTTGGGAGTCGATCCGCGAGGGGATCGCGATAGCCAGGTCGTCGTCGGGGACGAGGGGGAGCTGCTGCTCGAGGCGTCGTATCAGGTTCTCGGCTAGGTACTGCGCCCCTGCGCGCGTGAAGTGGATGCCGTCTTCGAGGCGCATGAGCGTGCGACGCCCCCCGACCTCGACCTCGATTCGGTAGCCTCCATCGGGACTCGCCGCGAGATCCCACAGATCGATGTAGCGAGCCCCGGTGCGCTCCACGGCACGCTGGGTCACCTTGTTCACCCGCTCCACGCGGCCGGTGAAGCCCTTGTCGCGCATGATGGGCATGCCGAGGAATACCGGGAGCGCCCCGGCGTCACGGATGAGCTCCGCCATGGCGACCACGCGCTCTTCGTACGCTTCTTCCCAACCGGGAGCGCCCACCGACACCTTTCGTCCCTCAACAAGGATGGGTTGCGCGTCGTTCCCCCCAAACTGGCAGAGCACCACCTGTGGGCGATGTTCCTCGATGAGCGCGCTGACCTCGGCCTGCCAGTCGAAGACATCATCGCGCACGAGGCCGGTGCCAAGCTTACCCTTACGGTGCACAGAGATCGTAGAATACCGGCCCTTGATGGCCCGCTCTAGCTCGGTGCCAAGATAGTACTGAATGCTGCTGGCGCCGACCATCAGGATCCGCTCGACGCGGTCGCCCCCTTCGTCTGCGGGACTGACCCAGCGCTCCCCTGGACCTGCGGGCTCCGGCTCGGCCTGCACCTGGCCTTCGGGCTCGGCGGGCAGGGGATCGGGGGTGCTCGCCTCGGGTGGGCGCGGCGGCGACTTACGACCCAGGATGATCGCCGGTCGCTTGATGGGCTGAACGCCCGACTCGAGCTGGCGGCGGAGAGGGAGAAGTCCCGCGGCCTCAGCAGCCCCCTCGACCGCGAGCGCCGCCTCCACGAGCGGCTCACCGAGCGGCAACTCGTCTCGCTCGACGAGAAAGGCTCGGATCTCTGGGGCGCTCCACGCCCCCAACAACACGGCGACGATCCAGGCTCCAAGCACAACCGCGACGGGCCTCGACCAGGTCCGCACGCTCGGTTTGACGACGCGGTAGATGTCTGCGACGCGGGAGGGCATGTTCGCTCCGGGATCAGAACTGAAAGTATACGAAGGGGGCGACGTCGTCGGGCTGGATCGTCAAGATCCCCAGCCCCACTGCGGCCCAGACCGCCGGTCGCGCCCAGGCGGGCACGGCGTCGTGCGCTGCAACCGCCCACCGGCGCAGATGATGCCCGAAGAAGTTGAGCCCAAGCCCCAGCGCCAAGACCACGAAGACCAGCCACTCGACGCCCGGTCCAGAGCGCTGCGTCGAGAGCATCCCATCGACCAGCCCCCAGGCGAAGGTCCCAGCGACCTCGAGATCGGGCGAGCGGAAGAGGATCCGCGCCAACACGCAGAGGTGGAAGGTATAGGCCCATGCCAGGAAGACGTACCAGGCCGGAAACGTGATCTTCTTGGGGTCTTGGCCCCGCAACCGCCGGACGTCCTGCAGGACCTTGTGCGCCACCAGCGCCAGGCCGTGGACGCCACCCCACAACAGAAACTTGTAGTGCGCCCCATGCCAGATCCCAGCGATCATGAGGGTGATCATCAGGTTCAGGTAGACCCTCGGGGGCGAGCGACGACCGCCACCGAGTGGAAAGTAGAGATAGTCCCTCAGCCAATGCCCGAAGGTCATGTGCCACCGGCGCCAGAACTCGGCGATGGACGTCGAACGGTAGGGCTGATTGAAGTTCTCGGGCAAGTGAAACCCGAGCAGCAGCCCCAGGCCGCGAGCCATGTCGGTGTAGCCAGAGAAGTCACAGTAGAGCTGGATGGTGTAGCCATACGCTGCCATCATCAGCTCGAGAAAGCCGTAGTTCTCGGGTGCCAAAAAGACGTCGTCGACCAGGTGGGTCTGGAGGTAGGTGGCGAGCACCACCTTCTTGAAGACGCCACCCGCGAGGAGCACGACCGCCAAGGAGAGGTTGGGGATCCGCCGCGGGGGCGGTGCCTCGATCTGGGGGAGCAGATCGCGGGAGCGACAGATCGGCCCGATCAAGAGCTGCGGAAAGAAGCTGATGAAGAGCAGGTAATCGGGCAGGCTCTTCGCCTTGTGTCCATAACCTCGGTGAAGATCCACGAGGTAGGCGATGGATTGAAAGGTGTAGAAGCTGACCCCGACGGGCAGCAGAAGCTCCAGCACCGGCACATGGGAGCCAAGTCCCATCAAACTCGCGAGATCTTGAAGGTTCTCAAGAAAGAAGCCCAGGTACTTGAAAACTCCAAGGAAGGCGACGTTCAACGCCACGCCGAGAAAGGTCCAGCGGCCCCTCTCCGGCGCCTGGCTCGCGGCGATCCGCTCGCCGAGCCACCAGTTCGCGATGGACGACCCGCCGAGCAGGGCGGCCAGTCTCCAGTCGAGCCCAGCGTAGAAGAAATAGCTGGCCGCGATCAGCGTGACGTTGCGCAGCGCCCGCCTCTGCCCCATCGCCCATACGGTCGAGAGAACGAGCAAGAACAATGCAACAAAAGGAAGTGTCGGGAAAGCCAAACGGACCCCTTGGACCGAGCGGCGCACCGGCCGCGCACCGGCCGCGCAGTCTGCCATGGCCTCCCTCTCGCATCAACTCCACACCGGCCTGCCACCCGTGCTACACTGAGATGGGCGACGCGATCTATTGCACTGGTTTTGGTTGAGAACGCAACGCCAACCTGCTATACGATCGCGCTCCGGAGGTCCGATGCGTGCACGCGCCTTTCTACTCACCCTCTCGCTCAGCTTGGGCGTCGCCACCGCTGGCGAGACCGAGTGCGTCGACTACAGCGAGCACGTCCTCGCGCTGCAGACCCTCGAGCCCCTCGCGCTGAGCGGCACCCTCGACGAGACCCAGATCGCCTGCCTCGAGATGGGCTACCTCAACGCCCAGACCCAGACAGACAAGGGCAAGATCAGCCGCGTGCTCATGGCCAACGCCTACGTCTCCGACACGACGGAGTGGGCCCGCCTGGTCCAGCGACACCTCGACGAAGTCGAGCAGTCCGATCCCGACATCACCTATCTCTACGCCAACTATCTCTTCAACAAGGCGGATCCCGACTATCGCGGCACCGTCCGGTTCGCCGACCTCGCCTTCGAGCGACGCGCCGATAGCTGGGAAGGCGACACCTTCACCATCCGCAGCCACCACCTGCTGCGCCTCCGCACCTACGCCCGCATCAAGATGTGGGAACAGGGCGAGAAAGAAGCGATGAGCGGCGAGAGTGGGGCGCGAGAGAAGGCCGAAGAGCTCAAGACCCAGGCCCACAGCGCCGCCCGCGAGTGGCTCGACTTCGACCGGGTCAGCCGTGACAACTGGCTACCCGCCGCCGAGGCCTGCATCAGCACGGGTAACGAGCAGGCCTGCGGTCTTCGGGATGGCTGGCGAACCGAAGCGGGGAGCTGAACCCCCTGGCCTGGCGGGTGGTAGGGGAGCCCCCCATCGCCCGACCCGCCTCGCCATTCCTCGCCGTGGGCGGTTCCTCTGACCTGAGCTCCTACACGGTCCCTCGTTCAGGACCGATCACCCAGGGCTCGACTCAGTCGACACGCAGGCTGCGGGTGAGCTTGGCGCTCTGAAGGCTCCGCGCGATCGTCTGAGCGCTGCCTGAGGGGGGCAGCGTCCGCGCTACGGGGCTCCGACCGAGCTGGATCAGGTTGGCGGTCGCCGACATGCCCGGCTGGTGGGCACGGACCTTGACGAGCCCCAGGTTGCGTCCGGCGGTGTAGGTCACTTCGCCCACCCCGCGTGCGTCGGTCTGGACCTGAGCCGGCAAGGAGCCATCCCCCGCTTCGAGCGTCAGGCCCAGGCGGGCGTGGGCCACCGGCACCCCGTAGGCGTCGAGCGCAAGGATCATCATGCGAACACTGCTCACACCATCCGCCGAGACCGCGCCCTTTTCAGGAAGGATCACCACCGAGCTCGCCGGATTGGATGACGGCGGCGTCAGCGCGGTCGCCATGACCTCGAAGGGGCCCTCCCCCCGCCGGAGCCTCTGAACCATCGAGCCATCGGCCTGAGGAACGGTCGCACCCTCCAGCCGCGCTCCCACCGCGTGCCACAGGACCTCCCGACCCTCGATCACCTCGCCGGCTCCATCGAGCACCCGCGCCCTCACCTCGATCGTTTCCCCTGGGGCACCCTCTGAGATCGAGAGGTCTAGATCCCTGGTGGGGGTGCCGGTGAGCAGGAGGGGGACCCGATCTCGCGCCCCCCGCGCATCGCGCACCTCGAGCGTGGCCAGACCTCCGTCGGGGAGGCGGGGCGGACGGTAGGCGCCGACCGCTAGATCGCCTCGGGTGACCTGACCCGTGATCTCGCCCCGATCGACGCTCCACGTGAGCTGAGCGGCAGGATCTGGCGCCCCATCGGGACCTGCGACGAGGACCGGCAGCGGGATCGACCGCTCGGGATCTGCCGGAATGCTGGCGGGAGGCGGGACGAGCCGAGGACCCGACGCCCCTTGCCTTGGGAGCTGAAAGGCAGACTCTTCGGTCCCTCGCTCCGAGATCCGTAGCACCCTGGCCTCGGCGACACCGGGCTCCAGCATGACCTGGCGCACAACCGCCACGCCGCTGCGGCTCTCGAACGGACCGTAGCGACGACCGGGCAGCTCCAGGATGACATCGGTGCCTTGGGGAGCCGGCACCCGCAGATCGGCGGACGTGGTGACCGGCACGACCAGCGCGGCAGGCTGAGTCTCGGGGCTCCGCAGATCCCGTCCGGTGAGGAGCAGCCACGACGCGGCGCGCTCCGCGGGGTGCGAGAGCTTGGAGGCGATGCGCCCATCGGGCAGGGGCGATCCTGCCCCCAGCTCCCCTGTCGAGGCGCGCAGCACGAGGTGCTCCGGCCGAGGCATAGGGCGCCCCTCGGCCCACGAGAGCACGGTCGCCTCGGTCGCGGAGGTGATGTCGAGCACCTCGGGGCTCGTCGCGAGCTCCAATCGAGGCGGCGGAGGGGCTCGGAGCGGAACGGAGCTGCGAAGATCCACCTTGTGGCCTTGCTCGCCTACCCGGCCACGGATCCGCAGCTCCAGCCACGAGGGCCGGTCGACTTGCTTCGGCACGACTTGGACCCGGTACAGGCCTTCCCCCAAGGACTCAACCTCGGAGATCGACACCGCGTCGCGACTCCGCACGCGCGCTCGAAGATCGTCGAGCCCCGCCCCTTGCGCATCGAGGGTCAGGAGGTGAACGGTGATCGGCGTCTGCCCATCGCCCAGCTCCTCGCCTACGGCCAGGACATCGATCAAGGGCGGTCCGCCCGGCTCCGCGGCGACAGCGCTCCAAAGCAAGGCCAAAGCCGCGATCATGGAAGCTCCTTCGGAGGGCCGTCGAGGCCCCACTGGCAGGGCAGGGTATCGCCCTCGTGCTCGGACTGGAAGTCTTCGAGGAAGGGGGCGACGATGGACCGGATCGCCGCCGTCGCTCGAAGGGCCTGATCGAGCGCGCTCCACCAAGGTTCCTGCTGGGTCCGCGCGAGGGCCGGCGGGAGGAGCTGCGCGACCTCGGGCTCTTGTGCTGGATCCACCCGCTCCGGCGCCGCCGGAAGCGCATCGTAATACGGCCGATAGAGGCCGGTGGGCGCGAGGAGCTTGCGCAGACCATAGCGATCGGCGAGGCTGGCCTGAAGGCGCAGACAGGCGTGCTCCCGAGGGTCGTCGAGCGGAACCTCTAGCTCATACCCCCAGTCTCGCGCCCCGAAGCTCTCGGGGCCTGCGACCAGCCAGTGGCAGATCTCGTGGAGGACCTGCTGACTGAGGGTATCGTCGGGATCCAGCGCTTCGCGGTTGGCCAGCGCGAGCAGGCCCTGGCCATCGGTCATGGAGTAGACGTTGGGATCCCTGCGCACCGTGAGCCCAAGCCGAGCCGCGGCGCTGAGCCAGACCAGCTCATAAGGGTCGACGTAGCGCGTCAGGATGGGTCGAACGTACGCGGGATCCATGTCGCCGGGATAACCTCTCGGGCCATCCATGGAGACGCTATGGGCAACGATCGGGCGACCTACGACTGCCAGAGCTGCGGCGCCTGCTGCCGCGAAGGCTATGACACCGTCGAAGTCGACGAGGAAGATCCTGCGACCCGCCTCCACCCAGAGCTCCTCCACCGCGGGCCCTTCGGCCGCCTGAACCTGCGACGTGACGGCGTGTGTTGTGCGTGCCTGCGAGTCGAAGCGTCAAAATACACCTGTGCGATCTACGCCACGCGACCGCTCCCCTGCCGCGAGCTCGAGATCGGCAGCTCCGCCTGCCTCACCGCGCGCGCCAGGGTCGGGCTGCCAACCTGAGCCCGACCGTGGCATAGTAGCGACGCAGCCACCCTGCCCCGAGGATCCGGCCCTTGTTCCATCGTGCGCTCCTGCTGACACTCGCGCTCTCGGGGTGCGCCCTTCACGCGGCCAGCCACCTCATCCAGAGCCAAGACGCCGTGGATCGGGCCACGGCGCTCGATCCCGAGGATCGCGCCCTCTACGAGCGCACCCAGGCGGAGCTCTGGCTCGCCGAAGCCCGCCGTGAAGCCGCCCACTCGCGCTACAAGAGCAGCGTGATCCTCGCCGAGCGTGCGCGGGAGCACGCCGAGCGTGCGATCCGACGCGTGTCCGACCCGAAGGCCAGCGAAGCCGTACCGTCCTCCGAGTCTGCGGGGGCGCCATGAGGGTCGACCTCGTCGCGCTGATCGCCCTGACGATAGGGTGTGTGAACACCCGCGAAGTGGCCGCGTCCCTCAAGACGACCGAGCAGGGCCTCGCCGCCCTGGACCTCGCGGTCGCCAAGCGCTGCGCGCCCGCCGACCTCGGCCGAGCCGAAGCCCACCTTGCCTTGGCCCGCCACATCTCGCGCGCCGGAGATCCGCGGCGCGTCTCGGACCACGCCACGAGCGCGTCCAGCGCGCTCGCACAGCTCCAGAGCCATCTCGCCGCGTGCCAGCCACCGCCCTCCGAGGCGCCGTCCGTGGCCGAGGCCTGCGCGATCCCCGAAGGCTACGACGGTCCCTTCGACAAGCAGGGCTGCCCCGACGGGGATCGGGACGGCGATGGCATCCCAGACAGCCGCGACCGATGCCCGGACCTCCCCGAAGACTTCGACGGCTGGGAAGACGAGGATGGTTGCCCTGAACCCGACAACGACGGCGATGGCATCCTCGACGTCGACGACGCCTGCCCCAATGAGCCCGGTGATCCCGCCTTCGACGGTTGCCCCCCGCCCGCCTGCGAGGGCCCGAGCCTCACGGCCGAGATCCTACTCGACCCCGCGCTGTGTGCCGACAAGGCGCCGCCGGGCCTCCACCTCGACGGGGAACAGCTCGTCGTGGACCCACCCCTGAAGCTCAACCCCTCCGGGCAGCTCATGGAAAACCAAGAGGGTCTTCGCGCCATCCTGCAGCTCTTGGCCGCGCTCCCCTCCGCCACCCTCGAAATCCAGGGGCACGTCTCGTCCGATACCGAGGCGGCGCTCAGCACCTCTCAGCGTCGCGCCGACACAGTGGCGGATGCGCTGCGGAGCCTGGGGGCGCCACGCGCACGCATCGAAGCCGTTGGATACGGCGATCAGCGCCCGATCGACACCAACCGCACCGAGACGGGTCGCGCACGGAACAACCGCATCGAGCTCTACCTGCGCTGAAGGGAACCCCTCACCGGCTCCATCATTGACAGAAGGGCCCGTCGACGATGAGCACATCATTGTTCGGGTCGCAGTCCTGCGCCGTGCCATCGACGGTGAAGGAGATCGACCGCACCGCTTGCCAGTCGAGGCCTTCAATCACCCACTCTTCGGACGGAAGGAAAGACCCCATGGGAATGTCGGGCAAGCTGCGGCGCTCGAGAAAGATCTCGCCCCAGTCGGTGTGGGCGACGACCTCGATCTGAGGACTCGACGCGGTCGCCATGCCCTCGTTCCCAGCGTGAGTCCAGACGATCAGGCGCCCTTCATTGCAGTCGAGCTGGCAGATGTCGGCGTAGGCCATGGTGAGGTCCGGCGCGGCGAGCCCGTCGGTGGTGGAGAGGTAGGACGAGCGGAAGTTGTTGTACCGCAGCCAGTTGCGCTCCGACGAGGCCGGGACCGAGCCGTCGGAGTTGATGTTGGTGATGTGAAAGGCGTGCTGGTTCCAGATGGGGTGCCCACGCCGCCAGGAGTTGTCGCGGTCTCCGAGCACGGTCAGGCCCGTGTTGGTGCCGTACTGCGGAGTGTGGACCACCACGATCTCGGCATGACCATCGTTGTCGACGTCGACGACCACGGGATACTCCAGCCACGTGCCGTTGCTGTGATCGGCGAACCGAAGCTTGACCGATCCATCGGCGCCGTTGAAGACCCAGAGATCGGTCTGATCGGCGTAGACCACCTCAGCCGCGCCATCCCCCTCGAAGTCGAAGACCGTCGAGCCCGTGTTCCCCGAGGACGTGTCGTTGGTCGGCATCGACCAGAGCACGGTTCCATCGGCCCGAAAAACCGTATAGCGGGAGCCGCCCGCGACCCCGATCTCGGCTAGACCGTCGCCACTGAAGTCGGCGATGGTGGGCGGCCCGCCTTGCCCCGAGGTTGTACCCGGAACGCTGCCGCTCCACAGCACCGTGCCATGCCGGTCCTGCAGCCGGATGGACCGATCGCCAACCACGACGATCTCGGGCTCCCCATCGCCGGTGAGGTCTCCGACCGCCGGGTAGCCGTCGGACTCGTTGTTGAACCAGATGGCGGTTCCATCCTTACGGTACAGGGCGTTGCCGACCACGACCTCCTGCACACCGTCGCCATCGAGGTCCACCGCGAAGGAGGCGGTGCCCACGTTGCCGTTCACTCCTGCCCGACCGTGGGCGCCCCGCGCGATCAGGTTCCCGTGATTGTCGAGGATGCCGCTTCCGACGATAATCTCGGGGACACCATCGCCGTCCATATCGGTGATGGACGCCGCGTCGGAGGTGCCGTTGATGGCGCCCGCCAGGACCCCCGAGCGGGTCCACTTCAGGGTGCCATCGTGGTTGAAGGCTTCGACGCCGTTCGAGGTCACGCCCACGATGTCGATGAGCCCATCGCCATCGAGATCCGCGGCGGCAGGGCTGGTGGTGATCTGGAAGTTCGTTGGGGTAGACCAAAGCTCTTCGCCCGTATCGCCGCTGAGCGCCCGCACCACGGCCCCGCCCGAGAAGGTGACGACGACGATATCGGGGATGTCGTTGTTGTCGATGACGCCATCACCGTTGTCGTCGGTGAGCTGAACGACGATGGGCGAGGACATGATCCAGTTTGAGCCCGACTGAACCGACCAGTTCCGCTTCGACCACCGGACCTGCGGGTTGAAGGTTCCGATGGAGGGCTCGTTGTAGCAGTCTTCGTTGATCGAGGCGTCGAACCCGTTGAAGTTCCGCTCCTCGCAGGAGTCGGTCAGCGGGTCACGGTCCCCGTCACCGCCCCAAGGGTCGCGCCCGTCGGGATCGCCCCCAACGTCGGCCCCGGTGAAGCCATACTCGCTGCAGGCTCCGACGGCGAGAACTAAGGAAAAGAGGCAAAAATAGCGCAAAACGACCTCCCTCGAAATAGATGCAATACTTTATACGACTCCTCAGGCCTCCCGCCACTGTATTTCACCCTTCGCGCGCGCGGGTCAGCGACGCGACGAAGAAACCGTCGGTTCCATGGATCTCAGGTCGGAGCTCCAGGCGTCCTCGCTCGTCGCAGAGCGGGCGCAAGGCGGCGGGGAGGTCAAGGGCAGGGGTCGGCGTAAACTCTTGATGTGCAGACAGGAAGTCATCGACGACCTGATGGTTCTCGAGGTCGAGAACGGAGCACGTCGCGTACACCAAGCGCCCCCCCGGCGCGACCAGCGGAGCCGCGCGTTGGAGGATCGAGGCTTGCAGCGCAGGCATCGCCGCGATGGCCGGTCCGTCGAGCCGCAGCCGGTGCTCGGGGTGGCGGCGAAGGGTGCCGGTGCCGGTGCACGGGGCATCGACCAGCACCCTGGACGCCCTGCCGACCGGCGACACGATCTCGGAGGGCCAGCCACCGTCCGCAGCCAGACGGAGGGTGCGGAGCTGGCGCACTCCCGCGCGCCGCGCCCGACGCTCGAGCTGCCCGAGGGCCCCTCCGCGCACATCCGCGGCGAGGAGGCTCGCCTCAGGCGCCTGGGCGGCCAGGGCCAAGGTCTTGCCGCCGGCACCCGCGCAGAGATCCACGACCAGCCCCGCCTCAGGACGGACCGCCTGCGCCACGAGCTGACTTCCCTCGTCTTGGATCTCGATGAGCCCGTCACGATACGCGCGGCTGCCGACGATGTTGGCGCGTCCTCGGACCCGTAGGCCGATCTTGGAGAGGGGGGTGGGCTCGACGTGGATCCCCTCCCCCTCCAAGATCGCCCTCGCTCGCTTCACCGTGGTACGCAGGAGGTTCACCCGCAGGTCGATCGGCGCCCTCTCGGCCGAGGCGCACAGGAAGTCGAGAGCTCGCTCGCCCAGGCTGGCGTCGAGCGCTGCGGCGAGCGCCGACGACAGCCCGCCGTGGATCGCCAGGGCCTCGACCCGTGTGAGGCTTCGACACAGCGCTTGCGCCGCGAGGCTCCGATCGACCACCCGCTCGTAGGGGAGGCCCGGCTCGAGACTCTGCGCGTCGGCCTCGGCCGGTGGCAGCCCCTGCCCGACCAGCCACCCGAGCCACCGCACCTCGGGTGAAGACCGGCCGAGCGCACGATCGAGGATCGCATGATCTCGGATCACTCCCCGGATCCCATCGCCCACGAGCCGTCGCTCGGCGCTGTGCAGATGCCGCGCCTGCCGAAGCCCGCCCGAGAGAACGGCGCCCGGCTCTCGGGGGTGGGCCCAGAGGGCCTCGATGAGCTCCGTGGCGGCAGCGCGGACCCGGCCCGGGCGCGCCGCACGCAACAGGAGGGCCTGGTGGTGCGGGTCGGGCTCTACCACTTCCACCAGGTCGAGCGCGAGGGGCGCACCAAGGCCTGGATCCGTGGGTAGATCTCGTGCTCGGGCTCGAGGGTGCGCGCGCTCTTGAACCAGCGACGGGCCTCGTCGGACTTTCCTGCGAGTGCGCACTGCCTGGCCTTGAAGGCCATGAGCACCGCGGATCGGTCGAGCACCTTCGAGCCATGGCTGAGGATGAGGTCGATCTCGGACTCCTGGCTCTTGGTCTCGAAGATCTGACAGAGGGTCTCGGCGACCTCGACCGCCGCAGCGAGCGCTGCCGCATCGGTCCCCTGCGCGCCGAAGATCGCGAGGATCTCTTTGAGCGCCGTGCCGGCACGGCCGACGTCGATGAGCAGCCGCGCCCGGCGCGCCCGAAGCCCGGGGTTACCGGGGTCGAGCTCGATGGCACGGGTGTAGGCGTCGGCCGCAGCGGCCTTATGGTCTTGGTGCTCGAGCTGCTGCGCGAGGCTGGCGAAGGCGACCGAGGGGGGATCAGGGACGTGCTCGACCCAGTGCTGCGCATCTTCGAGCGCTGCCTTGGGCTCACCGATCGCAGCGAGCAACCAGATCCGCAGCGCCCGCGCGGTGTAGGACTCCTCGCCACGGTCCAGTACGGCGGCGGCCGTGGCGAGCTTGAGCCCGAGCACTCGCCGCCCTTGGCCGCTCGCGACCCGCGCCGCTCCGAGGAGCGACTGGGAGGAGTCGATCAGCTCCTTGAGCTCTTCGTGCACCTGGTAGTCTTCGGAGCGCGACAAGCCACAACCCAGGCATACATCGTCGGCCCTGGGCTCACCGCAGTTGATGCAGTGCGCCGCACGCAGGACCCGCACCGGCGCGGTCCAGGCTTCTTCGAACTGCGGGGTGCCACAGCTCTGGCACATCAGGACGTCGACGGGAATGTCGCGACGCAGCGAACGCCACTGGAGGTTGGACGAGCCACATTTCTTACATTTGGACGTGTCTGCCACGGCGTACCCGACTCTGGGGAAGAGGATCGCTGTCAGTCTAGCGCAAGTGGTCCCCCTCGTGCACGGCCGGTGTGCGCCGCCGCCTCACCGCACGGCCTCCCCCCTCCCAAAGCCCCGCCATCAGGCTCATGAACCATCGTCCGAGCCACCACGCCATGTCTCCTGTCATCACCGCTTGTCACGAGCGGGACCCCAGGGAGCCATCGGCGGGTCTCATAGGGTGAGCACTGCACCCACAGGGCTCGCGACCGCTTGACAGCACACCGCTTCATCGGGAGCACTAGAATAGACACGGGGGCGCAGCGGGGCAGCCGCGCCCACCCCCATCCGACGCCCGACTACCTCGCCCCACCCCATCGCTCTTCCTTCCCGCACCTAACGTAAGGCTCATAGAGCCCGGCGGTGAACGAGAGCGTCCCTCGCGGTCACCGCCTCCATGGAGGAGCCATGACCGCAGATCCCAACCCAACCCAGAGCTTGCTTGACCTCGTCGCTGCGCATCAGAACGCCGATCGGTTCAAGACCCTGCTGTGGGAAGGCTCCTTCGCGGACTACCTGCAGATCGTGCAGGAGCAGCCCGCCGTGGCGCGCAACGCCTATCAGCGCCTCTACGACCTGATCGAGCACTTCGGCAGCGAGACCTACACCGAGTACAAAAAGCCCATCATCCGCCATCACTTTTTCGACGACCCGTTCGGTGAGGGCAAGGACGCGGTCTTTGGGATCGACATCCACCTCATGAAGCTCGTGCGCGTCCTGCGAGCGGCCGCGCTGGGCTACGGCCCCGAGCGACGGGTGATCCTGCTTCACGGGCCGGTCGGATCCGCAAAGTCCACCGTGGCACGCCTCTTCAAGAAGGGACTCGAGTGGTACAGCCGCCAAGAGGAAGGCGCCCTGTACAGCTACACCTGGGTCGTGGACGGCGAAGAGACCCCCTCGCCGATGAACGAGGACCCGCTTCACCTTCTGCCCGACGAGGTGCGCGGCCCTGTGCTGGAGCGGATCAACCGCAACGCCCGCTACCCCATCAAGCTCGACGCCGACATCAACCCGGTGTGCCGCTTCATGTATCGCAAGCTGCTCAAGCGCTACGACGGCGACGTGCTCAAGGTGCTCGACCACGTGCGCATCCGACGCCTGCTGCTCTCCGAGAAGGATCGCGTCGGCATCGGCACCTTCCAGCCAAAGGACGAGAAGAACCAGGACAGCACCGAGCTCACCGGAGACATCAACTACCGGCTCATCGCTGAATACGGATCGGACAGCGACCCGCGGGCCTTCAACTTCGACGGGGAGTTCTGCGTCGCCAACCGAGGCGTCATCGAGTTCATCGAGATGCTCAAGCTCGACGTGGCCTTCCTCTACGACCTGCTGAGCGCCTCGCAGGAGAAGAAGATCAAGCCCAAAAAGTTCGCCCAGACCTCGATCGATGAGGTCATCATCGGCCACACCAACGAGCCGGAGTTCCGTCGGTTGCAGAATAATGAGTACATGGAGGCCCTGCGCGACCGCACGATCAAGATCGACGTCCCCTACATCACCCGGCCCTCCCAAGAGGCGCGCATCTACACGCGCGACTTCCACAAGCGCTCCGTGGCCGCCCACATCGCACCACACACCCTCGAGATGGCCGCGCTCTGGGCGGTGCTGACCCGGCTCGAAGACCCGACGCACCACAAGCTCTCGGTCCTTCAGAAGGCCCGGCTCTACGACGGCAAGAGTGTGCCCGGCTTCACCGAGGACCACGTCAAGGAGCTGCGCAAGTCCGCCAAGCGTGAGGGCCTGAGCGGCATCAGCCCCCGCTACGTCCAAGACAAGCTCAGCAACGCCTTGGTTCGAGATCCCGACGCGCGCAGCCTCAACCCCTTCATGGTGCTCAACGAGCTCGAAAGCGGGCTGAAGAACCACCACTTCGAGAGCGACGAGGAGCGAGAGCGCTACCGCGAGCTGCTCGCGGTCGTCAAGGACGAGTACACCGATATCGTCAAGAACGAGGTGCAGAAAGCGATCGCGGCCGATGAAGGAGCCCTCAAGCGCCTGTGCGACAACTACATCGAGAACCTGCGCGCCTACATCCTCAAGGAGAAGGTCAAGAACCCGTTCACGGGCCAATACGAACAGCACAACGAGAGGCTCATGCGGGACATCGAGACCAAGATCGACATCAGCGAGGCCCGTAAGGACGACTTCCGCCGCGAGCTGATGAACTACATCGCAGGCCTCGCGCTGGACGGCAAGACCTTCGACTACACCATGAGCGAGCGCCTGCACCGCGCCCTGGAGCTGAAGCTCTTCGAAGACAGCAAAGACAGCATCAAGCTCACCAGCCTCGTCTCGGACACCGCCGACGCCGACCAACAAGCGAAGATCGAGGTCGTCAAGCAGCGACTCATCGACAACTACGGCTACGACGAGCGGTCCGCTCAAGACGTGCTCCAGTACGTCGCGAGCATCTTTGCGCGCGGCGACGCCAAGGAAGGCTCCTGATGCGTATCGACCGCGATCTGGGACGGTTCCGCGACATCGTGCGCGGAAAGGTCCGCAGAGACCTGCGCAAGCATATGTCGTCGAACGAGCTTGTCGGAAAGCAGGGTAAAAAGCTCGTCTCGATCCCCTTGCCCCAGATCGGTATCCCCCGGCTGCGCTACGGCGACAACAAGAAGGGGGTAGGCCAAGGAGATGGGCAAGGCGAGGGGCCCGGCCAGGGCCAAGAAGCGGGCGATGCGCCCGGAGAGCACCTGCTCGAGGTCGAGTTCACCGTCCAGGAGCTCGCCGAGATCATGGGCGAAGAGCTCGAGCTTCCACGCATCGAGCCCAAGGGGGAGTCCCAGGCGCAGACGACCAAGAACATCTACAAGGGCATCGCGAAGACCGGGCCGGAGTCGCTCCGGCACTTCAAGCGCACCTACCGCCAGGCCCTCCGACGGACCATCGCCTCGGGCACCTTCAACCCCGAGCGCCCGGTGATCGTACCCATCAAGGAAGACAAGCGCTACCGCACCTTCGTCCCCGAGACCCGGCCTCGATCCGCCGCGGTGATCCTCTACATGATGGACGTCAGTGGCAGCATGGGCCAGGAGCAGAAAGAGATCGTGCGCGCGCAGGCCTTCTGGCTCGACGCCTGGATCCGGCTTCACTACGAAGATGTCGAGACCCGCTTCATCATCCACGACGCGGCCGCCCGAGAGGTCGACCGCGACACCTTCTTCCGCACCCGAGAGTCGGGCGGCACGCTGATCTCGAGCGCCTACAAGCTCGCGATCGAGATCCTCGAGAAGGAGTACCCCCGCGAGGCGTGGAACATCTACCCCTTCCACTTCTCGGACGGCGACAACTGGTCGAAGTCCGACACTCAGCTCTGCATCCAGCTCCTTCGTGACAAGCTCATACCTTGGAGTAACCAGTTCTCCTACGCTCAGGTCGACTCGCAGTACGGCTCGGGGCAGTTCATCAAGGATCTCGAAGGCACCTTCGTCGAAGAAGACAAGGTGGTGACCAGCCGCGTCCCCTCGCGCGACGCGATCATGGACTCGATCAAGACGCTGCTCGCGGCGGGGAGGTGAGCGTGGCCAACTTCGTCTCAAGCCGCTTTCTACGCGATGGGCGAGAGCTTCCATCGGCCCTCGAAGAGGCGCGCGTGGGGATCGAGGCCCTCGCTCGATCGTACGGGCTGGACTTCTTCGACACGATCTTTCAGATGTGTACCTACGAAGAGATCAATATGATCGCCGCCTACGGCGGATTTCCTACCCGCTATCCCCACTGGCGCTTCGGCATGGAGTACCTCCAGATGCAGAAGTCCTATGAGTACGGGCTGTCGAAGATCTACGAGATGGTGATCAACACCGACCCTTCCTACGCCTACCTGATGGACTGCAACCTGCCGGTCGACCAGAAGCTCGTGATGGCCCACGTCTACGGGCACGTAGACTTCTTCAAGAACAACCTCTGGTTCCAGCACACCAACCGCCGCATGCTCGACCAGATGGCCAACCACGCCACCGTGATCCGCCGCATCCAAGAGCGTCACGGCGAGACCGAGGTCGAGCGCTTCATCGATCTCTGCCTCTCCATCGACAACCTCATCGATCCTCACGCGCCCCACATCAAGCGGACCCGCGATCCCTTGGCCGAGGAGGATCTCGAGGCGGCCCAGCTCGATGGCTCGATCCCTAAGCTACGCTCCGATCGCCGCTACATGGACAAGTTCATCAACCCCCCCGAGTTCCTGGAGTCCCAGCGCCAAAAGAAAGCCGACGAGGTCCAGAAGCAGCAGAACTTTCCCAACGAGCCGACCCGCGACGTGCTCGCCTTTCTCATCGATCACGCCCCACTCCAGCGCTGGCAGCGAACCGTGCTCGAGATCCTGCGCGACGAGGCGTATTACTTCGCGCCTCAGGGCCAGACCAAAATCATGAACGAGGGCTGGGCGAGCTTCTGGCATACCCGCCTGATGACCCGCCACATCCTCACTGACGCCGAGGTGATCGACTTCGCCGATCACAACGCGGGCACCATGGCGATGCAGCCAGGACGACTCAACCCCTACAAGCTGGGCGTCGAGCTCTGGCGCCACATCGAGGACCGTTGGAATAAGGGTCAGTTCGGTAAAGCGTGGCTCGACTGCGACGACCCCCGTGCCCGCGCCGCATGGAACACCGACGCCGGCCTGGGCAATGAGCGTATCTTCCAGGTACGGCGCACCCACAACGACGTCTCCTTCATCGATGAGTTCCTCACGCAGGACTTCTGCGAGGCCCAAGGCTTCTTCACCACGACCTTCGACGAGCGATCCGGCCGCTGGGTCATGGACAGCACGGAGTTCGGCGCCATCAAGAAGCAGCTCCTCGACATGCTCGCCACCAAGGGCACCCCGAGGGTCTACGTCACAGATGGCAACGCGATGAACCGCGGTGAGCTCCTGCTGGAGCACGCCTACGAGGGGCTGGACCTTCAGCTCGAGTGGGCCAGCCAGGTGCTCGGCAACCTCTCTGCCCTCTGGCAGCGACCTGTCCACCTTCACACCCAGCTCGAGGGCAAGCCCATCGCGCTGGTCCACGACGGCTCGGAGCTGACCAAGAGTCCCCGCGAGGAGGCCTCATGACTCCTCGCGACGCCATCGACCTCGCCCTCGACGGGGTTCGCGCGGGAGGCACCGCGCAGATCGAGGGCGCGGGGACGCAGACCGAGATCGAGGTGGTCGAGTCGGACCGATTGGGCGTCAAGGTCCGCCGGATCCGAGTAGAGCGAGATCGCGCCTACGACGTTGAGGCCCTCGGGGATCGCTGGCCAAAGACCGTGCGGCAGCTACCCGACCGACTCAAGCCTGTCGAGATCGAGCCCCGGCTGGGGGGCGCCACGCTACGATCTGACCCCGAGGACCGCGTGGACGACACCTTCATGGAGGTCGAGGTCCGGGACCGCGCCGCCGAGGTCCAGCGTCAGCGCACCACCCCCGCCGGGCGAGAAGCGTCCGACTGGTCCATGACCCGCGAGCAGCTCCGTGGACTGCTCGACGCGCTCTCTGAGGATGGAGCCGAGGAGCCGTAAGCTCTACCACCCCACAAAGCCCCGAAGACATGCCCCGGTGACAAGCGCTAGGCCTTGCGTCATACTCCCGACAGATAGGGCCTCGCAGTCAGCCCTTCACCCCGCCCGGTTGAACCCTGACCCCGCTGAGGTTAACCTCCGCCGCTGTCCAGCCACCCCTGCATCCCAGAGGTAGGCCCCCTCCTAGGAGACGTCGATGTTCCGCATGTTGATCCCTCTCGCCCTCGGACTCTCGAGCACCGCCGTGGCTGGCGACCCTCTCGTCTTCGACGATGAGTACGGCGATGACAGCGTCTTCGACCTCGATCTCCCCGGAGTCTCGGACCGACTCACCCATCCAGACGCCCTCCCTCGCGAGAACGAGCGCTACCGCCCCGCCATCGTCAACGGTCAGCTCGTCCCCGAAGGCCAATACCAAGAAGTCGTGCACCTCGCGTCCAGCTCCACCAGCGGCGGAGGCAGCTGCACCGGCTCGCTGATCCACCCCGAGTGGGTGCTCACCGCAGCCCACTGCTTCTCCGACGACACGACCGGCGTTCAGGTCACCTTCGGCACCACCGCCGCGGCCTCGCGCAAGGTCGACGCTGCAGAGTGGATCCTGCACAGCGGGTGGCGTTCGTCGAACGTGAACAGCAACTTCAACAACGACATCGCCCTGATCCGGCTCGCTGAGCCCGTCACCGACGTCTTCCCCATGGCGGTCAACGACCAGCCCGTCACCGACGACTGGCTCGACACGCCCATCACGTTCATCGGCTTCGGGATCACCCGCACCGGCGCTGGCGACAGCGGCACCAAGCGCGCGGCGGCCGTCGAGCTCGTCGACTACTCCCGCGACCGGGTCATCGCCTTCAACGGGAACCAGTCCACCTGCCAAGGCGACTCCGGTGGCCCGGGCGTGGTCTTCTCCGGCGAAGGCTACGTGCAGATCTCCGTGACCTCTTACGGGGTCACCCCCTGTGGCGCGGGCAACACGGGCCACATGCGCGTCGACTTCTTCCTCAACTGGATCCGCGCCCGCGACGTGGCGGTGACCACCCGTCCGGGAGCGCCTCCTGGCTTCGTGTGCTCCCGCGAGCTTGAGCCCGACAACCCCGACACGGTCGCGCTAGGCGTCGTACCCTTCGACCTGCGGTGCGAGCTGAACTACCACGCCATTGAAGAGATCACGAACGTGTCTTGGCAGTGGGGCGACGGACAGACCTCCGAGGGGGAGCGGGTCGTGCACACCTACGATGCGTCGGGCAACTTCAACGTGCGCATGTGCGCCGAGGGTAGCCGGGACGACGGAAGCTGGCGCCACTGTGTCAGCCGCAACGGCTACGTCCGCGCCTGCGACGTTCCTGAGCCCCAGTTCAGCATCGAACAGGTCGACGGCCTGCAGTGGCAGCTGGTCAACACCACCGACGTCTCTACGTTCGGCTGCATCAGCAGCATTCAGTGGGACATCTTCGACAGCAACGGCGATCTCGTGCAATCCATCGAGTCCTGGGAGCCGCTCGTCGACTTCCCGTCGGCCGGCAACTACGAGATCGTTCTGAACGTAGGCGGGGTCGCAGGAACCGGCGCGGCCGACCTCAACGTCAACATCCGACGCGGGGGCGCCGGGGGCTGCAGCGCTGTGGCGGCGCCCGTTGGGCTGAGCTTTCTGACCTTCGCGCTCGGACTGATCGGGCTGCGCCGCCGCCGTTGAACCCTTCTTGCGCTCTAGGGTCTCCTGCGCGCGCTTTCTTGCGTTAGCCGTCGCACGTCTGCGGCGCCTCGGAGCGCTCATGGAGGTTCGATGAAGGTCAAGGACTTGATGACGCGCGACGTCGTGGTGCTACACGCGAACTCTCCCCTGATCTCAGCCCAAGAGGTCATGGGACTCCGCAGGGTCCGACACCTGCCCTGCGTCGAAGACAAGAAGTTCGTCGGACTCATCACCCACCGAGAGCTCCTGCGCGCTTACCTGCCGAGCGGATCTCCGCTCGAGCAGAAGATGCATGCCAGCCGCACCCGTGTCCGCGAGCTCATGCACACCGACGTCGCCACGGTGAGCGAAGACACGGAGCTCACCGTGGCAGCTGAGCTCCTGCGCGACCACAAGTGGGGCTGCCTGCCGGTCGTCGACGACGAGGGCAGGCTCACGGGCATCGTGACCGACGCCGACTTTCTCTATCTGGCGCGGGTCACGATCGAGCTCTTGGCCGAGTCCGAGCCCTCCTTGCTCGACACGTTACGAGCCCGCCTAGGCGGAGGCACCCCCTCCGACGCCTGAACCCTGTACGCCCGCTGGCTTCGATCCTATAAGCCTTGGGGAGCCCTCGCCGCGTCTGGTGAGTGGACCCACCCTTGCCCTGGAGTTCCTATGTCCACCGTCACCGTCACCAAAGACAACATCGAGTCGATCGTAGACACCGATGGCGTCGTCATCTTGGACTTCTGGGCCGAGTGGTGCGGGCCATGTAAGCGCTTCGCTCCCATCTTCGAAGAGAGCGCGACCCGCCATCCCGAGGTCGTTCACGGCAAGGTCGATACTCAAGATCAGCAAGAGCTCGCCATGCAGCTTCAGATCCAGTCTATCCCCACCGTGATGGTCTTTCGGGATCGGGTCCTGCTCTTCCGCCAGCCCGGCATGCTCCCCCCCGAGGCGCTCGACGACCTGATCTCGCAGGTCAACGGGCTCGACATGGACGAAGTGAAGAAGCAGATCGCCGAGCAGCAGCCCCAGGCCTGAACCCTTCGTCCCCAGAGGGCATTGGGCGCCTCACCAGCCATCGGGCCTGTTCGGCACGCGCATTGCAGGAGCTTTGGTCCCAGCTCACCTTCGGAGGCGCCCATGCCCACAACCGACCTCGCCCCCTATCACATCGTCCATGCCACCGACCTTCGGCCCGGTGGGGGATCCGCCTTTGAGCACGCGCTCGCGATCGCACGGGACACGGGTGCTGTCCTCTCGACCTTCCATGCCTCGGTCGACGGCCAGGCGACTCGCCCCATGCCCCAGGCCGCGACCACCCTCGAGCGCTGGGGAGACGAGTCCACGGTGGAGCATCGGGCGATTCGACACACCTGCTGTGACGATCCTGTCGACACCACCCTCGACTTCCTCCGCGGAGCCCAGGTCGACCTCCTGGTGATCTCAACCCGACAGATCGGAGGGATCCGCCGCCTACTCCACGACAGCGTCTCCGAGGCCGTGGCCCGCAACATCGACACCCCTACGCTCTTCATCCCCTTTCAAGGCGGACGCTTCGTGGATGAAGAGCGCGGCGCGGTCGCGCTCGGCAGCGTCGTGATCCCAGCCAGCAACGCCGCCGAGGCCCACGCAGCGCTCCACGTGCTCGGCGGCCTCGCGCGACGTGCCGGCTGGTCCGGGCTCGACTTCGTGCTGTTGACCGTGGGCGAGACGCTCCCCGACGAGCTGAACCTCCTACCCGCCGCCAGCGAAACCCCGGTGCGTATCCTCCACCGCCAAGGCCCCCTGGTCGAGGTCATCGCCAAGGTCACCCGAGACCTCAACGCCAAGCTCGTCGCCATGCCGACACGGGGCCACGACAGCGTGTGGGACATGCTCGCCGGCAGCCGGACGGAGCAGACCCTACACACCATCCCCTGCCCCCTGCTCTCGATCCCTGTTCACGACTGAAACAAAACGATTCAACCGTGAAACACCCGCGCATGCCCGAGTGCTAGCAGTCCGTAGCCCTGCTAGTCCGGCACCGGATCGTGCCCCCCGCCCGTGATCGGATTGCAGCGACAGATCCGAAAGGCCCCCAGCCAGAGTCCCCACAAGCCGTGTCGCTCGAGGGCCGTGACCGTGTAGGCCGAGCAGGTCGGCGTGAAGAGACAGCTCGGTGGCGTATACCGAGAGATGAAGCGCTGATAGAAGCGGATCGGCAAGATCAGCAGGCGAGAGATCATCGACCCGACTCCTTGTCAAAGGGGTAGTACCAGCGATCATGATCGGGATCCCAGGGGTCCCACGTCTGGATCGCCGCCAGATCGGCGAGCCGGTCACCAGGCACCACCCCCGGCACCAAGAAGGCCTTCTGTCGGTACAAGGGGTATGGGTTTCGGAGCTCGAAGCCTAAGACACCTAGGATCCCTCGCGCGACATACCAGGTCGCCTGTGGGTTCCAGCCGTGCGCGATCTTAATGACGATCCCCAGTCCCTCGGGGTAATCCGAATGCTCGATCGCCAGACCTAGCAAGCCGTCAGCGCCTTCCTTGGCGATGACCCTGCCTTCGCAGGACTTGATCACGGTGGTGTCGAGGCGGTTGAACCCCCCCACCAGATCGGGGTGATCAACCATCGAGGACCAGATCCAGTCCTGATCGCGGTTCGCGGCCATCCACGCGTAGCACCGCGCCAGCTCGTTGACGGTGATCGCCACCGTCGGCAGGCCGTCGCCGTCGCGAGCCACGCGGCGGGGCTCCCAGTCCTGGCCCAGGCACGCGCGCAAGACCTCGAGATGGGCCTGAAACACCGGGTGGCTGGGCAGGGTGTATCCGACCACGGGCCAGCCCTTGAGCATGCAGCCTCGCAGGATCGCGGCGTGGTGCCCTGAGCTGTTGTTGAACCACCGCCGAGGACGCCGAACCTGCCGACCGAACTGGACCAGCGGGGTGTCGAGGGGGGTCTGCATCAGGCCCCAGGATCCCTCGGGAAGCACCCCTTGGGCGGCTGCGACGTGCTCGGCTGTCCCGTTGTGACTCGCCACGCTGATCGCCTTCTGGGGCCCAGAGAGGACGGGCTCCAGCTCGCGGGCGAAGGGCTTGATGTAGAGCGGCTTCATCATCGATCGGCCGTAGCACAGGACGTTCCCACCGAAGCTGTGCAGCGGGCGGTCCCCGCTGAACCAAGCCACCGCGCCGTGAACCGTGTTCTCGCTCACCCCGTTCCGACGAAAGTCGACCAGCGGCTCCCAAGCGACCTCGCGGCCCGTGGGGAGCCCCTCGACCTTCTCGCCCAGGGGACTGCCGGGATAGAACGGCTTGTGCAGATCGCTCATGGAGGCTCCCTTAATCTGAACCTTGGCTCTGTTCAGACCCTAAGACTGCCCGCCCACAGGGTGATGGTCCGCGAGCCGTAGTCCACCACCACCGGCAGATCGACCACGGTGATAGGCCCGGCGAGCACCCCGTCGTTCTCGAAGCCCTTGATCAGCCGAAGCTCGCGACGCCCTTCGTAGGTGTCGAAGGACTCGAAGTAGCCCCGCGCCAGCGCCTTGACTCCGTCGAAGGAGATCGACTCCCCCTGGTCGAAGCCGATGAACCACAGCCCCAGCGCCAGCGAGGCCTGGTAGCCGGACTCGTACATGTCATACCAAGCGTTGGCGAGAGGCAAGGTCGCGGCGCTGATCGCCTCGTCGGCGAGCCCCCTGGACTCAGCGACCTCGGCGACGCGCTCGCGAATGAAGTTGCGAAAGCGATCCGAGTCGTCCGCCACGTCTTCAAAGTCGTCCGCCCCGTCGAAGTCGAAGGTCCAGGCATCGAGGCGAAAGCCGTCGGGCAGAACCTTCTCGAGCAGCGCGACCCGAAAGGACTCGATCGCGGGATCGATGGCGGGGGCTCGACGGATCTCGGTGGTGAAGCGATGGATGCCCTGGGCCGCGAAGAACCGCTCCAGATCGAGCCGACCCTGGACGACGGCACGCGCGAAGGGCTCCGGCCCATCGAGGGCCGCTAGCGCCCGGAGGGTGCACTCATGAGACCACACCTCGCCAACGATGAGCTCGCCGACCTCGAGCGTGACGTCGTTCACCGGCTCCCCGTCGACCAAGGGGGCGGCGAAGGGGGTCGCTTCGATGCGTAGGGTCACCCCAACGAAGGCGGTCCGAGCCTGGGACGACTGCCGATCGGAGATCCCGATGTTCTCGACCGAGAAGGTGGCGACGAAGTCATCCCCTGGCTCGATCGCAGAGGACTCGTCGATCGGTCGCGCGTGGGCCGTGACGACGAGGGCGTCGTCGAGGGCTGCTTGAACTTCATCAAACACCGTCATGGATCCTCCTACCCTCTCGTAGCCCGCGAGGCCGGTCCTGGCCCGTCCTGGATCCACCCATCCGACGCGCTCCCGATGCCTTCATACTCGAACCCTAACCTCGAAAGCCCCAAGGAGGACCACAGGTTTCGACCATCGAGCAGATAAGGTCTCGCCATCGCCTCGCGCATCGTCCTGAAGTCGGGGCTTCGGTAGCACCGCCACTCGGTGACCAGGACCAGGGCGTGGGCCCCGATCACCGCGTCCATCGGTCGATCCACAAGCCGAACCGCGCGCCCAACCCGTTGGCGGACTCTGGGCATCGCTGCCGGATCGTGGGCGACGACCTGGGCCCCTGCATCCACGAGGGCGTCCAGCAAGTCCAAGGCTGGAGCTTCCCGAATATCGTCGGTGTTCGGCTTGAAGGCAAGGCCCCAGATCGCCACGACACGTCCGCCGAGCCCTTCGGGGAAGCGTCGGCGCAGCTTCTGCACGAGGAGTCCGCGTTGTCGACGATTGACCCGCTGCGCGGCGGACGCGAGCTCGCCCCCCACGCCAAGCTCCCGAGCCATCCGAGCGAGCGCCGCGACGTCCTTGGGCAGACAGGAGCCGCCAAAGCCAGGTCCCGCATGGAGATACCGCTCCCCGATCCTGGGGTCGCTACCGATCCCAGCCCGGACCTGATGGATGTCTGCCCCCAGCTCCTCGCAGAGCGACGCGACCTCGTTCATGAAGCTGATACGCAGCGCCAGCATCGTGTTGGCCGCGTACTTGGTGAGCTCCGCGCTCTTCGGATCCATCCATAAAATGCGTCTATTTTGAAGCATAAAAGGTTGGTACAGCCGCTCCATGACCCGACGCGCGAACGTATCGGTGGGTTCGCACCCTACGACGATTCGATCGGGCGTCAAGACGTCCTGAACCGCAGCCCCTTCGCGGAGAAACTCCGGGTTCGAGACCACATGGATAGGCACGCGCGCCTGGGCTACCCGCGCCCGGATCCGCTGGTTCGTCCCCACAGGAACCGTCGACTTGAGCACCAGCACCAGCTCGCGGCGCGCCACTTGGGCCACCCCCTCCGAGACCTCTTCGACGGCCCCCAGGTCGACCGCGCCATCCTCTTGGGACGGTGTGCCCACCGCCACGAAGACCACCTCGGCCTCCGCGACCGCCCCGGCGAGATCCGTCGAGAACGAGAGCGTCGTTTGGGAACACCCCCGGCTCACGAGCTCGGCCAGACCCGGCTCGTGCATGGGCAGTCGGCCCGCTCGCAGCGAGGTGATCCGCGCCGCGTCGACGTCGATGGCGACCACCGACGCCCCCATCTCCGCCAGGCCCGCGGCCGTCACCAGCCCGACGTACCCGGTACCGACCACCACGACATTCAAGACGACCCCTCGGTCATGAACAGGACTGCTCAGAGCATGATCGTGAGGCTTCGCTCGGTAGGCTCTCTGTTCGGGTCGCCCAGCTTGCCCCGACTCGCCCGCCGCATGATGCCCAGAATGTGGGGACCGAGGATGTCGATCTCGGTCGAGAGGTAACGCTCTTCACCCGCCTGGCCGACCGACTCGACCTGGCGCCGCAGCATCACGACATCCTGGCCGAAGATCCGCAGCGCGATGGGCTGAACCGCGAGCTTGACCAGCCACCCCGGAAAGCGGCTCCGTACACTGACCACCGCAAAGAGGCGGGAGTCGAAGTCGCTCACGGGGGTCACCGCCCCGTTGAGCAGGATGTGGTTCTCGGTGCCGATTCGGTACTCGACCTCGATGATCGAGGGCAAGTAGAAGCGGTCGAAGTGAGTGACGGTTCCCCCCGAGGGCGAGAGCAGGCGCCCCGCGATGCCCTCGGGGCGTGCCTCGCCGATAAACTCGGCCTGACACCGATCGTGCCAGCGGTGCACCCTGACCTCGACCGGGCTCCGGGCCCGATCCTGCCGAAAGAGGCCCCCGTGCAAGAAGGCGGTGTGGGGCACATCGAGCGCGTTCTCGATGACCTGGTACAGGCTTCCCGGCGCATGGAGCTCCCGACGAACGGTGGTGTAGGACGGGTCGTCGGCCAGGCGAAAGCGAAAGGGCTCCTCCGACGGAGGCGACTCAGGGTTCATCCAGACCCAGATAAATCCTTGCTGCTCCCGGAGAGGATAGGAGGCCACGCACCGACCTGGGCGTTTGCTGGCGTCGGCCAGCCCCGGCACCAGCGTGCAGCTCCCCTGGCCGTCGAATCGCCAGCCGTGGTAGGCGCACTGCAGCTCGCCCCCGCGCACCCTCCCCATCGACAGCGGCACGCTTCGGTGAGGGCAGCGATCGAGCAGGCAGGATGGAGCCCCCCCTTCACCCCTCCATGCCACCAGCGGGATCCCGAGGACCATCCGACGGATCGGCCGCTGCCGAAGCTCGGTTGAGGGGCACAAGACATACCAAGCCGCCTCGATCCGCGGCTGCGCGGGGAGCACCGGAGGGGGAGGCGATGGGCGGGGCTCGTTCATGCCTCGCCCCGTATCGCCAAAGGCACGCCTCGTCATCGCGTGAGCGTACGGGCGGAGCTCCCCGCCCACGCCGGCTCAGTCTTCGGCCTTGTGGACCACGACCTGCGGGAAGGGGATCTCGATGTGGCGCGCGTTGAGCTCATCGTAGACCGCGCTGCGCATCTTGTGCATGACGAGCAGATAGTCGGGCGCGTTGCACCAGGCGCGCAGCTTGAAGTTCAAGCTGCTGTCGGCCATCTCGACGAAGGCGAAGGCCGGAGGGGGCTCGGGGAGGATCTCTTGGACACCCTCGATCGCCTGAAGGCATGCTTGTTCTACCTCTTTGAGATCGGCGCCATACGCGACGCCCACGTCGATCTCGGCGCGGCGGGTGCCTTGGCGGGTGAAGTTGATGATCGTGCCACCCGTGACGCTCCCGTTTGGGACAAAGATGGTCTGATTGTCGGGGCTCAGCAGCACGGTCTGGAAGAGCCCGATCTCTTTAACCGTGCCGGTGGACCCCCCAGCGACGACAAAGTCGCCGAGCCCAATGGGCCGAAAGATGAGGATCATGACCCCACTCGCGAAGTGCCCGAGGGTGCCCTGCAGCGCCAGGCCGACCGCGAAACCCGCGGCACCGAGCACCGCCACGAAGGTCGTGACCTCGAAGCCCATGGTCGCTAGGGCGGACACGCCCGTACCAACCAGCACGGCGTAGCGCGCGATCTGAGACAAGAACCGGCCCAGCGCGAGATCGAGCTTGGCACGCTCCGTCGAGGCGACGACGAGCTTGGCGATCCACTTGGACACCATCCAGCCGACGACGCAGATGGCACCACCCGCGAGGATGCTCCAGATCATGCTCGAGCCAGTCTCCATGCCGATCTTTACGGCCTCATCGGCATATTTGGTCAGTTCTTCGGTATCCATGGGAGCCTCCAGGGCGTGGCGCGGCGACCCCAGCCAAGGAGTCCAGCGCGAGCGGATGTAGGGATGCGTGTGTGCTGCAGCGAGTGGTCCCGTCGCCGCGCGAGAGCGCGCGCGGATCGTTCCTCTGGCCCAAGAGCCTGCTAGAGGAAGGTCACGACGAGGCTGGCGGTGAGCGCGTGGTCCGCCCGACGAAAGCCGGGGACGGGATCATTGTCGAATCGAAGGTTATAAGCAGTCTTGAAGCCGATCTTGTCTGTAAGCTTCGCCGCGAGGGAGGTGGTGTTGATCACGCGCACCTGCCCGATATCGATGACGTTGGGGTAAGCCTCGAGGCCGGAGATGAGCTTGACCTGTTCATTGAAGGTGTGCTCGACCCCTACCATGAAGCGAAGGGCGAAGATGTCTTGATAGCGGGGATCGACCCCCGGCACGTAGTACTCTTGCGCCCAGTCGAACCCGACTTCCCCGACGACCGAGGTGCTCTCTTCGGCGACGAACTTGCGCGAGTAGCCGATCTGCTGCTGGGTACGAGACGTGAACCCCGCGAAGGGATCGACGAGGATCGCCGACAGCGCGTAGAGGCTGTTCTTTTTTCCAAAGAACCGATCGTAGCGCGCGACACCAAAGAGCTGCTGCTGATTGGTGATGTAGCCCCGCGCCCGGTCTTCGGGAGAGAGGATGCCATCGCCGTCGCCATCGACGACCGATTGGCCGAAGAGGCCCGAGAACGAGGCCGTAAGCCGGTTCTGTTTCCAGCGGTGGGCGCCGTTGAACCCCGCGTTCAGACTGTAGGCCGCCGAGTTGCCCGCCGCGAGGGCGCCGCCGAACTCCGCCGCGAGCTCGCTCTTGGGCTTCTCGACTTCTTCCGCATCTTTGACGGTGGTCTGCAGTCCTGGGCTCTTGGCGTGACCCAGGAGCGTAATCAACAAAATCAACATCGGAACTCTCCATGGCGGGCGCTCACCACATAAGGAACGCTTCACAACAAAGGCGTATCGACCGTTGGGCAGCTACAATGACGGGGACTTCGCCCTCTGAGATCTCGCCCAGCGCATCCGCCTCTAGCCCCACTCTGAGAAAAGTCCAACTTGACCAAGCGCGACCCACTCTACCGCTTCGCTGATGGCCGATATGACGTGTTCGAGCCCCTGGGTGCCGGTGGGATGGCGGTCGTCTACCGATGCCGGGATCACGTGCTCGAGGCGGACCGAGCGATCAAGATCGCGCGGATCGCTGACCGAGACGCAAACTCCGTCCAGCGCTTTCGAGATGAGGCACGGGTGATGGCCTCGCTGCGTCACCCGGCCTTGGTGCCGGTCCTGGATGTTGGTGAGGAACGTGGTCTTCACTACGTCGTCATGCCACTGCTCAGCGAGAGCCTCGCTGAGCGCTTGACCCAACAGGGTCCCTTGAGCCCCCGTGCCGCCACGCAGACCATGATCCAGATCCTCAGGGGCCTCCAGTGCGCGCACGACCACGGCATCATCCATCGCGATCTCAAACCTGCGAACATCTTGCTGGATGAGGCCGGGCGCCCTCTGCTGACCGATTTCGGGGTGGCCTGGCTCGCCGACCGGACCAAGCAGCTCACGCTGACGGGAGTCGCGCTCGGCTCGTGGGCTACGATGGCACCTGAGCAACGGCTCGACGCCCACGCCGTGACCCCCGCCGCCGACGTCTACGCCGCCGCCGCCACCCTGTATTGGGCGGTCACGGGCAGCTCACCCGTCGACCTCTTCCTCTGTGGACCCGAATCCCATCGCTGGGAGCCCGTGCCTGCGCCGCTGCGAGAGATCCTCCGCGACGCCTGCCAGCAAGACCCTACCCTCCGGCCCTCGACCGCCGCCGAGCTCGAGGACCGTCTGTCCCAGGTGGTTTCCGCACTCTCAGCGGACATCCCGAGCCTGAGCCCCCAGGCTCTCGCTCCTGAGTCCACGCTTCGAGAGCCCACCGCCGCCCCGCAGGGCGCCGTTCGCCTTCGCGGGTTCGTCTACCTTCTCGGAGCCTCGATCCTCCTGCTCTTGTGCCTGGGCTTCGCAGGTTGGTCGCTGGGGCGGAGCCAAGAGGGGACCGCTCCTCCTCACCAAGTCCCATCGTCCCCCACCAAGATCATATCCGAACCTAAGATCGAGAGGTCCACGGAGCCCGGATCTCCGACCTCCACGCCATCGTCTGTCCCATCCGATCCCGTCACGACAGAGCGACGTAAGACACAAGACAGTCCATCGCCACCCCCTGCCAGCGAGGCTGAGGACCTGTCAGGAGTATTGCCATTTCCTACGACCTGGCATGGTTCATGCGACGGATCTCCTGTCATGGTAACCTTCAATGGCACGCTCTCAGTGCTAGGAGGGACCGTGGAGCATGCCAACAGAGAGCGGCCGACTCGGCTAACTGGCGCCCTTTCTCAACCCAATCTCATTACTTTCAACACCACGGCATCGAAGGGGCGACCCGAGACTTGGCGGCTCACGCTCACCGAAGACCGTCTCGACGGCACGGTGAGCCGAGCGCAGGGAGCCGAGGTGGTCCCCGTAGCCTTGCGACCCTCTTTACCCGACAACCACACCGAACCGCACTAAGATACGCTGCCCCAGAAGGGAGAGTGATGGACCTGCAAGTGGTCAGAGACGGCGTGATTCTTCACGCAATACCCCTATCGGAGCAGCCGCTTTACCTCGGTCGCGGCCCCGAGAACGACGTCGTCATTACCGAACAGACCGTCTCTTCGAACCACGCCTCAGCTTGGGTCGAGGGGGGACAGGCCTGGATTAAGGACCTCGGAAGCCGAAACGGCACCTTCGTCAACGATGTTCGGATCCAAAACCCCACTCCGATCAACTACGGCGACAGCATCCGTCTCGGCCCCGACATGGAGCTCCGCGTCCACGGTGACGGCGCCTCCGCGGGGCCCCCTCTCGGCCTCCTCGTCGAAGACACGTCCTCTGGGGTCCGCTTTCCGCTCCGGTCCGACCGCTTCACGATCGGGGGTGGCGAGCACGACAGCCTGCGCATCCCCCACGCGCCGGTGCAGGCGGCGACCTTGCTCGCCTTCGCCGACGGCGAGGTCTACATCGGCGACGAAGACGGTGAGGAGCGGCCTATTCAGCCTGGACAGACCTTTACCGTCGCCGGTCGGGTGCTCAAGCTCCTCGCCCTCGCCCCGACCTATACCGCCACCATCGAGGCCGAGCCGGCGCGTTACCCCTACACCCTCAAGGTCACCCTCGACGGAGTCGCGGGCCCCGAGGCCATGATATACGACGACACCCGCGACATCGCCCACCGGGTCGACGCCGAGAACCGGGCCATTCTGCTCTACGTCCTCGGCAAGCAGTGGCTCGAGGACCGCGACACGGGTCTGCCGCGGCCCGAGCGCGGGTGGTGCTCCGACGCAGACGTCTCGGTCGGGATCTGGGGAAAGCGCGGCACAGCCGACGCCAACGCCCTGCACGTCTTGACCCACCGCCTGCGCCGGGAGCTTAAGAAGGCCGGGTTCGACCCGTGGTTCATCGAGAAGCGCCGCAGAGCCCTGCGCGTCCGCGTCAAGTCCGTCGAGGTGGCCTAGCCGTCTCAGGGCATCGGCGTATACTGCGCACCGATGCCCATGAACCTGCCATCGCCCGTGCGCACGTCAGGCCCGAGAGGCCACGTCGGCTCATGGATGGACGCCGTGCCGTGAGGGTCGGGCAGACCGTCGCCGGACGCTACCGGATCGTCCTCCCCTTGGGCGCTGGAGGGGCCGCCGAGGTCTGGCGCGTCACCGACACGCGGCTCGGGGTCGATCGCGCGCTCAAGGTGCTGGGGGATCGTACCGCGTCGAGCCCCACCTACCGTCGGCGTCTGCTCGCCGAGGCACGGGCCATGGCGAGCATAGACCACCCCTCGGTGCTCAGGGTCCTCGACTTCGGGACCTGCGAGGAGCGAACCTATCTCGTGACGGAGCTCCTGGAGGCGGGGAGCGTCGCCGACCGCATCACCCAGAAGGGGCCACTCCCTCCCGATGAGGCGGTTCGTCGGATCCTCGAGGTGCTCGCAGGCCTGTCGGCCGTGCACGCCAGAGGGATCATCCATCGTGACATCAAGCCACAGAACCTCCTCATCGCCGCAGACGACCGCACCGTCCTCGCCGACTTCGGGATCGCGCTCGTGACCGAGGGTGATCGTCGCACGCGCGAGGGCGTGTCGATGGGCTCCTTCGCCTTCATGCCGCCCGAGCAACGGCTAGACGCACGATCGGTGGGCCCACCCGCAGATCTCTACGCGGTGGGAGCGAGCCTCTACTGGATGTTGACGGCGAAGAACCCAGTCGATCTCTTCGCCACGGACGCGACGTCCGATCGGTTCGACGGCCTCCAGCCGGACCTGGTCCGCGCGATTCGCTGGGCGACGAAGGCCAAGCCCGAAGAGCGCCCCCAGCGTGCAGACGCGGTGGCCGCGCTGCTCCACCCCCACCTACCCTCCGCATGGGCGAGCCGACCCGAGCTGGACCCCGCCAACTTCCTTGGCCCCGAGAGCCCCTACGAGACGCTGGCGCTCACACCAGAGCCCCCTCCCCCCTCTTCCTTCCCCACCAACCGCCGAGCCGGACGGCTCCTCTTGGTCGCAGTCGTCCTCTCGATCAGCCTCTCGCCCTTCGTCTGGCGCTGGAGCACGCGGCGGGCCCCTCTCGAGCCGGAGATCCTCACAAGGATCTCAGCAGAAGCTCCCCCGGACGAGGACGAGTCGTTCGACCGCGAGGACCCCGGACTGCTCGCCCCGATCGTGCGACCCGGCCGGCCCGCTCCGATGCCCCCACCCCGAGAGCTCACGCCCCTTTGGCGTGGAGACTTCGGCGGGCGCTCCTGCACGATGACGCTGCAGACCCAGGGCGACCAGGTACGAGGGACCATGGCCGTGGACTTCGATGGCAACCGAATAGACACGCCTATACGTGGATCTTGGAGCCCTGCGAACGGCGAGCTTCACCTCGTGGATACGGTCCAAGCTCCCGATGCCGGGAGCTATCGACTACGATGGCGAGGCGGAGACCTGCACGGCACCTTCACCCCGTCCCACCGGGACACACCCATTCCTCTGAAGCTGGAGCCAAGCGCACCATGATCCTCTGGCTCGCCCTCACCGCCTGGGCGGACCCCACCGTCGATGTCATGGTGGGCCGCTCTGTCACCGTCGCGCAGGATTTAGGGAGTGGGCCTCTGATGAGCGCGGGACTCGGGGTGCGTGCCTGGACCCACCTCGGCCTCGAGGGGAGGATCGATGCCAAGCTGATCTCGGGCGGCGGCGGACACCTCCAGGCCATGCCCGCGCTGCGCCTGCACCTCCTCGACCCCGAGACCCGGCGTGAGGCCTGGCGCCCCTCTCTCATGGTGGGCGGAGGCGGGTCCCTCGGCGAGGAGCTGAACCCGGTCGTCCTCTTCGGCGTCGACGTCGACGCGCCGACGGGATGGCCACACCACATGCGCTTCGGCGCCGCGACATGGACCGATCTGACCGGCGGCTGGACGATCGGGCTGCGGGTCGGCCTTGTGGGACGACCGGGGCGGAGCCGGCACGAGCCGATGGTCCCGCCATCCACCGAGCCCCCTCCGTCCCCGACCGCCACCTCCGGGAAACCTTGGTGGGATCCCGAGACCTGCACCTGGACCGACGAAGCACCCAAGGAGGGCTGGCATCCCGAGCAAGGCATCAGCCTGCCCGGGGGCAGCGCCCCCCGCGCGGTCCATCAGGGCGTCCCCTCGTCTTCGCGCCGAGGGCAGGGCTGGGTGATCGTGGCGGGGAGCCCCGCGCACCGCGTGGTCGTGGGGGAGCAAGTCCACGACATCGGTGAGGACGGGGTCGCTCGACTCAGGGCCGCCGAGGGCCCTTTGGTGGTCGAGGTGAAGGGTGGTGGGCAGCGCCAGCGCTTCGAGGTGCAGATCATGGATGGCTACGCCCTCTGGCTCCGTGCCTCCCCGCCGCCCGAGGTTCGTGTGCTCTTTGAAGGCGGCTCGTCCCAAGTCCGTCCAGAGGATCGGATCCTGGTTCAGGAGCTCGCCCGCAACCGCGGCAGCTATCGCCTCCGTATCGCCGGCTCCTACTCGCCCGATGGTGGAATGGAGCTCAACCTCCAACTCGCGGCGGAGCGGGCCGAGGCGATCGCAGAGCTCCTGCGTACCGCGGGCCTTCGTGAGTCGGACTACGACCTCGTGCCACCCAGACCGCCGGATCCCTCCCAGTCCGCGGCGCAGCAGCGCGCGGTCTTCGTCCAGCCCGTCCTACCCGAGGTGCCCTGATGCCATGGTTGCTCCTCGCCTCCCTCTCGCTCGCTGAGGTCCCCGACGAGCGCCCCGCGCAGCTCACCGCCCTCAACGGCTCTGGATACGCACGCCTCGACGGCGATCCGGTCCGGCTCGAAGAGCAGCTCTTTCTTCCCCACGGGACCGAGGTCTGCACCGACCAGGACAGCTTCGCCACGCTCCGCCTGGGCGGGGAGCCCGGGTGCGAGCCAGCGGACGACCTGACCCTGCTACCAGGCACCTGCCTGACCCTGCGCTCCTCGGACTCCCGGACCGGCCCCTCTCGACGTGTCATCAACGTGCGGACCGGCGCGCTCTCGGTCCGAGAGCGAGATCTGGGCACCGAGCTCACCATCCACACCCCCTCGGGCTCGACCAGCGGAACGCAGGGTGGCTTCCGGGTCGCGGTCGAAGAGGCAGCCATGCGATCCGAGGCGGTGTCCCGGGCCGTTTCGGTTCGAGGCGCAGGAGCGCAGATCGCCCTCGAAGCCGGGCTAGGTGTACGCACCCCCACAGGTCAGCGCCCCGGGCAGCCCATCGCCTTGCTCCCTCCCGGTAGCCCGGTCTCACCGGAGCCGGAGGGGGTGCTTCACACCCCAGACTTCACCTGGACGCCCGTCGAGCGCGCCCTGGGCTACCGCGTGGAGATCGCGTCAGACGCTGCGTTCACCAAGCTTCTCCGCCGCACCGAGGTCGGCAGGCTTCGCTGGGAGCCCACGCAGCTCTTTCTGCCTTATCGGCTCGACAAGCTCTACTGGCGCGTGACCAGCTTCGACCGATTGGGCTTCGACGGGATCCCCAGCGAGGGTCGAGCCCTCAACTTTCCCCGAGGCGTACGAGCGGACCCCGACTGACCTCGGCTCGACGTTCGGGGAAAGGTGAAGGACGGCCCACCTGCCGATCCGCCGGTGCCAGACGCGCTGCCGAGGATCGACGAGGCGGGCCACAGGCCCAATCACGCTGGCCACGACGAACAGGAGCGCCGTGGTCAGACACACGACACGCACGGCCGCTGCTGAGGAACGCCTAGCCCGCCGACGGGGGATCCCGCCAAGTCCGGCGACTCAGCCCTGGGCGCGGCGCCGACGAAGCAGCAGGAAGAAGCCACCGAAGAGAGCTGCTAGCCCCGTCGGCGCTGCGGCGGTCGCCGAGCACCCCAAGAAGGAGCGCCCCACCGTGACCGGGATCTCGACCGGGGTCGTGGCCGGCCCGCTGCGCTCGTAGACGTCGGAGCCGCTGTCGACCACCCCGATGACGAAAGAGTCTTCGCCCCGATAGTCCTCGTTGGCGACATAGGTCACCTCGCCATCGGGGCTGACCGAGGCCAGACCATGCTCGGGTCGAACCAGGACCTCGTAGGTGATCAGATCGTCATCGCCGTCGGGATCGACCGCCGTGATCTGGGTGGTGCCGCTTCGCCCGGGGCGCGCCCGGATGCCATCGGCGGAGGCCACCGGGGGCTCGTTGCACTGGGGATGCTCCACGAGCTCGCCCGTGACCTCCTCCATCCAGTCGATGAAGGCGTCAGGACGAACGTAGATGCCCCCATGTAGGCACGGCTCGTTCTGGGGCACGCCCGCGAAGGCTCGCGAGACAACCCCAACCACAAAGTCACCCCGTTGCGTGGGGAGATACAGCGGGCCCCCCGAGTCACCGAAGCACGCATCGACGCCGTTGCCGCCCGCGGCGAGCTCGCCCCCGGGACGAAGCGAGGGCAAGCAGCCCGTCCAGATCCCATCGATCCGATCGTTGACACAGTCCCTGTCTTGAATGGCCGTCATCCCCGCGTGGAGCTGGCTCGTGCCGCCTCGACCGTCATAGCGTGTGTTGCCGAAGCCAACGACCGCCGCTTCAACCCCATCGACGAGGTCTTCATCGCGGACGCAGTCGGTGCCGATGGGCGTTGGCGGGTAGCTCGATGGCTCTTCGAGGAGGAGGACCGCGATGTCGGGGCCCGCGCCGCGGTTGTAGCTCGGGTGAGGAAAGACCCCCTCGGCGCGAATGATCTCGGTCTCGGGCTCGCTGGAGTCGCGGGCCCAGTCCTTCGCCCCGACGATGACGCCCGTGACCCCGTTCAGGCAGTGGGCCGCCGTGAGCACGACCCGAGGCGCGATCAGGGTGCCCGTGCAGCTGACGTAGCTGTTGCGTACCACGATTCCGACCGTGGAGTCCCAGCGGTCCACGCCATGCTGGACGGGCTCGCCACCGACCACGGAGGGGGCGTAGGCGTCGTCGTCCCAGGGGAGCTCACCGCTCCACTCGTCTTCGCTCCAACCACGTTCACCTTGTTCATCGCCAGACATGGTGAGGTCGGGTGAGGCAAGGGCGAAGGTAGACAAGAATAGGGCGAGCATAGGGACCTCCTGAAGCCCCGACAGCATAGAGCGAAGCTCCGCCCCTCGCCACGAGTCGGACCGCCAGGTCCGAGGTCCTGACAGACTGCCTACAACCACCCCCCGAACAGCTGCGTCCAATCGATCCGGGTCCGTACCAGGTTCGACGATGGGGTTTCGGTGCTAGTCTCGCGACCCTTGCCCCGGCAGCATGCTCTGCAGAAAGACGGACTGGATCGTGGCGTGGTCCCCTTGACTACGGACCTCCGCCAACTGCACCAGATCACGGCCGATCGAGAGCACCACCACGCCCGCCTCGGGGATCATGTCGCCGGCCTTGACGACACGCTCCTCGCCGGCGTTCAGCCCGATCACGGCACGAGGCGGTGAGGTGCCGTTGAGGGTGGACACCAGGCGCACCCCCATGGCGGTGTCGACGACGGTGAAGGGACGCTCTTGCGGGACAGCGGAAGGCGGCGCGGGAGAGGCTTGGGCCGGTGTCGGGGGCGAGGCGGCCGGGGCCGGCTCCGGCTCCGGCTCCGACGTTCGTTGGTCAAGATCGTCAGGGACCTCCATATCTTCGGCCCCGAGCTGCTCAAGGAGGGCGTCGGGCTCTTCGGGCGCGGCCTCGCCATCGGCCTCGGCCTGCTCTTTCTTGTAGGCGTCAAAGTCAAAGCCATCGGCGGAGCCATCGGATGCAGCCGAACCACTCGATCGGGCCGCGGCGGCGTCGCGCACCGGCTCGAGCACCGAGCCGCGAGGCTCCACCACCTCGCAGCCCGCGATCAACACCAACGACAGCCAAGCGATGCGAACCATACCGCCTCCTCGGGAACGGCCCTAACGTACCACCTGCGGATCGGCCCGACGAGGTTCAGTCGGAGGACTCCCGCGCAGAGGGGTGGTCGAGCGATGAAAACAGCCTCCTCCGATCCTCCTCGGGCGAGCCCGGCTGCCCCAGGTGGGTCCAGAGCTCCCCGAGCAGCTCACGCTCCTTGCGCTCCCGGCTTCGGATGACCGCCCGGCGCTGACGCTGGCGGAAGCGAACAACAAACATGGCGGCGACCCCGATCAGGGCCGCGAGCAACCACATGAAATCCGGCGAACCAAGGACAGACCAGACCGCGCCGCTCACCCCGGTAAAGCGCCTGGTCCAGCGGCGATCGACCTCGTGGAGAGGCTCGCCCGTGACCGCGAGGATGGCATCCGGGAGCGACTCACCTCGGCGCAGGCGCTCGACGAGCTCCGGGACCGCCTCGTCGCCGTACTCTCGTTCAAGCCAGACCAAGAAGTCGACAGACTGCGCGTAGGCGAGCGACGCTGCGTGCGGGTTCTTGGGGAAGGCTCGCTCGAGCTGGTCGAGGGGGATCGGCCCCGAGACGGCCGCTCCGGCCAGCTTGCGGATGGCGTGCAGATCGTGCTGGCCAGCATGGAGCTGGGCGAGGCCCTCCTGGAGCCAGGTCGGGGCGCGGTCCGGCGCGAAGGCACGACCGACGACGATGTGCACCAGCTCGTGGTCCAGCACCCTCGTGAGCGGATCCCGGTCGCCTCCTCGGGCCTGCGGCGCGCGCAGGTAGACCGCACCCAAGCCCGGGTAGGCGGTCGCGTCGGCCCAGCCCGGCGGGGTTCCTGGCTGGATCCTTCGAAACTCAGCGTCGCTGGTCGCGAGGAATACGTCGATCGGCGGCCCACCGGGCCAGCCCAGGCGCTCACTGAGCTCAGGCACCCGAGGATCGGCGTGATCGAGCAAGGCCTGACCCAGCCGGAGGTGGCGCTCCGAGGTGTGCATGCGGAGGTGTTCGCCCTGGAGCGTGTGCCAGCCCGCCGGCACTTCCGCCCCCCGGTGCGCCCGCAACTCTGTAGGCGGTGGCGCCGAGGCGGAGGGCCCCTCCTGGGCGAGCGAGGGGCTCGCGAAGAGCAGGAGTCCGAGGAGCCCCGCCGACCAACCGGAGCGAAGGCTTCGAATCAGACCGACCATGTCCTCAGTCTGGGACCCACGGGGGCGATCGGCAAGGGCACGCCCCTGCGACGTAGGGCCCCGACGTGCCTGAAACGCACCCCGTCTAGAAGAGGTTTCCGAGCGAGATGTAGACCCCGGGCGACCATCGCTCGACGGGACTCACCCCCACATCGGCCCGTATCACGAAGCTCTGATCCATCGTGATCCTCAGCCCGCCTCCCGTGCCCCAATACGGCCTCATCCTGCCCAGATCCGCCCAGTTCTCCGCCGTCATGCCGGTGTCGTGGAAGCTCAGCACTCCAAAGTCGAAGGGGATCTTGAAGATGCGGGTCCGGGCGAAGCGCCACCGCAGCTCCACCTGGTTCAGACCCTTGACCCGGCCCCGAAAGCGCCGCAGGCGGATCCCGCGCAGGCTGTCCTCGCCCCCGCCCATCCAGAGGAGCTGGCTCCCACCCACCCAGGTCAGGTCCTGCATGTTGGTGTCGCCGACGATGCCATCGAGCAAGACCCGCGCCGCGAGCACGAGCTCTCCGTCGTTCGGCGTCAGGGGCAGATACCCCCGTAGCGTGGTGTTGAACCCTACATATTCCCAGTCCGGATTACTGCCCCAAAGGTTCGAGGATCCCCGGATCGAGGCTTCGATCCAATACCCGTCGTAGGGCGCAGGCTCGTTGCGGCGATTATCCAGCATGACCCCTGCCTGGATCACGCTCACGAAGCCCTCTTCACCCGTCGGAAAGAGGTCGGAGTACAGGGTGTTGGGGAAGGGCTCGGCGACCGCGAGATCGCCGGGCAGCATCCAGTTGCCGCGCCATCCGCCGAAGATCTCGAAACGGTGGGGCTTGTCACTGAACATCCACCGCGCGTTGATCATGCCGTAGGGCATGACGTATCGCTTCTTGTAATACCTTCGCTCGAAGGTCTCCCGTTCTTCACCCGTCAGACCCCGCGCGTCAGCCAGCCCTTGCGGCACGCCGGGATCGCAGGTGATGCGATCCCCCAGCCCACAGAAGTTGTCGGCCCGGCTCGCCTCGAGCTTGACTCGACCAAAGATCCGCAAGGGGAGTCCACCGACGTTGAGAAAGTCATAGATCAGGCGGTGGTGGTGGACGTTCATGGTCGTCATGAAGAACTGGAGGTCTAAAGACCACTTATAAGGATCTGTCTGCCCATCGTAGCGGAAGAGGTTGCCGATCGCTCCTAGCCCGAGCCCCTCGTCAGAGTTGTAGTTGACGGCCGGGACCCCGCCAAAGCCGAAGCCGACCCTCTCCCACGCCTGCTTGTCGGAATCGGGAGTCTCCGACTCCGCGCTCTTCGTCCCAGATTCTTCCGTCTGCTCGACCGGGGGAACCCGCTCGCCTGGGCTCATGTCGGGTGCTGTCGGATCGGGCTCAGCCCACGCCAATGCGAGCATCGTGAGGATGAAGACGGGCATGCGGGTCCTCCGCGGCGCTCCTAGCCTACCTCACGGGGGGAAGGGCGCGCACCTCGCCCCCTTGCCACAACGCACTTCGGTTCCTATGCCTCCCCTATGCAGCAGCGCGAGGCCCCTTGTGAATCTACAGCTTCATCTCGATGAGCGACACGACGACCGCGTCTACGTCACGGTCTGCCTGAGCCCCGAGACCGACGAAGCCTCGGTTCACGGCGTCGCGGTCGAGCTCCGATCCCGCACCGGAGAGCCCCTCTCGGCTCGGCTCATGCTCCCCGTCAGCGGTCCGCTCCCCGGCCCCCTCGCCCTGCGCACCGAGATCCGGGCTCGGGCCGACCTCCCCCTCGGGGCCCGCGTGCACGGCACAGTCTGGTGGGACCTCGGCCAGCTCGACGCCACCTGCCCCACCGATCCCGGCACAAGCCTCGAGGCCTACGCCTACGGCGCGGGGATCCCCCTCGGACTCCCCAACCCGAGCCGAGGCCCCCACGACCTGACCGACGACGAGCGCGAGCGCATGTATCGTGCCTTTCCTTGGATGGCCCGATACTGTCGCCCCGACGACCCCGAAGACCAGGCGAGCCGCATCATCGAGGAGCAGCCCGAGGACCTCGCCCGAGACATCGCGGACTCCTACGGACTCTCCGACGAGGACCGCGACTTCCTCAAGGAGCTGCTCGGCGAAGAGGACGAGCCCCTCGGAGGGGCGTGGACCGACGACGACGACGTCCCCGACGGCGAGAACGAGGGCGCCGATCTCGGCGACGTCGCCAACTGAGCGTCAGCCCGGCTCCTCGCGGCGACCATCGGCGTGGATGGCGAACCGTCCGCTGGTCCGAGGGTGGACGGGATCGGCCTTGCCCCACGGCCAATCGCCAAAGTGACCCGCTTGGTAGTCTAAGATCGCTTGTCGGATCTCGCCTCGGGTGTTCATGACGAAGGGCCCATGCTGCACCACCGGCTCGTTGATCGGGCGCCCCTGCAGCATGAGGAGCTGCACCTCGGCATCGCCCGCGACCAGCCCGATCTCGGCCTCCGAGCGGAGCTGGGCCGCCTGGGGAGCGCGCAGAGCCTTCCCCGCGACCTCGACCTCTCCCCCTTCAAAGGCATACAGGACTCGGTTGAGCCCGGGAGCTGAGCCCGGCAGCGTCCAGCGGGCTCCCGCGCTGAGGGAGATCGTCCAGATCGCGACATGGTTCTTGGGGTCAGACGCCCAGGAGTCCGGTGGGGGCTTCGGTGCCTCGCGCGCGCCCTCGAGGGCGCCGGCCACCGCAACCACCTCGACGGTGCGGTCCTGGGCGTCGGTCATGCGCAGCCGGGGCACCTGGGGCGCCCAGAACATGGTGAAGTACGGCCGAACCATCTTTGAGGCACGCGGAAGGTTGAGCCAGAGCTGAAAGAGCTCGCCCGTGTTCGACTGATCTTGGCGTACCAGAGGAAACATCTCGCAGTGCTCGACCCCCTTGCCAGCGGTCATCCACTGCACATCACCTTGCCCGAAGCGCGCCGTCGCGCCCATCGAGTCGGAGTGATCGATGAACCCGCGCCGAGCGAGCGTGATCGTCTCGAAGCCACGGTGTGGGTGCTTTGGAAAGCCAGGTACCTCGCGGCCATGGTACATGCGCCAGCCATCCTTGCCCGCGAAGTCCATACCGAGATTACGGCCGTCTAGCGCGGCCTTGGGCGCCATTCGCTCATCGCCCGCTGGGTAATGGTCGAGGTGATGGACGCAGAAGAGGAAGGGGTCGAGGGTGGGCCACGGGGGCGGCCCGAGGTCGATGGTCGTGAGAACAGGGTGGGTCAAACTCACCTCCTTGGGCACAAGCTAAACATCTCTGAGGTTCTGGGTGGAGGTCAACAGTTCGTTTCGAGGGAGCGACGATGGATGGACCCCTTCCGCCACGACTCCCCTGCGCTAAAGTGACGGCCACAACCTCGGAGCTTTCATGGACACCCTGAGCGATCCTTCGACTCGCCCGACCACGCTCACCCTATCCCCGACCCCGGACCTCAGCGAGCTCATCCCGACCGTGAAGCGGGGCTTCGTCGTGAGCTTCAGGGTCATCGCCCTGCGCTATGCAGCCATCGGGCTCTGCGCGATGGCGCTGACCATCGTGGGCGGCGTCTTGCACTTCTGCGCGGCTCTAACCTTCGATCTCGGGTTAGGAGGGACCTCCACGATCCTCGGATTCGCAGCGATCCCCGTCGATATCATCATGGTATTGGCAGGTGTGGCGCTCGGTACCCTACAGATCTGTCTGTATCGACCCTTCTTCCGATCGATGATCGAAGGGCCCGCCGCGGTACGCGAGCGCGGCGTCTTGAAGGTCGCGCTGGAGCGCTACTGGATCTCGATGGCCGCCATGGTGATCTTCGCCTTCGGCCTCGCCATCACCACCAGTTGCGGCTTCTTTCCCGGAGTCGTCTTCGCCTTCTTATTCGCCGCCTTTCCCTTCCTCATCGCCGCGACCGACACCCCCTTCGAGAAGAGCTTCTCACGAAGCATCACGTTGAGCATGAAGAACGCGGTCGTAGTCATCGTGGCGATCCTCACCGTCATCTTCCTCCTTTTCACCCTGATCATCGTGGTGGGGATCCTCAACTTCGTTCTGGCCGTCATCACGGCCGCTGCGGGCGCCATGCTGGGCTATCCCTTCACGTTGAACGCCTCGGTTAGCCTCATCAGGGTGCTCCTCACCGAGCTGGTCGGGATCCCGATCGGCTTTGTGTCCATGACCCTCTGGGGAAGCCTCGTGAGCAGCTTCGAAGCAGCCGACCGAGGCCTCGCCATCGTCCTGGAGGACTGAGTCGCGACGCGCCGCTCGGCGCGCACGAGGGGTGGAGAGCGGATAGGCCCTGCTCCCCCTCCCCTACGCTGGAGCCTCCATGTCCGATCTCCGTCACTGGCTTGATCGCTTCGATGCCGTACGACGCCACGGCCCCTTCGACTACGACCACCATCACCACCACGACGGCGGCGACCACGACCTCCACGTCGTCGTAGGCTGCATGATCCACGGGGATGAGGTCGGCTCCCTGCCTGCCGTGGTGGAGCTCATCGAGTCGCTCTGTCGAGAAGAACGGCGCTTCAGCGGACAGCTCACGCTCTTTGTGGGGAACCCCGAGGCCGGCCTCGCAGGGCGACGCTTCCTCGAGGCAGACCTGAACCGTGTCTTCGTCGAAGAGCCCCCGGACAACCACGAGGGCCGGCGGGCTCGCGCGCTCATGCCCATCCTGAACGCCGCCTCGATCTTCCTGGACCTGCACCAGACCATCCTCGAGACCGACCGACCCTTCTACATCTTCCCCTGGAGCGTCGCGGGCTGGCAGTGGGCGCGCGCCATCGGGGCAGCCTCCACGTGGGTCACCCGCGCGCCAGCGCAGTCCTTCTCGCCAGGAACCTGCTGCGCCGACGAGTTCGTACGACTGCGCGGCCGGCCAGGCCTGACCCTGGAGCTCTCGCAGAAGGGCTTCTCCCACGACGCGCATCAGCGCGCTGCGCTGGCCCTCAACCGCCTCCTCACCCTCGCCGATCGACTGGGGGGCGGAACCGAGACCCTACCTGGTGCCGCGACGCACCACCCGGACCTGCACTTCGTCGAGACCCGCTGGCGTCAGCCCTTTCAGCCGAACACCCTCATGCTGCGACCCGGCCTCGCGAACTTCACCCCGGTCGAGCTGGGGGAGCGGATCTCGGCCGAGGGCAGCCCCCTGATCCGCGCCCCGGCCAGCGGTATGCTCCTCTTTCCCAAGTACGGCGACTACCATCCCGACGGCACGGCGATCGAGCCCCGCCCCGGCGAGATCGTCCGCATCGTCGCCCCGCTCGCGCAGCACCCCACGGAGCTCTGGGGCGAGTAAGCCCCAACCGAGGTCTAGGGGTCTAGCGCCACGGCCCCGCCGCGGATGGTGTAGCGCCTGCCGTCCTCGACGCGCACCCCGCCCCCCTGCCCCACACAGAGGTAGGCCCCCTCTTCGGCGATGGGGAAGGTGCGGGTGGAGTTGCCGTTGAGATCGGTCTTCATTCCGGCAAAGCAGGTCGGGGTGTCGGAGACGGTGAGCGGCCAGCGCTGGCCGTCGCCGTTGTGCACGGTGATCTCACCATCGCCCAGGCCAAACTCTTCGACCGCACAGAGCTCTCCGAGCGAGATCGCGGGCAGCATGACAAGAAGCCAACGCATGAAACCTCCGGGACCGCAGTGTAGCCCAGGAGAGCTCAGACCGCCGGATCGGCGACGGACCACTCCACCCCACGAGCCTGCAACCGCTCGAGCAGCACGTCGCCGACCGCGACGGCGGGGGTGAGGACCCCGCCGCGACCCGGCGCGATCCCTAACGCCTCGGCTTGGGTCGCGAGGGCCAGGGCGCTCTCGCAGCAGAACCGGACCGTGCTGACATTGCCAGCATCGCCAGGGCTGACCATGCTCCCCTGAAGGCAGCGGCCTCCGTCGGACTCGGCGCGGTACCAGACCCGGAAGGACCCCCGCTCCATCGCCGCTTCGGAGGGCCCATCACCAGGCTTGGGCCCGAAGCGACGAAAGAGGGCTCGCCCCACGCCGCTGCGCATCGCTCCGACGAAAATCCCGAGGCCAGCCGTGAGCGTGAGCGCACGACGCCTGCGACCGCGCGAGACATCCATGTATTCCTGATACGCGAAGCGCGGCCCGTAGGGCTCGCCCCGCTCCGCGAAGAGGTGGGCGCTACGGCGAACAACTCGGGTGTTGACCGGCCCCATGACGAAGGGGGCCATCCACCGCTCCCGGGCAGGATCGAAGACCGGCCCCTGAGGATCGCGATGGGCCTGCCATTGGGCGCGGGTGGTCTCGCCCGGGCAGAGCAAGAAGGGATCGGCGAGCTCTCGGGGCGAGAACTGCTCCGCGAGGTTGAGCGCGCTCGCCAAGGTCCCCCCGTTCAGACCGCCCCCTCTCAACGAGAACGCTGCGACGATTCGCGCGGTCGGCTCGTTGAAGGTGTCGCGCAGCGCGCGGACCATGAGCCGGGCCCCAAGATCGCTCGGGATACTGTCGAAGCCACAGAACGGGACGATGCGGGTGCCGTCGGCCAAGGCGCGTTCGTGGTGTCGGGCGATCAACCCCGCCACCCAGGGCGACTCGCCGGTGATGTCGACGTAGTGGGTGCGGTGATCGACGCAGGCCTGAACCACCGGGCCGCCGTACTTGGCGTAGGGCCCCGCGGTGCTGAGCAGGACGCGGGTCTGCTGGGCCAGGGCGTCGAGGGAGGCTGGCTCCGTGCTATCGGCGACCAACGGGTCGGCGCTCAGGCCAAGCTCTTCGGCGAGCTGTCGGAGCGCGTCGATCCGCCGACCCGCGAGGGTCCAGCGAAGCGCGGCAGGGGCATGAGCCGCCAAGTAGCTCGCCGCCTGACGCCCGGTGAAGCCGGTCGCACCATAGACAATCACGTCGAAGGGCCGGTCGGAAGCTGTGGGGAGGGTGTTTGTCATGAGCAGTCCACCACGCGCGCCGCGTCGAGGTATCCTTCGACGTAGCCGTCATAATAGCAGTCCTCGAACCCGGCGAGGACCGCCCGCTCGTGACGATTGGCCGCGAGGGGCAAGTAATAGGGCAGGTGCCACTGCTCCATGGGCATGCACAGGTTGGCGTCGTAGTTGCCGTTGTCAAATCCGATCCCATCCCCCAGAGCACAGCCTGTCGAGTAGGCGCGGCTCACGTTGAGGCAGCCCACGAGACCCAGCACCGTGAGCGGTAGAAGAACCCTGACCATCGACACACCTCCTCGCCGCCCGATCGCATAGCCCATGCCCCGGAGGCAGCCCATGGCTCCTTCGAGGATCAGCGGATCTCGAACGCGATCTCGCGCACTCGCGCCCGGAGCCCAGCAGCGAGGGTCTCTTCGCGCACCTGCCGTAGGGCGCGCCGAGCCTCGTCGAGGTTCCCTGTCGCGTGAGAGCACAGACCGAGCCACGCCAAGGCCTCGTGGTGCCGGGTGCCGTCTTCGAGCGGGACGAGCTCGCGGAGCAGCGGGAGCGCATCATCACACCCGCCCTTCTGTGCGCTGTCGATGGCGTCGATGCGCAGCTTGGCCACCGAGCGCCAGCGCTCGACCTCACCGCGTCGAGGGTGATCCGCCGCCGCACGCGCGAGGTAGGCGTCGGCCCACCTCACCACCTGGCTGGCGCGCTCGCCGGTGAAAGCCGCCTGAACTCGAAAGGCCCGCACATCATCGGCATAGCTCGAGTCGGGGTGGAGCGAGAGGAAGCGATCACAAGCCTCGACCGTCGCGCGATCGGCCACGGGGTCCCGACCGACGCGATCCATGATCCGGGCGAGGGCCTCGAAGCGCTCCTTGTCCCCGGTGGGAGGGACGGGCAGGCGCGGTGGCGCGCAGGCATCGTCAAGCGCTCCCGGCTCGCACGCGGGCTCCGGCTCGTCCCGGAGCGCCACCGCCGCCGGCGCGGACGCGGGGGCCTGGACCTTGTCGGCAGAGTCGGGCCTGGGGGGCTCGGGGGGCTCGGAGGGCTCGGGCTCGCCTCCCGAGCCGTCGCCGACAAGAGCGTCTCGGCCTTGAGCGGCTCCGTCGGAGGCGTCGAGCGCTACCGCGTCGGTCGAGGTCCAGCTGCCTCCGGCCTCGACGCGGTGCACCACGCCCTGATGGGTCACCTCGACCGACCCGCGCTCCACCCGCACTCCCACGCGGTGGTCGCTTCGGGCCACCGTGAAGACGGTTCCGCGCACCTCGACCTGGACGTCGGCGGCAAGGACCCGCAGATCTCGACGCGAACCTCGGGGATCGACCTCGAAGGTCACGACCCCGGACGCCAGCGCGACCTGGGCCCCGCTCGGGCCCTCGCGGCTCACGTCGAGGGAAGCATGCCCAAAGAGCTGGATCGAGGGGCCAAGAGCGACGCGGTGCAGGCCATCGAGCAGCACCCAGCCGTCGGAGAGCTGCTCGACCGCGGGCGCCGAGTCGTGGGACAAGCGATCGGGAGCGAGAGAGGCCCCGAGCACCCAGGCCCCGAGGGGCGCAGCCACGAGGAACCCCGCGAGGACGAAGGCCGGAGCACGCCACCCTAAGGCCGTGATCCCCGAAGGCTGACGCCGCAGCCGGCGCAGCAAGACCTCGACCTCCTCGTCGGATGAGGCGGTGTCGTGTCGGATCCCTTCCAGGATCGCGTCAGGCAAGCGCGGCGTGATCTGCGCGACCTCTTCGTCGGTCGAGCCGCTAGACTCCCGGATCCAGTGCTTCATAGGTCCTCCCCCCACCTGAGCGGCCCCTCGGGCACCACGCCCGTCCGCGCCGCGACCTCTTTGCGAAGCGCGGCCGCGAAGGCTCTTCGGCCATAGTGCAGCCGGCTGTAGACCGTACCCACCGAGACCCGCAGCAGCTCCGCCGCCTCGGCCGTCGTGCGTTCTTCGAAGTCTACCAAGACCAGGACCTCGCGATGACTACTCGACACGCGCTCGAGGGCCCGGAGCACCATCTGGCGGCGCCACCGGCGCCCCACCTCTTGCTCGCAGCTCAAGCCGGGCGCGGGGGGCTCCGCGATCTGGTCGAGCCCCACCATGCGACGGACCGCGGCGCGCCGTCGGGCATTGGCCACCACTCGTCGTGTGATCCCGTACAGCCAACCCCCGAGCGAACCCTCCTCTCGGAAAGAGTCCAGCCGACGGAAGGCGACGATGAAGACCTCGTGCGCCACATCCTCGGCGTCGATCGAGGGCCCACCGAGCCGTCGGACGCGGTCGAGCACCACCCGCGCATAGGCCCGGTAGAAGGTATCTTGACTGCCGCGCTCTCCCCGCTTTAGGGCGGCGATGTCAATGTCGTGTTCGTCGGTCACGCAGGCTCCGCTTCGTCGGGCACACCCCCAACGTGTCACGCGGGTCGCCCCCCCTTCAACCAAAGATCCGGCTACCCCCCACCCTCACTGCGCGATTCCGCAGGCTATGCTCAACAGGCGCGCAGCGCCCAGAGGAGCCAGATGATGACCGAATCCGATGACCCAACCCTGCACCCGGCCGTCCGGTCCCGGCCGTGGGTGCGGCGTACGATGCTCGGCTGCATCAGCATTCCCCTCGTCCTCGCCCTTCTGCTCGGAGGCCTGATCTGGTGGAGGGGCCAAGCCGTCGCCGAGCGGCAGGAACAGGCCCGTCAAGAGCAAGCCGAGCGCGCCGACGAGTCGTTCCAGCCCGCCCTCGAGAAGCTCACGCCTCCCCCCGAGCCCGACTTCGTCGACATCGACAAGACGATCCGCGTCATTCACGAGATCGATCTCGCGCTGCAGAACTATGACGGCTTCGAGAGCTACCTCCAGCACCTCGGGCACCAAGACTACCGAAACGTCGCCCCGGAGGTCCTCGAGGCCCGGCGCGAGCTGCTCGACCGAGTGCGTGAACTCTACGCCCTCCAGACCCAGGCCAACGAGCAAGAGGCGCTCTGGGACTTCACCAAGGGCATGATGCTCGAGGTCCTCTCGGTGGTCGAGGCCGAAGGCGAGTGGGGCGTTCTGGGGCCGACCGGCAGCTTCTCCCTCGACAAAGAGCACGCGCGCGAGGTGCTTGCGGAGTTCCGCCAGCAGCAGAGCGCCCGCGCCCGCCAGATCCGAGACCTGGGCAAGGCCCGCGATGGCTTGTTCGAGGCCATGATCCAATACTCCGACGTCTACTACAGCTACGTCGAGGAGTGGGACCGGATCAGCGTGCTCCGAGACCGAGCCTACCTCGCTCTGGTCGAGCGCGACTGGCCGACGGTCGAGCAGAACGCGCGCGCCGCGATCGAGCTCGCCCCCAAGGAGCGCGAGGCCCACCTGCTGGCCGCGATGGCGATCCTCGAGCAAGGCAACCCGGAGCGGTACAGCGAGGCCGAAGAGATCTTGGCGGACTACCTCGACGAGCATCCGGGCCGATCCGCGCCGGCGCTGTTGTTGCTCGGCGCGCTCGAGCGCGAGCGGGGCAACCACGAGGCCGCCCGGCTGAACTTCCAGCAGGCCGCCGCCTATTACCCCAAGCAAGCGGCACTGCTCACCGACATGCTGGATCCTTACCGCATGCGCTCCTGGCTACGCAAGAGCCGGGACGGGACCCTAATCATCGAGGCCTACAAGGACACCATGCTCGGCGCAGGCTACTTCAGCCCGGAGCTGCAGCTCGCCGCAGTCCACTTCGAGCGCGACGACTTCGAGGCCGGAAAGCGACGGGTCCTCGACCACTTCGCTCGGCGTCGCGCCCAACAACAGTGGGACTTCGTCCTCTCGGATCTGGCCTTCGCACAAGACCTGCTCGGCGCCGATGCGCACCGCATCTTCCCCGAGGGTGCCTGGCTCGATCTGCAGATCTCCCGGCCGATGCTCACCAGCGGACTCAACGTAGCCGTGCGAAACCGCACCGGCGAGACCCTCCGCAACGCTTCACTGGTCTTGCTCGTCCAGTTCACCGACATGCACCCCGGCGACTACATGACTTTCAACGCCCGTACCCAGCCAGCGATCCGACCACACACCGTCACGAGCTTCGGGACCGTCCGGGTCGAGGGCGAGGTCCTCGGGCAACCGCGTGGCATCGACGACGTGGTCCGGCACCGCGCCATCCTGATCAGCGACGAGGCCGTCGTCTGGGTCGACACCGACGAGTTCCGTATGTCGGAGCTCGAGCGGGCCGAGCGCGACATCCGAAAGCAGCGGACCTCCTCCCAAGGTCGCACCGCCTGGTACCAGGAGCTCTCGACCAAGTTCGACGATGTCAGCGGCCAGCTCCCCGGACAGACCGTCATGGAGATCCAGCCCTCGACCTTCGGCCGCGACGCCGTCGTCTTTCAGCTCCCGCGGGAGGTCGCGATCCTTCGGCCGGCCTTCCGGCTCACCTACGGGGGCAAGACCTACCACGCCGCCGAGAACCGCATCGACGAGGACCACATCACCCTCAAGTTCACCGCGGTCGAAGACTTCAGCAAGGAAGACACCGGCGATCTAGAGCTCGGCATCCGTACGATCTTCGGCGAAGTCGTGCTGACCTACGGTAAAGACGGAGGCGTCGACTATCGCTTTGACCGGATCTCTCGATGACTCGAGGGCGGAGGCCAGCGGGGCCCAGAGCTCAGGGGCGGCAGATGGCGATCCTGCTGCTGCCCACGATCGCGGGCTCGTCGGAACCCACGCGGTGGAGATCGAGCTCGACACGACCGAAGTCGCCGTTGTCATCGGTGACTAGGACCTCGCCCTGAAACGTCTGGATATATTGCTGAAAGTCAGGATACCCCTCGGCGAAAGGGCCGCCGGGGTTACACGGCAAGTTGAGCACGGTGACCGAGCCCGCCCCGCGGTAGTCGTTCACGTCGATCGGCGGACCCAAAAAGGTGGTGAGGTTCGAGCGGCTCGGGGAGTCGATGACCAGGTTCGGCGAGCAGTAGCCAGGATTTTCGCCCAGGATCCTTCGCCGATCCGCGCAGCCGGGTCGCTCCCCTGGAAAAGAGTTCCAGCACTCGGTACGCGACTCGATGACCAGCAACGCACCGGGCTCTCCCGCAGGATCGCGGCAAGGAATGAGCTGCGCACGGCCCACGGTGAAGCCATCGGTACCCGTGAAGCCAGCCTCGCACCCAGTGGTGGCGAGTAGCGCCCCTGCAACGATGAGGACCGAACGGATCACGAAACCTCCACCCTTCTTTTCACCCGTACAGCCCTGACCCGCTACCCCGACTTCACCGACGCTCACACCGCCACCGCGAGGATCGCCCGTTGTCAGGCCTCGCTGGGCCCGCTACGTCGGTGGGTAGGGGCACGATTCGGCGCAAGCGAGTGCTCGCACCGACCTCTGGCCCCCTGTCACGTGGCTCACCCTACCGAGCAAGCTCCGATCTCACGCGACAGCTCCCGCAAAATACGCTCGCCACGAATGGTTACAATGGAGGCTGAATGCGCTGGTTCGCTCTGCTACTGCTCGTCGGATGCTTCGGCACCTCCCAGGCCGACCGCCACTGTCTGAGCAAGAAGGCCGGGGCTGGCGACGCCTGCCTACGAGCAGGTCGCGCAGCCATGGAGGGGATCAGCCGCCGCAAGGACCCCAAGCGGGCTGCCGAGCTCTGGGAGCAGGGCTGTCGCCTGGGCAACGGGGAGTCCTGTGTTGCCCTCGCGGCCGCCTACAAATCCGGCGAGGTAGGCGAGCCCGACCTCTTGCAAGCCAAGCGGATCTTACAGATCGGCTGCGATGGAACCTCTGCGAGCTCGTGCGCAGCCTTGGCCGAGCTCGCGACCGAGCTTGGCAACGACAAGCACGTGCTGCGGGCGCTGCGACGGGCCTGCAACAAGGACGACCGCGAGGCCTGCAAGGGGCTCGCCGAGACCCAGCACGCCAGCGGCGACCACGACGCCGCCCGTGAGGCCTGGACGCGGGCCTGTCGGCTGGGCGACGACCACGCCTGCAACGTCATCGACGGCGTCGCCCCCTCCTCGACGGAAGACTGAGCCGCCCGACGCTCCGTCAGAGCAGGATTAGCGCCGACGCCAACAGGACGCAGATCACCAACATGCCGACGACCGCGAGGATCAGGAGCCGATCCTGGCTCCGCTTCAGCGCGACCGGCTCCGGGCCGACCTCACGCGCCTTACCCATCGCGGTCGAGGTCGCGGAAGGGACCCCGAGCTCCTTCTCGGTCAAGCCAGCGACGAGCTGTAGATCCGCCGTGGAGGGGGTCAGCATGTCCGCGATCCGCTCGACCTCGGGAACCGGCGTAGGCTCCATGCAGGGCCCCGCGTGAGGTCCGGCGCGAACCGTGATGACACCGCCACCCTGGCCCGCGGAGCGCCCCATCACCACCTCGCCCAGGGCATCGGCCTCGGCCTGCGCCGTGCGCTTGACCTTGCCCCTTAGGTCCGTGAGCCGCAGATGCTCCGCCGCACCAGCCGAGCAGAGGACGAAGCGATCACCAGGCTCTAGCTCGAACGGGCCGATGAGATCGACCCTGACCTCATGGTCAAGGCCGAGCGCACGGGACAAAATGCCGGGCTCCACCTGAGCTGCAGCCTGCTCCGGGCTCAACCCTTGGTGCTCGACCAGCATCCCCACCAGCGTATGGTCCCGGGTGAGCTTCTCGACCTCACCGCCACGGCAGAAGTAGGCTTGCGCACCCCCGACATGAACCAGCGCGACCTTCTTGCCCAGAAAGGCGGCTGCAACCAGACTCGCGGCTTGCCCGCCCGCTGGGCTCGCCTGACCCGAGTCGTAGACCAGCCGATTGGCGAGCTGCGCTGCGGCGACGAGCCACGCGCTCAACTCCTGATCGGCGTCGACCTTCGCATCGCCGAAGGTCCTCGCGACCAGACGCGCGGCCCGCAAGCCGCCCCCTTGAGGGCCACCCCCATCGCAGAGGAGGGCGAGGCGAAGCGCACCACGCTCGAAATATCCAGAAAACCTAGGGGAAGGCTCGCCCGAGGACGAGACCTCTGCACAGCCGATAGCAACCTGCACCCCATCGCCTCCAGCCTGAGTGACGCCGGACAGGGTAGCAGAGTTCACCCGAAGCGCACGGCTCGCAGAAGGAGCGCGCGCCGACTCGTTCGGCAGACCCGACTGGCTACACCGGATAGATGGCTGTAGATCCATGACATGCCGAGCCATGGATTCGACACCCTCGCCCATCTCGACGACCCGAGACTCGCAGCTCGCCTGCCAGCCCTGCTCGAGCGGGCGCGCGCCGCGGGGATTACGGAGTGGCTCCTCGCCGGCGCGGACCCGGAGCGCTGGTCCGAGGTCGAGCGCGCCGGAGCGGCGACCGGCGGTCACGTCGCCTTGGGCCTGCATCCCAGGTGGGCGGCGACCATGGACTCGAAGACCCTCGATGAGGCCCTCGCCCGACTCTACGCCCGTGCCCCCCGCGTCGTCGGCGAGATCGGCCTCGATGCCAGGTACGCTACGAACGCTCAGGAGCGCCGTGCCCAACGAGCCGCGTTCCGCGCCCAGCTCGCCTGGGCACGCTCGCAGGGCCGACCAGTCCTGGTTCACGCCGTCCGATCGACCCCCGAAGTCCTTCATCTCGTGCGTCGCGAGGGGCTCCCGGCGGCGGGGGGGATCTGGCATGGTTGGTCCGGTGATCCCTCGCAGGCCCACGAAGCGGTGCAGCTCGGCTTCTCCCTCAGCTTTGGGCCGCTTCTCCTGACGCGCTCGGGGCGCAAGGTCCAGGCTTCGGCTGAGGTGGTCTCCCCCGAACACATCCTCCTCGAGAGCTCCACCCCTCACCCCGCCCTGCCCGACGGCCCGGCAGGTCTGTGGCGCCTGGCTGCGGTTGTCGCAGATGCAAGAGGGCTGACAGCCCCAGAGATCCTCCGACTCACCCACCGCAACGCGATGCGGCTCTTGCTCGTAGGCACGCGTTCTGACAAGATGAGCTAGCAGGCCGCCAGGGATCGGGACCGAGCACAACGCTCAACTGCTGTTTCTGGGCGAGAGCCTTGGAGGAAACATGCGGAAGTGCGTATCCAACGAACCGGCGGAGACCGTGAATCGCAATGCAAGCCAGAAGATGGGCGTGTCCCCAACAGACTGCTAACGACCCGTCTCGTCACTTTTCAGAGGCCCTCATGCGCACCTGCGCCCTCGCGCTCATTCTGCTCTGGCCTGGCATCGCTGCCGCCCAAGACACGGGTGGGTTCAACGCCCACGGCTTCGTCGCGACGCCTCAAGATGGTGACATCCGCGACGGCCTGCTATTGTACCGACCCGGAGCACTCTACCAAGGCGAGTGGTCGGCGAGCGGACTTCTCGAGTACGCGAACCGCCCGCTCATGCTGGTCACGGAGACTAGCGATGGCGAGACCACCCGAACGGTCGCGCTCAACCACATCGCCGCCCTCCACCTCACGGGGAGCGTCTCGGCCCACGAGCGGCTCCGTTTTGGGGCATCCATCCCCGTGATCTTCACGTCGAGTGGATTCGATGGCCCCCAGGGGGCCAACTTCGGTGACATCCGCGTCGACACCATGTTTCTCGCCTCCATGCCCCAAGAAGATGGGATCGGGCTCGGCGTGTCTGGCTGGGTTGATCTGCCCACGGGCAACGCGGATCGCTTCCTGGGTCGCGGCGGACTGGGCGGTGGCTTCGCCGGGATCGGAACCTACGAGACCGAGGTCTGGACCTTCACCAGCAACTTGGGCATCCAGTTCAACCCCGCGGTCGATATCGATGGCTATAAGTCCAACAACCTGATGCTCGTGGGCGGAGGGGCTCGCTACTCTCTCTCGGAGTCCTCCAGCTTGGGCCTCGAGGCCCTCCTGCGCGCCGGACTGACCAGCAATGACCGCGCGTGGACCGGCTCCCCCGCCGAAGCCGTGCTCACCTTCCGACACCGAGAACCCGAAGGGCCTCACGTCATCGTCGGCTTGGCCGCTCCGCTCTCCTCGGGTGCGGGCGCCGCGGTGTGGCGTGCCTTCTTGGGCGGCGGCTTCGGCCGGCTGGGGCGGATCACTCCCCGTGACCGCGACGGCGACGGCATCCCCGACAAGTACGACGCCTGCCCGGACGAGCCCGAGACCTTCAACGACTACATCGACGACGACGGCTGCCCCGATGAGCTCGCGGTGCTCGAGGTCGTCGCGACCCACCGGGGCGAGCCGGTCTCCGACGTCGCGTTGCAGCTCACCGGCCCCACCCGCGAAGAGGTCACCGCGACCCTGAGCGATGGCCCCTGGTCCACCGAGGTCATTCCCGAGACCTTATGGCAGATCCGCGGCAAGCGGGGGACCTGCCTCGAGGGCGAGGTCAAGAAGCTGGTGGGCACCGAGAAAGCGACGGCGACCCTGGAGCTTCAGCTCGTGCCGCGCGCCACGGTCCGGGTGAAGGTCCTGGACGCCAAGGGCAACCCGCTCGAGGGCGCGACCCTCGACTGGGCCTCCGAGGAGCCCGAGTGCCTGCCCGAGCCACCCTCCTTCGTCAACGGGATCGCGCGGGCTGACCTCGGCGTAGGCACCAGCGGTCACACCGCGGTCATCTCTGCGCCGGGCCACCGGACGGTCGACGTGCCCTTCCGGGTCTCCGCAGGCGAAGACAAGACGCTCGAAGTCGCGCTTCAGCCCACCAAGCTCAAGGTAGAGAAGAAGCGCATTGTGATCCTCGACAAGATTAAGTTCGACACAGCCAAGGCCAAGATCCGGCCCGAGAGCTTCGAGCTGCTCAACGAGATCGCCGAGGTCATCCAGCGCAACCCGAAGGCGGGCCGGGTCCAGGTCGAAGGCCACACCGACAACGTGGGAGGCGCAAACTATAACCTCGACCTCTCTCAGCGGCGGGCCGAGTCTGTCCGCCAGTATCTCATCGAGCAGGGCGTAGAGCCCGAGCGCCTCATCGCCAAGGGCTTCGGGATGGACCGTCCGATCGACACCAACCGAACCCCGGCGGGCCGCGCGCGCAATCGGCGCGTCGTCTTCGCGCTCATCGATCAGGACGACGACGAGATCGAAGAGGACGCCACCGAGGAGTGAGCAGCAGGCGGCTGCGTAGGCGGATAGACCTTGCCCATGCACGCGCTCCCACCCCCAGCACTGCTGCCTCACCTCAACCGCTGGGCCGAAGAGCGCTTGGTCGGCCACGCGCTCACGGCGGCCGTCCACACCTTCGAGGGCGCGAGGCTTGGCGATCCTCCCGTTACGGCCGCTGTCTGGGCGGTCGCGACCCATCGGCGCTGGTGGCTGGTGGCTCACGAGCCCGAGACCGAGAGGACCTGGGCCGTCGCGGTGGGTCGGGCCGAGCAGATCCGCATCGAGCCCGGCTGGCAGCGAGACACCCTGCACGTCGGCCCGTGGACTGTCCCGGTCCGGCGAGGAGGTCGAAGAGAGCTCGAAGACCTCTTGGCGAGCTTCACGCGCAAGCGACCCGACGGCGACCCCTGGCCCGTCGAGTGCCCCTTGCCGGAGCCGACCACCACCGCCGCCCCCGGGGTAGAGCTGGCCATCCAGTCGCCTCCCGTTCCGCAGATCGACCCTACCGAGCGCTTGCTCGTGCTTCTGGAGCTGGACCATAAGCGGACCAGCCCGGGCTTCGAGGGGCCCGCCGAGCATGAAGTCTGGCTTTGGATCTCCACGCACCGCACCGCCTTGTGCTGCCGAGCCGCCGACGGCGCCCCGCCCTGGGTGCTGTCGCTACCTCCAGGGCCGCTCCCCTTGAAAGGCAAGAGCCTCGTGGTCGAGGGGCGGGCCCTTCAACCCCGCGGGAGTCGAGGAAGGATCGCTCTGGCCGAAGCCCTCGCGGCGAGCGCAACACCGGCGGAGCGCTGGGCAATCGCCGCCCGACATCGCATCATCTCGGGGGAGCCCGAGCTAGCGCTCCAGCTCATGGGTCAAGCTCACGCGCTTGGCGTCTCCTCCAACTGCTGGCCCCACCTCGCGCAGATCTGCCTGAGCCTCGATCAGGGGGTCCTCGCCACCGCCGCCGCCTGTCGAGCCCTCCAAGAGGAGCCGGACCTCGAACCGGCGGCGGTCGCACGCCTCTGGGAGCGCGAGCGCATCCCCCTGGAGCGCAGTCTCCGCGGGCTATCCTGGCGCACTGTGCGGGAGCTCGCCGGCGACATGCTCGATGCCTTGGCCACCGTGCCTCTCCCCCCCGAGGCCCTGCCCCGCCCCGCCCGGTCCGCGCCCGAAGTGTGGGCCAGCGCCTTATGCTGCCTCCAGCGTTTTCCCGAAGCCCGAGTCCTCTGGCCTGCCCCCTCCTCCCAACGAGGCCACCTCGCCCACGCCGTCCTCGCCACCGCCGCCGGTAGCGCGGATGCGGCCGAAGCCTGGAGGCGGACCGCCGACGCCGCCCACGCCGAAGGCGCGTCACCGTGGTTCGCGCTCGCGCACGCCGCAGCCCTCGACGAGACCGCCGCGCTGCGCTGGCGATGGGGGGCCTGGGCCTACGCCGAGGCCCAGCCCGAAGAGGCCCGCGCAGCCTGGCGCCGCGCGATCGCCCTAGACCAAGGCCAAGGCGCGCTCGAGGAGCCCCTACCCGCCCCGGCCCAGCGCCTCCTCGCCGAGCTCTGCGCCTCCCTGGGCCGCCACGCGGCCGCGATCAAGGTGCTCGAGGCGGCCGTCGCCCAAGACCCTGGGTGCGAGCAGACCCGGCTGAGACTCTCGGAGCTGCTCGAGACCACGGTCAAGCGGCCTCTCGCGGCGGCCGATCTACGGATCGCCCTGGCCCGCGACCTGCTCGCGGGACGGCTGAGCGACCCCACGCTTCCTCTCTGGTCGCACTACCGCGAGGCGGCCAGGCTCCGCGCCCGTGGAGGCGACCCCGACGGCGCCCTCGCGATCCTGCACCGAGCGGTCGAGCAGAGCTTCCTGGAGCCCGATGCCTTCGAAGCCGCGCTCACCTGTCCCGATCTCTATGTACCCAGCACGACCCGAGGCTGGTGGGCCCACCTTCACGGCCTGCTCACCGGCGAGCGAGACGGCGAAGCGCTCGCCCCCACCCATGCGCTCACCGATGAACAGCTCGAGTCCCTCCATCCCGGCGGCGCGCGCTGGTTCGATACGCTGGGACAGCGCCTCGACACTCCGAGCGGCCCCGACTTCATCACCCTCAGCCGCGGGCTGGACCGGCTGGAGCGCGCTGGATTCCACGAGGAGGCCCGGCTCATCGCGCAGCTCTCTGGGGTGCTCGGGCTCGACGCCCCGCCCATCGGCTTCGTCTTTCGAGGCCAGGGGGCCTGGGGCCTGTCGGCCTGGCCCTGCCATCCTCCCGTTCTGCTCCTGGGCATCGATCACCTCACCCAAGGACACTCCCGGCACCTCTCGCCCGCTGAGCTGCGCTTCGCGGTCGCCACCGAGCTGCTCCACCTCCGCTGCGAGCACCCGGTGCTGCGCTTCGAGCAGAGCCTCCTTGGAACAAGCCGAAGTCTCTTCGAGCAGGCGAGCGGGTGGGCCGGGGCGGCCGAGGTGGTCTTCGACCTGCTCACGCTCCTACCGGGCCTGGATCAAGCCCGTAAAGTCGGAAGCCTCGTGCGGATCACCCGCGCCGTGCTCGCGACTCGGAGTCACGTCGGGAAGGCTGCCCGGCTGGCGGAGCCCGTCGTGAGCTGGCTGAGCCAAGAGCGGACCGCGGATCCAACGGGTATAAGCCGGGAACGTCTCACCGAAGTCGCGCTGCGGATGCGCATCCAGGCCGAGCGGGGCGCGCTGCTTCTCACCGGCGATCTGCATGCTTCGGTCGGTGCGATCCTCAAGACCTCTTCCAAGTCGGCCCCCCTCGCGGCGCGGGCGCGCTCCGAAGGGCTGACGAACCTCCTTCAAGATCCCGAGAGCTCCCTCTCGGCGGCCGAGGCCTTTCGTATCACCGCCCTGCTGAGCTACGCCGCCACGCTCCGCCCCGGCTCGCGCCCAAGCCTGAGCGACCCCCTGCTCAGGGGACCGTGACCGTCCCCACCAAGCTGGGGCTCGACGGCCCTGCGAGCTCATCGCGTCGAACGTAGAAGCCGAAGCTCCGATCGCCCTCGTCGATGTTGATGGCGAAGTCGAGCTCGTAGCGACAGTCGCAGCGCGCCGCCCCCTCGGGGAGCAGGTCGATGGGTTGGACGAGGACGTCGACCCGTTGACCGCGACGTACATACGCTTCGAGGGGCTGATCGCACCGGAAGGTGACGTCGGCCCAGTGGACGATCGCCACCCCAGGCTGGGCGCGAACGTGGATCACTTCGACCGGCTCCTCGTCGGAGGCGGAGTCTCCGTCGTCCATACAGGCCGACTGCGAAAAGTCCGCGAGGCGGGCCGCGTCCTCCCAGCCCTCGGGGAGGATGGAGTCGGCACCACCACAGGAGATCAGCCCGAACACGCACAGGCCAAGTAGGGGGCGTTTAGTCATCGGTCCTCCGGGGTCACGCGAGCGGAGATCATGAGCTGCACGAGAGCATGGAACAGCCCGGGGCGTGCCGCGCCCACTCCGGCCGACGGGCCGCCAAGTGCTCCCGCTCTGGCTGGTCGTCGTAGGGACGACGGGCCAGGTCGAGCAAGTCCTCGATGCCGCTGGGATCCCCTGCCTCGGCGCGATCGATCACCTGCTGAACCAGATAGTTTCGAAGAATATACTTTGGATTCGCCGCTCGCATTCGAGCTAGACGGGCCTCGGGATCCTCGCGGCGGGCTCGTCCGGCATAGCGCGCCAGCCACCGCACGAGAGCTGGCTGCTCCGCCCGCAACGTGTTCGGATCGTAGGCGCAGACATCGAAGATGGAGGGATCGGGCGCCCTTGGATCCAGCGCCATGAGGGCTCGAAAGGTCAGCGTGAAGTCGAGCTCGGCCCGACGCATGAGGGTGAAGAGCTCGACGGCGATCTCTTCGGGCTCGCCTTGGAAGGACGAAGGGTCGAGGCCCAGTTTTGAAGCGGTATGTTCTGAGTGCTCCCGCGCAAAGACCTCGGTGTAGCGATCGAGGGCCTCGCGGAGAGGCGCGGCATCGGGCAGCAGCCGCGAGACGGCGCCCCCAAGGCAGCCAAGGTTCCACAGGGCCACGTCGGGTTGGGCCCGGAATCGATAGCGGCGCCGCTCCGCATCGGTGGTGTTGGGCGTGAAGTCAGGATCGAAGTGATCGAGCCAGCCGTAGGGACCGTAGTCGATGGTCAGGCCGAGGGCCGAGAGGTTGTCGGTGTTCATCACCCCGTGTACGAAGCCCACCCGCATCCAGTGCGCGACGAGCCGCGCCGTTCGCTCGCAGATCTCGACGAACCAGGCGATACGCCGCTCGTTGGGGGTGGGCAGCCGCGCGATCTCAGGGAAGTGCTCAGAGATCAGGTAATCGAGGAGCTGCGCGAGGAGGCCATCCTCGCCGCGGGAGGCCGGAAGCTCGAAGGTCCCGAACCGAAGGAAGGAGGGCGCGACCCTACACACGATCGCGCCTGGTTCATAGGCGGCGTGGCCATCGTAGAACATGTCGCGCAGCACCAAGTCCCCTGTCGCGACGAGAGAGAGCGCCCGGGTGGTGGGGATCCCCAGGTGATGCATGGCTTCGCTACAGAGGAACTCTCGGATAGATGATCGCAACACAGCCCGGCCGTCGGCGCGGCGCGAGTAAGGGGTCGGGCCAGCCCCCTTGAGCTGAAGCTGGAGGAGCCCGCCGCCGGGCGTCTGGAGTTGACCGAGCGAGAGCGCGCGACCGTCCCCGAGCTGACCCGCCCAGTGACCAAACTGATGGCCCCCGTAGCCATCGGCCCAAGGCTCCATGCCTGGGAGCAAGCGGTTGCCTGCGAGGGCCTCGATCCACGGCGCCGAGGTGATCTCGGCGACGGTCAAGCCCAGCTGATCGGCGACCTCGGGCGAGAAGGCGAGCAAACGAGGCGCCGCCACCGGAGTGGGTGCGACGCGAGCCCAGGCTACTCCTTGGAGCTGCTGACTGCCCGGACCGGGCGATTCGGCTCCGGGTAAGGCTCGGAGGTAGCGGTTGTCGAAGGTAGGATCCATGACCTTTCCTAGTCCAGCCGGCGCAGCTCGGCGAGGTGCCCTCCTTACAGGGCAGCGATCCGGCGCACAGGTCAGCCCTCGAGCTCCCGGTTACCCACCCCCCATGACGCAACCTACCGCCGACAACCCGATCCCTCGCCCTGGCTGGGGCTGCTTCTTCTTCAGCGCACCGCTGGCCTTCGCCTTACTCATCGCCGCAGCGTACGGCGTGCTCTTCGGCGCGGGCATGCTCGGGGCGAGCGCCGACGGCGAGCGGGTCACCATCACCTTCGAGACCTGTCCCGAGGCCCAACCCCTGCTGTCGGCGCGTGTCGACCACATGGGCCTGGGCGATCCTGAGTGGACCGAGCGGTCGAGCCGCTTGAGCCTCACCGCCACCCTCCCAGGGACCGAGATCGCAGAGCACATCCCTCCGACCCTCGCCCGGCCAGGGGGCTTCACCCTACGCACGGGCCCTGCGCGCGAAGACCCGATCCTGCTCGATCATCGCGCCCTGCAGAGCGCGGAGTTCTCGCTCAAGGAGCTCGGGAATCCTCTGGTTCTGCTGCGCTTGACCGCGAGCGCCAGGACCGAGCTCATCGCCCATATGGAATCCGCTCCCGACGGGCACATCAGCATCTGGGTCGATGACGAGCTCGTGCTGTCCCGCCCCAACGACCCGCCCTTCCGCCGAGACGAGATCGACGTGCGCGCCGAAGGTGCGGACGGACGAGACAACATTCGAAGGGCCGTCGACTGGGCCATGCTCATGACCTTCGGACCCCTCCCCTGCCCGACTCGACTCGTGCAGACGCGGCGCGCCGAGCCCTAGAGCCCGGGCGCCCTGCGTCCCGCCACCCCGGACGAGCGGCGGCACACCCCCTGAACGACGACCGCTACGGCTCGGCCCGCTCCAGGATGATGAACTGCACGCGGCGGTTCTTCGCCCGGCCCGCGTCGGTCTCGTTCGTGTCGATAGGCTTATCGGGACCGTACCCCTTGGGAACTAGGCGATCGCGCGCGACGCCCATGCGGACCAGAGCCTCGACGACCGCGTTGACCCGGCGCTGCGAGAGGTCCTTATTGTAGGCGGCCTTGCCTCGGTTGTCGGTATGGCCTTGGACCTCGACCTTGAGCAGCTCCTTGTGCTCGAGCATGGTCGCCGCCACCTCCGAGACCAGCTCCATGGACTCGTCCTTGATCTTGTCGCTGTCGAAGTCGAAGAAGATCTTCTTGAGGATCTTGACCTCTTCCTGGGTGATCTCGACCTCGGCGGGCTCGAGCACGACCTCGATGACGACAAGGACCTTCTCGTCGGGAGAGATATCGAGGTCGAAGCGCTCGGATCCGAAGGTCGGCGCCATGACCAGCAGCGTCCAGATGCCGGGGTCGACGACAAAGAGCTTCTCGCCATCGGCGCCGATAGGCAGGTTCTCGATCTCTTCTTCGGGGCCCAGGAAACTGACCTTAGCCGTGCTCACCGGGTTGCCCTCTTCGTCGCGGGCACGGACCTTGACGGCACCAGGCAGCCACTCGAGCTCGGCCTGAAGATCAAGGGTGCCATCGTCCGGCATGGTGAAGGGCACCGACATCGGCCCGAGCCCCGTGGCGCGCTCGGGACGAAGCTCGAGCTCACCCGTGGTTCCGCCCGGGATGTCGTCGAGCACGATCTTGCCTGTGGCGTCGGTGGAGCCGACCTGTCGGTCCTCGAGGAAAACGGGGACGCCAGAGACGGGGTTGCCGAAGGAATCCACGGCACCCAACCCTAGCTGGAGCTCGGCAGGCGGCGGCGGCGGCGCGGGCGGCTCGATGACCGGAGGCGGCTCGGGCGGGCGCATGTTCCATCCCAGGCCTGCGAAGAGGCGGAACTGGGCGCGGCTCATGCCGGGCACGACCCCTGCGGCGGCCCCAGCCGTCCACCCGAGGCCGTTGTCATAGCGACCCCGGCCCGAGACCAGCAGCTCTCCGGGATTCTCGGGCCCCGTACCCGCAGCGAGCCCAACCGTCTGCATATACTCGAGTCGCAAGGCGAAGGTCTCGGAGAAGGAGTAGGCACCGCCCACCGCTGCGAGCATGCGCCCCCCCCCCCGCAGATCGGGATCGTCGATGGTGGGCGCCGTCTGAACGCCGAGGTTGCCATCGAAGCGGAACTTCTCGAGCCCGTAGCCCGCCGCCACCATCGCGCCGCCCGTCACGGTCTTGTTCCCGAGGAAACGGTGGGTCGGACCCGTCGGCATCGTCGCGAACGGCACGGCCGAGAGCGCGAAGCCCTCGGCGCCCTCACCCAGGATGGACACCGGGACCGCGAAGCGGAGGTCGCCAAGGACCAACGCCGCGGAGTCGTTGGTGTCGACCCAGTGGGTCGGCAAGTGCACCGCGACCCCCACCCGATCGATGATGCCGTAGGCCGCGCCGAGGTGAAAGTTCGCGTAGCCTGGGTCAAGCACGCGGTCCTCGGTCAAGAAGGGGGCGTGGCTGTACTCGATCAGCCCCAGCGCAGCGAACTGACCCTTCGGTAGAGTACGCGCGTTCCACGTGGCGAGGTAGTCGGTGATCTCACCGTCGCCCGGCGCGAGCTTGAAGCCATGCGCTTCGACGCCACCGGGCATCCGATCTTGCGCGACGGCCGGCTGGCCCGCCAGGAGCGCTAGAAGAGTCAGCATATTACTTCCTTATCAATAGTGAGGCGTGGACTAAGGCACACGGGCCCTCGGGGGTCCAAGGGTGACACAAGGGGCTCGACCCACAAGGCCGGAACCCCCGCATCGAGGGTTGAGTCAGAACTCCGGATCGAGCGGCGGAGGCTCAAGCTCATCGTCGATCCCCACGATGATCAGGTAGAGGTAGATCGCCGAGAGGAAGCGTGCGTCTTCGGGGTAGTGGGCGGTGATGTCGCTCACGAAGCCCGCGTTGAGGGTTCGGCCACTAGAGGAATAGACCAGGCAAGAGACGTCGACGGAAGGCTCCCGTTCGGGCTCGCCCTCCAACGGCTCACGGGTGCCTGAGACCGGCATGAACTCGATGCTCGGGGTGCAAAGGCTGCTTCCCCCTACGCGCGTATCGGCGTTCAAACCCCAACCGAAGAGGGTGTAGGCCCCAAAGTAGTCCTCGCGCATCGGAGTCCACATGGAGCGGTTCTCAATCGGGAACCCGTCATTCCAGAACATGCGCGGATAGTTGTTGAAGAACTCGGCATCTTCGTTCACGAAGGTGTTGAGCACCGGGTAGAGCTCGCCCGTTCGCGCCTCATCCGAGAAGAAGAGCGCCCCGTTCGACTCGACCCAGTTGCGGAGACGCTCGATCAGCTCGGCTTCGAGGGGCTGGACCTCGTGGCCCATGCGGCCATCTTGGTTGAAGAAGACGAGCGCGTCGGGATCACGGCTGAGCTGATCCAGGGCGTCGACGGCGGTCTCGGCCTCGTACAGGTAGATGATACGCTCTGACGCGAGCTGGCGAAGGCCGCTCCGCACCTGGTCTTGGAGGTAGGTGGGCCCGGCCCAGTACACGACCGAGGAGCCGACCAGGGGCTCGAGCTCAGGCTCGACGTCGACAGGCCCATCAAAGCAGAGGAAGGCCCGGTCGACCACCTCGTCGATGAGGCCGTCGTCGCTCGTGTCGAAGCCGATCGCGATCTCGTAACCACCGACCGGGCAGTTTTCGCCGGGCCACTCGTCGTGGGTCTCGATGAGTAGGTCGGTGGTGGAGTCTTCGCCGTTGCAGACGAACATGCTCGTGGCGGAGTCTTCGTCGAGACCGTAGCGGATCTCGACCCCCCCCGCCGGGCAGTCGGAATCCCCTTCTTCGAGCTCGATGACCTCGAGGAACACCGACTCGCCATCGACACCGTCCGCCGCGTTGCAGAGCACGAAGCTATCCATGTCGACGCGCTCGTCGCCCTCGAGGCCCACGAAGACCTCGACGCCGCCGTTGCCCGCCGGGCAGCGATCGTCGTCGGCGTCGACGGGCTCGGTCTCGAAGGTCGCGCTGAGGCCGGACTCCCCATCGCAGACGGTGACGCTGTCGAGGTCGTCTTCGTCGTAGCCAAAGGACAGGGTGATCCCACCACCGGGGCAGTCGCCTTCGTCGGCGTCGGTGACCGTGAAGATCATGTCGAGACCATCGATCCCGTCGATCCCGTTGCACACATAGACCGTCTCGTGCTCGGAGGGGTCTTCGTCGTCGTAGCCGTAGGTGACGGCTACGCCGCCGTTCGCACACTCTTCGTGGCCTTCTTCGAGGATCGCGACGTCGATCACTGCGCCCCGACCTTCGTCGCCGTTGCAGACGTAGACGGTGGTGAGATCGTCGCTATCGTCGCCTTCGAGACCGTAGGTGATGGCGATGCCACCGTTGGCGCAGTTCTCGTCGCCTTCGTCGAGCTCAACGATCGAGACGAAGGCAGACTGGCCATCGCTGCCGGCTTCACCGTCGTCTCCGTCTTCGCCGTCGATCCCGTCTCGGCCGTTGAACAGGGTCTCGGCGGTGCCGTCGGGGCAAGAGATCGTGACGGAGCCGTCGGCGTTGCCGGTCACCGTACAGGGCACCGGGGTCTCGATGCAAGCCGAGAGCGCGAGGAGCGCCACGACGGCGGCGGAGGAGGTGTGAAAGCTAGACATGAAGACTCCCGTTCCAAGTGTGGGCTGGCGAACCGTAGCTAGAATGTCGTTGGACGTCAACCGTAGGAATGAATAGGATTCACGATGGATCTGCGCCAAGCCCTCTCCATCAAACAACGCGGGCTCAGTCCCGGCACATGTCTCGGTCGAACCAGAGCTGGCCCTCACCGAGGGTCGTGATCACGTCGACGGGGCCGTCGGCTCCAGGCAGCGAGCCTCCGAGCAGCTGAAGGCCCTCGACACCCGAGGTGGTCCCGGCGTAGAACCAGCCGTCCACTCCATCAATGCGCAAGAGATCGACCGTGATGTCCGACTCGGTCTCGAGGTCGATCGACGACCGCCAAGTCCGCATCGGGCCAAAGTCGCGGAAGCTCATGCTCCACTGGAAGGCCCGATCCTCAACCCTGATGTTGAGGCAGCCGTGCAGCGGCTCGTCGCACGTGAGGTAGAGCACTTCGTCTTCTTCCTCATCGAGCCAACGCCCCAACAGCTCCGGCTTGAAGAATAGCTCACCCTCTCCACCGAACATGTTGTCGATGCTCATCTCCCAGCGCCACTCCACGAGCTGACCGAACATAATGTTCAAGCCCCGCTGACTCCAATCGTCTCCGACCTCGACGTAGCGAATGGCGCTGAAGAGCTGGTCCAGCCCCTGCGGTTGCACGGCGAAGGGCGCCAAGGCCTTGGGAAAGGTCAGCGTCGCGCCCGAGACGAGAGGATCGCAGTCATAGCAGAGATCGACGGTCTCGAGGTCGTCGGGATCGTCATCGGCGTAGCCGTAGATGAAGCGGAGGCCTCCGTAGGGGCAAGTCAGATTACCCAGGTCGATGTCGACGATGTCGACGAACGCTGCCCGACCATCCTCGCCGTTGCAGATCAGCTCATCGTCGAGCGGCTCGCCCT